>JAWLCE010000028.1:0-61375 GCA_041687335.1 Sumerlaeia bacterium | reverse complement strand
CCACCCGCCATCGCCTTCCCCCCGACACCCCCCGCCCGGGGCGGCGCGAAGAGCCCACCTACCATTCCACACCACCCCCCCTTCATGAATTGAATTGGTCGTTCCGGTAGGGGTCGGCTAGGATGGTCTGGCAAGGCAGCCTCAACGAAAGGGCGCGGGCATGGATCTTTCCGACAAGGTGATCTGGATCACCGGCGCGGCGCGGCGGCTGGGGCGGGCGATGGCGCTCGACCTCGCCGGGCGTGGCGCGCACATCGTCATCCACTATGCCACTTCTCGCGAGGCGGCCGAGTCGCTGGCCGCGGAGCTGCGCGCCAAGGGCCGGCGGGCGCTGACGGTGCAGGGCGACCAGTCCCGCGTCGATGAAATCGCCCGCGTCGCCGCCGCGATCGATGCCGAGTTCGGCCGCCTCGACGTCCTCGTCAACAATGCCTCCAATTTCAAACGCACCCCGCTCGACGAGGTCGACGAGCAGGCCTGGGACGACGGCATCGATGTCAACCTCAAGGGCCCCGCCTTCTGCGCGCTCGAGGCGGCCCGCCTCATGCGCCGCGGTGGCGGCGGCAAGATCATCAACATGGCCGACTGGGCCGGCCTGCGCCCCTACCGCAACTATCTGCCCTACATGATCGCCAAGGCCGGCATCATCGCGCTGACCCACACGCTCGCGCTCGAGCTGGCGCCCGCCATCCAGGTCAACGCGATCGCTCCCGGCCCCGTCATGCTCCCCGAGGGCACCACCGACGAGCAGCGCCAGCAGATGATCCGCCACGTGCCCCTGGGGCGCACAGGCTCGCCCGAGGACATCGTCGCCACCCTTGCGTTCCTTCTCGAGGGATCGGATTACATTACCGGCCAGGTGATCTGCGTCGACGGCGGCCGCCTGATCGCCAATCCCGGCTGAGGCGGCGGCTTACGACGCGCGCCGGCGCATCAGGTCCTGCCGGGCGCGCCGGTCGAACCCCTTGGTATCGACGAACTTGCGCACCAGGCCGATCTGGACTCCCAGGAACACGATCAGGCTGATCGGCAGCACCAGGTTGGCGGATTCGGGGCCGAGACCGACCGTGACCAGCACCGCGCCGATCACGGAGGTCACCACCGCGACGATGAAGCGGCGCAGCTTGACCAGCACCAGTCCCAGCACCAGCGCCCCGAAGGCGATCGCAAGAAATCCCTCCCAATGCGGCGGCGGCTGGACGAAACCGCTCAGCAGGCCGCGCTCGATCAGGTGAAAAACGCCCGCCCCGCCAAGGCTCGCCCCGACCGCGAAGAAGAAGTAGAGTTGCAGCGCGCGCATCAGGAACACGCCCATGACCGCGCCCAGGATCAGGCCCGCCCCAAGCAGGAACGGCAGCGCCGAGGGCGACTGCACCGCCCCGGCGGCCAGGTAGCCCAGCGACGCCCCGGCCCCCGCGCCGACCACCCCGCCGATCAGCGGCAGGCCCGCCCAATAGATCATCCAGCCGAACAGGCCGACGGCCAGCCCCAGCAACAGGAAAGGTAATTGGATTGATTCAGTCTCCATGGCCCGCTATTTTTGTTCGACGCCATGGCCGCTGGCAAAGGAAATCTTGATGGACGGTCAAATCACCGAATTGCGCGTTCAGGGCCGTCGCGAACCCCGCGTCGCGGTGGCGCTCGATGGCGAGCCATGGGCCACCTTGGATGCCGAGACGGTCGTGCGGCTGGGCCTGCGCCGGGGGATGCGCCTCGATGATGCTGCCCGCACCGCCGCCCTCGCAGCCGACGCCGCCGTGCGCGCCCGCAAGGTCGCCGCGCGCCACTGCGCCGCCGCTCCCAAGACCTGGCTCGAGCTGGAGCGCCTGCTCGCCGCCCGCGGCTTCGATGAGCACGCCTCCGAGACCGCCCTTACCGAATTGCTCGCCAGCGGCACGCTCGACGACCAGCGCGTCGCCGGCCGCATCGTCAAGGCGCGGCGCCACCGGCGCGACACCGGCCCCGCCCGCGTCCATGCCGAGCTGACCGGCCGCGGCATCGAGGAACTGGAAGCCGAGCGCCGCGTCGAGGCCGCCTTCGCCCAGGTCGATCTGCCTGCCGAATGCCTCGCGCTGGCCCTCCGCCTGCGCCCCCGCTTCGAGCCCCTGGCCGAGCCCCGCAACCAGGCGCGGCTCGCCGGCGCCCTCGCCCGCCGTGGCTATGATCCAGAAATCGTCACCGAAACAATAGAGCGCCTACCCAAGGACTGAACTCAGCGGGCCGGGGCGGCCTCCACCAGTTGGCGGATCAGTGCGATATGTTCAGGGCTGGTCCCGCAGCAGCCGCCGATGATGTTCGCCCCCGCGTCGATCATCTGCTGGATCACCGGCGCCACCGAGTCCGGCGTCTCCCGATAGATCGTCCGCCCATCGACGATCTCGGGCAGTCCGGCATTGGACTGCGCGATGATCGGCTTGTCGGTCAACGGCCGCATCAGGCGCACGATCTCGAGCATGTCCTTGAACCCGCAGCCGCAGTTGGACCCCAGCGCGTCCGCCCCCGCCTCGACCAGCCCCGCCACCGCCTTCTCCACGCTGACCCCCCACATCGTGCGGAAGCCCGCCGGCTTGTGCTCGAAGGTCATCGTCACCGCCACCGGCAGCCCCGTCAGCTCACGCGCCGCCCGCAGCGCCAGCAGCGCCTCGTCGAGCGTCTGCATCGTCTCGATCAGGATCAAATCCACGCCCCCCGCCGCCAGCGCCTCGACCTGCTCGCCGAACCACTCGGCGGCCTGGTCGGCCGTGATCGTCCCGTAGGGCTCCAGCATCTCGCCCAGCGGCCCCATCGAGCCGGCGACGAAACGCCCCTCCGGGCACGCCTCGCGCGCCAGTTGCGCCCCCCGCCGATTGACCTCGACCACCTGCTCTTCGAGCCCATGCCCCTTGAGCCGCGGCCGCGTGCCGCCAAAGGTGTTGGTCGCGACCATGTCCGCCCCGGCGGCGTAATAGGCCGCATGCACCTCGCGCACCATCTCCGGCCGCGCCAGGTTGAGCCCCTCGGGCGACTGCCCCGGCGCCAGCCCGCGCGCCTGAAGCTGGGTCCCCAGCCCGCCGTCGCTGACCAGAATGCGGCCCGCGGCCAGTTGTTCCAGAATCCTCGGGGCCATGGCGAAACTCCTGCGAAAAAAGGTTGTGAATATTCGATTCGGCGGAAAAACCTGCAGCAACATGAATAAGCTCTGAGGCCGCGATTGTAAAGCGCGAAGCGCGGTCGACGGCTGCAAAAGCAGTCCCCCAATGAGCGCCCTTGTTCGCGCCAAAACGCCAAGGTGCCAGGATCGCCAAAGTTGCCATTCACCTTGGTGCCTTCGTGGCTTGGTGAGAATTCCTTTTCTTCAAAAATATATTCCAACCGAATGCTCCGCCCTGCGTCTATATATCAGGATGTGGCAACCATGGCTGGAAGGAGACGATCATGACGAAAATAGTGACGTTCGGGCTGGCGGGTATATTGCTTTTGGTGGTGGGGGTGATCGCCCTCGGCCCCTCGGCCAGCGAGGCATGGCACCTGCGCGAGCTTACGCCCGAGCAGAAGGCTGAATACAAGGCGTGGAAGACCCAGCCGCTCAATCTGCCGGCTGAGGCCTTGGCCAAAGTCGAGTTCAGCGCCGAGACTGAGGCCGCCGTGGGTAAATTGCGAACTTCTGAACCGGCGGATGTGGGTTGGGAGATTACCCCGGCGGAGGCCGCCGAGCTGCGCGCCCGCCATGCCGACCTGATGGAGGCCTTCGAAACGATGGTCAACCAGCCCGATTACCAGCTGTCCGCAATGATGATTGACTGGGATAAAGAGGAGGACATATCAACCAACAGCTATTTACTTCTCCTTGCTGCGGCCAGAATCGAGTTGGCTGAAGCCCGGCAGATGATGGAGGAGGGAAAATATGCCCAGGCTGTCCAGCGCATCGACCTGGTCGCCCGCGCTTGTCGGCATGATCGCTATTCGTCAAACTTTATCTGGATAACCGGATCATCCTTGCTTAAGAACACCGCCGAAGAATGGAACCGGCTGCTGGAGGACCCGCAGTTGGACGGGGCAACGCTTCGACTCGTGCTCACCCAGATCGATCAGGCAGTATCGAACTGTCCGGCTTATGATCCAGATTTGCCGGGCCTGGCCTTCGAATTGTTAGGCATGATGCGGCTAATGGACCGTGATGTATTTTCAGGTGATACCACCACCCTCACAGGCAGAGATTTAAACCGCTTGTACATGTCATATCGCGAGCCATCAACAATATGGGATGTCCGTTTTGCGGGTCATTGGTTCCACAGCATGGTTCAACCCGTCCTTTACGCCGTGCAGCATCCATCGATTGTTAACCGCCTCACCGAAAGGAACGAAATTTTGACTGAGCTGGCCGCCTTGCGCGAAGCCGCCGCCGCCCGGCTCGGCACGCTGTCCCAAGCCAACATAACGACGGCACAATTACACCGTGCGTTTCCTACAAAGGCCCAAGTAAAACGTCCTCAGGAACCCGAAGCTCATTTTCAATAAATCCACTATTGGCGGCCTTGGCCCCTTGGCGTTTGTGCGTGAACCACAAATCTCAATAAATGAATCGATGACTCTTGGCGGAAGGAAGAAAAAATGAAAACCCTGTTGATGGTCGGGATTACTGGCGTATTGCTGCTGGTGGTGGGCGTGATCGCCTTCGGCCCCTCGGCCAGCGAAGCATGGCACCTGCGCGAGCTTACGCCCGAGCAGAAGGCTGAATACAAGGCGTGGAAGACCCAGCCGCTCAATCTGCCGGCTGAGGCCCTGACCAAGATCCAGTTCAGCCCCGAGACCGAGACCGCCGCGCGTCAGCTGCTGGCCGCCGGACCGGTACGGGTGGCCAAGGAAATCACCCCGCAGGAGGCCGCCGAGCTGCGCGTGCGCCACGCCGACCTGATGACCGCCTTCGAGACGCTGGTCAACCAGCCCGATTACCAGCTCTCCGCGCTGATGCTCGAATGGGCCGAAGACATTGGAAGCGGGCATAGGGGGATGGAATATTTCCGCGCGGCCACCAGGATCGAACTGGCCGAGGCCCGGCAAATGGCAAGTGATGGAGAACTTGCCGAAGCCCTCGAACACGTTCATCATGTCGCCCGCGCCGCCCGCCATGATCGCTACTCACCCATCATCGTCTGGACCCTCGGCTCGGGCTTGCTCAAGAACGCCACCACGGAATGGAACCGCCTGCTTGAAGACAAGCGGCTGGACAGGGCAACCCTGCGGATCGTGCTCGCCCAGATCGATCAGACGCTGGCGGATTGTCCAGCCTGGGATGAGAATCTTCCCGGAATGATGATTGATCAGGTCGGGATGTTGCGGTTGTTGGCGCGGGAAGAAAAGATAGCGGATGCCAGTGGCATGACAGGCAGCGAATTGGGTCACCGTGCGTTGATCAATCGCGAGCCGGCTGGAATATGGGATAATCGTATCGTGGGTCCTTGGTTCTACAGCATGATTCGGCCGATATTTTTTTCAATCACGCCAGAACTGAATTCAATTGGAGCCGAAAGAAATCAATCGCTGAACGATCTGGCCGCCTTGCGCGAAGCCGCCGCCGCCCGGCTCGGCACGCTGGCCCAGGCCGCCACTCCGGCGGGCTGATACCCATCCATTTGTTCAAAATATTACCTCTCACAAAGCCACCAAGCCACGAAGGTTTCCCCCCTTTGTGACTTCGTGGCTTGGTGGGAGATCCTTTTATTTCCCTGTTCTTACAGCTATGCTGGTGCGCCAATGACCTGCCGCGGAGGCGCACGATGGATTCACGAACGAGGATGGCGCGGGCGATGTCGCTGGCCGAGGCCGATCGCGTCCCCGTCATGTGCCAGCTTTCGATCGGCCACTACTTCCTCCACTCGGGCCTCGACCCGCTCGACATCTGGCACGAGAGCGAAGCCTTCGCCGAGGCATTCGAGCGCCTGCGCCGGCGCTATGGCTTCGACGGCATCCTGGTCAACATGCCCGGCCGCGATCCCCGCTGGCGCGACTGGGTCACCCGCATCGAGCGGCGCGAGCGCGGCAGCGTCATCCACTGGCGCAACGGCGGCTTCACCGAGATGCCCGCCGACGATTGCCCGCATTACTTCCAGCCCGACGGCTCCCGCTACTTTCCGACCTTCGATGAAGTCGACCCCGAGCGGCTCTACTACGTCGAGCCGTGGGACATGACCAACATCACCTGGCCATTCGGCTGGGGGTTCGACGAGCCGGCGACGCCGGGACCGGATTTCTTCCCGCCCTACCACATGGATGCGATTCGGGCGGTGCGGGCGCGCGCCGGCGAGGGCGTCTCCATCCACGGCGAAATCTTCTCCCCCTGGTCGCAATTTCTCGAGCTGTTCAACTATCAGGAGGGGCTGGTCCAGGTGCTGCTCGATCCCGGCAAGACCCATGCTTGCCTGGATCGGCTGACCGAGGGGGCGATCGAGCTGGGCCGCGCGCAGGCCCGCGAGGGGGTCGATGGCGTGCTGATCTCCTCGGCCTTCGCCGGCGCCGGCTTCATCTCACGCAAGCATTACGAGCAGTTCGTGCTGCCCTACGAGCGGCGAGTGGTCGCGGGCATCAAGGCCGAGCGCGAGCTGCCGATCTACACGCACACCTGCGGCAAGATCGCCGACCGGCTCGACCTGATGCTGGCCACCGGCACCAACGGCATCGACACGCTCGACCCGCCGCCGCTGGGCACGGTCGACCTCGAGCAAGCCAAGCGCGAGCTGGCGGACAAGGCCTTCATCAAGGGCAATATCGATGCGGTCAATACATTGCTTGCCGGCACGCGCGAGGCGATCCGCGCCGACGTCCAATACCGGCTGGAGGTGGGCAAGCCCGGCGGCGGCTATATCCTCTCGACCGCCTGCTCAGTCGCGCCGGCCACCCCGCCCGAAAACATCGAACTGCTCGTCGAGCTGGCCGAGCAGTTCGGTCGGTATTGATGCAATCTCCGGATCATGAACTGGCCACCCCGGCGGGGCTCCGGCTCATCCGGTGGGGTTCAGCCAACGCCCCGCTCGCAGCCGACTGATCCCGAACCACCACAACCGCAGCCCGATCAGCAGCCCGATCAGCACCGACAGAAACGGCAGTATAGCGAGGGTTCGAAAGAAGTTTGAAGTCAGCATGAAGATTCCAACCTGTAGGATTCCGCTGAGAACGGCAATAAGGATGGCGGTTCCACAGAGCACCAGAAAGGTCATACCTGCGAGGCGGGCGAAACTTGGCCCAGTGCCACCACGGTGGCCGTCATGCCCGCATGCACAACTAAGCCGCTACTCCAATTCAAGAGAAAGAAGATTGGAGAAAGAAGTCTCATGGTAGCCCACTCGGAAACGAGTGAATCAAGTTCGAATCCATAAATTTTTATTAAATATGGGAACTCGCAGAGACCATGAATGGTGAGCAGGACAAACCCGACACCGATCGGCGCGAGCAATAGTGCAGGGATCAGATCTTCCGCGCGTATCGGCGTCACGCGCAACTCCTCAAGTCGCTCGCCCCGAAAAAACCGCAGGCAGTCGTTCTGCATGCTCGAGACCCACAATCCCAAATACATGCAGAAGTAGATGAGAAACATCGGGATCCTGAGGAGTGCATGACTCTGGCTCGGATCCTCGGGCAGCAGGAAGCCCTGCGGTAGCGTCACCAGCACCAACAGCACCAGCCAATACCAACGCACACGCACCCCGCGGCGGAACTGTCGCCGCGCCAGCAAGCGATCGGGATGCCGCCACCAACGCCGCCATGCACGTGGATTGCGGTGGGGGGCAAGGCGGAATGTGCGGCGGGTTTTGCTCATGAGGAGTTGGTCGCCAAATCCTCAGCCCTCGGCCAGCCGGGCGGCCAGCGCAAGGAATGTGCGCACCATCACCCCCGTCGCGCCCGGGCGATAATACTTCCAGTCCTTGTCCATGAACGCCGAGCCGGCAATGTCCAGGTGCACCCAATGCTGCGCCGACTCGGGCACGAACTCGCGCAGGAACAGCGCCGCCGTGCTCGCCCCGGCCAGCCCCGCCGAGGTCACGTTGTTGATGTCGGCCACGTCGGTCTTGAGCCACTCGGTATATTCCTCCACCATCGGCAGCCGCCAGACCGGCTCGCCCTCCGCCGCCGCGATCTCCTCGATCTGGTGAACCAGCTCGGTGGCACCAAAGGCTCCCGTCAGCGCATGCCCCAGCGCGCGCACCACCGCCCCCGTCAGCGTGGCCACGTCGACCAGGTGCGTGACCTTCTCCTCGCCCATCCGCCACATGCCGTCGGTCAGGATCAGCCGCCCCTCAGCGTCCGTGTTGTCCACGTGGACGAACTTGCCGTTGCGCGCGCGGAAGACATCCCCCGGCAGGGTCGAGTTGGCGTCCACGGCATTCTGCGCCAGCACCATCACGCCCGTGACCGGCAGCGGCACGCGCGCGATCGCGATCGCCTCCATCGCAAACAGCACCGCCGCCGCGCCCGCCATGTCCATCTTCATCTCCCACAGCTTCTGGCTCGGCTTGATCGAGATGCCCCCCGTGTCGAACGTCACCCCCTTGCCGAGCAGCCCAAGATGGACGCCCTGCCGCTTGCGCCCGCGCGCCACGCGCCCCTGCCCCGACGGCTCATACTTGAGCACGATCATCCGCGGCGGCACCACCGCCCCCTTGCCCACCGCCAGCAGGGCCTCGTAGCCTTGGCGCTTGAGCTCCCGCGCGTCAAGCACCTCGATCTTGAGCTTGGCCGTGCGTGCCACCTTGCGCGCCAGCTTCTCGATCGCCTCCGGCGTCGCGACCGAACCGGGCTCATTGACCAGGTCGCGCGCGTGGTTGATCGAGGCGCAGACCGCCTCGCGCCGCCCCACGGCCAACTGCGTCTGCTTGAGCCCCGCCGCCGGCACGACCAGGTGCACCTGCGGGCTCATCGGCAGCGGGTCTTCCTGCTTGTATTTCTTGAAGCGATAGGCGCGCAGCGCCACCCCTTCGGCCACCTGCTCCGCCGCCTCGCCCCCAAGCGCACCGTCCAGCAAAAACACCAGCGTCTCCGCCCGCCGCTCAACCGCCGCGTCAAACGCCCGCCCCGCCAGGATGCGCAGCTTCTCGCGGTCATCCCAATGACGCGCCGACGCCCCCGGCAGGTAAAGCAGCGGCCGCTCGCCCACCGCCAGGTAGGGCGACTTCAGCTCGCCATCCTTGCGGCGGCGCTCCAGATCCCCCCAAGCCGGATGCCCCGCAGCCGTGGCGGGGTCAAACAGTGGATAGTCGGCCCCCAGCTCGAGCAGCGCGGTCAGTTGCCCCGGGGTCACCTTGGGCGCCTTGGCATTGACATGGATCAGCGTCATCATCTTTCTCCGTTGGCGGATTCACAATACTCTGCCCCTATTTTTGACCTTTCCGAACACAAGGTCAATTTTAGAGTTTCCGCCCATTTTGCCATCCGGACCTACCCCATCTCACCTTTGCTTCCCTGACTGGGGGAGGGCCTCTGCCGCGACATCCCACTCCAAACGCCCATGAGCGGTGCGGTCGGGCTGGCCAAACATCCTGTTTTCATGGTTTAGTATTTAAAGGCGCGGCAGGCCCGCGGCCACCATCGGCCGCTCCGGCCCGCCCAGCCCCGGCCTCGCCCGCCGCCCAACACCGCGAATGAGCAACGGAGCCCCCCCTGCATGCCCGCCTTGATTCGTTTTTTGATTCTGGTGGCCGCCCTCACTTCCCTGGCAGCCCTCACCCGCGCCCAGATGCTGGCCGGCCAAGCCATGCCGACCGAAGCCTTTGAGCGGCTCTGGCTGCAGCCCGGCCCCGAACAGTCAGACCCCGGCGCCCCGCGCCTGCTCATCGTCATGCCCGGCTCCCGCATCGCCCCGCAGGGAATAGCTCTGCGCTACATGGGCCGCGTCGAGCCTGCTGACACCAACCTCACCCTCAATGGCCAATCGGTGCGGGTCTGGCCCGGCGGAACCTTCAGCGGAGTCGCCCCGCTCACCGGCGAACATCAGGCCAACTGGACCTTCCGCGCCAGCCGGGGCGGTCGCGTCACCACCATCGAGCGCACCATCCCCCTGGCCCAACCCGCCGCGCCGACCCCCGACTGGCCGCCCAGCTTCGCCTCAGCTCCCGTCGCACCGAGCGGCCACTTCTGGCTCCCCCCCGGCGAACTTCTCGAAATTTCCCTCCACGCCAGCCCCGGCCTGCGCGCTCTGGCGCGAGTGGGCGAGTCCGGCCCCTGGCTCGAGATGGAGCCCGCCGGCCTCCATCCCACGCGCGGCGCCGTCTATCGCCTGGCGCTGGCGCCGCCGCCCGCCTCCCCCGCCAGTCTCCACCCGATCCACTTCCGCATCGAGGGCGAGCGCGACGGACAACTCCTCGCCCAGGAGCTGGTTGCACGCCTGCACGTCGGCGCGCGGCCGGATGGAAAGCAGTTCTTCACAGCCCGGGTCAGCACCCCCCTCGCCTCTTATCTCGTCGACCCCACTGGCTGGGCGCGTTGGGGCAACCTTGTCGAGGGCACCGTCGCCCCGATCTTCGAAATCCGCGGCGACCGGGCCCTGGTGGACCTTGACCGCGGCGAACGCGGCTGGCTCGAGCTTGACGCCATCCAGATCAACCCCGACCCAGCCCCGTTCCTGCTCGCCGAGCTGGATGCCCGCCTGCTGCCCCCACGCCGCCCCGTTGAGCTGCGCCTTGGCTTCACCGGCCAGCGCCAAGCCATCGCCACGCGCTTTGAGGGAGACCCCCAGGATTTGACTCGACTCAATGTCGTGTTGCCGGGGGCAAGCCATCTGCGGCTGGATGCGCCCGCAGCAACCACGGTCGAATCCATCCATGATGGCGTCTGGGGGGGCGCCCCGGCGTTGGGGCTCACGCTCGGGCGGCCGCTCTGGGGATTTGGCATGGGCATGGGCGAGGGTGGAGATTTTGAATTGTTTGTGCGCGAGGCGCCGCGTCCGGCCGATCCCGCCCGTCCGCTCGCCGGCCTGCGCATCATGCTCGACGCCGGCCACGGCGGCAACGATGTCGGCGCGCTGGGGCCGTCGGGCTTGACCGAGGCGGATGCCAACCTGGTTCAGGCGGCATGGCTCGAGCGCGCCCTGCGCGAGCGCGGCGCCGAAGTCCTCCAGTTGCGCTACGACCATTCCGCGATCGACTTGGACGAACGCGTCCGGCTCGCCCGCGCGGCCGATCCCGATTTATTCATCAGCCTGCACCACAATTCCGTAGGTAGCGCGACCGACCCGCTTTCAGCCAGTGGGCCGATGATGTTCTACCACCATGAGCATAGCCGTCCGCTGGCCGAGTGGATCGCGGCGGCGCTCGCCGCGGAACTGACCCCCGACGCGGCCCCGCGCGTGCGCTCGGAGAACTTCCGCGTCAACCGCAACATCAGCGAGTGCCCATCGGTGCTGGTCGAGACCGCCTTCATGCCCCACCCCGGCGACGAGGCCTGGCTGCGCGACACCGCCACCGTCCGCCGCACCGCCGAGGCCATCGCCCGCGCCGTCGAGGGCTATATCGCCTCGCTGGACCAGTAGCCCGCGGCCGATCACGCATCCCGGCCCACCAGCCGCGCGATCTCGTCCTGCCATTCCCGGCCATCGCGCTCGACGAGTTTTTGGAATCTCTGCTGTGGATCGACCCGGCGAATATGCAGCGAGCAAAGCACGAATACCCCTGCCCAGCATATCAGCGACACCTCCAGCCCGACCCACGCCGGCTCACCCCGGACCATCAAGAACAGGCTGAAGATCAGCATCACATTCAGGATGAACAGGATCATCAGCAGCATCATCACCGGTCGCCGCCGGTAAAGCTTCCAAGTGGCTTGTCCCCCGCGCAGGCAGAACATGCTCTGGGCCAGGTCGAGCGCCTGGTTGACCGTGATAATCGGTTGATTCCAGAGCAGGAAGAAGCCGGCCAGAAAGGCGATGAGCGTCACGAACGTGAGCGCACCGTGAAACCCTCCCGCCAGCAGAGGCAGGACCGCCGCCACCGCCGTCAGGCCAATCCCCCAGCCCAGCCGCTTGATCCATCTGCCGGCCGCGCCGTGGCTGCGGCGGTGGCGCTGGACATAATAGAGCCAGCCGACGCTGATCCCGATCAGGTCGCGCGGCGTCAACGGGCACAACCATAGCTGGGTCCACTGATCGGCCTCGCCCGTCACCGACATCAACTGGTAGGGCGAAAGGATGTCCTGCCCACGCGGCTTCGGCCGTGCCCGCCAAAGTCGCGGGATCAGCAGAATCAATACGCCCATGACCAAGAGCCCGAGGGAGACTCCGTTTGGTCCCAGCTGAGATGTCAGTTTCAGCAGGAAGTGGATGACCAGAACAATCCCCAGCGGCAGGCCAAAGAAGACCAGCAGCATCTGGGCCCAATAGATCAGCCGGTGGCGCCCGAGGCTGATGCGCTCGTGCTTGAGCACGAACCATTCGGTCAACGGATGATCAGCCGCTGCGCCGATCTCGGGCCAGCGTTCTTTGAGTTCTGCCACCGCCGCACCGACCCCGTCCCCATCCATCCGCGCCTTCCGTTTCAACGCTCACCCCCTGGTCCTTCAAGTTTCTCTTCACTCTTCGTCGCGCCATCCCCCGAACCATTTTAAGTCCCCGCGTTAACGCCAGCCCCGCATACAGCACCCAAAACGGCTCGAGCGGCACGCGCAACCGGGCGTAGGCCTCGGGCCCGGCTGATACGACGATCAGGTAGGCCAACGTCCCCAGCAGCAGCAGATGCTCCGGCGCCACAGCCCGACGACCCAGCATGACCAGCCCCGCAACCCAGCCCGCATAGACCAGCGCCATCAGGGCCAACTCGAAACCCAACATCGCGAACAGCAGCGGGTGGGGCCGGACCCATTGGCTGAGGTATTCACCTGGCGCCAGCCTTGCCAGCGAGCTGAGTGGCCCGCCCGGACCATCCAACCGCCCCCCGAGTCGCAAATAGTGATCAATCGCCACCGGCGCGGCCAGCAGCTTGAGCAACCCATCCGCCTGTGAGCGCAACGCCAGAGCCGGTGCCTCGCGCAAGATCGCCAGACCCTGCTCGCGCATCCAGGCGAAGCGCGCTGACGGCCTGAGTCCTTGTGTCCCCTCTTCGGCCAGCTCACGCAGCCGCCGCTGGGCTTCGTCGAAAGATATACCCTGCCGGCGGGCCACCACATCCGCCGCGCGCCAGGCATAGATGTTCACGTTCTGGATCTGGCTGAAGGTCGCGTCGCCTGACTCGGCAGCATTGCGCAGCTGCCAGCCGCCGATCAGGATCAACCACGGCAGGATGAGCCCCAGCGGTGCGATCAGCAAGGCCCGCCCGCGCAGGCCACGGCGCCAGCCGATGGCCAGCAAACCCAGCACCGCCGGGACCATCCAATAGTATAAGACCGGCCGGACCAACGTCGCCAACGCCGAGGTCAATCCCAATCCTGTAGCGCCTTTGATCCCCATGTCTTTATGGAGCAGCAGCCGGCACCCCATCAGCAAGGCCAGCACCAATAGGAAGTTAAACGCGCTCTCGGAGAGCACCAGCGAAGTATGGTGATAAGAATTCATGTTGAGGGCATAAAGGATGGCGGCCGCCAGTCCGGCTTCCCGATACCACAGCATCCGCCCCAACAGGTAGATCAGCATGATCGTCAAGGCGTCCAGGAGCGACTGCGCGAGCAGCAACGCGAACTGGCTTCGACCGACCGCGCCCCAGACGCCGGCAATCAGCAGCGGATACCCCGGCGTGCGCACCAGCTCGGGGGCGGCCTGCGGCTGGGCCGATTCGGCATACCGCCCCAGTTCGAGCAGCGCCAGCGCCGGCGCCTGATAGGTCATGCTGTCGGGCACCCGTGCCCGCTCGTCCGGTCCCAACGCCATGGCCATCAGCAGGCCAGTCCGTATCACGACGACCAGCCCCAGCAAAACGAACGCGATCATGGGCGGCCTGAGTCGGGGCATATGGGGTCACTCCAGCAGGTGATCTTTATATCCCATCCGATAAACTTTGATCAATGGGGATGCCGAGTCACAAAATAAAATTGCGTTTGGTTCAAATCCGGTTACACTGATTCTGAAGCCAGGGACGGACGGTCCCCGGTCCTCGCAACCGATGGGGAAGTTTCAACCATCGGCTGGTGACGGCCGACCCGTTCGGCAGCGCCCCCGATTACTGGTGCGCGCCACGCCCCGCTAGCGCTGAAATGAGACGGGTTTTTGGCCAAAGAGTTTCCCCACGGGGTTCGCCCCGCTCCGATGCTCCTTGAATGTGCCGGACGGCTGGTGGCTTTTGTCGTGCCCCACACCGGCACCGGTTCTCCTTTGCGGCCTGCCCCACCCGTCCAGTACCGCCCCGAGGAGAATGCAGACGCAGGAGCATGTTTAAACAGGTCCTAATCAATTTTGAGGAAACCGATATCCGGGTCGCCATGCTGGAAGATGGCAACCTGGCCGAGCTGTTCGTCGAGGACATGCGGGCTCGATCAAGTATCGGTAACATCTACAAGGGACGCATCGAATCGATCGTCCCCGGTCTGCGCGCCCTGTTCATCAACATTGGGCTCGAGAAAAACGCCTTCCTTCACTTCAATGACGTGCTGCCGGAGCTCGAGCTGCCCCAACGCGGGCGGCCCGAGCGCGAGACGCAGCGCCAAGCCAAGGCGCGCATGAAGGACGCCGCCGCCAGCGAGGAGGAGTCGCTCGACGAGGACGATTACCTCGAGCCGCTGCTGGGAGAGGGCGACGCCGAGGGCGAAAAGGCCGAGCGGCCTCCACGTTCGGCCCACCAGCCCGATCGCAAAGCCCGCCGCTTGCGCGTGGGCGACGAAATTTTGGTCCAGGTCATCAAGGAAAAGATCAGCGAAAAGGGCGCCCGCGTCACCACTTTCCTGACCATGCCGGGCCGCTTCCTGGTCTATATGCCCTTCTCCGAGAACTCGGGCGGCGTCTCTCGCCGCATCGAGGACGTCAACGAGCGCAAGCGGCTGCGCCAGATCCTGCGCGAAATCAACGAGGAAGTCGGCCCCGTCATCATCCGCACCGCCGGCCTTGAGCAGGATATGGATGAAATCCGCGACGACGCCCGCCAGCTCGCCACCTCCTGGGACCAGATCATGAAGCGCGCGGCCCGGATGCGCGCCCCTGCCTGCGTCCACAACGACCATGAAATTCTCCGCCGGCTCGTGCGCGACAACTTCAACGATGAGATCGACGAGATTCTGATCGACTCCAAGAGCGCCATGCGCGAGTTGATCACGGCCTGTCAGGAGATGGTCCCCTCGCTGCCGCCGCGCATCCACTACTACGACTCGCCGATCAACATCTTCGACACCTTTGAGGTCGAAAAACAGTTCCAGAAGGCGCTCAAGCGCAAGGTCTGGCTGCGCAGCGGCGGCGCAATCATCATCGACGAGACCGAGGCCATGACGGCCATCGACGTCAACTCCGGCAAGTTCGTCGGCGACGAGGATCAGGAATCGGTGATCCTCAAGACCAACATGGAAGCCTGCCGGGCCATTGCCCGCCAGTTGCGCCTGCGGGACCTGGGCGGCCTGGTGGTCATCGATTTCATCGACATGGGCTCCCGCGAACACGAACTGCAGGTCTTGCGCGAATTCAAGAAGGTCCTGCGCGCCGATCGCGCAAAGTTCTCAATCTCAGACTTCTCCAATTTCGGGCTGATCGAAATGACACGCAAGCGGGTCAGAAAGAGCCTGTTGCATTCACTCTACCGCCCCTGCCCCTATTGCGACGGAAGCAGCCGTATTCTCAACGAGCCGCAGTTGTGGAAGCAGCTAAAATACGACTTGATGGCCGAGTTGGAGCAGACCCCCGGGGTGGAGCGGGTCGAGATCATGGTCCACTCTCAATTCAAGGGTTACCTTCAGGAAAATGTCCTCGATGCGCTCGGTGTGATCGCCGGCCGCTATCAGGTCGGCATCCAGATCGTGGGTTGCAACGATTTGCATCACGAAGCGATCAAAATCGTAAAGCATTTAAAATCAGACGCCAAACCGGGCTCGGGGCCTGCCGCGGCGGGCAATGACGAGTCCGCCGGCCGCTCGAAAAAAAGGCTTGAATCCACCCCAATGGCCCATAATAATGCCTCCTAGAGTCAACCCCGACCAGGTTGGCCGACGATAAAGGGGCTTCTTCCCCCTCTGATTTTTTGAAGAGGCGCCCTTTCCTGTAGCATCCTCCCGTTGAGCAATTCGCGGGTGGATACCCCGAAACGATTGCGGGACAAGTCGCTCCGGCTTGTCCCGCAATTCTTTTTGTACAGCGAAATCGGCGCCCCCCTGGTGAGGTGCGCCGTTTCGCCTATCCTTGTTCCTCAACGTTTAGCGACGGCCGCCCTTTTGGCGCAGCTTGATCAGCTCCGGCGGATACCACTGTGCCCGCTTGAGCTCCTTCATCGCCCCTTCAAACTTCTTTTGCTCGTCCTCGTTCAGGCGCTTCTTGGGCCGGCCCTGCGCATCGACGAGTCCGGCCATCGCCTTGGCCTGACGGCGAAAGTAGAAGTCTTCCTTCTGGCGCAGCACCTCGGGATCCGTGCTGGCGCGGCGTTGACGCGGCACGCTCGACTGGCCACGACGTCCGGTCGCCGGGAAGATCGCACGCTGCGCGGCGGCGATGGCATCCTTGGCAATGTCGACTGAGTCCTGCAACGTCCCGCGCTCGTCAATGCTGTCAGGCAATGCAAGGCTGGCAAGCCGGTCGCGTAACTGGGTGACGATCTGGCGCTGCCGGTTCAGCTCTCCATATTGCTGCTTAATCGATTCACGTTCCTCAAGCTGTTGCCGCAGTCGACTGATTTCCTCATCCAGTGTGTCCAGGCTTACTTTCTGTTTGGCCATCGAAGTATCCTTTCAAATGATGGGATCAAGAGGTGCAATCCCTTAGCGCTTATGAGATTACAATCATTGAACCCTTAAAGCAAAATATTTTTATTGGAACCAATTGGGCTCTGTTCTCCGAGGAAGACTCAACGCTGCTGTCAATTGGCACACACCAAATCCCACTGGATAAAAATAAATAAACACCGGCCAATCTCGTTCCCGGTCAACCTGATCGAAAGAGCTGCAAGGATGCCATTTTAAGTCTCTTCCCGGGTCGGGTTTATTTCAGGTCAGGGTTAACGGTAATACCAGACCTTGCCCGGCAGTCGGGCTCCGCCTGAAGTCGCTGATGCTCCAATGCCCACACCCGCTCCGCGCCGACGTTTTTCGATGCTCCCGCACGCTCCCCCGATGTTATTGTAATAACTGCGTCCCCCACCGGGATGCCAAGGCGCATCAATCAAGTGGAAACGGCCCTGATGCACACCATCCTTCGTCTTCTGCTTGGTCTGGCGCGCGGGGCGACGCTGGTGCTACTGGTCGCCTGGGCCGTGGCGACAGCCACCTTTTTTCTGATGCGCGCGATCCCCGGCGGTCCGCTCAGCCAGGAACGCGAACTGCCGGCCGCCGTCCGCGCGGCGATCGAGGCCCGCTATCATCTCGACGAACCGGTGGCGCGCCAATACCTGCGCTATCTGGGCGAGGCCGCCATGGGGCGCTTCGGCCCCTCCTATGATCACCCCGGCCGCACCGTCGGCGATTTGATCGCGCATCGTTTCCCCGTCTCGGCGACCCTTGGCCTGACGGCTCTGGCGATTGCGTTGGCCTTGGCGTTTCCTTTGGGGGTGGCGGCAGCGATCCGGCCGGGGCGCTGGCCCGACCGGCTCAATGGCTGGCTTGCCTCGGCGGGAGTCGCGATCCCCTCGTTCATCCTCGCCACGCTTCTGCTCTACGTCTTTTCCCTCAAGTTGCGCCTGTTCCCGTCCTCGGGCTGGCGGGGGCCCGCCACGCTCGTGCTGCCGGCGCTGGCTCTGGCGGCACTCCCGACCGCCTATCTGGCCCGACTGATTCGCAGCGAGCTGTCCGAGGTGCTGCGTAGTGATTTTTTGCGCACCGCACGGGCCAAGGGAGTGGCACCCTGGCGGGTGGTGATCGTCCACGCATTGCGACACATCCTGGGGCCGATACTGACGTTCCTGGGTCCACAGGCCGCCGCGGTCATGACCGGTTCCTTCGTCGTCGAGTTGATCTTCGACATCCCGGGCCTGGGGCGGGATTTCGTCAACTCCATCCACAACCGGAACTACCCGATGATCATGGGCGTCACCTTGTTCTACACGGTGCTGCTGGTCAGCTTCAATCTGATGGCCGACGGCGCGGCGCGCTGGCTCGACCCCAGGACGCGCCGCCAATGAGGGTCGACGAAATCCAGGTCCAACCGCAAAAGGCGATGCGCGGGCCCCGCTGGATTCAGCGCGTGCGCCGCGACAGCTCGTTTTGGGTTGCGGCGGTCCTGCTGGGCTTGCTGGTGCTGACGGTGGTGGCCGGGCCCTGGCTGAGCCCCTACGGCGAAAGTGAGCAGGACCTTTACAATATATATACCCGCCCCAGCCTGCGTCATCCACTGGGCACCGACGCCCTCGGTCGCGATCAGCTCACGCGCATCCTCTACGGCGGCCGCATCTCCTTGGCGGTCGGCCTGGCTGGCGCGGGCGTGAGTCTGCTGATCGGCGTCATTGTCGGCGGGGTGGCCGGCATGCGCGGGGGATGGGTCGAGCTGGCGATCATGCGCCTGATTGATTTCCTTTACGCAATCCCGCTGCTGCTCGTGGTCATCGCGCTGATGGTCGTCCTGCGGCCGGGGTTGGCCAACGTTTTCATCGCTTTGGGCCTGGTTTATTGGCTGCAGATGGCGCGGATGGTGCGGGCGCGCGTGGCCGAATTGCGGGTGCGCGAGTTTGTCGAAGCGGCCCGCGCGCTGGGGGCGGGTCCGTCGCGGATCCTCACGCGCCACCTGCTGCCCAACACCACCGGCGTAATCGTCGTCACCGCAACCTTTATGGTCCCGCAGGCGATCTTTACCGAATCCTTTTTGAGCTTCCTGGGGCTGGGCGTCCAGCAGCCGCACGCTTCGTGGGGGATGTTGGCTTCCGAGGGTCTGCCCGCACTGATGACTCACCCCCACGTCATCGCCTTCCCGGCGCTGGCGATCTGCCTGACGATGTTTTTGTTCCAGACATTGGGGGAGTCGCTGCGCGCCGCCCTCGACCCGCGCCAGTCTGATTTTGATTGATTCGGCCTCTGCTTTTATACATAGGTTTGGGCGTCATCGGATTTGCAATCCCAGCGCCTGCGCGCTAATCTTCCTCAATGCATCGGTTGTCGGTTAACACTCAAAAAAGGCGGAATGAAAATGTTGAGGACATTATCTTGCATCGCGGCGTTGGCGCTGCTGATCAGTTGCGCGGCGGCCCAGCCGGCGGCAGAGAAGGCCGAGCAGCCGCTCAATCAGCCACCCGAGGGTTTTGTCGCACTCTTTAACGGCAAGGATTTCACCAACTGGACCCTGCCCGAGGGTGACGGTGGCCATTGGAAGGTGATCGATGGCGTGATTGACTATGATGCAATGAGTGAGGCACCCGGCGACAAGAACGTGTGGAGCGAGAAAGAGTATGGCGACTTCGTGCTGCGGCTGGACTGGCGGCTCAAGGAAACGCACGGCCTCTATCCGATGAACCTGATCCTGCCCGACGGCAGCAACCAGAAGGACGCCTACGGTAAAGACATCGTGGTCCCCTCGCCCAATGCGGACTCCGGCGTCTACGTGCGCGGCACATCCAAGGCCCAGATCAACATCTGGTGCTGGCCGGTGGGCTCGGGCGAGGTTTGGGGCTATCGGCGCGACATGAGCATGCCTCCCGAAGTGCGCGCCGGCGCCACGCCCAAGGTCAAGGCCGACCGCCCCGTCGGGGAATGGAATACCTTTGAGATTACGATGCGCGGAGATCGGATGACGGTCCTGCTCAATGGCTTTACCGTCCTCGAAAATGCTCAGTTGCCGGACGTGCCTGAGCGTGGCCGGCTGGCATTGCAGCACCACGGCGGCATGGGCCGCGACGGCCAGATGAGTTCATCCTCAAGCCTGGTTCAGTTCCGCAACATCTTCATCCGGGAACTCTGAGCCCCACAACCCCAACACCATCAACCCCCGACGCGATCGCAAAGGTCTCGTCGGGGGATTTTTTTGCTCCCCCACTCGGTCACCACCTCACCTCGATCCGGGAAGGGTAGGTCGGCTCTCCGAGCCGACACTGGAGACTATGTCAGGTCGGGAGATCCGTCCTAACACTTGGGGTCCTTGACTCTCCGATCATCTTTGCCTACGATAACTGTCTTTGATGGATATGTGGGTCTGCTTGCCTGTATCTGTCGCGCCTTGTGGATGGTTTCTGCATCTTTGGCTCGGGGATGGTTTGGGGGTGCGCCTGTGCCCGCAATCATTCTCTGCTGCCCTCACCGATCAATGAAGCTCAAGGAGTTGACCATGCAACGGATGTCCTTTCGCCTGATCCCGATGCTGCTGCTTGTGGTGCTGGTCCTGGGCGGGACCGGCTGCAATTATATGCGCGCCCGCGGCCGTGATGCGCTGATGATCACCGACATCGGCATCAGCTACTCGACCACCCCGCAATTCGCCTTCTACTTCGACTTCTTCAATGTGACCCCGTTGGGCTACGCCAACGTTTCTGACGCGCGCGTGATCGGTCTCGGCCCCCGAAATGCAGGCGTGATGCCCTTTGAGAACCAATCCTGGGGCGTGCTGCTGGCCGGCCGCGAGAGTTTCGGCTTTGACACCTTTGACCCGGCCGAGCCCCTCGAGGCGCGCGGCGATGAAACCTTCGGCGAACGGCCTTCTTATGACGCCGGCGCGATCACCCTGTCGCGCGGTGAGGAACCTCCTCCGCCCTATCACTTCATCGATTGCAACCGCTCCATTCATTTGGGCTTCATCGGAATTCAAAATAAGATTCGGCCGCTCGCGCTGGCCAACTTCATCGTCGGCTGGTTCGGCGTCAACCTCATCCCCGATCCGCAAACGAGCACGGAAACGACCGGTTGAGCGTCTGAAGGGTGCACACAGTGAGCAATCTCGGTATTTGTCAAAAATGTGACCAAATCGTGCCGGCGCGCCATGAGGATCGCCAAGGCAAAATTTACCTGGTCAAGGACTGCCCCGCGTGCGGTTCCACCGAGGTGCTGGTGGCTTCGGATGCCAGCCGCTGGCGCGAGAAGCGCGAGAGCTGCAATTATGATGAGGCCACCAGCGACAACTGCGGGCTGGGCTGCATGAGCTGCAACCACGGGGCCTCGCCCTCGCTGGTCTTTCTCGACGTCACCAACCGCTGCAACATGAACTGCCCGATCTGCCTGGCCAACGTGCAGTCGATGGGCTTTCGCTTCGACCCGCCGATGGCCTACTTCGAGAAGGTCTTTACCGCGCTGGGCAAGATGGAGCCGCGCCCGAAGATTCAGCTCTTTGGCGGCGAGCCGACGGTGCGACGCGACCTGGTCGATATCATCAATCTGGCCAAGAGCTATGGCCTCTCGGCCCGCGTGGTGACCAACGGCCTCAAGATGGCCGACGAGGCCTATTGCCGCGAGCTGCTCGGCACCGGCACCCAATTGATGTTCTCCTTCGACGGACGCGACCCCGCGATCTACAACAAGACCCGCAAGAGCCCGCGGGCGCTCGAGCTCAAGCTCAAGGCCCTCGAGAACATCCGCAAGCACCGCAAGAGCAAGATCACGGTCATGTGCTGCGCCGGGCTGGGCGTCAACGATGACAAGATGGACGACATGATCGCGCTCTGCCACGAGTACAGCGATACGATCGCTGCCCTCGACCTGATCCCGCTGGTGGAGACCTGGGGGCCGGAGGCAGTCGATGCCGGCAACACGACCATCGACGATGTCGAGAAAATGATGGAGCGGGCGTTGCCGGGCGTGGATTTTATTGCGGCCGGCCTGCTCCAGCGGCTGGTAACCTTCCGCGACAATTTCCCGGTCGGGCGCCTGACGTTTGGCGGGGCGCATCCCAATTGCGAGAGCGTCACGGTCCTGGTCAGCGACGGCGAGGCCTACCAGCCGATCTCTCGCTACCTGACCTCGTCATTGGGTGAGGCCGCGGCGGCCGCGCTCAAGCTCGACCGCAGCCTCGGTGAAAAACTCAAGACCAGCCTCATTGCGCGGCTGCTCGGGCGGCGCGGACGTCAGCTCGTCATGCTGCCGGCGCTGATCGGTCTGCTGCGCCGCACCGTCAACTGGGGCGAGGTCTTCGGCGAGGGAGTCGGCGGGAAGGTCATGAAAGTGGCTTGGGGCTTGATTCGCGGCGAGAAGCTCAAGACGCTCCTGCGCCGCCACACGCGCTGTCACAACATCCTGCGTGTGATCGTGCTGCCGTTCGAGGAGCCGGCCAACGTCGAAAGCCGGCGGCTGGTGGCCTGCCCCGCATCGTTCGCATATGAGCACCCCCTCACGCGCCAGATCCGGTTGATGCCGGTCTGCGCGTGGACGATCTATAAGGACCAGGTGCTGCGCGCGACATCCCAGAATTATGCCACCGAATCTGAAGAAGACCTGAACGACGTCGTCGCGGCCACCGCGGCCCCCACCATCTGAACGGACCGGCGCCATGGCAGTCACATCGGGCCTGCCGGCCGACGGCAACTCGCGCCCACTCCAGATGGATCAGGTCCGGCGATTGATCGTCGGGCTGGAGCGAGAGGTGCCGACGCTGGATGGCAGCACGCGCCGTTACGTGAACCTGGATAATGCCGCCACCACTCCGCCCCTGAGCGGGGTGCTTGACGCGATTCAGGAATTCGCACCATGGTATTCAAGCGTTCACCGCGGCAGCGGCTACAAATCCCACCTCTCGACCGACCTCTTTGAACACTGCCACACCCAGGTCGCGCGCATGGTCGGGGCCGATCCGGCCCATGATGCGGTGATCTTCTGCGGCAACACGACTCACGCCATCAACATCGTCGCCGGCCGCATGCGCCAGACGCCCGAGGCGATCGTCCTCAACACGGTGATGGAACACCACTCCAACCTGTTGCCATGGCTGCTCAATAGCCAGGTGGCGCACGTTGAAATTGATCCCGACAGCGGCGCGCTCGACATGGCGGATTTTGAGCGCAAACTGGCGAGCCGCCGCGGGCGGATGCGTCTTGTGGCGGTCAGCGGAGCCTCCAATGTGACGGGCCACATGCCCCCGCTCCGGCGCATCGCCCGCCTGGCCCATGAGGCTGGCGCGCTGGTGCTCGTCGATGGCGCGCAACTCATCCCGCACCGGCCGCTGATGATGGGTGACCCCTCGGACCCGGAGCGGATTGATTTCCTCTGCTTCAGCGGCCATAAAATGTATGCGCCCTTCGGCTCGGGCGTGCTGATCGGCCCGCGCGCCTTCTTTGAGGACGGCCCGCCGGCGCTGACCGGCGGCGGAGCCGTCCGACTGGTGATGCTCGACAAGCTGATCTGGGCCCCGGCCCCCGACCGCGAGGAACCCGGCACACCCAACGTGCTCGGCGTGCTGGCGCTGACGCGAGCGATGGAAATACTCGAGCAGTTGGGTGCCGAAGCCATCGCCAGCCATGAGGAGTCGCTGACGCGGCGGCTGCTCGAGCGGCTGGCTCGCATCGACGGGGTCCGCATTTACGGTGACTCCGACCCGGCTCAAGCCGCCTCACGCATCGGCGTGGTTTCGATCACTACACGCAAAATCTCGCATGGTCTGCTGGCGGCGATCCTTGGCCATGAGCATGCCATCGGCGTGCGCAACGGCTGCTTCTGTGCCCATCCTTACATCACCCGGCTGCTCGGTCTGGACGACGTCAAGGTGTCCGAATTGGCCTCACGCATCCGCGCCGGCGGCGATCCGGAGCTGCCGGGCATGGTTCGCATCAGTCCGGGCCTCTACAACACACTTGAGGAAATCGAGCTGTTTTGTGATGCCATCGAGCAAATCCTGAGCGACGGCCCGCGCGGCCAATATCATTGGGATGCGGCCCGCGGCGAATATCTGCCAGAGGGTCATGACAGCCCTTCCATGCAAGCGGGCATGATTATCGGTTGATGCACTTGACTCAGCCGCTTCCATTTCTCCTCGGCATCGCGGGACCCTCCTGCGCGGGCAAGAGCGCCCTGGCCCGCGCATTGGCGCATCGACTGGGGCCGCCGCCGCAACTGGTAGTCGAACTCGATCGTTATTATCGCGACCTGGCCGCGCTGCCCCCCGCCGAGCGTGGCCGCCTGAATTTTGATGAACCGGCGGCGTTCGACTGGCCGCTGATCGAAAGCCAGCTGGCCGAGCTGGCCCAAGGTCGCGCCGTCGAGGCCCCCAACTACGATTTCTCCACCCACACGCGTAGCGGGCAGCCGAAACGGCTCAAGCCGACGGATTTCATTGTTGTTGAGGGGTTGTTCGCACTCGCCCACGCGCCGATCCGGCAGTTGTTCGGGTTGACAATTTTCATCGCGGCCGGCGAGGATCTGCGGCTGGCGCGCCGGGTGGCCCGCGACTGCGCCGAGCGCGGGCGGACCGAGGATTCCGTGCAGGCCCAATGGCGCGACACGGTCGAGCCGATGCGCCGGCTGCATCTGGATGCGTGCGCCGCCCAAGCTGATCTGCTGCTCGATGGCGCGCTGCCGCTCGACGAGCTGGTTGCTATGGTTCTCGCCCGCTTGCCCCCGGCCAATGGCTAGCCGATGAGCCCGCGACGCTCGGCCAGCGCGGCGCGTTCTGTGCGCAGCTTCTCCAGCTTCTCGCGTTCGGCAGCGACCACCTCGGCCGGCGCGCCCGCCAGGAACTTCTCGTTCTTCAGTTTGCCTTCAGCCGCCGCGAGGCCCTTATCCAGCCGCGCCAGCTCCTTGTACAATCGAGCCCGCTCCTGTTCGCGCAGCTCCTCGGGCAGCAGCACATGAATCGCCACATCCTCATAGGCGCCGGTCGAGGCAAAGCCTGTCAGCTGGCGCTCGCCCCCCAGCCGCAGCTCGCCGACAGTCGCCAGCGCCCGCACATGGTGCTGCTGGGCTGCGACCAGCTCGAGCCGCGATGGATTGACCGAGACGATCTCGACATCGACGCGCATCGCCGGCGGCACGTTCAATTCGCCGCGGATCGTGCGGATGCGGCCGACGAGCTCCTGCACCAGCGTCATGGCCGACTCGACCGCCGCCTCGTCCTCACCCGCCGCGGCCGCTGCCGGCCAGGGGGCGATCATCAGCGACTCCGCGCCAAAGCGTCCGCCATCGTCCGCGCCGCCCCAGCGCCCCTTGAAGGTCTGCCAGATTTCCTCACTGATGAAGGGCGCCACCGGCTGCAGCAGGCGCATCAGTTCCTCGAGGACCGATACCAGCACCACCTGCGCCGTCCGCCGTGACTCAGGGCTGTTTCTCCCCTCGCCCGCCTCGGCGCCGGCATAGAGCCGATCCTTGACCAGCTCCAGGTACCAGTCGCAATACTGGTTCCAGGTGAACTTGAAGAGCGTGTCGACGTAAACATCAAAGGAGAAGGCTTCGAGCGCGGCGGAGGCCTGCTCATTGGCGCGGCGCAGCGCGGCCAGGATCCACCGGTCCTCCAGCTCCAGGCGCATGGGATCGGGCCCCACCGCCAGCGCCGCCGCCGGCAGATCCTCGGTATTCATCAGCACGAAACGAGTGGCGTTCCAGAGCTTGTTGCCAAAGTTGCGCATCGTCTCGAAACGCTTGTCGCTCAGGCTGATGTGGCGGCTCTGCGTCGGATAGCTGGCCATCGTCAACCGGATCGAGTCGGCCCCGATCTGGTCGATTACCTCGATCGGATCGATTGCCGTCCCCGAGCTCTTGCTCATCTTCTTGCCATGTTCGTCCATCACCAGCGGGTTGATGACGACCTTCGAAAACGGAATATCACCCATGAACTTGAGACCCATGATGATCATGCGGGCGACCCAGAAGAAGATGATCTCATGGGCCGTGACCAGCACGGATGTCGGGTAATACTTCTTCAGGTCGGGCGTCTGCTCGGGCCAGCCCAGCGTCGAGAACGGCCACAGCGCCGAGCTGAACCAGGTATCGAGCACGTCGGGGTCCTGTTGGATGCGCGGGGACTGGCAGCGCTCGCACCCCTCGGGTGACTTTTCGATTTCGCACCAGACATGGCCGCACTCGCCGCAGTAGAAAATCGGAATCCGGTGCCCCCACCACAGCTGTCGCGAGATGCACCAGTCGCGCACGTTCTCGGTCCAGTGGTAATAGACATTCTCGTAATGCGCCGGCACGAACTGGATGCGGCCGTCACGCACAGCCTCGATCGCCGGCTGGGTCAGCGGCGCCATCTTGACGAACCACTGCTTGCTCAGGTAGGGCTCGATGACGCAGCCGGAACGGTAATCATGCCCCACCGAGTGCTCGTGGTCGCTGATCTTGACCAGCAGCCCCTCGGCCTCCAGGGCCTCCACCACGCGCCGGCGCCCTTCCTGCACCTCGAGCCCGGCAAACTTTCCGGCATGCTCGTTAAGCGTGCCGTCGGGGTTCAGGATGTTGATCATCGCCAGCTCGTGACGCTTGCCCATCTCATAGTCATTGGGGTCGTGCGCCGGCGTGACTTTCACCGCGCCGGTGCCAAACGTCGGATCCACGAAGGTGTCGGCGATGATCGGGATCAGCCGCCCCACCAGCGGCAGCCGCGCGCGCCGGCCGATCAGATGGCGGTAACGCTCATCCTCGGGGTGGACCGCCACCGCCGTGTCGCCCAGCATCGTCTCGGGCCGCGTCGTCGCGACAACCAGCTCTCCCTCGCCATCCTCCATCGGGTAGCGGATATGCCAGAGCTTGCCCTGGACAAGCTTGTATTCAACTTCATCGTCCGACAGCGCTGTCTGGAGTTTCGGCGACCAGTTGACAAGGTAGTCGCCGCGGTAGATCAGCCCCTCGTCGAACAGCCGCTTGAAGACCGTCAGCACCGCCCGCGAAAGCCCCTCATCCATTGTGAAACGCTCGCGCGACCAGTCGCATGAGCACCCCAACCGCTTGAGTTGGGCGATGATCCGCGAGCCATACTGCTCCTTCCAGGCCCAGACGCGCTCAAGGAACTTGTCGCGCCCCAGGTCGCGCCGGTCCAGCCCCTCCTCCTTCCAGAGCTGGCGCTGGACGACGTGCTGGGTCGCGATCCCCGCGTGGTCGGTGCCGGGGACCCAGAGGGCGTCACGCCCCTGCATGCGCCGCCAGCGCGTCAGGATGTCCTGCAGCGTGTTATTGAGCGCGTGGCCGATGTGCAGGTAACCCGTCACATTGGGCGGCGGAATGACGATCGTAAACGGCTCGGCCGGTCGAGCCGGATCAGCCTTGAAATATCCGGCCTCCTCCCAGCGCCGATAGATCGCCGGCTCGAGGTCATGTGGGTTATAGCGGCTCGAAAGCTGGGTCTGGGTCGACATGGCATGCCCCGCGCAAGAAAATGGGATGGTCTCCGCCCCGCCGCAACCGGCCAGCGCGGACGGAAAAACCCCATTCTATGCCGCGAAAGGGTTGTTGTCGAGGGGGTTGTCCCCCCATAGAAGGTAGGTCGGCTCTTCGAGCCGACATTGGGGGCCATGTCGGTTCAAAGACCCGTATATGTTCAATGTGGACCTTGCGACCGACCACGCCTCAACAGGTCAAAGACCCGACCTGCCACTTCATTGCGTTGGCGCAAGGGATGCCAGGTATTCGGCGACGGCCTGGGCATCCTGCGGACTGAATCGGTAATGCGGCATCGGCGGGCGGGGGTGGCGGCCCTGTGGGTTAATGCCCGTGACCATGAACGAGGCCAATTGCTCTTTCGTCCAGCCGGGGTAGCCGCCGGCGATCGGGGGGGCGACCGGTATCCAATCCGGCATTGGTGCGGTCGGGGCGAAGGACAGCGCCGCACCCATCAGGTGGCGGTCCATGACCGGACCATCGGGCCCCATCGGCGTATGGCAATCCATGCACATCGAAACCTGCTCGACCAGGTAACGGCCGCGCTCGAGCGGGGGTTGCTGATCGGCGGAAACCCCGCTGCCGCAGCCTGTGCCCACCACCGCCAGCGCCAGTCCCAGCATCACACAACCCAGCGGACTCAATATTCCTGTCATTGCAATGCAACCTCGGCTGATTTGACATGGTCGCTTCTTGGTCGCGTCAGCTTACGGCACATGACGTAATTTTTTGTGTAGCAGGGCGTAAGGTTGCCGTTGGTTTAGACCACCTGCTCCTGCTCCTCGCAATAGACCAGCCGGTCCCATTTAGCGCAACGCGAGCCGACGCTGCCCAGCAGCCGGTCGTCCTGAAATAGCTGCGTCACTTCGCAGTCATTGGGGCAATCGTGGCAAGTGAAGCCGACGGAGTGGTAGTCGCGAATATCGACGTTGAGCGGGGGGCGCACCTCGGCATCCGGCATCGCCTCGCGTGTCATCAAGCCCATGCCGATGGCGCCCATCACCGCGCACTGGCGCGGGACGATCACCGCGTGATCGAGCTGTTCCTCGAGCGCGCAGACGACCGCCGGGTTGAGCGCCGTCGCCCCCTGCAACACGAAAGGGGGTTCAAGCCGGATGCCGCGCGCCAGCGTCAGGTAGTTGCTGATCAATGCGCGCACCACGCCCATCATGATGTCACTCCGATGCGCCCCGGCATTGAGCTTGGTCACCACCGCCGACTGGCAGAAGATGCCGCACTTGCCCGGCAGTTCGAGCCGTTGGCGGCTCTTGAGCGCCAGCGCGCCGACCTCATGGATCGCGATACCCAGCCGCGTGGCGATCGATTCGATCATCGCCCCGGTTCCGGCCCCGCAGATGTTATTCATGATGAAGTTGGTCAGCACGCCGTCGACCACTTCCATGATCTTGCAGTCCTCGCCGCCAATATCCATGATCGTGCGCACGCCCGGGTGCAGGTGCAGCGTGGCCACCGTGTGGGCCAGCACCTCGGTCTTGACCACATCCGCACCGAGCAGAATCCGCAGGTAGTTGCGTCCTGACCCCGTGCAACCGATGCCCGCCACCTCGACTTCATCATCGAGCAGCTCGCGCAGTCCCTGCTGCACGGTCTCCGAGATCCCCTGGTTCTTCAGGTAGAGTGTCCGGAAGGGCTGGCCAGCCTCATCGATCAGCGCGAACTTCACGCTGACCGATCCGCAGTCAACACCGAGCCAACATCTCATGGGTCCTGCTCCCTTTGCGCTTGATCAATTCGATGAATGTCTCGATCCGGGTTTCGAAGTTTGCCTGCGAGTTGGTCTCGTCGATTGGCAACCTCAGCAGCGGCAGATGCTTCTCCTGGCAAATCCGGTTGATGATCGGCTCGATCGTCGTCTCGGGCATGCACGACAACGGCAGCAGGTGAATCACCCCATCCACGCCCCGGTCACGCATGCGCAGCAACTGGCAGATGTTGCTGTAGGCATGCCCGCCCAACGGCCCATTGAGGTAGGCGCGCGCCTGTTCCAGGTACTGGGCGGCATCGGCCCCCGCGCTTATCGTCTCGTAGTCCTTGCGAAACAGCCCCGCGATCGTGCGCGGGATGTCCTGCAGCCGGTAGGAATAGGTCGTGCTGGCAATCTCGGTCAATGTGACCGTGTTGTATGGATTGACCTCCAACTCGCGCAACTTGCCGATCACGTCATTGTTGATCGATTCCTCGAAACAGGTGTAGACCTCGCCGATGATGCCGATGTTGAGCCGGTCTCCGGCCCAGCGCGTCTGGTCGGCATCGATCCCGGCAATCTCGCCGACATGGTGACGGTAGGCGCGGTAGATCGCCAGGTGACTCCGCCCGCTCAGGCGCCGCAACAATGGAAAAAAACTGCGTCGCGAAATCGGGTGCATCTCGAACGCATACCCCAGCTCGCGCAGCGTCAATTCCTGAATCTTCCAGTAGTGGCGCTGCCGGCATTGGCCCGCATTGTCGTGCATCAGCAGGACCTGCGCGCCGTTGTCCAGCGCCTCGATCAAGTTGCCCAGCGTCACCTTGTATGGAAAGCAGATCATGTCGGGACTGTGGCGCGTGCCCAGCTTGATCGTGCGGTCCGAAATCCGCGGGGGCAGCATGACACGCAGACCCAGTGTTTCCAAAAACGCCTTGAGCTGCCGCGTGTAACGCAACCCCATCCAAGGGAATGAAATCAATTGATCCATGCCTGCATCCTTCCGCGTGGGCGCGGCTCACGAAACCTGCAAAAGAGACGATGATGAACAAGGCGGAATTAAAACCATTCTGACATTTATATCATGAGGCCCTGAATGGCGTGAATTTTTATCAGTTCACTCTCCAAGACCCCTCGTTTTGACCTACAGGCCACGACACCTGCTGCACCTGTATACCGTTTATATCTTATCTGTTTGTGCGTGTCAAATTTTTTCGGCGCCAAGTGACCTGGATTTATCCATGCCGAGTTTCTTGATCTGGCGTCTATTCCTCGACCGGTTCCCGACCGTGACCAATTGCGCCGGGACCATATTTGTCCTGCAGCCGGTCGAGCAGCCGGTCAACCCGCTCGTCGCGCTCCTCGCGGTCGCGAAATAGCTCGAGCTGACCCTCCTCGTCGGCGACGAGGTTCGTGACGCCGACGCCGACAAGGCGCAGTGGGCGCCCAGCCCGCCCCAGCCGTCCCGCAAGCAGCTCGCGCGCGGTCTGGCGGATCTGAATGGTCGATGCCGTCGGCGCCGGCAGCGTCAAGGCGCGCGTCACGGTCGTGAAATCCGGGTAGCGCGCCTTGAGCTGGATGGTGCGCGCGCGCAGCCCGTGGCGGCGCAGCCGGCGCGCCACCTCGTCCGCCAGCGCGTCCAGCGTCGCACACAGACGCCCCTCATCCGCCACGTCACGCGCGAACGTCGTCTCCTCGCTGATCGACTTGCGTTCGCTGTCGGGCTCGACGCGCCGGTGGTCGATCCCCTGCGCCAGCGCCCGCAGCGCCCGCGCCGAATCCTCCCCCAGCCGCCGCGCCAGCAAGGCCTGGTCGGCTGCCAGCAGCTCACGCACGGTCCGGATCCCCAGCTTCTCGAGCGCCGCCTGCGTGACGGGGCCGACCCCCCAAAGCTTGCCCACCGCCAGCGGGTCGAGCCGCGTCTGCACCTCGCGCTCCTCGATGACCACGAAGCCGTCGGGTTTCTCCAGGTCGCTGGCCAGCTTGGCCAGGAACATGTTGGGCGCGATGCCGACCGAGGCGGTCAGGCCGATCTCCTCACGGATGCGCCGCTTGATCTCGCGGCCGATCTCGACGGGCGTGCCGAACAGCCGCCGCGAGCCGGTCACGTCAAGGAACGCCTCGTCGAGCGAAAGCGTCTCGACCAGCGGCGTATAGTGCTCGAAGATCGCAACGATCTGCCGCGAGATCTCGACATAGCGCCTCCCCCTCGGCTTGAGAAAGACCCCGTGCGGGCAGAGCCGGCGCGCCATCGCGCTGCTCATCGCGCTGTGTACGCCAAAGCGGCGCGCGACATAGTTGGCGGCCGAGACCACCCCCCGCTCCTCGGGCGCCCCGCCGACAATCACCGGCTTGCCGCGCAGCGTGGGGTCGTCCAATTCTTCGACCGAGGCGAAGAAGGCATCCATATCGACATGGAGAATGGCGCGTGGGGGGGCTGGGTGAGTCAAGGCTGAAGATCCGGAATGGGACGCAGAGACGTGGAGATTGCGGATGGCCGCGGAATGGGCCGATCCCTGATCATATTCTATACAATCAATCCGTGAAAATCCGCCCAATCCGCGTCATCCGCGGCCCATTCCCCCCCGCCGCCGTGCCGCCCTTGCCTCATCCGCCGCCCGCCGCAACCCCATGGGCGCCCATTGCCAGCAGACCCAGCCGATCAGCCCGCCGCCGACAAACAGCACGAGAAAGATCGTCAGGCCAAAGCTCACGGCAACGTAATCGGGCTGGGGCGGCACGGTGCGCGCCAGGAGCAGCGTCAACACATATTCACGCGTCCCCAGGCCGCCTTGCGTGATCGGCAGGAAGCTGATGAAGTTGCTCGCCGACATCATCAGCACCAGGTCGCGGAAGGGCAGCGTGAACCCCAGCGCGAAGGCGCAGAAGAGGCACTGGACGAAGAAGATCAGGTAGGCGGCGATTGTCAGCAGCACGCAAGTCAGCAGGCGCAGGGGGGTCAGCACCGCCAGCCCCCCGGCGAAACGGTCGGCCTGCTGCGTGATCTGCTCGGCGCGCGGGCGCAGCGGCCCGAGCCGGACCGCCAGCCCCGCGGTGGCGCGGAAGACCCGCTCATGCAAAAACACCAGCGGCACGAGCAGCAGCGCGCACGAGGCCATGAACGCCGGCCATGAAAGCGCTTCACCCACCACCGCAAACCGCACCAGCCCGAGAGTCCCAAGCGTCAGCAGCAGATACATGTCGAACGCGCGGTCGAGCACGACACTTGAAAACCCCAGCGCCAGCGGCACCCCGGCCTCGTTGCGCAGCGTGAAGGCCTTGACCGCCTCCCCCAGGCGGCCCGGCGTCAGGAACCCCACCAGCAGCGCGCTGAAGTAGGCGAGGAACGCGCGGCCGAAACTGAAATCGATCTTTTGCCAGCGCAGCAGGATGTGCCAGCGCAGCGCCTTCAGGCCCAGCTGCGGCACGTTGAGCGCAAATCCCGCCAGCAGCCACCAGGGATCGAGCTGCGCCGCCAACGCAAGCATCCGGCGCGGCCCGGCGATCGTGATCAGCGCGACCAGCAGCACCAGCCCAAGCCAGTTGAGCGCGCGGAGCAGCGGGGGGCGGGTCATGATCGTTGACCTATGTCTTGACATGGTGTCGCCCGTGCCGGGGCTCTGAATTTCATGCCATTCCACCCAGGGCTCACGCCCTGGGCTAGGTTGTGCCGCCGCTGCCGCGGCTGGGGTTGCGGCGGAATCGGAGGTGATGGCATCGGTTGCATCGGCATTTTATGCCGCCGCTGCCGCGGCTGGGGTTGCGGCGGAATCGGAAGTGAGCTCATCGGTCGCAATGGCATTGGCCGCGGCTCTTCATTCGAATTCTATTTTCAGAGAGGCCCGGCCGGCGCCGGGGGTGACCCGCCGCCGCACCGTCAGCCGGCCCGACTGGTTCAGCTTCGCCAGCGCCTCCGGCGGCGCAAACCAACCCTCCACATCCAGCTCCTGGGGCTGGAAGTAGCGCGACTGGGGGACGTAGCGCACCGGCATTTCATCGCCGATCAAAAGTCGCCGCACCTTCGCCCCTTTCAGCTCCAGCGTATCGGTCACGACCAGCACCTCGCCCTGCCAGGCGATCTCGCGCCGGAAGTCCACCGGCATCTTTGCCGCGCGCGTCATCAGCAGCCGCCGGATGAGCCCCTTCATCTGATAGGCCATCCAGGTGTGCCAGCCGACGGCCAGCATGACGATGCGGAAGGCGATGAACTTGACGGGGGTGAAATATTTGGCCGGCACGCGGTGGGTCGTGCCGGCGATGGTGACGCTCCCCTCGCCCCGCTTGATCGCATAGCCCTCGTCGATCCACTGGCTGGTGACCACGCGCCCGTCGCCCAACTCGGCCAGCACGCCGCTATCGTTGAAAACCAGCTTGCCCGAGTCGAGATCGAACAGCTTGATGACGCCACCCTTGGCTGCATTGACAATGCCATAGGTCTTCTCGCTGCGCCGCATGAGGAACTTGCCGCGCGGGAACCAGCGCTCCAGTGGCCCCTCCTGCCACGGCAGCGGAGCCGACTCGGCCGGCCGCTCGCCATAATCGACCCAGCTCAGCAGCAGCTCGGGGATGCGATACTGGTAGTAGCGGTCGCCCTGAATTTCGGGCGGCACCAGCGCCCCCTGCTCGAGCCCGCGCAGCAGGTGATCGGCCACCGCCGCCGCCAGCGGGTTGTGCGGCGCCAGCAGCTCGAAGCCATGCGGATAGAAATGCAGCGTCTGGCGGCTGCCGATCGTGCCCGCGAAGTGGCCGTTGGGATAGGCGAACCAGGCGCAGAACTCAACCGCCGTGTTCATCACCTCGAGCATCCGCTGGTCCTCGCGCACAAGCGCCACCTCGGCGCGGTGCTTCCAGATCTTGCCGAGGAAGCTGACGGTGGCCGACAGATATCCCGGATCCGCGCCGTCATACTCAAGGCACCAGCCCTCGGGATCGCAGTAGGTGTAAAACTCCTTGAGCTTTTCCTGATAGCCATCCCACAGCTCGCGGGTGTCGAGCAGCCGGGCCGCCTCGAAGACCGGCAACACCGCCATCGCATGGTGGTTGGCCAGCACCCCCGACTCGTCCCAGCGGATCAGGTATTTGGCCGCCTTTTCACAAACTTCAAAGAAGCGCGGCCGGAGCCGCTCGGGGAAGGCCTCGCCGAAGAGCCGATACGAATCGATCATCGCGTAGAGCAAAAACCCGGTCGGCCCCGCCCAGCCGCGCTCGTTGGGGTAGAACTCATCGAACGAGCCATCGCGCTTCTGGATCTTCATCCAGTAATCCATCGCGGCCACGGTCCACTCGAGCGCCTTGGGGTGCTGGTGATAGATGTTGCCCGGCATCGGATGGCGCCACGCCAGCGCCAGCGCGTGCATGCCGAACTGCATGATCGAGTTGGGGAAATCAACCGAGCGGCAGAGCCAGAACTCGCGATTGCAGCAGCCGTAGGTCGGCGAGAACGGGTTGCGGTCCTCCAGCGACAGCAGGCGCGGAATCTGACTGATGGCCTTGTGTGCGTAGATGTCGCGCATATTTAAATTCCAGTCCTAAAATTCAAGCCACGAATGAACACGAATTTTCACGAATCATGGGATCGAGGCGGGATGTATATTATTCGTGTATATTCGTGTTCATTCGTGGCTGCATTGGTATTTTCATTTCGTCCTCCGCGTGATCAGGTCCGCCAGGGCGCCGATGGCGAGGAACTGCAGGCCGGTCACGAACAGCAGGCTTGTGGTTACGTCGAGGAAATCCCCCAGCGCAATACTGATGACGCCCACCAGCAGGCTTACTACAATCAGCGCCAGGCTCAGCGGCACGAACACCCGCAGCGGATCAAAATACAGCACCGTGCGCAGGATCAGCTTGAAGAACTCGATCGTGTCGCCGATCGGCCGGATTTTGCTTTTGCCTACCCGCGCGTGGTAGTCGATCGGGATGAACTCGACGCGCAGGCGGCTGGTGAGGGTCGCCAGCGTGATCGTCGTCGTCAGCGAAAAGCCATCGGGAAACAGGTGCTCGAAGCGCTCGAACACCTCGCGCCGGAAGACCCGTAGCCCGGAATTGAGGTCCGGGATGCGCCGGCGCGTCAGAAACTGCGCCAACTGTGCCAGCACCCACTTGGCCGGCCGCCGCAGCAGCGGGATATGCACCTTGGCCCCCGTGCGCGCCCCCACGACCATCTCGGCCCCCACCAGCGCCGCCACCAACTCGGGCAGCCGCTCGGCCGGATAGGTGCCGTCGGCATCGGTGATGGCAATCGTATCGAATCGTGCCGCCCGCACGCCGCTCTTGATCGCCGCGCCGTAGCCCAGGTTGAGGGGATGGCGCACCAGCCGATAGCGCCCGGTGTCGACCGCCTCGGCGCTGGCATCGGTCGAGCCGTCATCCACCACAATGATCTCGTGCTCCATGGTGAGCCCCGCCAGCGCCCGCTCGAGCCGCGCCAGCTCATCGGCCAGCGCCCCTTGCTCGTTGTGGCAGGGGACGATCACGCTCAGGCCGGGGGTGGGTGATTCCATGCATGCGCTCCATTTTCGCGCGGTTGCCCGAGGGCTCGCTCGATGATCGGCGAGGCGCATCCTCAATGTCAATCCGCCAAAATTTGACCCTCCCTCGCCCCGGCCACTAAAATAAGCATATCACTCTCCGCAAACGACTGATTCTCCAGCCAAGGGAGATAATTTTTTGCGTTTGCCCCGATTGGAACGACATGCAGTCCGATGGCAGAAACCGGGCGGTCATTGAATCCGTCAAGCCCGAACTCGACAGCGGCCGCTGGCCGATCAAGCGCGTCCTCGGCGAGCGCGTCACCGTGACCGCCGACATCTTCTCCGACGGCCACGACCTGCTCTCCGCCGTGCTGCGCCATCGCCACAAGGGCTCTCCCCACTGGACCGAAATCGCGATGGAGCCGCTGGGCAACGACCGTTGGCGCGGCCAGTTTGGCGTCCACGCGCTCGGCCGCTACGAATATACCATCTGCGCCTGGGTCGACCACTTCAAGACCTGGCATCGCGACCTGAAACGCCGCATCGAAGCCGGCCAGCCACTCGAGGTCGAGATGGAAATTGGCGCCCGCCTGATCGAACGCTGTGCCGAGCGCGCCGAGGGCCACCCGGCCGACCAGATGCTGGCATGGAGCCAGGCGCTGCGCTCGGAGATGCCGGTCGGGGAAAAGGTCGACCTCGTCATGGACAGCTATCTGCTGATGATGCTGGCCCGCCACCCCGACCGCTCGCTCGGCTCGACCTATGATCGCACGCTGGAGGTGGTCGTCGATCCGCCGCGGGCGCGCTTCAGCGCCTGGTATGAACTCTTCCCTCGTTCGGCGGCCCCCGAGCCCGGCCGCCACGGCACCTTCCGCGATGTCGAGGCGCGCCTGCCCGCCATCGCCCGCATGGGCTTCGACGTGCTCTACCTGCCGCCGATCCACCCCATCGGGCGCAAGGAGCGCAAGGGTCCCAACAACACCCTCACCCCCGGCCCCGATGATCCCGGCAGCCCGTGGGCCATCGGCGGCCCCGAGGGCGGCCACAAGGCCATCCACCCCGAGCTGGGCACGGCCGAGGATTTCCAGCGACTGGTTGAAAATGCCCGCGAGCAGGGGATCGAGGTGGCGCTCGACATCGCCTTTCAGTGCTCGCCCGATCACCCTTACGTGCGCGAGCATCCCGAATGGTTCCAGCACCGCCCCGACGGTTCCGTGCAATACGCCGAGAACCCGCCCAAAAAATATCAGGATATCTACCCCTTCGATTTCCAGTGCGCCGCCTGGCGCGAGCTCTGGGAGGAACTCTACTCGATCTTTGAGCACTGGGCCGGGCAGGGCGTGCGCATCTTCCGCGTCGACAACCCCCACACCAAGCCCTTCGCGCTCTGGGACTGGATCATCGGCCGCCTGAAGCAGCGCTGGCCTGAGACGATCTTCCTCAGCGAGGCCTTCACGCGCCCGCGCGTCATGTATCGGCTGGCCAAGGGCGGCTTCACCCAGAGCTACACCTACTTCGCCTGGCGCAACAGCTCCCATGGCCTGCGCGAATACCTGACCGAACTGACGCGCACCGAGGTCTGCGAATTCCTCCGCCCCAACTTCTGGCCCAACACTCCCGATATCCTCAACGAATACCTCCAGCATGGCGGGCGGCCCGCTTTCATCACGCGGCTGGTGCTGGCGGCGACGCTGGGGGCCAGCTATGGCATCTATGGCCCCGCCTATGAGCTGATCGAGAACACCCCGCGCGAGCCCGGCAGCGAGGAATATCTCGGAAGCGAGAAATTTGAGATTCGCCACTGGGATCTCAACCGCCCTGACTCGCTGGCGCCGCTCATCAGCCAGCTCAACCGCATCCGCCGCGAAAACCCCGCGCTGCACGCCAATGAGCGCCTCGTCTTCCACAACTCCAGCAACGACCAGATCCTCTGCTACAGCAAGTCCAGCGAGGACGGCGCCAATATCATTCTCGTCGCGGTCAACCTGGATCCCTGGAACACGCAGGGGTCATGGCTCGGCCTGGACGGGGCGGCGCTCGGCCTCGACGACCACAGCCGCTATCAGGTTCACGACCAGCTCAGCCAGGAACGCTACAACTGGACCGGGCTGATCAACTACGTGCAGCTCAACCCGTATACGCTGCCGGCGCACGTCTTCCGCCTGCGCCGGCACCTCCGCAGTGAACACGATTTTGAATATTTCCTCTGACGCTGGGAACGTGACAGCCGGCACGATCTTGACAGGACATACATAACGATGACCCCACCCCGCAAGAAATCAGGCCCGATGCAGGATCCTCTCTGGTATAAGGACGCCGTCATCTACGAGCTCCATGTGCGCGCATTCAACGACAGCAACGGCGACGGCTACGGCGACTTTCGCGGCCTGACCGAGCGCCTGGATTATCTGCAGGATTTGGGGATCAATGCCATCTGGCTGCTGCCGTTCTACCCCTCGCCGCTGCGCGACGACGGCTACGACATTGCCAATTACAATGAAATTCATCCTTACTACGGCAACCTGCGCGACTTCCGCCTGATGCTCAAGGAGGCCACCGCGCGCGGCATCCGCATCATCACCGAGTTGGTCATCAACCATACCTCGGACCAGCACCCATGGTTCCAGCGGGCGCGGCGCGCCCCGGCCGGCAGCCCCGAGCGCGATTATTACGTCTGGAGCGACTCCCCCGATCGCTACCTCGACGCCCGCATCATCTTCAAGGATTTCGAGGCCAGCAACTGGACCTGGGACAATGAGGCGCGCGCCTACTACTGGCACCGCTTCTTCTCTCACCAGCCCGACCTCAACTTCGAAAACCCGCGCGTGCGCCGCGCCATCTTCGCCACCCTCGACTACTGGCTCGAGATGGGCATCTCCGGCATGCGGCTGGACGCCGTCCCCTATCTCTACGAACAGGAAGGCACTATCTGCGAGAACCTGCCCCAGACCCACGCCTTCCTGCAGGAGCTGCGCCGCCACGTCGACCGCAAGTTCGGCGACCGCATGCTGCTGGCCGAAGCCAACCAATGGCCCGAGGACGCGGCCGAGTACTTCGGCGGTGGCCGCAGCTGCCACATGTGCTTCCACTTTCCGCTCATGCCGCGCATGTTCATGGCCGTCCAGCTCGAGGACCGCTTCCCGATCATCGACATCCTCGAGCAGACCCCCGCCATCGACCCCACCTGCCAATGGGCGCTCTTCCTGCGCAATCACGACGAGCTGACGCTTGAGATGGTCACCGACGAGGAACGCGACTACATGTATCGCATGTATGCCCGCGAGCGCCAGGCGCGCATCAACCTGGGCATCCGCCGCCGCCTCGCCCCGCTGCTGGGTAACAACCGCCGCAAAATCGAACTGATGAACGGCCTGCTTTTCTCGCTGCCCGGCACCCCCGTGATCTACTACGGCGACGAGATCGGCATGGGCGACAACATCTTCCTGGGCGACCGCAACGGCGTGCGGACCCCCATGCAGTGGAGCGCCGACCGCAACGCCGGCTTCTCGCGCGCCAATCCCCAGCAGCTCTACCTGCCCGTCATCACCGACCCCGAATACCGCTATGAGGCCATCAACATCGAGACCCAGCGCGCCAATCCGCACTCGCTGCTGTGGTGGATGAAGCGCCTGATCGCCATCCGCAAGCAGCACAAGGCCTTCAGCCGCGGCACGATGGAAATTCTGACCCCCGAAAACCGAAAGGTGCTCTGCTTCATCCGCCGCCACGAGGATGAGATCATCCTGGTGGTGGCCAACCTCTCTCGCCTGGCGCAGTACCTCGAGCTCGACCTGTCGGCCTATCGCGGCATGCAGCCCATCGAGATCTTCGGCCAAACCCAGTTCCCGACCATCGGAGAGCTGCCCTACTTCATCACGTTGGGACCGCACTCTTTTTATTGGTTTCGCCTGCGCCCGGCCGAGGCCCCGATTGAGGCAGGCACCACGGCCGGGCCGCTGCGCGCCCTCGAGGTGGCCGGCGCGTGGGAGCAGGTCTTCCGCTCCGAACACCGCAATGGGCTTGAATCGGCCCTGCTTGAGTTCCTGCCGTCCGCGCGCTGGTTCGGCGGCAAGGCGCGCCGACTCAAGAGTGCCCTCCTGCGCGATACGATCACAATCGACGCCAACGGTATCGGCAAAACGATCCTGGCGATCGTCGACGTTGAATACACCGACGGCGATCCCGAATCCTACCTGATGCCGCTGGCCTTCGCTGACGGCGAACGCGCCGAGCAGATCCTGCGCGATCAGCGCCCCGCCGCGATCGCCTCCCTGCGCCTGCTCGGGCGAGACGGAGAAACCCGCCAGGAAGGCGTCCTCCACGATGCCTTCATCGACCGGGATTTTAGCGCAAGCCTGCTGGCGGCCATCGGCCGGCGCCGCCGCTTCAAGGGCAGCCAGGGGATCCTGCATTGCCAGCCCACCCGGCACCTGCAACAAATTCTGGCCACGCCCGACCTGAACCTGGAACCGGCCGCGATGAAGGCCGACCAGAGCAACACCTCGGTCATCTACGGCGAAAACCTGATCCTCAAGCTCTACCGGCGACTGGAGTCGGGCATCAATCCCGACCTCGAGCTGGGCCGCTACCTGAGTGACCGCCGCCGCTTCTCCCACATCTCCCCGGTGCTTGGCTCGATCGAATACAAGACCGACCAGGAGGAACCGGCCAGTTGTGCGATCCTTCAGAGCTTTATTCGCAATGAGGGCGACGCATGGAGCTATACGCTGGACACGTTGTCCCATTATTTCGAACGCGTGCTGGCCGACCCCCGAACCAGTGAGGCCGACCCACCGGCCACCGCCGACCGGCTGGTGGCGCTGGCCGGGCACGTCCCTGACGAGCAGGTCTCCGTGCTGCTTGGCCATTGGGTCGACATCGCCCGCCTGATCGGCCAGCGCACAGCAGAGCTGCACGTCGCACTGGCCAGCGACGGCGGACCCGACTCCCCTTACGCCGCCGAGCCGATGACCCCGCACTACCAGCGCTCGCTCTACCAGTCGATGCGCAACGCCCTGGGGCAGAACTTCGAGCTGCTCCAGCGCCAGCTGCGCTCGCTGCCCGAGGAGGCGCGCCGCCTGGCCCGCACGGTGCTCGAGCGCGACAAGCAGCTCGACGAAATCTTCCGCCGCCTGCTCGACAAGCGGTTGACCGCCCGCCGCATCCGCATCCATGGCGATTATCACCTGGGCCAGCTTCTCTTCACCGGCCGCGATTTCGTCATCCTCGACTTCGAGGGCGAACCCACCCGCTCGCTTTCCGAGCGCCGCATCAAGCGCTCGCCGCTGCGCGACGTCGCGGGCATGATCCGCTCATTCCACTATGCGTCCTACTCCTCCATGCGCCGGCTGGTCGCCAACGGCATCGTCAGCGATGAAAGCTCACCCCGCATCGAGAAATGGGCCTGCTACTTCTACGACTGGTCGCTCGCCCTTTTCCTCTGCGCCTATTTTGAGCATGCCGCCTCCGGCAATTTCCTGCCGCGCGGCGAGGACGAACTGGAAGTCTTGCTGGAGGCATATCTGGCCGAGAAGGCGATCTATGAACTGGGCTACGAATTGAACAACCGCCCCGACTGGACGACCATCCCGCTGAGGGGGTTGACCGGCCTGCTCAAGATCGGCCACGAAGCATAAACATTGAAAAAGTTCGCTGTTTATAGGTGAATGAATGCACACAGGCATGGCCCGCGCCGGCGCGGCCTCATCCACGACCCCGAAGGAACCACTCATGTCCGTTCCCGTGCGCCACGACATCAGCCGCTTGAGCGAGGATGACGTCTATCTGTTCAACGAAGGCAGCCATTATCAGCTCTACGACAAGCTCGGTTCCCACGTCATGCGCTCGGGCGACCTCGAAGGCGTCTATTTCGCCGTCTGGGCACCCAACGCCGCCGAGGTCACCGTCATCGGCGACTTCAACGGCTGGAACAAGCAGGCCCACCACCTGGGCGCGCGCGGCCACAGCGGCATCTGGGAAGGGTTTATCCCCGGCCTCGGCACCGGGGCGCACTACAAGTACCACGTCCGCTCGCGCCTGCACGGCTACGAGGTCGACAAGGCCGATCCCTACGCCTTCCACCACGAGACCCCACCCCGCACCGCCTCGATTGTCTGGGAGATGGGCTACGAGTGGCAGGACCAGGAGTGGATGCAGCACCGCTGGCAACGCAATGCCCCCGACGCCCCGATCTCGGTCTATGAGATGCACATCGGCTCGTGGCGCCGCGTCCCCGAAGACAACAACCGCTATCTCTCCTATCGCGAACTGGCGCCGCAACTGGCCGCCTACCTGCATCACATGGGCTTCACCCACGTCGAATTCATGCCGGTGATGGAGCACCCCTTCTACGGATCCTGGGGCTACCAGTTGACCGGCTTCTTCGCCCCCAGCAGCCGCTACGGCACCCCCCAGGATTTCATGTACCTCGTCGATTACCTGCACCGCGAGGGGATCGGCGTCATCCTGGACTGGGTGCCTTCGCACTTCCCCAGCGACGAGCATGGCCTGGCCTACTTCGATGGCACGCACCTCTATGAGCACAGCGACCCGCGCCAGGGCTATCACATGGACTGGAACAGCTACATCTTCAACTATGGCCGCGCCGAGGTGCGAAACTTTCTGATCTCCAACGCCCTCTACTGGCTCGACAAGTACCACATCGACGGCCTGCGCGTGGATGCGGTGGCCTCGATGCTCTACCTGGACTACTCGCGCAAGCAGGGCGAGTGGATCCCCAACCAGCACGGCGGCCGCGAGAACCTCGAGGCGATTGACTTCCTGCGCACCTTCAACACTGAAGTCTACCGGCAATTCCCCGACGTCCAGACCTATGCCGAGGAGTCCACCGCCTGGCCGATGGTCTCACGTCCAACCTACATCGGCGGGCTCGGCTTCGGCCTCAAGTGGGACATGGGCTGGATGCACGACACCCTCGAGTTCTTCAGCAAGGACCCCGTCCACCGCAAGTACCATCACCACAACCTGACCTTCCGCATGCTCTACGCCTTCACCGAAAGCTTCATCCTGCCGCTTTCCCACGACGAAGTCGTCTATGGCAAGGGCTCGCTGCTCAGCAAGATGCCGGGCGACGACTGGCGTAAATTCGCCAACCTGCGCCTGCTTTTCGGCTATATGTATGCCCAGTCCGCCAAGAAGCTGTTGTTCATGGGCGGGGAGTTCGGCCAGTGGAGCGAATGGGCGCATGAACGCAGCCTGGATTGGCATGTGCTGGGAGATCGCCGCCACGGCGCCCTGAGCAACTGGGTGCGCGACCTCAACCATCTCTACCGCGATGAACCGGCGCTCCACCAGCTCGACCTGCAGCCCCATGGCTTCGACTGGATCGACTGCAACGACAGCGATGCCAGCACCATCAGCCTGATCCGGCGCGGGCACTCAGGCGACGATGACGCAGTGGTCGCCGTTTTTAACTTCACTCCCGTGCCGCGCCTGAACTACCGGGTCGGCGTGACCCGGCCCGGCCGCTGGCGCGAACTGATCAACAGCGACGCCATCGACTACGGCGGCTCCGGTTTCGGCAACATGGGCGGGGTCGAGGCGGCTCCGATACCAAGTCATGGCCGTTCCTGGTCGGTGGCCGTCGTCCTGCCGCCGCTGGGCGCCGTCTTCTTCAAGCACGAGCGCGATTAGAGCAAACTTCAACGCGCCCGGCCCGGTCCATTATCTTAGACACAAATGGATGGAGCCGGGCATGTTGAATGGAATTCTTAATCAATGCTCTACGCTGATGGCAGCCGGTTTGGCCGTGTTGGCCATCTCCGGCTGCTCAACGCCGGTTCAGCGTCACGTGGTCGAGGGCCCGCCCCCTTGGCAATTCAACATCGATCAGCGTCGGGTGCTGGAGCTGGAACGGCCGCCACGGCCCACTGCGGCCACCGAAACCGCCCCTGCAGCCCCGCCCGCGGCCAAACCCGACCAAGCCGAGGCCCCCGCCAAGCCACCCGCCAAGCCACCCGCCAAGCCACCCGCTGCCGCAACGGAACCCAAGCCGGCCGCGAATGGCGACAAGCCGGCAGCCAAGCCGGCAAGCAAACCGGCCGCCGAAAAAGCCGCCCCGCCAGCCAGTCCGGCCACCGCCGCCAATGCGGATCTCGAACGCCTGCTGCGTGAGGATCTCGTCAAGCATCCTGAATTGATCCCTTACGAGGGGCCGCTGGGCGGAACGATGGGCTTCCACGACCCCGAGGCGATCCGGGTGCTCAACAACCGCTGGGTCTGGGCTGGTTTCGAGGACGGTCATGTCGCCGGCCAGATGCTGCTTTATTATCGCGTCAACCGCGACGGCCGCGTGCTCTGGCGCGTGCTAGACTCTTTTCTGGAGTAACTCAGGAAAATATTTTTTCTTCGACCTCGACCGTCAACGCTTCGGACAGCGTCTGGTCGCGTCCGAACAGTTGCAGTAGCGCCGGCAGCAGCATCACGCTGGCCATCAGCACCGCCGCCGCGCCAAACAGCACCGCCAGACCAAACTCTCGCAGCCCCGGATATCCCGCCAGCGCCAGCGTCCCGAAGATCATCGCCATCATCGCGCAGGTCAGCATCGAGACCCGCCCCACCGACAGCATCGTCTGGCGCACACTGCACGGGCGCCTGTCGTGGTGGAATTGGCTCAACTGCAGCGCATTATCCATCGCCAGGCTCAGGACCAGCGGCATCGCCAGCACCGTGAAGAAATGCAGCCGCAGCCCCGCCAGGCTCATCATCCCTCCGAACCACACAATCGCCGCCAGGATCGGCAGGAATGTCAGCAGCGTCATCCGCCAGCGCCGGAAGTGCAGCAGCAGTGCCCCCAGGATGCCGGCGAACGACAGCAGCACCATCAAAGCCAGGTTGAAGCGAATCATCTGCGAGAGGTCGCGCTCGATCAACGGATCGCCGATGAACTTGACCGAATCGATCCCCACCGACAACAGCGATGTCAGCGCCGTGACCACCTGCGGGTTGAACCCCTCCGCATGCGGATAAATCGCGGTGGCGATGTAATACTTGCCCCCCTTGCCCGTCACATAGCGCTGGACATTGGCAATCAGCTCATCGCTTTCATCAATGCTGAACTCGATGTAGCGCGGCCTCCGCGACTGCTGACGGAAGTTCTCGAGCACCTCCAAAAACGGCTCATAGACCAGCGGCTTGAGCCCGGCCTCGCGGGTCGCACGCTCGATCGTCTCGCGCAGCGGCGCCAGGTCGAGCTGGTCGAGCTGGTCCAGCGCCGCCTGCTGGGAACGCAGCGAGGGCAGCACCGTCCGCAGCGAATCGAATGCCAGCAGGTTCCAATTGGCCTCCCCGCCGTTGCGCCAGATGATCTGCAGGTTCCGGTAGAGCCGGTCATTGTTCTCAAGCGCCGCCTGCAACGTCTCGCCCTCGACCACAGCCACGATCGGCCGGCCTGGCCGCGGGAACGGTGCATCGGCGGCATCGGGCGGTTCTGTGCGGAAGAAGAACGCGGATACCGAGGCGAAGCGAGGATTGAAGTCAATCCCGCGCGCATGCCAGCCGAAGAACACGCAAACCAGCAGCATCACCCCCACCGTCGCCCGCGGGTTCAAGATGGCCGGCTCATAGAGTCGTTCCAGCCCAAACCGGTAAAGTGCCACCGGCTTCACCCTGCCGCGGGCCAGCAGATGCTTGACCGCCGCCAGCAGCGGCACCACCAGCATGCAGGCGGCCAGGTGGCAGAGGATGCCGACCGCCGATACCACCCCCAGCTGCGCCAGCCCGCGCGATTCGCGCACGGCCTCCAGCGCCACCCGCCAGTCAGCCACTCCCCACAGCGAGGTCACCAGCAGCAGCAGGAAGATGAGCGCCACCACCAGCGCCGAGGCCATCAACCCGCGTCCCGTTTCCACGTATGCCCGACGCAGCGCCCGGTAATAGTGTCGCGTGTGGTAAAGCTCGATCGTGAAGCGATGGTAGAGATGGATCGTATATTGCAAGCCGATGGCCGCAATGATGATCAGGAAACAGAAGGTCAGTACCGAGACTCCGCCAAACGCCCACTGGGTGGCCGCCTGCGACCACAACAGCCCCAGCCCCGGCGGCAGCAGGATGAACAGGAGAGCCTCGACCTTACGAAAAACCAGCAGAATCAGCATCAAGGCCAACGGCACCGAAAGCTTGGCGATCAGCCCCAACTCTCCCTGCATCTGTTCGATGTGGCGCGCCACGGTCACATGCGCCCCGGCATATTCAATGCTCATCTGGTCGCGCCAGGCCGGCCAGGCATCCAGCAGGTCCCTGCGGGTGCGATCCAGGAAGCGCTCGGTGCGCGTCGCATTACGCCCGTCCTCGGCTGAATTGGCTGGATAGGCCAGCAACAGGATCGCCTTGCCGTCCGCGCTCATGAAGTAGCCGTCGCGCGGGGTCAGCCGCGTGGGTCCGCGGCTGTTGGCCAGCCGCTCCCGAATCAGGTCCAGCGCGCCCAAGGGATCATCCAGCGGCATCGCCGCGAACGAGCGCGGCAACACCGCGTTTAGCCGCCAGGCCTTGAGCAGCTTGAGCCGCTCCGTCGAAATCTGCTCGCGCATCGCCAGGCGCAATCGGTCCCAATCCTCGTCGGTCATCAGCATGACCAGACGCAGGTCCGACAGTGACTGATAATAATTTTGCGCCAACTCATCGACCCGGTAGACCGTCTGCATGAAATAGCGCGGGTCGTTGAGGCGCTGGGCCATCGAGCGCGCCGCCATCCGCAGCTCGGCCTCGCGCCCTGCCTCCCGGTGCCGGATCACCACCGTGACGGGCTCCAGCCGCCGATAATCATTGACGATCTCGCGGATCGTCCGATCGTTCATTTTCGAGTCGGGCGGAATGAAGTCGATCAGGCTGGTATCAAATTCGCCCCGGTCGACCTGCCACCAAGCCGCCGTTGACAGCGCCACCACCAGCGGCAGCACCAGCCAGGCGTGCCGGAAGGTGAAAATCCCCAGAAAAATTAAGAGTCGACGTCTCATCGCGGTGTTGGCTGACCCGTTCCTATAACATCGCCCGCAGCACCCGCTCCAGTTCCTCGAGCGGATAGACGGGATATTCCTCGCGCACCTGGAAGGCTTGCGCCGTGACCGGCTGGTTGAACCGGTAGCCGACCTCGCCCACGCGCTCCGGCTCGTTGGGCAGGCTCACCCGCATCGTCACGGCGGGGGTCGAGCTGCGGATAACGAATTCGCGCGGCATCAACCGCTCGCCCAGCTCCGGCCGCCGGGGGTCCAGAAAAAAATCATAAACATGATACTGCACATTCCAGCGCGAGCGCCCCCCCGCCCAGAACCGCCAGCGCGACGGCCCCCGCGCCCACCATGCGCGCGCCGGCAGCCCGGTGGCGCGGTCCAGCACGATCTGCCGCAGCCCGCCCATGGCGGAAGGATCCACCGGCTCCAGCGTCGGTCGCCACCAGCCGCCCGACTCGAAATTCCCCTGCGCCACCAGTTGTCCGATCAGGAAGATCGGCACCATGTCCACCGGCTCCACGCCCAGGATCCGACCGAAGGGTGACGCCCCCTCGATCGGCCCGTGGAAGATGCCGCCCTCAAACTTAAAAATCTCGGACCGATGGAGCACGACCGTCATCATGCCCTCACGGATCACCACGTCAAAAATCGGCTCCAGGTTGAGCGGGTTGCGCGTGCTGAAGCGCAGGTCGGGCTCGTCGGCCAGCAGGATAAACCGCATCGCCTGCCCCGCCGGCCACCAGCGGCTGCGGGCGCTCAACGATCCCGAGCCCGTCTGAAGCCGCTCCAGCGGCGGGAACAGCTCGGCAAAGGCCTGCTGCCGGGTTGCGGGATCAATCCGTAATTCGGAACCCATCGCCAGTGGCGCCGGTGCCGCCACCGGTCGTACAAATAGAGTCCGGCAGCCGGGCAGGCTCAGCAGCACAATGGCCAGCACCCACGTCAGGCCCAACCCGCGCACCGCCGTCACCATTGCACTACCTCCCGTTGCCATCCGGTTCTCGAACCCCGATCTCGATCGGCCGTTCTATTGAACCACCGCCAACAGGCTTCCGTCATGGACTATCTTTTTTCAAACTTTTACTGGCGCGAAGCTTCAGTGCTTGTCGGCAATCATGCAGCCATCAATGGCCTGGCGCACCCGATCGGCCAGTTCCTCCACCCGGAACGGCTTTTGCAGGAACATGAGGCCTTCCTCCTCCGAGAGCACGTTCGCCGTGTAGCCCGACATGAACAGCGCCTTCATTTCCGGTCGCAACGGCCGGACCCTCAGCCACAAGTCGCGCCCATTCATCTCCGGCATGATCATGTCGGTCAGAAGCAGGTCGATCCGCGCTTTGGTGGTCACGGCCAGCTCCAGCGCCCGTCCGGGCGAATTCACCGGCAGCACCGTGTAACCAAGCTGCTCCAGCAATCGCTGGCAAAGCTCCAGCAACGCCGGTTCATCCTCCACCAGCAGAATCGTCTCTGTCCCCCGCGGCGGCTGGGCCGCCTCTCCCGTCGTGGACTGCGGAAGGGAATCCTCCCGGCAGGGGAAGAACAGGCGGAACCTGGTTCCAGCCCCCGGTTCACTGGTGACATCGATGAAACCATGGTTCTGCTTGACGATGCCGTAGACGATGGCCAGTCCCAGTCCCGTGCCCTTGCCTTGGTCCTTGGTGGTGAAGAAGGGATCGAAGATATTGTCCAGGTGCCCGGCCTCGATGCCGCAGCCGTTGTCACTGATCGACAGCATCATATATCGTCCGGGGGTGAATCCCGCCTGGCCACCGCCAAAACTTTCATCCAATTCGACATTGTCCGTCTCGATGGTGATCTTGCCGACTTCGCTGATGGCGTCGCGTGCATTGACCACCAGGTTGGCCAATACCTGGTCCAGCTGCGTCGGATCGATCAACACCAGGTCCGACCGGTGGGCCGGCTTCCAGACCAACTCGACCTGCTCACCGATCAGCCGGCCGAGCATCTTGAGCGAGCCGGCGACCGTATCGTTCAGGTCAAGCAGGATCGGCCGGATCGCCTGGCGCCGCGCAAAGGCCAGCAACTGCCGGGTCAGGTCGGCCGAGTGGCGCCCCGCCTGCAGGATGGCACGCAACCGGTCGTGAAGCTTCGCCGTCGGCTCCACCTCGCTCATCGCCAGCTCGGTATAGCCGATGATGACGCTGAGCATGTTGTTAAAATCGTGGGCCACGCCACCGGCCAGCCGCCCCACCGCCTCCATCTTCTGCGCCTGCAGCAGCTGCCCCTCCAGCGAGAGCCGCGCCTGTTCGGCCAATTGCTGAGCCTCGTGCGTCGCGATCGCCCACAATCCATAGGCGACGTCATCGACCATCTCCGTGAATAACGCCTGCTCCTCGGATTCCAGCCCAAGCAGGTCATCCCCCGAAACCATCAGGAAACCCAGTTTTTCCTGGCCGTGGCGCAGGCGGATGCCCATCACGTGGGTGGCGCCAGTGGACTGGTGAATCCCGGCCAACGGGCAATCCGCGCATGAATTGATGCAACTGACGTAAGGACCGCCATCGGCGGTGCCGAGCCAGACATCGCACGGTGGCAACTGGCCCGCCTCCAACTGGGGAACCAACCCTTCAAATGCCGCATCCAGACCCGCCTGGGCCCAGTGGGTCGGCCGCCCCTGATCATTGCACAGTACAATCAAAGCCGTCAGGTAGCTCCGCTCCTCGACCAGCATCCGGCAGACCTTGCGGATCAGCGCCCCGCGCTCCTCCTCACGCACGATCAACTGGTTGATGTGCCGGATGGAGCGCAACACCTGGTTCAGGTGTCGGATGCGCTTCTCGGCCTGCCGCCGCTGCGTCACGTCTGTAATGAACCCCTCCAGCGCGACAACCTCGCCCCCGGCTCCATGAATCGGCCGCCCCTGCTCCCAAACCCAACGCCGTTCCCCCGACAGGGTCCGGATCATATATTCAACCTTACAGACTGTCCCCGCCTCCAACGCGCGATCCCACGCCTGCCGGACCATCGGCCGATGCTCGGGATCGATCAGCTCGGCATATGAAATATCGCGGTTATCAATAAGCTGCTCGGGCTGATAACCCGTCAGATCCACACATCCCTGCGAGACAAAACGCATCGTCCAGTACTCGTCATTTTCGCAGCGATAGGCCATCCCCGGCAGGTTGGTCAACAAAACTTTCTTGCTGCGTTCGCTTTCCTGAAGCACCGCCGTGCGCAACCGAACCTGCTCCTCAAGTGTCAGCCGCCGATTTTCCATCGTGCCGACAAACCCAGCCAGCAGCAGCGTCAGGCCCAGGCCAACCAGCCCCGCCAGCAGCCCCTCGCGCATCGGCAGCAGGGCCGCAAAATCCGGCCCCGGACGAGCCACCACGATAAACACCTGCCCGAACACATGCACCGGCTGCAATAACCCAAAATCTGAATTCAAGGATTGACTCAGGTCCCCGTTCGCATTCGCTTGGGTGCTTGCCAGCAGCTGTGGCGGTGCATCCGTCCGCATTCGAAAAATATCAAGGGCTATCAAATTACTCTCGTCTTCGGTCAGCCGCGCCAGTCGGCCCAGCGCCCGATTGAGGCGTAGCACTCCAATGACGAATCCTTGGATCGTTTCGAGACTGTGGCCCATGACCGGCCGGATAACCAGCATGTCCTGGACTTTTTCCATGTCCTGGACTTCTTCCGGCTGCGCCCCCGCCTGCAATGGCGTCATCACGGTATGCGATCCCAGGCTCGCCGCCGCCTCGAGCGCCTTGCGCAGCACGGGATCCGCCGCCAAATCCATCCCCGCCGCCAGCGGACCCGACTCCCGGTGGAGCACATACAACACCGGATAATGCAACTCGCGTGTGGCGGCCGCGACCGGCTCACCGGCCGGTCCATTCTCCCAGACCACGAACTCCGCCTGCCCATCACGGTGCGCCCGGGTCTCCAAATCCGCCCGTGATTCCGGCCTGACCATGGGCACCCAGGCCCATTGCGCCATCACGGCATCAGCTTTCATAAAATCCGAGAAGGTCTGAAATTCGGCATAATTGACTCGGTCGCTGGCGAGGAACAGGCTCGACAGCCCTTCCAGCTTGACATCCTCCACGTTCATTAATGACTTCGCCACATCCCGAGCCTTGTTCAAGGCCAGCCAGGCAAACGCATCCTGCTTGTGGTCGCGCTCATATTGATCAAACTCTACGGCCAGCAACAGCGACAGGACCGAGCCAATGGCCAAGGCAATGCCCCGCTCGACATGCCGGCCCGTCCAATGCATCCGACTTTCGATCTCTCGCTGCCGGCACCGGTAAAGCCAGAGTGCGCCCATCAGGATGATGATCACGATCGCCAGCGTCGCCAGCAGGACCGGCAATGTGTGGACCAGCACCCTGCGCTGCCACAGGTCCGCCGCCACATCCACCCCCAGCACGGCCAGCCGATGATGATCACCTGCGTCAAGGATCGGCACAAAGGCACTGACCCAGACCCCCCAGCGATCCGCCAGCGGCCCCTCGGTCTGGGCCCGCCCGCGGGTAAAAAGGCCGTGAGCAACGGCCGACGCCTCATCATAAATCTGGCCCGGCGGCGACTCATCCCCACTGTTGGCGGATTCCGAATCAAGATAGAAAAACACCTGCCCCTGCTCGTCCCGCCCCATCAGGTAAAGATAGCGACAATCGGGCAGCGCCTGGCGGGTCAACTGAAACTGCAGCTTGAGCCGCTGGTAAAATGGCGATGCCTCGTCAGCCGCGGTCCCCGTTAGCTGCTCCACCGCCTCCAGGTCAAGCGCCGAGGCAATCTGCTGCGCCTGCTGGAGCAACTGATCTCGCATCCGCCTGTCGTGGCTGCGGGCGCTGTGCCAGCCCAGCATCGCCCCCACAACCAGGACGGCCAACACAAGGCCGCTCCAGGTCAGGTGAAAGCGTCGGCGCCGGAAAGAATGTTCTTCAACCTTCATCGGAACCGAAATCCTCATCTGACATCGGCAAGGATGGTGCGGGCATGGCCCAATTTGCTATCATCGTTGAACAAAGTCAACGTGCAATACGTATCGGCACCTGTGCTGGCCATGCAAAAGCCGCCGGTGTAGAATCTTTTTGTCGTCTCCCGCGGCGGGCGATCTCCCCCATCGGCTGACCCCTCCGCGATATTTCATTTGCAATCGGTCAACCGATTGCCACAAGCTATTGGCTTTGCCGGTCCGTCGGATAAGGTTACGGACCTGCGCAGCATGTCAGGCAAGCGATCCCATGGCCAAAAAAAAAGACTCGGACAACGACATGAATGACGGCTTCGATCAGGTGGAAATCGGCGATCAGGTCCGCCATGAGAAGTGGGGCGTCGGCACGGTGCTCTATCGCTCCGGCTCGGGCGACCACGCCAAGGCGATCGTCGTTTTCCCCGACGAGGGCCAGAAGAAGCTGATGCTCAAGTTCGCCCGCCTGAAGAAGGTCGGCACCACTTCGCTCAAGTCCGTCGAGCGGCTCAAGCAGGATCTGCCCGAGGCCCCCAAACCCAAGGCACGCCCCAAGGTCGCCGACATCGAAGGTTCCGAAATCGATCTCGACGTGGATGCCGATGAGGTCGATCTCGAGGCCGAGGTTGACGAGGACGACGTGGTCGGCTTCGAAGAGGAAGAGGACGACGATCTGCCCGCACGTGACGAGGACGAGAGCTGAGGTTTCATCATGAGCCCGTTGACCCGTGAGGACGTGCGCAAGGTCGCGCTGCTCTCGCGGCTGGAGCTGACCGACGATCAGGCCGATCATTTCGCCGGTCAGCTCAGCCGCATCCTCCAGTATGTCGACCAGCTCGACGAGCTGGTCACCGACGGCGTCGCCCCGACCTCGCATTCGCTGGCGCTGGTCAATGTCATGCGCGAGGATCAGGTCGCCCCGTCCCTGACCAATGAGCAGGCCCTCGCCAACGCCCCCCGGCAGGAAGCCGGCTGCTTCATGGTCCCGCCGATCATCCAGGAACTCTAGATCATGCGCTGCATTCGGCCCGGACTGCTGGTCGTCCTGCTCTGGCTGATGGGCATCCCCGCAAGCTCTGAAGATTCCCTGGCCTCCGCCGATCCGACCCAATGGCAGGCGCTCTTTGATCAGCATGGGGTCAGTGGCAGCTTCATCCTGCATGACCTGTCCACCAGCCGGACCCTCCGGCTCAATCCCGATCGCTGCGACACCAGGTTCATCCCCGCCTCAACCTTCAAATTGCCCCATACCATGATTGGGCTCGAAACCGGTGAAATCCCGGACGAGCATTTTTCCATCGCGTGGGATGGTTCGCCTCAGTGGCAGCCGAGCTGGGAGCGCGACCACAATCTGGCGACCGCCTTCCGCTTCTCGGTCTTCTGGTTCTATCAGCAGGTCGCACGACAAATCGGGCGCCAGCGCATGGCCCAATGGCTCGAGCATCTCGATTATGGCAATCAAAGTCTGGAGGGGCCGATCGACCGCTTCTGGCTGGATGGACCGCTGGCCATCTCGCCAAATGAACAACTCTATTTTCTCCGGCGCTTCCTTCTGGGTCATTTGCCGATTTCGCAGCGCACCATGCGGATCACCCGGCAGGTGGCTCTGATGGAGGAGGGTGGGGACTGGCAATTGTTCGGCAAGACCGGCTGGACGCAGGCCGGTGAACGACACGGCGGGTGGATCATCGGCTGGTGCGAACGTCAGGGCCGAACCGTGCTGTTTGTGCTGCAGGCGGAGGCGCCGCTGGAGAATCGCAATTTTGGCCGGGCTCGGCTCCAGATCGCCGAAAGCATTCTCAATGAGCTCGGCCTGATGGATGGCAAAATTACTTACGGCAAGCCGGGGGATGCATGATGACTTTTGACGTGACGCTGCTGACATTGGACGACATGGCGCGCCTGCTGGCGGGCGGCGAGGCCACCAGCCGCGAGCTCACCCAAACCTGCCTGGCGCGCATCGAGGCCCTCGACCCGCGCGTGCGCGCCTTCCTGCGCGTCACCGCCGACGAGGCGCTCGAACAGGCCGATGCCGCCGACGCCGCCCGCCGCGGCGGCGCCACCGGGCCAATGCTTGGCGTTCCGATCGGCCTCAAGGACATCCTCTGCACGCGCGGCACGCCAACCACCTGCGCCTCGCGCATCCTCGAGCATTTCATCCCGCCCTACGATGCCACCGTGGTGGACCGGCTGCGCCGCGCCGGCGCCGTCTTCCTTGGCAAGCTCAACATGGATGAGTTCGCCATGGGCTCCAGTTGCGAGAACTCGGGCTTCCATCCGACCCATAATCCCTGGGACCTGGAGCGCATCCCCGGCGGCAGCTCGGGAGGCAGCGCGGCGGCCGTCGCCGCCGGCTTCTGCCCGGCCACGCTTGGCACCGACACCGGCGGCTCGATCCGCCAACCGGCCGCCCTCTGCGGCATCGTCGGCCTCAAGCCGACCTACGGCCTGGTCTCGCGCTATGGCCTGATCGCCTTCGCCAGCTCGCTCGACCAGGTCGGCCCGCTGACGCGCACCGTCCGCGACTCCGCCATCCTGCTCCAGGCGATCGCCGGACACGATCCGCGCGATTCCACCTCGGCACCGGTCGAGATCCCCGATTTCAGCCTCAACCTCACGCGCGGCATCGAAGGCCTGCGCATCGGCCTGCCGCGCGAATACTTCATCGAGGGCATTGACCCCGATGTCGAGCGGGCCGTCCGCGCCGCCGTCTCGCGCATGGAGTCCCTCGGCGCCCGCGTGGTCGAGATCAGCCTGCCCCACACACGCTATGCCGTCGCGACCTACTACATCGTCGCCACCGCCGAAGCCTCCAGCAACCTGGCCCGCTACGATGGGGCCCACTACGGCTACCGCGCCGACGGCACCGACAACATCATCCAGATGTATGCCCGCACGCGCAGCGAGGGCTTCGGCGAAGAGGTCCAGCGCCGCATCATGCTCGGCACTTATGCGCTCTCGGCCGGCTTCTATGACTCCTACTACCTGAAGGCCATGCGCGCCCGCACGCTCTTCGCCCGCGATTTCACCGCGGCCTTCGAGCAGGTCGATATCATCGCCACCCCGACCAGCCCGACCCCCGCCTTCCGGCTGGCCGAGAAGCTCGACGATCCGCTCCAGATGTATCTCAACGATATCTTTACGATCCCGGTCAACCTGGCCGGGCTGCCGGCGATCTCGCTCCCCTGCGGCTTCAGCGCCACGGGCCTGCCGATCGGGCTGCAACTGATCGCACCCGCCTTCGAGGAACCCCGCCTGCTGACCGCCGCCCACGCCTACGAGCAGAGCGAATCCTGGTGGCAGCGCCAACCGGCCATGTAAGAGACACCGAGGCGCGGGAGGTGGGCTCGATTGGCTCCCTTGGCCGCATTTGCGCTTTGTATGTATTTATATTGACGGATGCCCGGGGCGAATCAGCTTCGGACAGATAAATAGCTCCGGAGGAGCGGCCTGTGCTGATAACCCCACGCCTGTCCCACTCTGACTGATTTTCGAAAATATCGCTAAACACTCTCCACCCTGAAAGGGTGGACACAGTTCAAAAAGCCCAGGGTGAGCGTAGCGTAACCCTGGGTTGAGGACGGCCAAAATCAGAGCCCTGAAGGGGCGACACAGTGGCTGCCATCGGTGTGGAGCCGTGCAGTCTTGTTTGTTGTAAAATAGCTCAGTTAGGAGCGACGTGTTTGTAGAAACGCACAATTTTATCTAACCAACACCCCTTGGTCAGAGCTCCGTAACATTCCACCCTGAAAGGGTGGACACAGTTCAAAAAGCCCAGGGTGAGCGTAGCGTAACCCTGGGTTGAGGGCGGCAAAAATCAGAGCCCTGAGGGGCGACACAGTGGCTGCCATCGGCGTAGAATAGTTTTGTTTGGTTTAAAATAGCTCAGTTATTAGCGACATGTTTGTAGAAATGAGCAATTTTATCCTCGAAAGCATCTTTAGGAACATTCAGCACCTGTCCCCCGGTGGACCACATACACCCAAAAAAAGATTGCGCTTGCGCCCTTGGCCGCATTGGCGTTTTTGCGTGAACGACCCTCGCCTCCCGCAACCCTCCACCGACTACCGCCCCTCGTAATCCGCGCAGCGGCGGGCGTTGGGGCGCTCGTGGCGGCTGCAGGCCTGCCCGTGGTCATACTTGCAGGTGTCGCAAAGGAAATCGCTCTCGCCGCCGCCGGCGGCCATCGTCAGCTTGAGCCACTGCCGGAACCGCCGCCACAGCCCTAGCCGGCCGCCCTGCGGGCGCTGCGGCTTGACCCCGACCACCATCAGAGATTTTCCTCTCGATTCTTGCGGTCGTAATTGGCGATGTCATCCTCGGTGCCAAACTTCCGGTCGGCCCCCGCCGAGATCAAATCGTAGTCCATGCCATTGTCCGACGGGCAGGCATAACGGAACGGCGTGCCGAAGGCATCCCGCGGCAGCTCCTCGAGCTTCTGGCCGGGCCAGTCCGCCTCATCGATGCCACTGGGGCGCGTGACCAGCGCCTGCAACCCTTCCTGCGTGGTCGGGAAACGGCTCATCTCGGTCTCGAAATTTTGCAGCGCCGATTTGATGGCGGTCATTGAGATTTTTGTGATGTTTTCTCGCTGCTTGCGGGCCTGTCCGGTCAACTTGGGGGCGACCACCATCGCCAGCGCCATGATGATCACGACCACCAGGATAATCTCAACCATGGTAAAGCCGCGGCGTGAACCGCGACGCATGCCGGCGATGTTGCTCATGAGTCTAACCCTCTTATTTTCAGAAGTCGGTGTGGCACACATCCGACGCCGCCCATTGTGCCACACCCCATCGCGCCCATCAAGGGCGGTTCGTCCGCCGGCTATCCATGCAAGAACCGAGCCCACCCGCGAGCACCCGCGATTTTCAGTCGCGAGTCCTCAAAATTTGCGTTTTCCCGGCGCTTTTGAAACGTGGCGGTTCAATCTGTTTGCGGTTTCATCTTCACCGCCCTTGCCGCTACAATCGAATTCCCACGGCTCGACTGTGGCGATGCCCCGATGATCACCCGGAATCCAGCCATCCCGTGAGCGCCGCCCCCGTCACCGCATCCGCCCCCGCCATCCGGCTTGCCGGCGTGACCAAGGTCTATTCGCGCACCGAGGCCCGTGCCGATACCCTCAAGGAGCGCCTGATCAGCTCGCTATCGGTCCGCCAGCGCAGCGATCTGGTCATCGCCCTCGAGGACATCAACCTTGGGATCACCCCCGGCGAGCTGCTCGGTCTGATCGGCCCCAACGGCTCGGGCAAGTCCACGCTGCTCAAGATCATCGCCGGCATCACGCGCCCCAGCCAGGGCTCCGTTCACACCGAGGGCCGCATCCTCGGCCTGATCGAGCTCGGCGCCGGCTTTCATCCGGAGCTCACCGGCGACGAGAACATCCGCCTGCAGGGGGCCATCTACGGCTTGGACGCCGCGCAGGTCGAGGCCGCCATCGAACCGATTCTGGACTTCGCCGAACTGCGCGACTTCCGCTCGATGCCCGTCAAGCACTACTCCTCGGGCATGTATGTGCGCCTGGGATTTGCCATCGCCATGCATGCCCGCCCCGACCTGCTGCTGGTCGATGAAGTCCTCGCCGTCGGCGACCAGGATTTTCAGGAACGCTGCCTGCGCGAGATCCGCCGCCTCAACGCCGCCGGCGTCACCATCCTCTTCGTCACGCACTACCCCGAGCAGGCCGAGCGCCTCTGCGACCGCGTGCTGTGGCTCGAAGGCGGCCAAACCCGCATGCTCGGTCCGGCCACCGACGTGCTGGCCGCCTACCATGACGACATGATCGGCCGGCGCCACGGCCGCAGCCAGGGCCGGCTCGACAGAAACGTCATCATGGCTGGCGTCGCCGGGCGCTACGGCTCGGGCGAGGCTCGCATCGAGGCGGTCCGCCTGCTCGATCAGGCCAACCGCCCGCGCACCAGCTTCCGCCCCGGCGAATCCTTCCGCTTCGAGATCGACTTCAGCGCCCAGCCCGGCATCGACCGCCTGGGCTGCACCATCCCCATCGATGACGTCCGCGACGGCTTCATGGTCTCGCTGACCCACGCCGAGCGCGACTATGGCCTCATCGACGTCGGCCCCGACGGGCGCGGCACGATCCGCGTCGAGTTCGACAACCCGCCGCTGCTGGCCGGCCGCTACCGGGTCACCATCGCCCTCTCGCCACCCAACCGCCCCTCCGAGCATTACGACGTGCTCTATCGCCTCTTCCACCTGGTCATCGACAGCGACCCCGACTGGGAGACCGTCGCCCCGATCCAGCTGCGCCCCCGCCTGGCCTGACACAAAAAAAGACCCGCGCGGCGGCGGGCGGACAAGTTGCTTAGTCTTTTGCTTGCTGCTGCCTCAACGGCCGCGGCTCACGCCACGCGCCCAACGATCGCGGCGACCGTTTCCGCCGTCGGCAGCCGCGCGTCCAGCCGCATCAGGTTGGGGTGCTCGATGCCACGGAACAGGCGATCCACCTGCGTCAGATACTCCGCCCCCTCGAACAGGTCGGGGATGCTGCCGCGCTTGGCGGTGATGCGCTCGAGCGCCTCGTCCACCGGCAGCTCCAAGATCACAAGCAGGTCCGGCCGCGGCGCGAATTCATGGCGCCGCTCGATCGCCGCCGGGTCGACCCCGCGCGCCCCCTGGTATGCCATCGTCGAGTAATAATATCGGTCCAGGATCACCACATGCCCGGCCGCCAGCGCCGGCGCGATCACCTGCGCCACGTGCTCCCGGCGGTCCGCGATGAACAGCTCGAGCTCCTCTTGCGCGCTGACCCGCTCCCCGCCGGCGCCAGCCAGCTCGCGGATGCGGCGGCCGTGCGGCCCGCGCGTCGGCTCGAAGCTCAGCGTGACCGCCCGCCCGCGCCGCTCCAGCGCGCCGGCCAGCTCGCCCGCCAGCGTGGATTTACCGGTGCCGTCGATCCCCTCGATGGCGATCAGATACCCCCGGCCGCTCCCTGGCGCCATCGTCAGCTCCCCACCGTCTCGGGCAGCGTCGCCACGACCACCTTGTCCTCGCCGTCGATCTCGTCGAGCTCCACCTTGACCACCTCGCGCGGCCCCGTCGGGATCTGCAGCGCCGTCCAGTCCGCCTGGATCGGATACTCGCGACCGCCGCGGTCGATCATCACCACCAGCCGGATCGCCCGCGGCCGCCCGAAGTCCACGATCTCATCCATCGCCGAGCGCACCGTCCGCCCCGTGTAAAGCACGTCGTCGATCAACAGCACCAGCCGATCTGTCACGTCGAAATCCAGCAGCGTGTGCCGCACGATCGGGTGGGTGTCCAGCGTCGAGAGGTCGTCGCGGTAGAGCGTGATGTCCAGGATGCCCAGCGGAAGCTCCAGGCCGTGCCGCTCGGCCAGCAGCCCCTTGAGCCGCTGCGCCAGCGTCACCCCGCGCGTGCGGATCCCCATCAGCACCGCGTTGTCGGCATCGCGGCGGATCATCTCCGCCACGGCATCGGCCATTTCATTCAGCTTGGCGCCCAGACCCTGGGCGTCCAGCACCTGCCTGCTCATCTGCATCTCCATCCTGTCATGCGTCGGTCGCCCGCTCAGCCCTTGAGCAGGTTGAGCAGGTCGCTGACTTCGTGGCGCAACATCGCCAGCGACTGGTTGAGCCGCCGGCTTGAGCTGTCGCTGCGGTGGATCGGGGCCGGGGCCTCGGCGGGCGGCGCTGCGGCGGCGCCCCCGCGGCGCGTCAGGCGCAGCTCTTCCTTCAGTCGCCGCCGCGCGCCCTCGATCGTGTAGCGCTCCTCGTAGAGCAGCTTGCGGATCGCCATCACCACGTCGATGTCGGCCTGCCGGTAGCGGCGCTGGTCGGACTGATCCTTGGCGGGGCTCAATTCGGGAAACTCGGTCTCCCAGTAGCGCAGCACATACGGCTTGAGCCCCGTCATGTGCGCGACTTCCTGGATGCGGTAGAACAGCTTGGCGCTCTTGCGCGGCGCCACGGGGGCGGCGGTCATGGTCTTCATCGGTCGGCTCCTCCTGCGGGGAGATTCAGCTTCAACGGGTGCGGCGACGCCGGGGCGCCGCCTGAGCGGTGGCTACTTGCGCTGATGAACTACAGTTCGCTGGAACCGGAAACTTTTTCGGACAGGTCGCGATCTCCTTTCGCCATGCCATTGCCAGACTTAACGCATCAAGCATAAACATCCGGTCGAAACGCGGCAAGCTAAAACAACCCTCCCCCACCCCCGCGCACCCTCCGCTCCTTTCCCGTTTGCCTCCGCGCCCCCATTGCCGCCAGAATACATCCACCGCCCTCAAACAGGGCGGATGACGAGGGGGAGAGATGTCGATGTTTACCATGCCGCGCCTGTTCTTACCGATCCTGCTGCTGGCCGGCCTGCCGCTGATTTTGGCCGCTTGCGGCGGCGCCACTCCCGACCCGGCCGCCGTTCGCACGCTCGTCGTCAGCCAGGGCTCGGACCTGCTCACCCTCGATCCGCATTTCATCCTCGAGTCCCCCACCTTCTCGATCCAGCGCAACATCTTCGAGCCGCTCACCGACATCGACGCCGACCTCAAGCTGGTCCCCTGCCTCGCCGAAAGCTGGGAGCACACCGGCGAGCGCGAATGGATCTTCCGCCTGCGCCGCGGCGTCACCTTCCACGACGGCAACCCCTTCACCGCCGGGGACGCCGCCTGGACGATGCGCCGCGCCCTCGAGTGGCCCCGCTCCCGCGTCCGCTCCGAGGTCCAGACCGTCGAGCGCGCCGAGGCCATCGACGATCACACCCTGCGCATCATCACCCGCATCCCCGACGCCATCCTGCCCCTGCGCCTCTCCAATCTGCTCATGCTCGACCGCGAGTCCAGCGAACCCGCCATCGCCGCCCATGGCGATGACTGGCTCTACGCCAACGCCAACGGCACCGGGCCCTACCGCGTCGAGCAGTGGCGCAAGGATCAGCACTGCATCCTCGCCGCCGTCGAGAACCACTGGGACGGCGTGCCCGAGGTCAAGCGCATGCGCTTCATCGCCGCCAGCGAGGATGCCAGCCGGATGATGGCGCTGCGGCGCGGCGAGATCGACATCCTGGTCAACGTCCCCCCGCGCCAGGTCGAGTCCGCCCGCGCCATGGCCGGCTACCGCGTCGAGAGCCAGCCCGGGCTGCGGCTGATCTACCTGGGCCTCGACGTCGGCCGCGAGCAGACCCCCGGCTTCGCGGCCGGGCGCAATCCCCTGCTCGACCCGCGCGTCCGCGAGGCGATCCTGCTCGGGATCGACAACCGCCTCATCGCCCGCGCGATCATGGGCGGCAACGCCGAGCCCGCCGACCAGCTCTTTCCGGTCGGCGTCATCGGCCACATCCCCGATTTCTCGGTCCAGCGGCCCAACCTCGAGCGCGCGCGCGCGCTGCTGGCCGAGGCCGGCTGGCCCGAGGGTTTTCAGCTGCGGCTCGACGGCCCCAACGACCGCTATGTCAATGACGCCCAGATTTTGCAGGCCGTCGCGACCCAACTGGCGCGGATCGGCATCCGGGTCCAGGTCAATGCCCAGCCCAAGGCCCAGTTCTTCAACCTCGAAAAATCGGGCCGCTGCTCATTTTTCCTCATCGGCTGGTCCAACACCAATGGCGACGGCGCCTATACCTTCGATCACCTGCTGCACACGGCGGTTCCCGAGCGCGGGCTGGGCGACTCCAACAACTCGACCAATTATTCCAACCCCGAGCTGGACCGGTTGACCGAGGCCGCGTCAATGGAATTCGACCTCGCCCGCCGCGAGCAGCTTCTCCAGCAGGCTGGCCGGATCGCCATGACCGACCTGCCCCACATCCCGCTGCATTTCCAGATGGATATCTACGCCGTCTCCGAGCGCATCGACTGGACCCCGCGCCGCGACACCCAAATCCGCGGCCGCGACATCCGCTGGCGCCCCTGAATAAGTTTGTTTGAGATTACACCAACGCCGAAAGCCCCCTTGCCCGGTGAGGGCACGAGGTGGCGGAGGGGCGGGTATTTATTTGATACGGAATGTGGAGTGCGGAATGTTAAGAG
>JAWLCE010000027.1:0-61827 GCA_041687335.1 Sumerlaeia bacterium | reverse complement strand
GGTCCGCTTTTTCGGTTCAGTATCCCACGGGGTCCGTCCCATGGCAAGCCCGATTGCCCCCCCCGGCGCCCTCCAACAATTTGATTTTGCTCCCCCGTTCTGACAGCATGCTTCTGCTTTCAAAGGAGAGCCTCACCATGAAAATCAACTGGTTCATGAGCATCGCGCTCGGCATCGGCGTCGCCGGCCTGGGCGCGCCCGCCCCTGCCCAGCAAGCAGCAAACCGCCCCCCCAACATCATCCTCATCATGAGCGACGATATCGGCTACTCCGACATCGGCTGCTACGGCAGCGAGATTCAGACGCCGAACCTGGACCAGCTGGCGGCCGAGGGCCTCCGCTTCCGGACCTTCTACAACATGGCTAAGTGCGAACCGACCCGCTCCTCGCTGCTGACCGGCCGCTATTGGAAGGCCGAGGACATGGTGTCGATGCCCAGCCGGATGCGCGACCTGGGCTACTTCACCGCCATGAGCGGCAAGGAACACCTGCAGAACTGGGCCCGCCCGACGGCGGTGATCAGTCGCACCTTCGACCGCTCGTTCGTGAACAACATGCGCGGCTACTTCGTTCCGGAGACCGGCTCCAGCTTTCAGGTCGACGGGAAGGACGTGCCGAACGAGCAGCTCGCATACCGCGGCGAGCCGCCCTATTACAAGACCGACGTGATCACCAACTACGCGATCGGTTTCATGGAGGAAGCCGCCGCCCAGGACCGGCCGTTTTTTCTCTACATGGCACAGACGGCCGCCCATTACCCGCTCCAGGCCCTGCCCGAGGACATCGCCCGCTATCGCGGCAGTTACCTGAAGGGCTGGGACGCGGTGCGCGCGGCGCGCTTCGAGAAAATGAAAGCCACCGGCATCGCCACCGATCGCTGGCAGCTCACCCCCCCCAGCAGCGATATCAACCGCTTTCGGACGACGCCGAAGGATCATCCCGAAATCCGCGAAAAGATACCGCTCTATCGGCCGTGGGACCAGCTCAGCGCCCAGGAGCAGGATGAGCTCGACCTCGAGATGGCGGTCTATGCGGCGATGATCGACCGGCTCGACCAGAACATCGGCCGGCTGCTCCGGCGGGTCGAGGAACTCGGCCTGCGCGAGAACACACTGATCATCTATTTTTCTGACAATGGCGCCTGCCCCTATGACAGCAACGAAAACTTCGCCCTGCCCCCCGGCGACCCCAACGGCTTCCGCACGCTCTGCGCGGCCTGGGCCAACGTCGGCAATACGCCCTTCCGCTATTTCAAGCAGTATGGCCATGAAGGCGGCTGCAACACCCACTGCATCGTGTCCTGGCCGGCGGTCATCCGCGAACCGCGCATCATCGACCAGCCCGGGCACCTGTTGGACCTGCTGCCGACGTTCATCGAGGTGGCCGGCGGCGACCCCGCCCGCATGTCCGATGGCCGCCGGCCCGCGCCGCTGCAGGGGGCCAGCCTGCTGCCGATCCTGCAGGGCGGCGAGCGTCCCGAGCCCCCCTACTTCATCTCGGGCCATCGCGACCGCTTCCGCATGTTCCGCCAGGGTGACTATAAGCTCGTCCGCGTGAATGGCGAGGAATGGCAACTCTACAACCTGGCCCAGGACCCGATGGAGCTTCAGGACCTCGCCGCCGCGATGCCCGAACGGGTCGAGGCGATGGCCGCCGCCTATGCGCAGCTGGGGATGAGCGAAACCGAATAATCCCGACGCCTCAGGCCCGGGGCCTGGGCCGCGTCTTCCAGCGCCGGTGCCACCAGAAATACTGGGCCGGATCGGTCGCGACCGCCGCCTCGATCGCCTCGTGATAGGCCCGCAGGATGCGCTGCTCCTCGGTCTCGCGGTCGGCCGCGGGGTCGGGAAAGATCGGCTCGCCGACCACGACGCGCAGCCGCCCGTCGGGCAGGCGCAGGCCAAACCCCGGCAGGACCGGGGCGCCCGTGCGGATCGACAGCGTCGCCAGCCCGCTGGCGGTCGAGGCCGGCTGCCCAAAAAAGGGCACAAACACCCCATGGCGGCCGGCATCCTGATCGGCGAGGATGCCGACCATCCCGCCCCCCCGCAGGTGTCGCAGCAGCGGCCGCTGCGATTCCCGCGTCGAAAACAACGACAGTCCGTAGCGCCGGCGCAGCTCCGTGATGAAACGGTCGGTGCGCGGGTTGTGCATCGGCTTGTAGATCGCCCCGATCGACTGGAAGGTCTGGGCATACCAGTAGGCCAGCCACTCCCAGTTGCCCAGGTGGGCGCCGCCGATGATGATGCCGCGGCCGGCGGCGCGGGCGCGCTCATAGCGTTCGCGGTCGGCCTCGTCCAGCTCGACCGTGTCGATGATCGCCGCCGGCTCGGTCCGGGCCAGCCAGGCCAGCTCCAGCGCCAGCCGGATCGAGTGGGCCGTCGCCTGCGCCGCCAGCTCGCGCCGGCGCGCGGGGGGCAGCTCGCCGAGCGCGATATTCATATTTTCCTCGAGTACGGCGCGCCGGAAGGGCAGCCAGCCGGCCGGCCCGGCCAGCGCGCGCGCCACCCGCGCATGTCGGCGCGGCGGCACCAGGCCGGCCAGCATCAGCACCAGCCGCAGCGTCAGGTGCTCGGCCGCATACTGCAGCGGTCGTAGGAACTTCAGGCGGCGACGGCGTTTCTTGACGGCTGACACAGGCGCGATTCCGCTCCGATGGACTGGCCGCGCCCAGCGCACGCGACCGCATCACGATAATGGATATGCCCCCCGGACGCCAGCGGCTTGCCCGCCGACTCTTTTTTCTTTCCCGCCTCGAAAAAAACATGCAACATAACTCAGCTTCCAGCGTCTATTGAAAGTAACCGTGGTTGTCCCCGATCGGCAGGTTCATGATGCGGTCAACATTCCTCGCGCTGTTCGGCTTCATCTTCATGATGTTGCTGACATCCTGCGGCGGCACCTGAAGCCGCTACCAAGGGGCCGCATGGGCCGGCCCACCCTCACCCCGACAGACTGCTTCCCATCGTGTCGCCTCCCCGGCGGCGGATATTCCCATTTCATGCAAGGAGGCACCCACCCGCCCCATGTTGGTATCCCTATGCTTATCAAGGAGATCAACCGATGCCACGTAAACTGACGGTGCCCCTGCTGGCGGCGCTGGGGTGGATGGCGGCGGCGCAGGCGTTTGCCCTCACCGTCCCGCTCAAATACACCACGGATGATGAGGAGGACGACTACTTCATCAGTTTCACGCGGCTTGAGTGGAAGAGCGAGCTGCCCGCGGGCGAGTGGAAGCTTCCCGAGACGGTGGGTGAGGAGCCGCTGTATGCATGGGTCAGGCTGGGCGAACAGGAGCGGTTGCTGCTGCTCGACCGCATGAACGAGGACGACGTCTTCTACAGCCGGCTGCGCTTCGACGCCAACGGCGACAGGGACCTGACCAACGACCCCAAGGTCATTGGCAAGCTCGAGATCATTGATCGGCTCGAGAGCGACGAAAAGGCCTACCCCGTGTTCCTGACCGGACCGATCGACACGCACATCACGGTGGGGGGCAAGGAGATGCCCTACCGCTTCAAGGTGAGTGCGTATTGCCGCCCATTGAAAGTCTGGAACAGCCGGCCGGAGACCCGCGAGCAACTTTTGAAAAGCCACGCCCAAAGAGTCTCCTGCTACACCGCCAGGGCCGAGTTGGACGGCCAGCGCTATCAGTTCAGCCTGGCGGACAGCGATGGCAATGGCATTCCCGGGGATCCCTGCACCGAGATCGGCTGGATGAACCTGGGGGGCGATGACATGCTGGCCATGCTCCAAGGCGACCGGATTTTTATCAACCAGGGCGGTTCGTTCAGCCGCAACATGAGCATGCCGCTGGGCCGCTGGCTGGTGCTTGGCGAAAAGCTCTATGAGGTCACCGTCGACATCCCCGGCAAGAAACTGACGCTGGAGCCGGTTGAGGCGACGGCGGCGCTGGTGGTGCCGTCCACGATCAAGCGGCTGCTTCTCTTCAATGTGGCGCAGTCGGAAGCGGTCACGGTCTACCAGCCCACCGGACGGGTGCCGCTGCCGCCGGGCAGCTACCACATGATCCACTACAGCATCGCGCAGAACGACGCGCAGGGGGACAAGTGGACCGTCGTTGCGGTGGGCAGCGACAAGTCGCCCAGGCTGGCCCTGGGCGAGGGTTCCGAGGCCGAGTGGACCTTCGGAGAGCCCTACGAGCCGATCGTGCTGGCGCGGATGAACGGCAGCGACGCGAGTTTTGGCTTCCAATTAATCGGCCGCGGCCGGGAACAGATCATGGACCTGGCCCACGAGGGCGGCAACACCAGGATCGCGCTCGACCCGAGCGGGAGGCGGCCGAAGGCCCCGACCTGGCAGGTGGTGCGCGCGGACGGCGAACGGGTCGCGAGCGGCTCGTTCGAGTATGGCTGAGGCTTCTACTGCTCGGCCACATGGCGTGGCCCCAAAAAAGGCGAGAAGTACTTCATCCTGACCGGCTACGAGGTTGGCCCCTTCGAGACCAAGCTCGAGCGGCAGGAATTCAACCCCTGAACCCATTGTGTCGGCTCGCGAAGCCGACCACTTCGGTATCCCTATGCTTATCAAGGAGGTCAACCGATGCCACGTAAACTGACGGTGCCCCTGCTGGCGGCGCTGGGGTGGATGGCGGCGGCGCAGGCGTTCGCCCTCACCGTCCCGCTCAAATACACCCCTGCCGACGAAAGCGGCGCCTTCTTCCATTCCAGCGCACACATAGAATGGAAGCCGACCCCCCCGCCGGGGAACTGGACCCGACCCGAGGCGGTCGGCGATCGGCCGCTCTACGCCCTGCTCAAGCTGGGCGATGACGAGCGACTGCTGATGCTCGACCGAGAAAAGCCCGGTGACGAGTTCTACAACCGGCTGCGCTTCGATGCCAACGGCGACCGCGACCTGACCAATGACCCGGTGATCAAATCAAATCTAACCAGCCATGGCGATGAGTACAGGTTTCTTCAATCCGATATGATCGATACCCGGATCAAGCTGGGCGCGGCCGAGTTGCCCTGTCGCTTCCAAGTCCAGGTCAATTGCTTCAGCCTCAGTGAGTTTAAGAAATCCGGTGATGATGAGTCGATGCCGCCGAGAAGTATGCAGGCCATAACGCAGAACTTTACCTGCTACAGCGCGGATGTTGAGATCGATGGCCGCAGCTATCAGCTCAGCCTCACCGACGGCAATGGCAACGGCCATCCGGGTGAACCGACCTCGGAGGTCAACTGGATCAATCGCGGCGGGGATGGCATGCTGGCCTATGCGATCGGCGACAGGATCTACATCAAGGAGGAGGGCTCATTCAGCTACTACGACGGCATGCCGATGGCCCGGTGGCTGGTGCTCGGCGGCAAGCTGTTCGAGGTCAAGGCCGACGTGGCCGCCGGCACGCTCTCGCTGGAGCCGGCCGCGGCCACGGCCACGGTTGAGTTGCCCGACTCGGTCAAGCGGCTGACGCTGTTCAATGAGGCGCAGTCGGAGATGGTGACGATGTATCGTCCGACCGGAGCGGTGCCGCTGCCGGCGGGCGATTACAAGCTGGTCATGTATCAGATGGAAAAGCAGGACCCGCAGGGAGACCTTTGGCGCGCTCAGGCGCTGGGGAGCAACAAGAGTCCCGTGCTGAAGCTGACCGAGGGCGGCGCGGCGGCCGAGTGGGCTTTCGGCGAGCCGTTCATGCCGCTCGTGCGCGCCGAGATGGCGGGCGATGATCAGGCGCGCTTGTCGCTCGATGTTGTCGGCCTCGGCCGGGAACAACTGGTTAACCTGGAACACGAGGGCTCCAAGACAAAGATCGCGCTCGACCGCCAGGGGCGTCTGCCCAAGGAGCCGACCTGGCAGGTGGTGCGCGCAGACGGTGAACGAGTCGCCAACGGCTCGTTCGAGTATGGCTGAGGCTTCTCCTGCTCGGCCACATGGCGTGGCCCCAAAAAAGGCGAGAAGTACTTCCTTCTGACCCGCTACGAGGTCGGTCCCTTCGAGACCAAGCTCGAGCGGCAGGAATTCAACCCCTGAACCCATTGTGTCGGCTCGCGAAGCCGACCACTCCATGCATGAAAGGAGGTCCTTATGCGGTTCAAGTTTGTGTGGCTGCTGCTGGCGGCGGCGCTCGTGCCGCCAGGGTCGGCCTGGGCGCAACAGGTGGAAGCCCGCCTGGACCGGCTGCCCTCCCCGCGAGAATCGTACGGCCACGAGGGCTATGGCGGGCAGATCGAGGTCGAAGGCCAGCGTTACGAGGTCAGGTTTCTGGACGCGGTCAAAAATGGCCGCATCGAGGACCGGATCAAGAAGCTGACCTTCTGCGAAAATTGCAAGGTGTCGCACGATGACGCCGACCTGATTCAGCTGGGTGAGGCGGGTCGGCCGTTGGGCTACGATGCGGCGCACCCGCTGCCCGACTGGGTGGTCATCGGCAAGCGGCTCTATGCGCTGCGGCTGGCCGAGGAAGACGGGGCGCTGCGGATGACGCTGGAGCCGGCCGACGGTGAAACGACACTGCGCCTGCCCGAGGGCCTGCTGCGGCTGGCGCTGGTGGAGACTGAGGGCCGGGGAGCGGTCGCGATGATCCACCCGGCGGCGGATGGGGTGCCGATGCCGGCCGGGCGCTACCATGTGATGGAATACCAGCTCGACCGCAAGGATGCGGAAGGGGACAACTGGCAGGTGCACGCCGGCGGCTCGCAGGCCACCCAGCCGATCGAACTGGTCGCCGGCACCGAGGCCGCGGCCCAGTTTGGTGAGCCCTTCACCGCCGCCGTGGCCGCCGAGCTGAACGAACAGCGCGGCCTCTTCAGCACCCAGCGCGTGGCGATGCTGGAACTGAAGCTGACCGGCGGTGCCAATGAGAAGGTGTTCGACGTGACCCACGAGGGCACGAAGACCAAGCACCCGCTCAGCACGAACCGGCGCCGGCCGAAAGAGCCGACCTGGCAAGTGGTGCGCGCAGACGGTGAGCGAGTCGCCAACGGCTCGTTCGAATATGGCTGAGGCTTCTCCTGCTCGGCCGCATGGCGCGGCCCCCAAAAAGGCGAGAAGTACCTGATCACAACGAGTTACGAAATCGGCCCGTTTGAAACCAAGTCCAAGCGGGTGGAATTCAACCCCTGACCCCTTCCCTGAACCCTTGCCGGCGGCGGGTCGCTTACTGATCCGCCGCCGGTTTTTTTTCCTCGCGCGCGCCGCAGCCGGCGAGCAGCCCAACCAGCATCCATAACAGCAGCGCCCGCACCGGCTCGCGCAGGGGATAGCTGACCCACATGCCCAGCGCCAGCGCCAGCAGCGCGGCCCACAGCGCCGCCAGCCACGGTGGCCCGGCGCGCAGTCGGGGCATGGGAGCCCACAACGCCGCCAGCGCCATCAGCAGCAGGCCCAAAAAGGGCGCGGCGCCATACTCGGCCCACCACTGCAGGGGGTCGCTGTGGGCTTCCATCGGCGTCAGGTGGCTGGTCAGTTCATTGAACGCTCGGATTGCGCCCTCGTCTTCGTGCTCGGCCAGCCGCGCCTGCATGTCGCCAAAGGCGGCGGCGAAACGGCCCGGCCCGGCCCCCGTCAGCGGCGCGTCCAGAATCATTTCTCCGGTGATCCGCGTGAGGCCGATCCGGTGGCGGATCGACAGCGATTCCGGATCGAACATCTGAGCCAGCCGCGCCGGCAGTGTCCCTTGGCGCGCGCTGGTTCCCGGCAGCGCCAGCCACAGCAGCCCCGCCAGCAGCGCAACCCCCATCGCGGCCGCCGCCATCATCCATCGCGCTTGGGTGGTGGGCGATGGACGACCGGATGATCGCCGGACCAGCAGCCCCGCCGCCAGCGCCGCCGCGCCCGCCAGTGCCCCGCCGCGTCCGCCCGCGATGAAGATCGCCGTGGCCGCCGCCGCCAGCACCAGCCCGCCCGCCAGGCGCCAGCCGCGGCCGGCCCCGCCCGTCAGCGCCACCACGCCCGCTGCGGCCGCCCCGGCGCCCAAAAAGCTTGAAAGCACCTCGGACTGCTCGAAAGTCCCGTGCATCAGCGCCCGTCCGCCCGGCATACCGGGCGAGGGGAGCAGCCCCTGCGCGAGCGCCAGCAGCCCCTCGAAGGCCGTCGCCGCCAGCAGCGCCGCCACCACCCACGCGAGTTCAATGCCCCGTGCCGGCCGCAGCGCCAGGCAAAGGGCAAAGCCGACGAAAAAGATCTCGCGCAGGCCCGTGCGCAGCCCAAGCAGCGGCGCCGGCGAGGCCAGCGCCGAGAGCAATAGCCCGCCCCCGATCAGCGCCGCCCCCAGCGCCAGCGGATCGAATCGATGCAGCCGGCGGATCGGCCCCGGTTCGGCCCGCGTGCCGGCCAGCAGCAGCGCCAGCGCCACGATCAGCCCGGCCGTCAGCGCCGGCCAGCGCAGGTCCTCGTAGGGCATCGCAAAGGCCCGCGCCGGCGGCAGCAGCGCCAGCGCCGGCAGCAGCCCGCCCAGCCAGAGCAACGCCGCACGCGGCCTCTCGTTGGGCGAGGGCTGGGTCGGGCGGGATGGTGCCGGCCGCCGACGCGCCACTTCTCAGGCCTCGCTCGTCTGGTTGAACGGCTGGTAGAAGTAATCCCGCTGGCGCAGCTCGAAGCCCAGCTCGGCCGCCCAGCGGCGCAGGTCCGCCACCGAATACATGAACTGGGTGCCGGCAGCGGCGACGACGTTCTCCTCGAGCATCAGGCTGCCCAGGTCGTTGACGCCCATCAGCAGCGAGAGCTGCGCGATCTTGTCGCCCTGGGTGACCCAGCTGGCCTGGATGTTGGGGATGTTGTCCAGGTAGAGCCGCGCGATCGCCGTCGTCTTCAAATACTCGAAGCCGCCCGCGAAGCGGTCCTTGTGGCGCGTCCCCTTGGGCTGGAAGGTCCAGTTGATGAAGGCCGTGAAGCCGCCGGTCTCATCCTGCAGCTCGCGCAGCCGGCGCAGGTGCTCGACGCGCTCGGCATGGGTCTCGATGATGCCGAACATCATCGTGGCGCTGGTGCGCAGCCCGAGCCGGTGCGCCACGCGCATGACCTCGATCCAGTCGTCGGCGCTGGTCTTGTCGGGTGAAATCCGCCGGCGCACGCGATCGCTCAGGATCTCCGCCCCGCCGCCGGGGATCGAATCCAGCCCCGCCGCGCGCAGCCGCACGAGCACCTCCTCCAGCGTGAGCCCGAACTTGTCCCGAAAAAATGAAATCTCGGTGGGCGAGAAGGCATGAATGTGCAGGTCGGGGAACTCGCCGCGCATCCAGCGCAACAGCTCCTCATACCATTCGAACGGCAGGCCCGGGTGCAGCCCCCCCTGCATCAGCACCTGGCGCCCGCCGGCGGCATAGGTCTCCTCGATGCGCCGGCGCAGCTCCTCGCGTGTGCGCACATAGGCGTCCGCGTCGCCCTCCTTGCGGTAGAACGCGCAGAACGAGCAGTCGGTCACGCAGATGTTGGTGTAATTGATATTGCGGTCGATGACGAAGGTGACCACCGGCTCGGGGTGCAGCCGCATGCGGACGGCGTGCGCCGCGCGCGCCAGCGCATGCAGGTCGTGCGAGTCGAACAGCCGTTCCGCCTCCGCGTCGGTCAGCCGTTCGCCCGCCGCCGCGCGCTCCAGGATCGCTTCGATGCCTGTGCTCATTAAATCTCGGTCCCCGGCATCAGCACGGCGTGCTTTGGGATGATGATGATGCCGTCACGGATGTTGAAGCGGCCAGCCGGGTCGTCATAGGTCTGCAGCCCCTCGCGGTTGATCAGGCGGCAGCCCTCGCCCACGCGCGCGTTCTTGTCGATGATCGCCCCCTCGATCTGGCAGCCGTCGCCGATGCCGGTGGCGGGCGAGCCCGCGTCCACGGGCAGCCAGGCCGGCGTGTTCAGCCCGCCCTCGTAATAATCGGCGCCCATCATCACAGTGCGTCGCATCGTCACTCCGCGGCCGATCACGCTGCGGATGCCGATCATGCATTCCTCCAGCGTGGCCTCGCCGATGGTGCAGCCCTCCGAGATCAACGAATCATGCGTCTCGACGCGGCCCAGCCGGGTCGTCGGCAAAAAGCGCATGTGCGTGTAGATCGGCGCCTCGGGGTGGTGAAAGCTGAAGGCCGGTCGCGGGCGCGCCAGGTCCAGGTTCGCCTTGTAGAAGGAGCCGATCGTGCCGATGTCCTCCCAGTAGTCCGTAAAGACATAGCCGTGAACGCGGCAGCAGGAGACCGCCGCCGGCAGGATGTGGTGGCCGAAGTCGGTCATCGAGCGGTCGCTGACGAACTCCTCCAGCTTCTCGGTCTTGAAGATGTAAATGCCCATCGAGGCCAGGTAGGGCTTGGAGTCGCTCATCCCCCAGCGTGCCATCTCAGCCGCGGAGCAGGATGGCGGGGGCAGCTGGTCCTGGGCGGGCTTCTCGTGCATCATGTCGATGCGGTCGTCGTTGCCCATCGCCATGATGCCGAAGGCGCTGGCGCGGTGCGGCTCGATCGGTTGGAGCGCAATTGTGATATCGGCGTCGCGCTCGCGGTGGAAGGCGAGCATCGCCCCCAGGTCCATCCGGAAGATCGTATCGCCCGGCAGGATCACCACGTAGGGGGTGCGCCACTGGGTCAGCTCGCGCAGCGAGCGGCGCACCGCGTCCGCCGTGCCCTGATACCAGTCATTGCTCGACTCGCGCTGGTGGGCGACCTCGAGCGCCACGAAGCCCCTGCTGAACGGGTCCAGGTGATAGGTCGACGTGATGTGGCGGTTGAGCGAGTTCGACATGAACTGGGTCATGACGTAGATGCGATCCAGCCCCGAATTCAGGCAGTTGCTGATCGGGATATCGATCAGGCGATACTTGCCCGCAAGCGGCACGGCCGGCTTGGCGCGGTAGCGGGTCAACGGCCACAGCCGGGTGCCGCGCCCGCCCCCCAGGATGACGGAGATCGCCTGACGGCTGAGCACGGGTGAAAAGGCGGATGAGATCATGGCGCGGGTCTGCCTTCAGGGATGTTGTGACGCATCGATTGCGGCCCGGCGGCCAGTGGCGGATGCTGAACCAGTCGCAGATATTACATGCCACCGGCGGTTCGATGGCAAGTTACTTCTGCTGGCGGAGCGGCAGGTCAAACAAAAACGGGGCCGGCCGGATGGGCTGACCCCGCTTTAATTTTTGGTAGCGCCAAGGGGATTCGAACCCCTGTTTCCGGCGTGAGAGGCCAGCGTCCTAGACCCCTAGACGATGGCGCCACCTGGTGCGGGGGCGGGCCGGGGGTGCACTCGCATCGGCAAGTGGCCCGGGCCGTTCCCAGCACCCCGATTGTGCCCGAGGGGGCAGGGCATTTTCAACCGTTTTCTGCGGCCCCCGCAGGCCGCCGCGATCTTCAATGAAAACACACTCTCCAAGGGCGGCTTCAGGATGGAAAATCCCAGCTTTCGCTGGATAACGCCCCCCGGCCGGCCGACAATGAGGCCGGATAGGGGAATAAAGATCGACAGGAGTTCTTTCGATGCGAATTGCCTTCCGCATGCGCGTGCACCCGGGCCAGCAGGCCGAATACGTACGCCGCCATAACCCGATCTGGCCCGAACTCGAGGCGACCTTGCTGGCGCACGGTGTGCGCAGCTACTCGATCTACATCGATGAGGATACGAACGACCTATTCGGTTATGCCGAGATCAGCGACCGCGCCCAGTGGGACGCCATTGCCGGCACTGATATCTGCCGCAAGTGGTGGGCCCACATGCAGCCACTGATGCCCTGCAACCGCGACGGCAGCCCGGAGTCCCGTGAGCTGCGCGAGGTCTTTCACATCGAGGCCTGACAGCCGTGGCCGATCCCGCGTCCGGCTTCGCTTGCGGCGTGCAATCGGCGGAGGCTTCTGGGATACTTGCGCGGCGGCCGCCCGTGCCGCTCCGATTCAGCCGGCCGTGGCCTCCGATGAAGCTGTTGACCCCAACGCCAGCCCTTGCCCCCGCCGCCAGCCGTCCATCGGCGGCGGAGCGGTGGGCGTGCGGGCTGGGGGCGATCCTGTGGCTGGCGGCGGCGGCATGGCTGCTGGTGGGGGCGTCGGGGCCGGGATTGTGGCTGGGGGCGGGCTGGCTGCTGTTGGCGGCGGCCTGGCCGGCGGGGTACTTTTATACGCTGGCGCCGGCGCTGGCGTTCTTTGGGAACAATCCAGGGGGGCCGCACCTGCTCTATTTGCTCGAGCTGGCGCTCATCGGGCTGGTGGCCCGACATCTGGCTGAGCGGGCGTTGGGGCGGGTCGAGCGGCGGCGTTCAAGGCTGGACGCCTGGGTCTGGTTGCTGGTGGTCTGGAGTTGGCTGACGCTGCTGCCGCAGGCGCGCTGGCTCTGGGTCGAACTCTATCACACCCGCGGCGATTTCCTTTACGCGATCGCCAATCACTACGTCACCGCGCCGACCTATGGGCTCCAGTGCGCGCTCAAGCTGACGTTGGCTGCGGGGCTCTACGCGCACCTGCGCGATCGGCCTTGGGATGCCGGCCGGATCGCGCGCTGGCTGAAGCTGGCGCTGGCGGTGCTGGCGGTCACGGCGCTGGCGGGGCTGGGCAATTATCTGGGCGTGGTGCCGCTGGAGTGGTGGCGCGGCGAGAACGCTGAGATCGCCCGCTTCGGTTTCCCGCGCCTGCAGTCGCTTTACTGGCATTCGGGGTGGTATGCCCAGTATGTGGTCGCGCTGGCGCCGGCGGCGTTGGTGGTGGGCTGGCTGGGGCGCGGGCGGCGGCGGCTGGCGTGGTGGGCGCTGGCGGCGTTGCTGGTGCCGGTGGTGCTGCTGACGATGCAACGGGCCGGCTGGCTGGCTTTGGTGGCGGGTTACGGCGCGGTCGCGGCGGCGTGGGTGGCGCAGGGCGGACGGCGGTGCTGGATGCGGCTGGGGTTGGCGCTGGGGGCGCTCGTGCTGAGCGCGCTGCTGGTGGCGACTTTGAACGAGACCTTTCGCAGCCGGGCGGCCGAGCTGTTCATGTTCCGCCACCGCACCGAACTTTGGCAGGGCGCCCTGACGATGATCAGGAGCCAGCCGCTGGCGGGCGTGGGGCTGGGTAATTATTACACCACGCACATGCGCCTGTTTTCTGGCGATCACCCGCTGGCCGCCCTGCAATACAAGGGCACCGCCCACAGTCTTTACCTTCAATTGTGGTCCGAACGGGGGATCATCGGCCTGGTGCTGGGCGTGGGCGTGCTCGCGGGGGCGCTGGTTCTGCTGGGGCGGCTGGCCGCGCGCGGCCGCGAGGCCGACACGCGCGCGATCGCGCTGGCGCTGGCGGGGGGGCTGTTGGCGCTGGCGGTCAATGGGCTCTTCCAATACGTCTTTTACGTGCGCACGATCGAGCTGCTGGCCTGGCTGATGATCGGTTGGGCGGCCGGGCTGGCGGGCCCCGCCGCGCCTCCGCAAGGGCGCCGGGCAATCTGGCTATGGCTGGCCCTGCCGCTGGCGCTGGGGTCGCTGATCTACGAAAACTTTGCCTATCTGCAGCCTTGGAGAATCTGGTTCGAGGACGATATGTTCTACGTGACCGCGGAGGAGGCGCGCATTCCGCTGCCGGCCGGGGCCGGGCGGGTGCGGCTGCGGTTGGCAAGCATCGATCCCGACAATCAGCGCGATCCGGTGGGGTTTGAGGTGCTGCTCGAGGGGCGCCTGCTGGCCGAACTGCGCTTCGAGGCGCAGGCCCAGCGTGAGGTGGTGCTCGATTTGCCGGTCCCCGCCTCGGCCGGGGCGGAGCTGGTGGTGCGGGCCTCGCGCAGTTGGTCGCCGTTTTCCTTCGGCATGCGCTCCCTTCCACTGAACCGGGTTGGGGTGCTTTACCGCGACCCGGTCGCGCTGGAATAGCTGATTCCCCGGTCACCTGATTTCCAAACTGAAAATGGCATCCTTCGCTATGCCCTCCGGGACCGGGCACATGCTATAATATGTAGTATTCATCTTTGATTGTCATCAGGAGGCGGTAGCATGGAAGAGGCCGTAATCGAGATCGACGAGCTGGTTTACCAGATCGACCAGACCGATGAACTTGTCTACACCAACGATGCCTGGGATCGCTTCGCGACGAACAATGTGGGCGCGGCGGTGGTTTCAGGCCGGGTGCTGCACCGCCCCCTGTTTCAGTTCATTGCCGACCGCACGACTCAATCGCTGTATCGCCAGGCGATCGGGCGGGTGCGCGAGGGGCACTCACTAAAGTTCCCCTTTCGCTGCGATTCGCCGCGCTGCCGCCGATTGCTCCAGATGAACATGGAGCCGGGGCCCGATGGGATGGTCGAGTTCCGCACCCAAATATTGTCGGAAACAGAGCGTGACCCGATTCCCCTGCTGGAGCCCAACAGCCCGCGGTCGAAATTGCAGCTGGTTTCGTGTGGCTGGTGCAAGCGATTTCAGGTCGGTGGGAACTGGGTGGAAGTCGAACAGGCGATCGAGCAGCTGAACCTGTTTGAAATTCCATTGCTGCCGATGGTCACGCATGGAATCTGCGAGCCCTGCCTGCAAAGGATGCTCGACACTCTGGCGAATTCCTGAACGGCCGCGGGAGGGGCGGTAAAGATGTGGACAATGTCGGGCGCGCTGGGTAAAAGGTGGTGTTGGAGATGACCCGCGATGAGCCCGCACAAGGAAAACCCCGAGGAGGCGCAACGCCTGCGCATCCCGCTCGAGTCGCTCCAGCCGCCGCTGGACTGGGCGGAGCTGTTTGGCCGCCCGGGCCCCAACGCCATTGAGATCGGCACCGGCAACGGGATTTTTCTCGCCGATGAGGCCGCGCGCCGACCCGACCTGAATTTCCTCGGCATCGAACGCGACAAGCTATTTTACTGGAAGATGTGCCGGCGCGTGGCGCGGGCGGAACTGGGCAATGTGCGCACCTCGGAGGAGGATGCCACCGAGCTGCTGGCGCGCTGGCTGCCCGAGCACAGCGTCGAGCGCATCTATTGTTTTTTTTCCGATCCCTGGCACAAGCGCCGCCATGCGGCGCGGCGCGTGCTGAGCCCCGAGAACCTGCCGCTGCTCGAGCGCGTGCTGGTGGCCGGCGGTGAGCTGCACTTCAAGACCGACGTGGGCTGGTATTTCAACCTGGCGGTGACGGCGCTGCGCCGGCGCGGGGGCTGGGAGCTGATCGAGCTGGCGCGGCGGCCGCCGCCGGACCCCGCCAAGGGCGAGGTGCTGACCAACTTCGAACGCAAGGCGCGCGAGGCGGGCAGCGAAGTCTGGGGATTCACCGCACGGCTTAACGGCTGAGGAATTTCATTTCAGGTGGCGGACGCGCTCGTAGTCGCGCTCGAAGTTGAAGCCGGGGTCGTCCTGCGGGCCGTGGCACTGCAGGCAGGTTGCCTCGGGCACGACCTTGGCCGGCATCGCCTGGCGGGCCTTCTGCTCCAGCTCGCCGCGTTCGGCGGGCGCGAGGTTGGGCTCATTGGCAAGCCGGTGCTGGATGCTGGCGTGCTCGAAGGCGGCGCCGTGGCAGGACTCGCACTGTACGCCCATCAGCATCTGGCTCTGGTGCTGGCTGGGATGGACGAAGCCGCCAAGTTGGCCGAAGCCGGTGGTGGCGCGGCGCAGATGTTCGGGGTTGAACTGCTCGCCCTCGACGACCAGCCGCTGCATCGCCCGGCTGTGCGGGTCATTGCGCCAGCTCTGGTAGATTTGATCATGGCACTGATAGCAGCGGTGAGCTCCGGCGAAGGCGCGGACGCCGCGTGGGTCGAACGGCTTGAGCCCCGCCGTCGAGCGCTGCTTGAAATCCTCGACCAGGGCGGTCAGCGCCGGGTCGACATTGGGCGTGGGGACCACGTCGAAGGAGTGGGGGCGCAGCTCGAACTCCCAATTGCGCTCGCGCGGGCGCAGCGCCGCCATGCCGAGCTTGCGGCCCGATTCGATCTCGCTGAACATCATCGCCACCGGGCCCTCGAAGAAGTAAACGCCCACCCCGCGGGGGGCCATCGCCGTGGTCACCATGAAGCGCATCTGGGGGTAACGCTGGGCCAGTTGGCGGGCCTCGTTGTAGGTGCCGGCGTGCAACACGAGCAGCATGTCGACCTGGGGGGCCAGCTCGGCCAGCGCCGCGCCCAGGCGCTCCTGCGGCGGCCGGACGATGTAGCCCGCCGTCTTGATGTCGGGGGTGCCCTCGACCGTTTCCATGCCGGGCAGCGCGCCCTCGACGCTGGTCACGCCGATGACGCCGATTTTGTAGGTCTTGCCGTCGGCGAGCTGGCGCTCGACGATCCGCCAGGGCGGGAAGGCAAGCTGATCGGGCTGGTCGAGCCGGTAGACGTTGGCCGAGACGAGGGGGGCGACCGCCCCGGGGTGGGACTGGGCGAGATGCTCGATCCAGCCGTGGGACAGCTGGGCGTCGCGCAGCGAGAAGTTGACCACATCGTATTTCAGCAGCTCCAGCGCGCGCAGCAGGTAGCGTGACTGCTCGGCGCGGACTGGGTGGGTCGCGGCGAGGCCGTCCATCCAGTCGCCGGCATCGACGCGCAGTTCGGGGCGGCCGCGGCCGTGCTGGGCATAGAGCACGGGTTCGAAGGCGACCCCGCCCTGCGCCACGCTCTGGCAGTTGCAGTTTTCGATCTCGCCGCGGCGTTTGCTCGAGAAGAAGAGGTTGAGCACCGGGCGCGCCGCCTGGGCCGTCGCCGCCGGCGAGGCCAGAAGGATCAGCGGGGCGATCGATGCGATCGCCAGCAGGAACACCAGCAAGCTTGCAAAAGGCCGTCTCATCGTATTATCTCTACTCCCATGCCCGCGTCATGTCAGGATGCGACTTATAGCATGAATGCGCCAACTCTCGCAAATTCAAAGGGAACCGCCTCCGGGGGGCGCGAGCTGGCGCTGGTGGGGCTGGCGCTGGCGCTGCTGGCGGCGGCGGCGCTGCGGCCGTCGATCCACGGGGTCGATGGGGTTGGCCATTACGTCTATCTGGCCTCGCTGCTGGTCGATGGCGACCTGGACCTGGCCGGACAATACCGGCGATTTGACGAGCTGCGCGATTATCCGTTCAGCCTGCTGGCGGAGGCGCCGGTCTCGCCGGTGACGGGGCGGGCCGCCAACCGGTATGGGGTCGGGGCCGCCCTGCTGTGGTCGCCGGCGGTGGCGGTGACGCACCTGGGGCTGCGGCTGGCCGCGCCGGAGCGCGCCGATGGGGTCGGCCGCCCCTATGAGTGGGCGGTGGGGGTGGCGACGGCCTTCTGGGCCTCGCTGGCGCTGCTGCTGCTTTACGCGCGGGCGCGGCGCGCGGCGCCGGCCTGGGCGGCGGGCGCGATGCTGGCCGGACTGGTGCTCACGACCCCGCTGGGATTCTATATATACGCCCACGGCTCGATGGGCCATGGGGCCTCGTTTTTCGCCGTGACGGCCGGGCTGCTGGCGGTCGAGCGCGCTTGGGATGGCGCGGGCACGCGGGCGCTGGGCTGGTCGGCGCTGGCGGGGGGGCTGCTGGCGCTGATTGTCATCGTGCGGTTTCAGGATGCGAGCTGGGCGCTGGTGCTGGGCGCGGCGCTGGTGGCGGGGCTGGCGCAGCGGCGGCGCTCCGCGCGCGAGTGGCTGGCGCTGGCGGCGACCGGCGGGGGCGGGGCGTTGATCGTGCTGCTGCCGCAGATGTGGGCCTGGAACGAGCTTTATGGCTCATGGCTGGCGGGGCCGATGCCGTATCTGGACGACTCCGCCGGCCGGTTTGAGCCCTGGCCGCGCCATTTCGTGGCCGCGCTCTTTTCGGCGCGCGCGGGCGCGCTGCTCTGGCACCCGCTGCTGGGGTTGGGGCTGGCGGCGCTGGCGTGGGCGGCGGCGCGGGCGCCGGGCCGCTTGCGCGCGCTGGCTTGGGTCGGGCTGGTCGGTTTCGTAGCCCAGGCGTGGGTGGTCGGCAGCTGGTCGGTCTGGTGGGCGGGGGCCTCCTTTGGCAATCGCTTCTTCATCAGTTCGCTGCCGGCGCTGGGGCTGGGGCTGGCTTGGGGAGCGGGGCGGCTGCGCCGACCGGCGGCGCGCGCGGCGGTGTTGGTCCTGCTCGTGCTGCTGATCGTCTGGAACATGGGCCTGCTCGTGCAATACGCCGTCGGCATGGTCCCGCGCGAGGACGATGTCGCCTGGGGGCGCGTCGTGCGCCAGAACCTGGTGGACGTGCCGCGGCTTGTCATCGAGCGAATTCGTTGAGAGCTACCTTTGGTTTATAAGCAGGGCAAGCCATGGATGACCGTTCATGGGGTCAATTCAAGACCGTCGGGGAGTGCGCCGGCCGCGACCGGGCCACCTCGCCGTTTTCTTATGTTTTAATATTGATCGGTCTGGCTCTGGGTGGTGCGTTGTTGGCGGTGGCTGTTTATGTGTTGCTCGTGTTTCGCTTTGGTCGCTTCACCGACCTGAAGCTGGAAGAATTCAAGCGATATATGGTATTTGTGGCCGCCGCCGGGGGAGCCTACGGCCTGGCCGCCGGCGTGCGCTATTGCTTGCAATGGCACCGTGAGGAAGTGGAACTGCGCGAGAAGCGTCGTCGAAGCAGTTAACGCAGTGGCGTGATTTTCCGCGCGCGCCAGCCGAACAGGCGTACGGCGCGCCAGGCGCGGCGGCGTTTGGTTTTGGAGACCCCGCCTTCGCGCATGATGCGGGCGAACAGGCGATCGGCCTCGGCACGGGTCCACGGCCGGCCGTGGTCGACCCACTCGCCCTCGCGCCAGACCAGGTCGGAGCCGGCGGGCAGCCGGCCACCGTGGGCGTAGATCCTGTCGTCGGGCACGGCGGCGGCGCCCAGGTCAAAGGGGCTGATATACCACCACAGCAGGCGCGGCACGCTGGTCAGGTCGCAGACGAAACCGGCGGGCACCACCAACCGGCGCGGCGGCCGGCCGTCAAGTTGCCACTCGTAGACATAGTCCTCGCTCAAGCGATAACGATTGGCGCCGAGAGGCTCGACGCGCGGCGGAGGCGGCGCGGCCGGCGTCGCCAAAATTTGATTCATGGAAATGCTTCCCCGGGGTTGGCTTGGACGCGGGCGCGCGCGTTCAAGGCCAGCATACGACGCCAGCCGCGGGCGGGGGAATTCCACTGCCGACGCTTGCGGACTCTTGCGGGCGCATGATTTATAGGAAAACCGGGCGATCAGACCTCGACCGGGGGCTCGGCCGCCGGTTCAGCGGCGACCTCCGGCTCGGGGGTCCCGATCGTCTCCAGCAGCGCCTCGGCGTTTTCGCGGCTGATGATCAGGCGGTCGACCAGCGTGCGTTCCTTCTTCTCGCGTTTCTTGCCGACAAAGCGGGTCTCGCGGATCGTCAGCAGGTGAAGCTGGTCACACTGGGGGCACTGGAGGAGCTTGGCGCCATAGAAACAATCCTCGCTGGCCGGGGCGGCGATGGCGACCAGCAGCGGGTTCATGTCCCCCGCCTCGAGCTGACGGGTGGCTTCCGCGGGCTGTTCAAAGCAGGCCAGCTCCGGCCATTCGGTCAGGCTGGCGCGCGGAGGATCAAAGGTCAACCAGTGGCCGCAGGTCTCGCAATAGGTCTCTTCCTTGACCTTGGCGAACGCGCTGAAGGCGGCGGTGCCGATAAAAAGCAGCGCCTCGCCCAGCCAGATGCCGAGCAGCACGAATCCGGTTGGTGTCTGGTCGCCGATCGACCAGATGCCTTCGACGGACATGCCCAAAATGATGATGACCAGATTGAGCGGAGAGAAGGTGAAAAATTCATAGGCCGAAATGGCATAGATGAAGAAGACCCAGTTGAAATAGACGCCGATGCAGCCGGCCAGCAGGCCCAGCAGCAGGGCCATGTGGGGATTGCGCAGATGGCCCTTCGTGCAGTGGCGGCGGGCGGCGATGCCGATGGCATAGGCCAGCCCCATGTTGGCCACGATGGTGAAGTAGATGAATGGGTTGTAATGCGAAAAGATGCCATAGATCGCGCCAAAGACCGCCCCGGCGGCAAGGGTCCCGATGGCGGCCCCGACAACTCCCCCTGTGGACATGCGGCCGGAATGGACATAATAATGGGTTGCACGGGCCATTGGATTTACCCTCGGCGGAAGATTCGTGGAAACGTTGGACGGACACCTATTCTCTAGGCCCACCCGAATAAAAAGTCAATTTATAGTTTTAACCGGCGCGTTGCGGATGGGCGCGGCCGACGGCGGGGGGATTGAACCGCAAGTCCCAGAGGGCGCAAGGGAAGCACAAAGAGTGCCTTATCTTCTGAACCCCCTTCTGGATGACGTGTTTGCGGCGGCTGATGTCGGTTTTGAATTCTCAATGGCGCGCAAAGGGAGTAAATTTGGGAACGCTGCGCAGTGGCCTGGAGCCTGGCGCGGCGGGGAAATTTGATCGCATGACCCGCATCATCGCCATGATCCCCACCTGGAACGAGGCCGAGAATATCTGGTCGCTGATTGACGCCATTCTGGCCTTGGGCGAGCAGTATGAGGTGCTGGTGGTGGATGACCATTCGCCCGACGGCACCTGGCGGATCGTCGAGGAGCGCAGCCGGCGCGAGGCGCGGGTGCACCTGCTCCACCGGCTGCGGCGGCGCGGACGCGGGCTGGCGGGGATCGCCGGCTTTCGTGAAGCGCTGCGGCTCGGGGCGGACCTGGTGGTCGAGATGGACGCGGACTGGTCGCATGACCCGGCCTTCATTCCGGCGCTGGTCGAGGCGGCGGACCGCGCCGACGTGGTGATCGGCTCGCGTCGGGTGGCGGGGGGCGGCGAGAGCGGTCGCGGTCGGGTGCGTCGCTGGATCACGGCTGGGGCTTCGCTCTATATCCGCAAGCTGCTGGGTCTGCCGGTGCGCGACCCGACCTCGGGTTTCCGCGTCTTCAGCCGCCGCTGCCTGGAATCGCTGCCGTGGGAGGCGATGCGCTCGACGGGGCCCGAAATCCTGCAGGAGATGCTCGTGGCGCTGCACTCGCGCGGCTTCAGGATCGTCGAGGTGCCGATCCGCTTCACCGACCGACGCGCCGGCCAGTCGACCTTCAACTGGCGGATCATGACCCACTCTCTGGCAGAGATGGCGCGCCTGCGGCTGCGGCCGGGTGTGGTGCGGGCGCGGCGACCTTCGCGCAGCCAGCGGCTGACCCCGCTGCCGGCGCTGGTGACCATGCCGCTGAGCTTGGTGTATGGGCTGGGGCGCTCGCTGGCGCGGGGGCTGCGGGTCTGGGGGCCGCTGCCGCGGCGCAAGTTGCCGGTGCCGGTGGTCTGCGTGGGCAACCTGACGGTGGGCGGCACTGGCAAGACGCCCTTCACGCAGGAGCTGGCGCTCCAGTTGCGGGCCTCGGGCTGGCGGCCGGCGATCATCAGCCGCGGCTACCGCGCCGGGGCCCGGCTGGACCGTCCGCTGGTGGTCAGCAACGGCGAGCTGGTGCTGGCCGCCGCCGACCAGGCGGGCGACGAACCGTGCTGGCTGGCGGGCCACTGCCCGGGCGTGCCGATCATCGTCCACCCCAACCGCTGGCTGGCCGGCAAGGAGGCGATCGAACAGTTCGGCTGCGACCTGATCGTGCTGGACGACGGCTTCCAGCACGACCCGCTGCGGCGGGAGCTCGACCTGGTGCTTTGGGACCTGCGCGACACCCCTGAGCGGATGTGGCTGCTGCCGACGGGTCGGCTGCGCGAGCCGCTTTCGGCGCTGCGGCGGGCGGGGGCGATCGTGCTGACCCATGGCGAGTACCTCACGCCGCGTCGGCGCGAGCGCCAGAGCGCGCGGGTGATCCACCAGCTCAAGCGCCATGCGCCGGGTGTGCCGCTGCTGGAGGCCCAGACGCTGATCGAGGGTTGGGAGCGGGTGGCGGGCCGGGCTCGTTCGGCGGCGGCCTCCTCGGGCAGCGGCGGGCCATGGCCGTGGGCGGGCCGGCGCGTGCTGGCCGTCAGCGGGCTGGCGCGGCCCGAGGGCTTCGAGTCGATGATCCAGGCCAGCGGCGCGATCCTGTTGCGCCATTTTGATTACCCCGACCACCACGACTATCAGGTCGAGGAAGTGGACCGATGGCGCACGGCGATGGTCCAGTATGGGGCCGAAATGATCCTGACCACGACCAAGGATGCGGTCAAGCTGGCGGGGCTGCCGATGTTCGGGCTGACGGTGCTGGCGGTGCGCATCCGGATGGGAATCAAGGATCGCGAGCGGTGGGCGGCACTGCTTGAGGAGAAGCTGCCGCGGCCGGCGGCGGAGCCGGGCCAGCCGGCAAATCTGTGAAAAAAAATACGAAGTGGCGGGCGGCGGGCCAGCCCGCAGCCATGCCGAAATCCGCAGCAACTCCAATAATTTCAATATTTATTACACTTACGTGCGCCTCAGGCGGATCTTGTTGCCATCGGCTTTAGTCGCTGATATTATCTTTTTTTAAGAATGGACCGTGCCACGACCACTATATGGTCGACGTGCGACCATATTCGGGCGGCTCGCCATCCGATTGGAAAATTCAAGGAGCATCTCTCATGTCTTCAAACAACCAAAAGCTCAACCAGTGGGTCCAGCAGATGGCCGACCTGTGCAAGCCCGACCAGGTGGTCTGGTGCGACGGCACGACCGAGGAATATGACCGGATGGCGGCCGAGTTGGTCGCCTCGGGCACGTTCACCCGCCTCAACGACGAGCTGCGCCCCAACAGCTACCTCTGCCGCTCCGACCCGGCCGACGTGGCGCGCGTCGAGGAGCGCACCTACATCTGCACCCCCAAGCGCGAGGACGCCGGCCCCAACAACAACTGGGCCGACCCGGCCGAGATGAAGGCCACCCTCAACGGGCTGTTCGACGGCTCGATGCGCGGGCGCACGATGTATGTGATTCCCTTCAGCATGGGCCCGATCGGCTCGCCGATCGCCCACATCGGCGTGGAGCTGACCGACTCGGCCTACGTCGTCGTGAACATGCACATCATGACGCGGGTCGGGACTCGCGTGCTCGAGGCGCTTGGCGCCGACGGCGAGTTCGTGCCCTGCCTGCACACGGTCGGCGCGCCGCTGGAACCGGGCCAGAAGTCGGTGGCCTGGCCTTGCAACGAAACCAAGTATATCTGCCACTTCCCCGAGGAGCGGCTGATCATGTCGTATGGCTCGGGCTACGGCGGCAACGCGCTGCTGGGCAAGAAGTGCTTCGCGCTGCGGATCGCCTCGGTGATGGCGCGCGAGGAGGGCTGGCTGGCCGAACACATGATGATCCTGGCCCTGACGAGCCCCGAGGGCAAGAAGTACCACATCGCCGGGGCCTTCCCGAGCGCCTGCGGCAAGACCAACCTGGCCATGCTGATCCCGACGATCCCGGGCTGGACGGTGACGACTATCGGCGACGATATCGCCTGGATGAAGTTCGGGCCAGACGGCCGGCTCTACGCGATCAACCCCGAGTCGGGCTTCTTCGGCGTGGCGCCGGGCACCAGCGACCACTCCAATCCCAACGCCATGCGCACGCTCGACAAGAATACGATCTTCACCAACGTCGCGCAGACCCCCGACAACGACGTCTGGTGGGAAGAGATGACCAAGGAGCTGCCGGCGCGGCTGACCGACTGGAAGGGCCAGGAGTGGACGCCCGAATCGGGCCGCGCCTCGGCCCACCCCAACGCGCGCTTCACCGCCCCGGCGCGCCAGTGCCCGGTGATCGACAAGGACTGGGAGAACCCGGCCGGCGTGGCGATCGACGCGATCATCTTCGGTGGCCGGCGCGGACGCACCGTGCCTCTGGTCTACGAGGCCCGCGACTGGCAGCACGGCACCTTCGTCGCCGCCACGATGGGCAGCGAACGGACCGCCGCGGCCGCCGGCAAGGTCGGCGAGCTGCGCTTCGACCCGATGGCGATGCTGCCCTTCTGCGGCTACAACATGGCCGACTACTTCGCGCACTGGCTGAAGATCGGCCAGACGGCGGGGGCCAAGCTGCCGATGATCTTCAACGTCAACTGGTTCCGGCGCGGCGATGACGGCCGTTTCCTCTGGCCGGGCTTCGGCGAGAACAGCCGCGTGCTCAAGTGGATCGTGGAGCGCATCGAGGGTCGCGGCGCCGCCCAGGAGACCCCGATCGGCTTCGTTCCCACCACCGAGGCGCTCGACCTGAACGGGCTGCAGATGGACAGTGAGGACATGGAAGAGCTGCTGACCGTGCGCCCGGAGGATTGGCTGGCCGAGCTGCCCGCCACCCAGGAGCACTTCCAGAAGTTCGGCGACCGGCTGCCCAAGGCGCTGTGGGATGAGTACCACGCGCTTGAGGGCCGGCTCAAGGCTGGCGTCAAGGCCTGAGCCACGGCGCCGACGCGCCAGCGGCCATGACATTCCGCCCCGGGGTTTCCGTTGGAGGCCCCGGGGCGGATTTTTTTATGTTTTATCGTGGTGGCTGCCCCTGAAACTGCTGGCGCGCGGCGCGGCGGGGGTACATCATGGGCCATCATCGGATGAGTCAAGACAATCAATCTCTCGTGAGGCGGTGAAGTGATGGACCGAAGGGGCTTTCTGGGGGTGGCGGCGGCCACGGCGATGCTGGGGGCGATCCCGCCCCGGGCGGCAACGGCCCAGCCGCAGCCCACGGTGTCAGCGGCGCCCGCGGAGCGCCTGCGCCGCTGGCGCGACCAGCTGGCCGCCGACCTGTTCGAGGACTACCTGCCCTTCTGCGCGCGCTCGGTGAACGATCACGAGCTGGGGGGCTTCATGTGCGAGGTCGGCCCCGACGGCGTCCGGCGTTCCGAGGTCAAGGTGGGGCGCTATCAGGCGCGCGGGGCCTGGGTCTATGCCTTCCTCTACAATCATTTCGAGCCACGCGGGGAATACCTGGACCAGGCGCGCGGGGCGCTCGACATCCTGCTGCGCCAGCCCGAGCCGCCGGCGGGGCGTTTCCTGCCGGGTGAATACGACCGGCAGGGCAACCCCACGGAGCCGCCCTCCAGCGACATCTTCATGGCGCTGTTCACGGCCGAGGCGCTGGTGGAGTGGCATCGGGCCACCGGCGAGGAGGCCGCCTGGCGCCGCGCCCGCGCCATGCTGCTGCGCGCGCTTGAAATTTATCACCGCCCCGACTATGAGCCCGAGGTCACCAGCGCCGTCTATGCGCGCCCCGGCGAGGCGGCTCCCAACTGGGCGTTCAACGGCCGGGCGGTGGCGCCGCTGATGGGGGCCAGTTGCCAGTCGGTGCTGTTCGGCGTCATCAACCTCGCCCGCCAGATGCTCGAGTTGCGGGCAGACGACGAGATCGAGGCGCTAGCCACGCGCTCGATCGAGGCGGTGCTGGACCACCACTTCAACCCGCGCTTTGGGCTGAACAACGAGTTCATCAACCATGACCTGTCGCGGCCGGACAACGAGTATGAGCGGCAGGTCTACATCGGCCACGCCGTCGAGACGCTGTGGATGATCCTTTACGAGGCGCGGCGGCGTGGCGATCAGGCGATGTTCGACCGCGCCGCCGCGAGCTTCCGCCGCCACGTCACGGTGGGGCGCGACAATGTCTATGGGGGTATCTTCCGCAACCTGGCCGATGTCGATGCTAACGAGTTCTCGCTCGACAAGACGCTGTGGGTCCACGAGGAGGTCATGCTGGGGGCGCTGGCGATGGCCGAACATACCGGCGACCCATGGGCGGTGGATGTTTTTGGCGAATTCATGGAATACGTGCAGAGCCACTTTCCGCTGCGCCGCCACGGCATCGATTCTCCCTATTGGATAACCGTCTCGCGCGATCGGACGGTCAGTTATGATCCGGGTGAACGGGCGCGGGTCGAGAACTACCACCACCCGCGCCACCTGATGCTCAACCTGCTGGCGCTCGAGCGGATGCTGGGGAAGGCGTGAGGCGCGCCGATCGGGGGCCTGCTCGGAACCGCATATCAATTGAAGTGAGGGGCTCCGGATTGGCTGTTATGGCGTAACTTGTGTTTTTTCAGTCCAATGTGTGGCATCTAGTCCGTCCCAACATAAGGTATAAAATTGCCGAATAAGTTATCGTCAGTCGGTGGGAAAGTTTGGTTCCAATTCGAATTGAAATCACCTTGCCAAGTAAATCGAGGTGTGCCAGACTCCCCCAATCGGGGGCATCTGGTATGGGGTCGGGCAAGTGTCGACCACTACCGGAAAAAAAAATTTCACCCCATATCAGGAGGAGGAATCCAGATGAAACTTACGTTACTGAAGCGCATCGGGCTTGTGGCCCTGATGGCGCTGGTCACGAGCAGCAGCTTCGTCGCCACCGCCGCCGAGCGGCTGGTTGGCGCCAGCCAGACCTACAGCACGATTGCCGCGGCGATCGAGGCGGCCGCGGATGGCGACACAATCCGCATCACCGACAGCGGGGTTTACACCGAGACGCTGGTCATCAACAAGCGACTCGATATCGTGGCCAATGCCGGCCAGACCCCGACGATCCGCACCGCGGCCGCGACCCTCTCCTCGGTGATCACGACCACCGGGGCCAACGGCGGCAAGTTCGGCTCGATTGACGGCGGCAAGATCACTGTCGACCGCAATCAGCCCAATTCCGTCGGCACCGCCAGCCTGTTCTGCTTCCTGGTCGGCGGCATTGATACAGGCCAGACCTATACGATCGAGAATGTCTACTGCACCGGCTTCACCACCTCCGCCATCGCCGCCGACCAGGTGGCCGCCTCCACCACCCCGCCGATCACCGCCGTTGCCTACGGCGTGCGCGGCACGCTCAACATCAATTATGTCGAGATGGACAAGCAACTTGAGGCGAGTGAGCTGGTTTCAGCCAGCAACCCGCCAATCGCGACGGGCCTGCGCATCGTCGGCTCCAATACGTCGCTGCAAATCAACTTCGGCGGCACCTTCAACCTGCTCTACACGAAGATTCACCGGATCAACAGCCACGGCATCGTCGTCAATCATAGCTCGAGTTCGCATCTGCAGAACATCACGATCAACCTGAACAACTGCGAGATCACGACGTTGCAGCATGGCGCGCTGACGCTGGGCAACAACACCAATCTCACCGTCAACGCCAACGAGACGCTGTTCCTGGGCGGCGGCGGCCCGGCTGCGGCTCATTCGAGCTGGGAATGTATTCGTTATTCCTCGAACACGCCGGCGACCTACAACCCCAGCGGCAACATCAATCTGACCCGCTGCGTGATGATGCTGCACCCCGAGCGTGGCGCCCAAGCGGTCATTGGCCTGCGCGTGAGCCCCAATGTCAATCTGACGATGGATCATTGCGACGTGATCGCCCCGCTGGGCGGCGCCACGAGCACGCTGCCGGCGCGCGCCCGCAACGCGATCCACTTCATGAGCTCGACCGACCGCAACATCACGCTGACCAACAACATCATCTATGGTCCCGAGCGCAATGACACGAACTCGACCACGACCCAGGGCATCGTTCTGGACCCGACCGGGGTGGAGAACAATGTGGTGACGCTCAACCACAATAACGTCTTCGTGTCGGGCACTCCCTACTCGGCCAACCTGACCCCGGGCGCCAATGAAATCATCCCGGCGAAGGACCCGATGTATCTGGACCGGGCCAACTGGGACTTCCGCACCGACAATGGTTCGGGGCTGCGGACGGTTTCCTCCACCGGCGGGCCGATCGGGACCGACCGTATCTTCCTGAATGCGGTGCCTGTCGAGCTGAGCACCTTCAGCCTGCAGTAATTCCACCGGGAATTCTCCTTCTGATTGAACCCAGTTCCCGATGCCATCCGCCCGGCCGTCAACCTGACGGCCGGGCTTCCTTTTTGGATTGAGGCCTCAAAAAAAACCTTTGAGGAAATAAACTGCCTATAAACGCGACATGAAAAATGTTGGGGTGTCGATTTTTTGTTGCATCTGCCATCGGGTAGGTCTAGTTTTGACTTCGTGAAATTCATTATAAAGTTTTCCCAGGAGGAAAAGAACCATGTATCGAAGGCTTTTTAGAGCTTGTCTGGCGCTGTGCCTGATGGCTGCGGGCGTCGCCCAGGCGGCGGATCTCCTTGTCGGAGCCAGCCAGACCTATACCACCTATGCCGACGCGTATGCGGCCGCGGTGGCGGGTGACACGATCATCTTCATGGATGCCGGCCCCTACGGCAGTATTGGTGTGGTCAACAAGGACAACCTGACGATCAAGGCGGCCCCCGGGGTAGACGTGTTAATTAACAACACGGCGGCCCGCTCGATCGATCTGGGCTCCGCGGTCGGCAATTTCCAGTTTGGCTCCGCCGATGGCGGCCGGATCACTCTGGACGGCGCCAGCCTGACGGGCAACAGCCGCTATTTCCGCATCGGGGCCGCGGCTGCGGGGACGATCACCGTCGAGAATACGACCTTCAAGGGGATCGCCCAGGACGCCACCTCGATCTACGGCGTTGAATTCACGACAGGTTATGCCGGCGGCGCCAAGCCCGACGTGATCCTGCGCAACGTCGAGATGGACATGAACGCGACGCGGGACCCATCGGTGATCCCCGCATCACGCACGACGCCGACCTATGTACAGCTGCTGCGCTATGACAACATGAACGGGGGCAGCATCCTCTTTGACGACTGCTACCTGCACAACTCGCGCACGACGATTCAGCAGGGCGGCACCGGGGCCAACTCCCACGGCACGATTGAATATCGCAACTGCGACATCAACCACCTCAGTACCGACATCTGGGACAATGGTCATGTGGATGGGAACCAGCGTTATGGTAGCGCGTTCACCAACTCCTCGGGTTCGGGGACCAAGGCCAACACGACTATCCGCAACTCGATCATCCGGGCCAATCTTCCGACCTTTGCTCTTATCCGGCCGACGGGTGCGGGGAGCTTCACCGTTGAAAATTCAGTCCTCATCAACGGCGCCGGCGGCATCATGGGGCTCAGCTCCAGTTCGTCCCTGGCCACGGGCCAGCATCAGTTCACGGGCTCGGATCTCATCTCGACGCAGGACCTGCCCTCATCGGGCACGCTCGGCAAGTTTGTCGACAGCCTGAGCACCACCACCGTCTCGCTGACGCTGACCCAGTGCAACCTTTACGGTGCCGAGGGCTCGTCGCTTCCCGAGACCCTGCACAATGCGGTCTACACGATGAACCGCTGCAACGACTGGAGCCCGGCCAACGCCTATGCCGCCGGCTGGACCATCAATGACAGCTTCGTGCCGGGCGTGAATCCGCTCTATTACAACGCGGCCGGACTGGACTTCCGCGTCGGCGAGGCGGCCCTGCGCGACCGCGACCTGACGGTCGGTTCCAACACCGCCTTTGCCAGCAGTGACCTGTTAGTCGGCGTCGGTCAGCCGTATGCCACGATCGCCGATGCTCTGACGGCCGCCGTGGATGGCGACACGATCCGCATCACCGACAGCGGCGTCTACACCGAAACGCTGGGCATCAGCAAGCGGGTCAACATCATCGCCGACATCGGCCAGACCCCGACGATCCGGCCCGCGGCGGGCACGATTGCGGCTGTCATCACGGGCGTAGGCGCCAACGGCGGCCAGTTCGGCTCGATCTCGGGCGGCAAGATCATCGTCGACCGCGGCATCGCCAAGGGCGCCACGGTGACGGCAAACCTGTTCGGTATCCACGTTGCCGGCATCGACACCGGTGAGACCTACACAATCGAAAATGTCTATATCACCGGGTTCACGACCTCGGGCATCAGCGTCCAGAACACCGGTGCCACGACCGTGCCGGTCCCGCCCATCGCGTCGGTGGCCTATGGCGTCCGTGGCACGCTCAACATCAATTACGTTGAGGTTGATAATACCTTTGAGCCGGCCGAGCAGATTTCTGCATCCAACCCGGCGATCGCAACGGGCATCCGCGTGGTTGGCTCCAGCACCGCGCAGGCCTACAACTTCGGCTGTACGCTCAACATGAAGTATGTCAAGGTGCACCGGGTCAACAGCCACGGCGTGATCCTCAACACCAGCTCAACGGCGCATCTGCAGAACGTGACGCTGAACATGGACAACTGCGAAATCAGCACGATCCAGCATGGCGCGCTGATCCTCGGCAACAACACCAACTTCAACGTCACGGCCAACGAGTGCCTGTTCCTGGGTGGCGGCGGCCCGCTCGCCGCCCAGTCGTCCTGGCAGGTCATCCGCTTCGGGCCCAGAGATGCGACCTACAACCCCAGCGGTAATTTCACCTTCAATCGTTGCGTGGCGATGATGTGGCCCGAGCGCGGCAGCCAGTCGGTCTTCGTGTTGCGTCCGGCATCCAATGACGTCAACGTGAAGATCGACCACTGCGACATCATCGCGCCTTTGGGCGGCCCGACCGGCGACCCGGCCATCCCGCGCGCGCGGCTTGCCGTTGAGTTCGACACCGGCACAAATCGCAACCTTGAGATCACCAACACCATCATCTATGGGCCGGCGTTTGATGATACGATCACGACCCCGGTTTATATCGATGGCATCCGGCTGGTTGAAGAGGGTGCCGAAAACAATGTGGTGACGCTCAACCACAACAGCGTGTTCGTCTCGGGCGTTCCGTACTCGGCCAACCTGACCCCGGGCGCGCAGGAAGTGATCCCCGCCCACGACCCGATGTATCTGGATATGGCCAACTGGGACTTCCGCGTTGACAACGGTTCTATCCTGTCGACCGCTTCCTCGACGGGTGGCCCGATCGGCAGCAACCGCATGTTCAAGAACGCGGTGCCTGTCGAGCTGTCCAGCTTCGGCCTGCAGTAAGCCCGCAAGGGGCTTCCTGCCGACTGGATCTGAATCAAACAAATCGCCCGGCCGTTCATGTGACGGCCGGGCCTTTTCGATTTCGGGGTGGTTTGCGACTATCGAATCGAGGTCGGGCGCTCAGTCCAGGGGCGAGAACAGGCGCTGGTCCCATTGCTCGGGCAACGCCGGCCACTGGCGCAGCGGGATGGGGTCAGCCCCCTGGCGCACCTCGAACCAGAACGGTTCGGCGCGGTGGCCATCGGCCGATTGGAACTGGCCCAGCACCTGGCCCGCCGTCACCGGCGCGCCGACGGCGACATCGCAGCGACTCAGGTTGCCGTAGAGCGCGCGCCAGCCGTCGCCGTGGTCGATGATCAGCAGATGGCGATAGCCGACGAAGGGATCGGCGAAGACGACGCGGCCGGCGGTGAGGGCGCGGATGCCGACCGGCTCGGCGCGCCAGAACAGGTGACGCGTGCCGTCGCCGTATTCGTCGATCGGGGATTGGGTGACCAGTGGGGGGGGCTCGGAGCCGGGCGCGCCGGCGGCGCCGGAGACGACTTCGACGGCGGCGATCAGTTGCTGCTCGGCATCGAGTCCGGCGGCCGCTTCGTCGGGCAGCGGCACGGGCGCGGCGGCACGCCCGGCCTCGCGCTCGACCAGCCCCGCCAGCAGCCCGCGCAGTTGCTCGCGCTGGTCGGCCAGGCGCGCCAGCTCCTCGGCGCCGCTCTCGAGTGAGTTGCGCAATTGTTCCAGTCCGGCGGAGAGTTCGCGGTGGCGCTCCTCCAGCTCGATGCGGCCGAAGCTCTGGAAGATGGAATGATCACGCGCCAGTCGCGCGGCGTCTTCGCCACCATGGGCCAGCCGGACCCGTTCAGCCTCCAGGTTCAGCGCGCGCCGTGAGGCCAGCAACATCCGGTCGTGATGGGCGCGGTGGATCAATGCGAGTGCCAGCCGCTCGCGGGCAGGGGCTTGTTCGGCCGCCAGCAGTGCCGCGGCGGCAAGCTCGAGCCCTCGCCGCGCCTGGCGCTGGGCGGCCAGTTCGGCCTCGATGCGTTGATCCAGCTCGGCGGCGGCTTCAAGCGCCTGTTCTCGATAGTCCTGCAAAAAGCGCGTGCCGCTCTCACTCAAGGCGCTGCGTTCGCGCAGGCGGCCCTGGATCGATTCGATGGAACCCTCGACCTCGAAGAGCTGGTTGCGCTCCTCCCACTGGTCGCGGTGCAGTTGATCGATGCGCCGTTCCAGCTCGGCCATCTGCTCGAGCGCCTCGCGGGCCGACTCCGCGGCGGTCTCGGCGGCCGGCGCGGCGGCGCCAAGGGCGAGCGCCAGCGCCGCCGCCAGCGGACGTGAGCATTGATCCTGAAAGAACGCGGGCAAAGTGAGCTTCATTTTCGCCATCCCTCGGCGTATTCTAGGTTTAACGCGTGGCCGGATCAACCACGGCGATCAAACCGCCGGCCGGACGTTGAGTTTTATCCAAGGGAAGCCATCCGATGCCGAGCGGCGAGAATCCCCACCGAAAACTGATGGTGGTCGGCGACCGCGTGCTGATCAAGCCCGAGACCGGCGAGGACCGCACCGATACCGGCCTGATCCTGCCCCAGACCGTGCTCGACAAGGTTCAGGTCCAGGAGGGGCGCGTGGTGGCCGTGGGACCGGGCGTGCCGATGGCGCTGGCCACCGACGAGGACGAACCCTGGCGCCAGCAGGACCGCGAGCCGCGCTACATCCCGATGCAGGCGCGCGTGGGCGACCTGGCGCTGTTCCTGCGCAAGGCCACCGTCGAGATCCGCTACGAGGGGACGAACTACCTGATCGTGCCGCAGTCGGCGATCCTGATCCTGCTGCGCGACGAGGACGCGGCGCTCTTTGGGGATTGAATATGAAAGCCGCAGGCGCGCATGCAGAACCTTTCGACGGTTTCGTGAGCTGAGATGGACGGATGCTCCAGGGCGCTATTGCTGACGGGGCCGACGGCCAGTGGCAAGACCGCACTGGCGACGGCGCTGGCCGAGCAATTCCCGTTCGAAATCATTTCTGCCGATTCGATGCAGGTCTATCGCGGGATGGAGATCGGTACGGCCCAGCCCAGCGCCGACGAGCGCGCGCGGGCGCGATTTCACTTGGCGGGAGTCTGGGAGCCGAGTGACGCGTTCAGCGCGCGCCGCTGGCTGGACCTGTGTGCCCAGGCCCACCGTGAGATCGTCGCGCGCGGACGCCTGCCGCTTTATGTCGGCGGCACGGGGATGTATCTGCGCGCGCTGCGCTGGGGGCTCTTCGAGGAAGGCGCGAGTGACCCCCTCCTGCGCGCGCAACTGGAGCGTGAGGTGGCCGAAACCGGGCCGGCGTCGCTGCATGCGCGGCTGGCGGGACTCGATCCGGAATCGGCGCGGCGGATCGGCCCGGCCGATGCCGTGCGCATCGTGCGCGCGCTCGAGGTGCAGGCGCTTACCGGCCGGCCGGCCTCCGAGCTGCGCCGCCAGTGGGAGGCCCCGCGGCCGCGCTTCCCCCACACGATGGTCGTGCTGGCGCTGGCGCGCGATGAGCTGCGCCGGCGCATCGCCGCTCGCACCGGGGCGATGCTGGCCGAGGGCTGGATCGCGGAGACCCGCCGGCTGCTCGAGGGCGGGCTGGACCCCGCCAGCCACTGCTTTAAGGCGCTGGGCTACCGCGAGATCATTGAACATCTCGAGGGGCGGCTCGGGCGCGCGGCGCTGGCCGAGCGGATCGCGCTGCGCACGGCTCAGTTTGCGCGGCGGCAACTGGTCTGGCTGCGCCGCGAGCGGCCGGCGATCTGGCTTGATCTTGCGACGCCCGGTGGCGCGGCTCGCAAGTTGGAGCTCATGATTTCCATCCTTCATCAAGAGTGATGATTCGGGGTTATATTTGCGAGCGCGGGGAGGCGCCCATGCAGTGGGCGTGAATTTTATTTAGCTGATACTTGCCTAACACGCATGCTAAAGTACACCATTGCGTTGTGGGTCATGAGTCGGAACAGTAATCGGCCGTTGTTGCATCGATGGCCGACCAAAGGTGAACAAAATGGGGAAGGCTTCGGTGAATCTTCAGGACAGCTTCTTGAATCAGGTGCGCAAGGACAACTCGGAAATCGAGATGGTTCTATTGGATGGCACTCGACTGACCGGGTTGGTGCGTGGCTTCGATAATTTTACCGTGATCGTGAACACGCAGGGCAACCAACATCTGGTCTACAAGCATGCCATCGGCCAGATCATCGGGCGGCGGCCGCTGCAGGAGCCGATCTACCAGCAGCAGGAACAAGAGCGCCCGCCGCAACCCCCGCGCGAGGGTGGCCGGCCGCAGCCGCCGCGCGAGGGCCAGCAGCGCCGTGAGCCTCGCCCCGAGCGCACGGACCGCCCCGAGCCGCGCCCGGAGCGTCCCCCGCAGCCGCGCAAGGAAGATACGCAGTCCCAGCGTGATCGCTTCAACACGATCGACATTGGCGACCTGAAGCTGCCGCAGGGCGAAAAGCCTTGACCTCAGCCGCCGCCGTAAACGCCGATCCACACGACCTTGAGCAAATGGAAAAGATCGTGGAGCGGCTGCGTCGGGCCCGTGCGGTCCAGCTTGTCGGCCATATCCACCCCGATGGCGACTGCATCGGTTCGCTGCTGGGCCTGCACCATATGCTCGGGCAGTGGGGCGTGGCCCATGCCATGGCCGCCGGCGGCGGCGGCGCGGGCGGATATGACCTCCTGCCCGGCTATGAGCTGATCCGCGAGGAGCCCGATCCGGCTTTCGCTCCCGACCTGGTCGTCTTCGTCGATACCGCCTCGCTCGAGCGCGGCCCCGAGTCCTGGCGGGCGAGCGCCCCCATCATCAATATTGACCACCACGGCGGCAACACGCGCTTCGGCGAGATCAACTGGATCAAGGACAGCGCCGCCGCAACCGGCGAGATGATCTACCAACTGGCGCGCCATGGCGCGGTCACGATCACTCCGGCGTTGGCCGAGGCACTGCTGGTGGCGCTCAGCACCGATACCGGCTCGTTCCGATTTTCCAACACCGGTGCCCTTCAGCACCGGTTGGCGGCCGAATTGATCGAGGCCGGTGCCATGCCGACCCGCGTGGCCAAGATCGGCTTTGAAAGCCAGCCAATCGAGAGCCTGCGCCTGACGGGGCGCGTGCTGAGCGGGCTGCGCCTGACGGCCGGGGGGCGCCTGGCTTGGAGCGAGGCTCGCGCTGCCGATTACGCCGAGATGGGCGGTCCGGAGCGGGCGCCCGAAAATCTGGTCGGCGCCTTGCGTTCGGTGCGCGGGGTGGCCGTCGCGATCCTGTTCCATGAGCTTCCCGAGCGCCGGATGCGCGTCAACTTCCGTTCCGACGGCTCATTTGACGTGCGCGCGCTTGCCGAGCGCTGGGGCGGCGGCGGGCACACCGGCGCGGCGGGTTTGACGCTCGAACCGGTGGATTACGAGGCGAAGCGGGAAGAAATTCTGCGCACGGTGACCGAGCTGCTTGACAGGGGCTGAGGCCCTCTCTCGTCGCGGCGGGGACTGCATTCAAATTTTCATAACTCAAGATAAGGGAACGAATGACGGTGCATTTCGGGGTTGCCCCGATAGGCATCGCAGGCGGTATCGGGCACCATGAAGGCACAATTGGCGGGCATGGATTGGCCTGCCGAGGAGGATAGATTCATGAATTGGGATATCGTCAAGGGCAACTGGAAACAGGTCAAGGGCAAGGTGCGCCAGCAGTGGGGCAAGCTGACGGATGATGACCTTCAGCAGGCCGGCGGCCGGCGCGAGGAACTTATCGGCAAGATCCAGGAGCGCTATGGTATCGGCAAGGATGAGGCCGAACATCAGGTCGACGATTTCATGGAACGCATGTAACCGGACTCAAAGCTGGCGGTCGCGCCGGAGCGACGGCAGATGGCATACGGTTTCGATTCACTCGCAAGAGCGGTATGCAAGGGAGGGTGGGCGGCTTAAATCATGCCTCGGCCCGGCCGATTGCCAGCTTCCGGTCATTCTAAAAGCCCGCTTCGGCGGGCCTTTTCTTTTGCCCCTCGTCAATCTTCATCAGTCACATCAGGTTGGATTTCCAAGGGTGCATAGGGTCGATGAATGATCAGTTCGGGGGTGATCACGCCGCCGCTCATGATCATCTTGACCCCTTCCTCAATGGTGAGGTCGAGGTTGCGGACCTGTTCGGAGGGCAGGATGAGCAGGAACCCGGACGTTGGGTTGGGGGTGGTCGGTATGAAAATGTTGAGGTAAAGGCGGGGGTCCTCGACCAGGCGCGTCTCGCCGGTGACAAAAGCCAGCGCGTGCATGCCGGGGCGGGGATACTCGACCAGGACGACCTGCTTAAAGGCGCGTTTATCGCGGCTCATGATCAGGTCGACGATCTGCTTGGTGATGCCGTAGACGGACTTGATCAGCGGGATGCGCAGCAGGATCTGTTCGCCCAGCTCATAGAGCTTGCGCGTGACCAGCGTGGCGGAGACGAAGCCGGCGAAGTAGAGCACCAGCAATGTCAGCAGGATGGTAAAGACGACGCGGGTCAGGGTGTAGACCAGCGACTGGGTTTCATCGGCATGGCCGATGTAGTTGAAGAGCATCTCGACGATGGGGCCGACGAAACGGTTGATGGCACGGAAGAGGAAGGCGGCCACCATGGTCGTGACCACGATGGGCACGATCAGCATCAGACCCGCCAGAATCCGCCGCTGTATGCGGGAGAGAGCACGCGCCATGATCGGGTGGTCATCCTTTTTTGCCGAAACGGGTTGGCCGGTGGGCGCGCTCGGGGCGCGCCCGCTTCTTCCTGTTATAAAGGATCGGGGGCTTCATCGGCAATCCCCGCTTGCGGGGGTGGGTGAATGCGCTACAATTGGTTCGGTGTCATCCGGACCCGGCGGATGACCGATAAAAAAGAGTGGGGGGCGGCTTCGGCTCGCTTCGGACATGACCCAGTCATCCAACCCACCGCCACCGCCCGAGCCGGACCCGCCTGCCAAGCCGGGAATGGATCAGACACGCCGGGAACCGCTGCCAACTTCACCCTCGCCCTTTGGCCCCGGCCATCAGCCCGAGCCGGCGGTCCATCTGCCCCAGAGCCTGCAGGGGCGCTATCGGCTGGTGCGCGTATTGGGCAAGGGTGGCTTCGCCAACGTATACCTGGCCTACGACAGCGTGCTTGACCAGCAGGTGGCGATCAAAATTTTGAAGCTGGGGATGGCCAGCAAGTCCGACCAGGACCGCTTCCTGCGCGAGGCGCGCATCGGCGCGCGCCTGCGCCACCCCAACATCGCCCAGGTGATCGACATCCTGCAGGCGCCCGACGGGCTGCAGATGATCATGGAATACTGCCCCGGCGGCACGCTCAGCGAGCTGGTCAAGCAGCAGGGGCCACTGGCCCCCCATCGGGCGATCATCGTGGCGCGCCAGGCGGCCCAGGCGCTGGCCCACGCGCATCGCCATAATTTTATCCACCGCGACATGAAGCCCGCCAACCTGTTCTTCAGCGCCGACGGCACCGTCAAGCTGGGGGACTTCGGCATCGCCGCCAGCACCGTATCGCATGAGTTCACGCAGACCGGGATGGTGATCGGGACGCCGCTCTACATGGCGCCCGAGCAATCGAGCGATTCGCGCAACGTCGATGCCCGCACCGATATCTATGCCTTGGGACTGACTCTTTATTTCATGTTGACCGGCCACTCCCCGCGCGTGGTGGATCTCGAGCTGGTGCCGGCGGAATTTCGCGGCCTGCTGCGCGCGGCAACCGCACCCGAGCGGGATGCGCGTCTGGCCACGGCCGAGCTGTTCTGCGAGCAGCTCGACCAGATCGAAACCCGCCTGCGCGAGGATGGACCCGCGGCGGTGGCCTCCGAGAAACAGGCTGCGTCCGACGTGACGATCGCCAGTCCCCCCAGCGGGATGAGTACGGCTACGACGGCTGCCACCGCCACCAGTATCGTGCTCCCACGGCGAGCATGGCTGCTGATCGGGGGCTCGATTGCGACAATCATCGTGCTTCTGGGTGCGATCGTCTGGTTGCAGATGACGAGCATGCTGCACGCCGAGCCTCGGACGCAGCAGGTTCAGGCGCCGGGGCCACGGCCGCAGCGGGGGGGACCGGGCGCACAGCGGCTGGCGCTGGCCGATCCGACGACAACGGCAGGCCAGGCTCTGCCGCCTCGCCAGCCGGCCCGCCGCGGACCACCGGTGGAGATCTCGGCGGAAGACCGGGCGGCCTTCAATGAGGCGCTGTTCCGCCAGCGCCGGCGCTACCCCGAAGCCGTCGCGCCGGAGGATACGCCGACGCCTACGCCAAGCCCAACGGCCGAGCCGACGCCGCGCCCGCTCAACCGCGCCCTGGAGGAGTTGTTCGACCGCGAGGGTGGGCGCGTGCTGAACACGGCGCTGCGCGACCTGCGTGAGCTGGACCGGATGAGCCTGCTCGAGCGGCGGCGCATCATTTTGCCCTCGATCGAACAGATTGACCAGGCGCTGGAGACTGCACGTCAGGGCGGCCGCCATGTCGACCTGCCGCTGCTGCACCTGCTCAAGGGCTATGCTGAGTTCCGCATTGGCAATATGGATGAGGCGCGCCGCCACTTCCAATCCTCGCGCGAGACTAATCGTCGGCTGGCGCGGCCGTTCGCGCTCGACAACGAGGCGCTTGGGCGGTTCTTCAACCTGAGCGATGATGATCTGGTGCGCCTGTTTGAGATCGCACCCGGCGCCGGGTTCCCGCCGAAAAGCTTGCCATAACCCATTCGGGGACAGATAATAACGGTCATCGTTTAAGCCGGCTGCAAGGCTTTCTTCCGGCCATGCCATGGGGGAAATCACGACCATGAAACTGATCACTGCGATTGCGGCTCTGCTGATGCTTGTGCTGGTGGGAGGATGCGCTCACACGGGGGGGTGTCCGCGACTGGGCCGCGCCGACACCGATGCCTTTGCGCGTGGGGTGGACTTCCGGGGCATGGGCCAGGAGCCGGGCTGGGTGGTAGAGATTGACGTCGACCGCTCCATCACCTACATCGGCGACTACGGAATGCGGCGCGTGGAGGTGCCCTATCAGGCGCCCGTGGATGTGTTGGGTCGCCGCACCTACACCGTCAATGATGGTCGCCACCAGTTGAGTGTGGTCATCGAGTCGCGCCCCTGCACCGACATCATGAGCGGCGAAGCCTTCCCCAACACCGTCACCGTGATCCTCGATGGCGTCAGCCACCAGGGCTGTGGCCGCTGGCTGCGGTAGAGCCTCTGTAAGCTGTGGACTCAATGGTCGGTCGGATCTGCAGGCGTCTCGCGTGAAATCAACTTGCCTCTGTTGGGTCCGCGTGGTTGAGTGGAGGACTTTCCTCGGAAGGTGGATTGGCCATGAAATTCGCTCGTTCGATCTGGACTTGGCTCGGGCTGCTGGTGCTGCTGCTGGCGGCGGGGGGCGCGGACTCGGCCGACACCTCGGCCGCCAATGGATCGCTGCGCGCCGAGCTGGGCAACGGCGGCTGCACGATCTTCAAGGGCGAGACCACCCTCCTGCACTACCAGGCCGAGTCGGTGGCGATGGATGAAAATAGGCAGTGTGCCCATTTCATTCATCCGCTGGCGGGGCTGGATGGCGAAACGATCACCCACCTGTTCCCGCGCGACCACGTCCACCACCGCGGCATTTTCTGGGGCTGGCATCAACTCACCGTCGCGGGTGAGCCGGCGGGCAATACCTGGACTTCAGAAAATATTGTCTGGGAGAACGAGGGTATCCGGCTGCTCGAGGGCCCGGCGGGCCAAGTCGGTTTTGAAACCTCGGTGCTGTGGAAGAGCCCGCTGTGGCGCGCCGGGGCCGAGCCAATCGTGCGCGAGACGCTTCAGGTGCGCGTCCATCCCGACCGCGAGGGCGCGCGGATGATCGACTTTCGCATCACGCTGCAGGCTCTGACCGAGGATGTTCGGCTGGGCGGGGCGCCCGACGTCAAGGGTTACGGCGGCTTCTGCGCGCGCGTGATCCATCCCGAGCAGGCGGTCTTCAGCGGCCGGCCCGGCGTGCTGGCCGCGCAGAACGAGGGCGTGGAGACGGGGCCGTGGATGAACCTGTCGGGCACGCGCAATGGCCAGCCCTACGCCGTTGCGATCCTGCAGCATCCCACCAATCCCGGCCACCCGCAGCCGAGCCTCTTGCGCAACAGCTACAAGGGCGCCACCTCGGGCTGCCAGAATGCGATCTGGCCCGGCCGTGAGCCGGTGCTGCTGCCGACCGAGACGCCCGTCGTGCTGCGCTACCGTCTGCTGCTCCATGGCGGCGCCGACGCGGCGGAGGCATGGGCACAATACGCGGCCGAGCCGTGACTTTTAAATTGATTGAACGAAAGGAAATGTCATGACCACAAGCAAGGTCCCGTTCACGCGGCGCGGATTCCTTAAGAGCGCCTTGGCCGGGGCGGCGGCCGTCGGCTTTCCGACAATCCTGCCGGCGAGCGTGTTCGGCCAGCAGGCTCCGAGCAATCGGATCAACCTGGGCGTGATCGGCACGGGCCGGATCGCCCGCTCCCACGACATCCCCGGCGTGCTCAAGCATACGGACCAGGCGCGCATCGTGGCTGTCTCCGATGTCGACAGCATCCGCCTGCAGGATGCCCGGGTGCTCATCGAGAAGCTCTACACCGATCGCTTGGGCGAGCCCTATCGCGGCGGCGTGCGCACCTTCGGCGATTACCGCGAGCTGCTGGCCGACAAGGACATCGACGCGGTGCTGATCTGCACGCCCGACCACTGGCATGCCCAGCAGGGGATCGAGGCCGCGCTGGCGGGCAAGGACATCTATCTTGAGAAGCCGGTGGCGCTGACCATCGCCGAGGGACGCCAGTTTGCCGACGTCGTGGCCCGCACCGGCCGCGTGGTCCAGATCGGCAGCCAATTGCGCTCGGCGCCGCACTTCCGGCTGGCCTGCGAGCTGGTTCGCAACGGCCACATCGGCCAGCTCCGCCACATCATCATCGGCGTGACGGCCGACCCCGCCGGCGGCAACCCGACCCCGATGCCGGTGCCGGCCAACCTGGATTTCGACAAGTGGCTGGGCTCGACGCCACTGGTCGACTACACCGAGGATCTCGTCCATCCGCAGCGCGGCGAGGGCGAAAAACGCTACGGGCGGCCCGGCTGGCTGCGCTGCGAGCAATTCGGTGCCGGCATGATCACCGGCTGGGGGACGCATGAATACGACACGGCGCACTGGGGGATGGGCACCGAGCTGACCGGGCCGGTGGAGATGCTGGCCACGGCCGAGTTCGCCAATGAGGGCCTGTGGGACGTGCACACCACGTTCCATGCCGAGTCGCGCTACGCCAATGGCGTCGTCGTTTCGTTGAGCGACCGCAACCCGCGCGGCACGCGCTTTGTCGGCGACGAGGGCTGGATCACCGTCTCGCGCGGCAGCTACAGCGTCACGGCCTCAGACCCCGGCGCGCAGGCTCGCAACGCCAAGGCGCTCGACGCCAGCGACCGGCGCCTGCTCGAGCCGGGCTTCAATGTCGGCGAGCTCCGGCTGCACGCCAGCTCCGACAATGACCATCACCTTGACTGGCTCGAGAGCATCCGCAGCCGGCGGCCGCCGGTGGCGCCGATGGAGAGCGGTCATCGTTCACTGACGGCTTGTCTGGTCGCACACGCCTCGATGAAGCTGGGCCGGCGCCTGCAGTGGGACCCCCAGACCGAACGCTTCGTCAATGACGATGAGGCCAACGCCCTGCTGTCGCGCCCGCAGCGCGCCCCCTATGGCACCGATGCGGTGCTGGCTCGGGCCACCGTCTGATCCACGAACACCAAAAACAGAAACGGGGGGTGGCCGGTCAGGCGCCCCCCTTTTCCTGTCCGCCGAGCTGCACGATCGTCTTGAACCCCCCGTAAAGGATGCGCGAGCACTCGACGGGCATGCTGTTCGGGTCGACCGAGGTGATGCGGGGATCCTTCATCACCTTGGCATTGACGAGGTCGCGATGCTCGCGTGATCGATAGACGATCCACGAGAAGACGACCGTTTCGCCCGGCTTGACTTGCAGTTGCCGTGGGAAGGGAATCATGTCCTTGACGTCCAGATCGTCGCCGACACATTCGATGTATTCCAGCGCGCCGTGTTCCATCCAGACTTCGCCCGCCTGCGCCGCCATGCGGCGGTATTCGTCCAAGCGGTCAACCGGCACAGGCAAAACGAACCCATCCACATACGTCATGACCGTCTCCTTTGTCACTCGGTGGATACGATGACCATCCATGGGACGCCGAAGCGGTCGGTGACCATGCCGAAGCTGGGGGAGTAGAAGGTTTCCGCCAGCGGCATCTGTACCGATCCGCCCTCGGCTAGCGCCGCGAACACCCGTTCGGACGCCGCCACGTCGGGCACCGTGAGCGTCAGCCAGATGCCCTTGAACTCGGCCCTTCCCGACTGAAAATCATCCGAGGCCATCACCGTGGTCTCGCCGATGCGGAAGCCCGCGTGCATGATCTTTTCCCCAAGGCTGGGGTCGAACTTATCGGGCTCGGGGCTTTCCTTGTAGCGCATGAGCGAAGTGACCTCGGCTCCCAACGCGCGCTTGTAGAACTCGAGGGCCTCCTCGCAGCGGCCGTCGAAAATAAGATAGGGCTCCACTTGCATGGGCGGTTCCTTTCAGATTGGGTCGTTGAATCACGTCAAGGGGCGCGGACTCGGTGGTTCATAGGTTCGGCGCCTGCGAAGGCGTGGCCAGATCAGCCCGTCGAGCGAATAGCGGCCCGCTCCGGTGAAGATCAGCGTCAGGAAGGCGAGCAGGAACAGCAGCGCCGGCTCCTTGCTGGCCCAGGAGTCAGCCTGACCGGCCATGAATAGCTCCGCCGCCCGACCCATCGTCCAGGGATCGGCGGCATGAAAGACAAAAGCCGCCACGCCCATTCCGATGACCACCGGCACGGCCGCCAGCCGCGTCAGCAGCCCAACCGCCACCGCCAGCGAACAAAAGAATTCGGCAAAGGTGATCAGCGTCAGGCTGACCCCGGGACCCAGTCCGATCGGGTCGCCAAATTCAGCGTAGTTGCCGGCCAGCAGCATCTGAAGCTTGCCCCAGCCATGGGTCATCAGGAAGCCGCCGAACCCCAGCCTCAGGATCAGCAGCCCGATTGAGACAAGTTTGTTTGGATATTCTGCGTGCATGATGGAACCCCTGCGCTTGATATGCTTCCAGATTATCAATCGGGCGGCGGCGCTGGCGATTTATTGTTGGCTGGTGGACTCGTATTGCAGGGGGTAGAGGCCGATGCCGAGCTGGCGTCCCTCGGGAGAGGTCCAGGTGCGGTCCAGCTCGATCCGGAGCGGGCCGCTGGTCGCTCCATCGAGCGGCAGAATCGCTTCATGATAGCCGGCGGCGGCGTGGCGCCGGAGGAGCGGCGAGCGCCCCGGCAGGCTCAGGGTCAGCTCGAGCGGGTTCTCATCCGACACGTCGGGGTGGCCGACATGGTAACGCACCCGCAGCGCGCGGCCGGAGGGCGGCTGAGGCAGCGGCAACTCGGCTCCCCGGCGCGTCCAGTGGACCCTCACGCCGCCCCAGTCCTCGGCGGGATATAGCCCCTGATCGTGCTGGGGAGGGACCTGCTCGAGCCGCCGATAAAGCGTGGCGCTGAAGGGGGGCGCGCCATAGCTGCCGGCCAGCCCCCAGGCGCGCGCCGCGTCGCCTTCACCTAAAATCAGCCATTCGCCCTGTGAGTGATAGGTCTTGATCCACTCCGGCACGAATCTGAGCGCAACCAGTTGGAAATCGATCAGCTCCGGCGTGGACAGGTCGCGGTGGATCAGGCCGTTGCTGTCGCGCAGCCGGCGCGGCCAGACGTGAAAACCGATGATGCCGATCTCATCGATCAGGAGGAGGTCCTCGGGTGCGCTGAGCGTCAGGTAGTCATCGGCCAGCTCAAGATAGGCCTGATGGCGGGCATGCAGCCACTGGCGGGCCGGGCGCAAGTGGATCGACTGCTGCACGGCACCGATGGCTGCGATCGCCAGCGCCAGCGCCGCCGCCGCCATCGGTCCTGGCCGTCCGCCCAGCCGCTGCCTTATCGCCCCGAGGGCCATCTCAAATCCGCACCCGGCCGCCCAAGCCGTCAGCGCGAAGAGCGGATATTGATACCAGCCATAATTGCCCGGCACCTGGAGCCAGCTGTAGGCGAGCGTGTGACCGGCAGCCCATGCCAGCAGCAGCAGTCCGGCCGGTCGCCTCAGTCGCCAAAGCCCGAGCCAGGCCAGCGGGATGAACAGCGTCAGGGGCAGGAGCCAGCTGGACTGAAAAAAGTGCGCCACGCCCTCCAGGTAGGGCACGAAGATTGAGTCTCCGGCGGCGGCGAGCGCCCCCTGAATGCGTTTGACTTCCAGCGTGTGCGGCAGCCATTCGCCGAAGTAGAGCCGGCTGAACACCAGCCACGGCGCGAGCATGGCCGCAGCCGCGAGCCCGAAGCGGGTTGTGTTGCGCCAGCCGGCACGGCGGAGAAGCCAGAGGCCGAGCACGCCGACCAGCAACAGACCCTCGCCGCGCGCCAGCGCCATCAGGCCGCCGAACGAGCCGGCCGCGACCGGCCGATCGCGCGCCACGGCCGCGGCAGCCAGAAGCCCCAGCCCGATGCAGAGCGGCGCCTCGCCGCCGTGCTGGAGCGTCACGGCCCCCAGCGCCGGCAGGATGAGCGCGGCGGCCAGCCCGGCCAGTGGCTGGTTGAACGCCCGCCCGAAACGAATGAACGCCAGGCTCGCCAGCGCAAGCATCAGCGCCGCCGCCAGCCGCAGCGCCGCCTCGTCGGGCAGCGCGACCATCAACGCCGCCGTCAGCAGGGTCGCCAGTGGCGTGGTCGTGCCGAGCACCTGTTCTCCGCTGTTGTAGGTGAAGCCCTCGCCCGCGGCAAGCTGACGGGCATAGCGGGCCGTGATGTAGGGGTCATCGTTGAGCAGCGGCAGAAAGAGGCCGTAGAACAGGACGCCCAAGAAGACGAGGAGTTCGGGCACCCGGCGCCTTCGCGGCTCGCGGCCGATGGTGGCGGCAGGGGCGGCGGCGAGGGTGGTGCTGGCGGGGGTGGCGTCCATCGACGCATTCTGGCAAAACGAGCCGGTGCTATCCAGCGTTCATCTTCAACCGGTCGGTTCAGGCAGCCAATCACCGGCCGGTTGGCGGGCGGACTCGGGGTCGCCAACGGGCGGGGTGGCCAGCAGGCCAAGCACGCTCAGCGCCAGCAGCATGATCGTGGAGAGCAGCAGGACGGCGTCGTAGCTGCCCGTCCAGTCCATGCAGAGGCCCATCAGGAAGGGGCCCACGCTGGAGGAGCCCACCATCACCGTGGCCAGCAGGCCGCGGATGCGTCCGATGTGGGCCGTGCCATAGTAGCGCGGCCAGAGCGGGCTGCTGACCGACGTCAGGAGTCCGTGGGCCATGCCCAGGCCGATGGCCAGCGGCCACAGCAACGTCGCGTCGGGGATGAGCAGCAGCAGGGCCATCACGGCGGCCATGCTGATCGTGCCCAGCGAGAGCAGATAATGGAGCGGCACCCGGTCCGACAGCCAGCCGCCCGCCAGTTGCACCACCGCCAGCACGATGGCATAGCCGGTGAAGACCCGTGTGGCCTCGGCCAGCCCCATACCCTTGGCGGCCAACAGCGGCACGATGCTGAAGAGCACGGCCGTGCTGAACATGGTCCAGGCGGCCAGCACGGCGGCGACGATCCAGAAGGCGCGAGTCCGGCGCACCTGGGCCAGCGTATAGGAGGTGGCCGGGCTGGCGGTGGCGCCGCGCCGGGGGCGGCCCGCCGGCTCGATGCGCTGGCCGACGTCGGAGGGCCGGTTGCGATACAGCAGCAGCACCGGCAGCATGACCAGCCAGAAGCCCAGCCCCAGGATCAGCCACGCCTGACGCCAGCCGAAGGCGGCGATCAGCCAGGCATTGAGGCTGGGAGTGACGGCAATCGCGCCGGCCATACCGAACTGGCGCAGGCCCTCGACCGTCCCCAGCCGGCGCTGGAACCAGAAGGGCAGCGTGCTGTTGCTGGCCAGCGAGAGCGCCCCCGGCCCCAGCATCCGCAGCAGCAGGAAGCAGGCGAACAGCGTCAGGAAGCCCCGCACCTGCGAGCTGGCGATCAGGGTCGCGCCAAACAGCAGGGCGATGATGGCCAGCGAACGGCGCTGCCCGATGCGGTCGATCATCACCCCGAACCAGGTCAGCGGCAGCGAGGCCAGCAGCGTGCCGAGCATATAGGCCCCGGCCAGCTGGCTGTGGCTCAGGCCCAGCGACTCGCGCAGCGGCGCATTGAAGGCCGAGATGCCAAAGGTCTGGCCGGGCGCGGTGGCCATGAAGGCGATGGTGGCGAGCGGCAGCATGATCCAGCCATAGAAGGGGCGGCGCGGTGTTGGGCGAGCGGCGGGCGAGGCCTTAAACTGCATGGGTGGGGTGTCAAACCTTGCTGGCATTCGAGGGAGGGCGTAAGCGGGCGCAGGTCGATCCTTGTCGGAAAGGGAGCAGGGCCCAAGACACGCCTTGCCCATATTTTAGCGGTCGCCGCAGGAATTTCAATCTTTGGTTCCGCATCGAAAAAAAAGACGCTCCCGCGATTGACAGCCACACCCTCTGCACTTACACTATGAACGATTTTCGCTGTAGGTTATGGTTCAAAATGAGAACTATGAGCTCGGTCCTGCAAGTGGATATGCCGCAAGCTAACCCCCAACTCACCTCATCCGGAGTAGCCATTGGCATCGATGGCGGAGCCAGCCAGCTCAAGTGGGTGCTGCGGCAGGTTGATGGCGGGCAGAGCTTTGGCGAGCGGCCGGGGGCCAACCCGCAACTGATTGGTTGGGAACCTTTTCGAGAGCGCCTCAGCGGGCTGATCCATGATGCCTTGGCGCATGGCGGCATTGAGCCGGCCCAGGTGACCTCCATCGGCATGGGATTGGCGGGGGTCGGCTCCCCCGAGGATGTCGCGCGCGTGCGCCAGTGGCTGCCCGAGCTGTTGCCGGCGCTGCGGGGCAGCTGGGTCGGCCATGATGCCGAGGCGGCGTTGCGCCAGGGCGTCGGCCAGTGTCATGGCATCGTCCTGATTGCCGGCAGCGGGTCCTTCTGCTACGGGCGAACCTTGAGTGGACATAGCGTGCGGGCCGGCGGCTGGGGACGTGAGCTGGGCGATGAGGGCAGCGCCTTCTGGATCGGCCGGCAGGCGCTGGTGATGGCCACGCGCATGGCTGATACCCGGGTCGAGGTGACGGGCCTGCTTGGGGAACTGCTGGCGCGTCTGGACCTGAGCACCCCGCGCGGGCTGGTGGCCTGGGCCAATCGTCCCGACCGCTCCGCCTTCACCCGTGAGACCGCCGCGATCGCTCCGCTGGTCATTGAGCTGGCTGATGCCGGCGACCGGGTCGCGCGCCAGATTCTGAGCCGGGCAATGGATTTGCTCGTGGGTCAGGTGCTGGCCGTCTCGCGCCGGCTGGACCAGATCGAACTGGAACCCGAGGCGACCCATCCAGTCTGCAACGACATGAAGGGCCATGAAAGGCCCGCCCGGCCGCTGGTCTGCGCCGGCGGCCTGTTCGCCAACCGCGATAGCTTCTATGAGGGATTCGGTCAGACGCTCAACTGCCACCCGCGGGCTTTTTCTATGATCCGGTTGCGGGAGCCCGCCACACTGGGGGCATTGGAGCTGGGTCGCGAAGCGATGGATGCGGCAAGCTGACGGGCGCCCGGAACCCCTGATTTTTCTGCGGGTCATTCAATCGGAACTGCCCCGACCTCAATATCGGGTTTTCCCGACCTGATATTTACTGGTCGTTAGCGCTCCCGCGCAGTTAAAATTTCATACAGAAGTCAACTGGCACCACGCCTCGATACGATGTTCGCACGCGAACTGACGTGAATGCTGCTGCATTCGAGAGGTTGCCATTGCGCCTCGGCCTGGCCGGTTGAGGCTTGCGTCTATAAGGGCATGCGCATGGTCAGCAAATTACCACTCGACATCTCGACTCCTGATCATCGTCCGCTGCTGTTGGCGCCGTCGGCGGGTCAAGCCGTAGGACGGGTGACCCGCCGGCGTCAATTCGTTGAACTGGCACCGGAGTGGAATGCCCTTGCCGAGCGGATCGGCAACCCCCTCTTTGGGCGCCACGAATTCTTTCGCATCTGGCTGGATCATTTTGCCAGTCGGGACAACCTGCACATGCTGACGCTGCGCGACGGCTCGGGGCGGCTGACGGCCGTCCTGCCGTTGCTGGCCCGCCAAGGGCACTGGCATGGCCTTCCCTGCCGTGAATTATGCGCGGCGACCAACCTGCATGGCTGCCGCTTCGACATGCTGGCCGATGAGCCGGCCGCCGCGGCGGCAGCCTTCATCGACGATCTGCGTCAGTCCGGTGGCTGGGACCTGATCCGGCTGATGGACGTCCCGGCGGGGGGGCAGGCTTATGCTCTGCTGCGCGAGGCCGCCGCGGCGGGATTGCCCACCGGCCGCTGGGGCTCGATTGAGTCGCCTTGGCTGCCGCTGGCCGACGGTTGGGATGCAGTCAGCCAAACCATCGACACCAAGTTTCGCGCCAATGTGCGCCGGCGGCGCAAGCGACTGGAGGAAAAAGGCCGGATCACGGTCGAGCGCATCGACTCCCCCGAGCGGCTGGATCTGGCGCTCGAGGAGGGGTTTGAGCTGGAGGCGAGCGGCTGGAAGGGCCGCGCCGGCACGGCCATGTTGCAGGATCAGGCCACCCATGGCTTCTATGGCGAGCTGGCGCGCCAGGCGGTCCATTCCGGCCGGCTGGCGCTGTGGTTCCTGCGGCTGGATGGCCACCCGATTGCCTTCCAGTTCGGCCTCGAGCACGAGGGCTGCTATTATCTGCTCAAGCCCGCCTATGACGAAGCCCATCGCGAGTGCAGCCCGGGTCACTTGCTCATGGACGAGGTCCTGCGCGACTGCTGCCGGCGCGGGCTGTCCGAGTTCGACTTTCTTGGCCCCGACATGCCCTGGAAGCACGACTGGACCGAGCGGGTGCGCCCGCACGAATGGCTATTCATTTTCCGCGACAACCGCTGGGGCACCCTGCTGCACCAGCTCAAGTTCAAGATTGGCCCGCGGGTCAGGGGGATGGTTCAGGCATGGCATTGACGAGGCCCGAGCTGTTTGTTCCGGAATATCCGACGCTCTACCCGTCGATGCTGCTGGCGCGGCGGGGGCGTCCTAATTGGGTGCCTTTCAATGCCGATCGGGTCCACTGGTTCTACTTTGCGCGCAATGCGGTCTGGTCGGCGGTTGGGATGCTTGGCCTGGCGGGCGGCGAGGTGCTTGTGCCTTCCTATCATCACGGCGTCGAGGTCGAGGCGCTGGTGGCCGCCGGCGCGCGCCCGGTCTTTTATCGGGTTGGCCGCAAGTGGGAGGTCGACCTGGAGGATGTCGAGCGGCGCATTGGTCCCGCCACGCGCGCGCTCTATGTCATCCACTACGCCGGCTTCCCGGCGCCGGCCCATGAGCTCAAGCGGCTGGCCGGGCGCCATGGGTTGCCGCTGATCGAGGATTGCGCGCTGTCGCTGCTTTCCTCGGACGGCGAGCAGCCGCTGGGTGTGGTCGGGGAGCTTGGTATCTATTGCCTCTATAAGACGCTGCCCGTGCCCAACGGCGGGGCGCTGATGATCAATGATGCTCGGCTGGCGGACCCGCCCCCGCTGCAGCCGCCGCCGTCGGCTTCGACCTTCAGCCATGCAATCTCTTCGCTGCTCAACAACATTGAGCTGCGTGGGGGGGCGGCCGGCCGGCGGGCGCGGGCGGTGGTGCGGACGCTGGGGCGCGGCGCGGTCAAGGCCGGCCAGATCCAGCGCGTCGCCACCGGAACGATGCACTTCAACCCCGACCACGTCACGATGGGGATGAGCCCGCTGGCGTTGCGGATTGCCGCGGCCCAGGATATGCCGTGGATCGTCGCTGCCCGTCGGCGAAACTATTTATACCTGCTCGAGCAGCTGCGTGATCTGCGCCCGCCCCTGCATGAGACGCTGGCGCCGGGAATCTGTCCGCTGTTTTATCCGTTGGCGGTGGACAACAAGCCCGAGCTGCTCGCCCGGCTGAACCAGGCCGGCATCCAGGCGATCAACTTCTGGGGCGAGGGCCATCCGGCCTGCGATCCCGCCGAATTCCCCGACACCGCCTGGCTGCGCAACAGCATCCTGGAGCTACCCTGTCACCAGGATCTGGACAGCCGTGCGATGCAAAAGATCGCGCGCATCACGCGCGATTTACTGCTTGAGTCCCGCCCGCGCGCGGTCGCACAACCAAGGAGTACCCATGCGGCAGCACCATCCGAACCTACTCATTGAAACCCAGGCAGCCGGAACCACACCCCAGGTGGCTGTCGTTCGCGACATGCGAACCTTTGCGGCGCTTCGACAGGAATGGGACGACCTGCTGGAGCGCTCGGGCGCGGGCCTGTTCAACGCCTGGGAGTGGATTTTTCCCTGGCGCCAGCGGCTCGGTTCGGGCCGCTCGCCCTACATTTTGACGGCGCGCGAGGCCGATGGCCGGCTCTGCGGGCTGATGGCCCTGGGGCTGGAAAAAATTGGTCACGCCCCGCTGCGGGCGCGCCGGCTCGGGTTCATGGGCGATGACTTTGTCGGCAGCGATTACCTGGACCTGGTGGCCGAACGCGGACGCGAGGAGGAGATCGGTCGGCTGTTTGCCGCCGAGCTGCGCCGCCGCACGGACGAGTGGGACATGCTTGAACTGCTGGACATCGACGAGGCCTCGGCCACGCCCGCCATCATGGCCGAGGTGCTGGACGGGCGCACCATCGGGCGCGAGCTGGAGCGATCGGTCTGTCCGCATGAGCGCTTCCTGCCGGGCGAGCAGTTCGACTCATTCCTGCGCCGCACCCGCCGGCGCGACAATTACCTGCGCCGGCGCAAGTGGCTCCAGTCCCAGCCGGGCTTCCGCATCGAAGTCATCAGCGAGCCGCAAGAGCTGGAGCGCCCCATGGCCGAGTTCTTCCACCTGCACGAGCTGCGCTGGCGCGCCGATGGCGGCTCCTCGGGCGTCAACGGTCCCCCCAACGAAGCCTTTCACCGTCAGGCCAGCTGCCTGCTGGCCGAGCGCGGCAAGTTGCGCCTTTACCTGATGTGGCTGGGCGGCCAGGTCGTGGCCAGCGTCTATGCCATGGTCCACCGCGACCGCTTCTATTACTACCAATCGGGCTACAATCCCGTCTGGCGCTCCCGGAGCGTGGGCCTGGTGCTGGTGGGCGCGACCTTCGAGGACGCACTGGCGCAGGGCCTGCGCGAATACGATTTCCTGCGCGGCCCCGAGCCCTACAAGGCGGATTGGGTGACCCAGCAGCGGCGCACGGTCGGCCTGCGCCTGTTCACGCCGGTCGGGTCGGGGGCGCTTTATGACTGCCTGGGCGAGGGGCGCCGCATGCTGCACGGCACCATCAAGCGGGTGCTGCCCTCCGAGCTGGTCGACTACATCCGCCGCAGCCGCCACCCGCGCCCGGCCCGCGACCTCATGCGGCCTGCTCCCTGAACAAAAAAAAAGCCGCCCGTCGCCGGGCGGCCAGGTTCAACACAATCGCCTCATGCGTCGATTTCAACCGGCTCCGGCTCCGGCTGGCGCTCCGGTGGTTGCGGAAGGGCGAGGGGCTCGAGCCCGAACACCCGCCGCGCCCGCTCGCGCCAGAAGCCGTTCAACCCCGCCAGCAGCATGAACGGCTGGACGATCAGGTTGAGGAACAGGCCCAGGACCAGCCCCACCATCAGCATCTGCGGCAGGATGCTGCCGATTTCACTCATGAACGACCGGCGCGCGTTTTCATTCACAAGCATGATGATGGTGGCGCTGGCGACCACCCCCAGCAGCGTGAAGATGATCGTTGAGACCCCCTGAAGGAGTGCCAGTCGCAGCGTGCCCGCATGGAGCCGCCGCCGCGCACGCCACCCCGACAGCAGGTTACCGGCAAGGATCGCGACCATGCTGATGCCGGTATAAAGCAGCACCACGGACATTTCACCCGCCCAATTTCCGAAGTAGGCCAGACAGCTGACGCCCGTCACGGCAAGGTAAGCCCCCAGCGCCGCCAGCAGTCGGCGGGCCTTGCCGGCCCGGCCTCCCCCGCCCAGCAGCAGCCACCACGCCGACACCGACATCGCCAGCGTCATAAGCATCAGCATGAAGATGCCGGTCGTGCTGCCTCCGCCGGGGAGGAATGACAAGGCCAGCAGTCCCAGGGTTTGGGTCGCCAGCAGCGGCAGCAGGATCAGCCAGGCCGCCCGCCGGCGGTTGGACCGCAGCCCGAGCAGCACCAGCACGACCAGCCATGGTGTGAGTCCGGCAAGCTTTTCTTTGATATCAATGTTAATGATGACCGGTTCGCTCCGGGCCTCGCCCAGTTCGCCCAGGTCCAGCACCGCGACGATCTTAAGTTCTCCGAAGGTGGTTATTGGTACTCGCCATGAGTACGCGCAGGTGCTGCCTCAGCCATACTCGAAGTTGCCCTGGGCGAGCAGCTTCTCCCCCTTCCAGATCTCGGCCTGCGGAGTGCCTTCTCGGCGGATGGGCCGCCAGGCGTGGTCATCGGAATCAACCAGTTGATAATTGATGCTCAGGTCGGTGCCACGCCGCTCGACGGTGACGCTGTTGGTCAGCTTCCCGCCGAGATTCAGCTCGCCGACGCCACCCACCGGGATATTGGTTTTGAATTCGTGCATCTGCTCGGGCACGTAGAGCGACCCCTTGCCGCCCGGTCCGGCCTGGACGTCGGCCACCTGCCAGTGCCCCGCCGGCAGCGTCAGTTCGACCGGCGGATCGCTCAGGATGGCCACCTGGTGATTGTGATGCAGCACCAGGCGCCGCAGATGCCCTCCAGCCAGGCGCAGCGTTCCGGATTGAGCCGGTGCATCGGGCTTGAACCGAACCACCAGCTCCGGCTGGTCCGCGCCGGCGGCAAACGCATACTCGAGTTGATACAGGCTCCCGTCCAGCGCCAGTTGCCGGGGCAGGCCAACACCTCCCTGCTGTGTCAGCTCTGGCGGCCTCATCCAGAAACGCCCGTTCCCAGGCTCGAGGACGCCATCCAGAGTGCTGACTTCCACCAGCCATGGGCGACCATCAAGCTCGATCTCCCCCCTCCAACCCGAGCTGACCTGACCATAGCAATGTTCGCCCATGAAGGAGAGCGATAGCACGAGCGGCAGCACGAGCTCCTCGTGCTCGATCTTGAGCTGAACGGAGCTGAACTGCAGCTGCCATCCTTTTTCGCCCTCAAAGACACCCTCGGGGTCGTCGGTCAGGTCGCCGTTGTGGTTGAGGTCGAGGTAAAGCTTTCGGCCTTCCACGTCAGCTGCGAAGGGAATCTGGTTGGACCTCAAAAGCAGTTGGCCGCGCACAACCTGGCCGCCCGCATAGGCTGGCTCGCGGCTGAAGGCAATCTCGCGACCGGTGTCAATCCCCAGCCCCATGGAAAAGTCGCCAACAACATGACGCAGGCGAACCTCGGCCGGCGGCCCGGCCTCGGCGGGCGGGGCGTCGGCGCGGGCGGGGGCGGCGAGCAGCAACCAGGCCAGGCAGAATGCCGGGGCGATGGTTCGCATGTTTTCCCCTTTCTCTTTCTTAAATCATTTCCCGCCTGAAGGCGGGACTACGAACGAACCTTCAATGCGGGACTACGTACTTTTCAAGGACCGGCTCCGGCGGTTGCGGAAGGGCGAGCGGGTCGAGCCCGAACACCCGCCGCGCCCGCTCGCGCCAGAAGCCGTTCAACCCCGCCAGCAGCATGAACGGCTGGACGATCAGGTTGAGCAGCAAGCCAAAGACCAGCCCCATCACCAGCATCTGCGGCAGGATTTGCTGCCACCGGCTGGCCACTTGCGGCTCGATCATCATCATGACCGCAAAGAAGCCGAGCATGCCCAGCAGCATCGCCAGCATGAGGTAAAAGCCCACGCCCAGCGCGAGGCGCAGGGTGCCGGTGCGGGCCGTGCGCCGGGCACGCCAGCCGGTGATGAAAACCGCCACAAGCATGGCCCCCGCGCAGATGCCGAGCAGGATCGAGAACTGGTTGAGCTCGCGCACCCACGTACCGAAATAGCCATAAAAGGCCGCCAGCCCGGCCAGCGCCATCCCCGCCAGCGCCGCCATCAGGCGATGGAGCCAGCCGACGCGGACCTCGCCGCCCAGCAGCAGCCACCACGCCGCCAGACCCAACGCCAGCGTCATCAGGATGAACTCAAAGAAGATGAAAGCCTCGCCGGGGGCCGGCAGAAGCGGGATCACCTGCGAGAAGATCAAGGAGAGCGCCAGCGGAGGCAGGAGGACCAGCCAGGCCGCCCGCCGACGGTTGGCCCGCAGCCCCAGCAGGCCCAGCACGACCAACCACGGGACCAGCGGCGCCAGCCGCTGAGTCGTTCCAATGTGATAGATGACCGGTTCGCCGCGCGCCTCGCCCAGTTCGCCCAGGTCGTGGATCGCGACGATCTTCAATTCGCCGAAAGTGGTGGATGGTACTCGCCATGAGTACGCGCAGGTGCCACCTCAGCCATACTCGAAGTCGGCTTGGGCGAGCAGCTTCTCGCCCTGCCAGACTTCGAGTTTGGGTTTCTTGTTGGAATCGAAGTGGATCGGGCGCCAGGCGTGTCCGCCGGCATCGACCAGCTTGTAATCGAAGTTCAGGAAGGGGCCCCGGCGGCTGACCGCGACGCTATTGATGAACGGCGGGCCAAGCTGAAGCCGGGCGGGCTCGCCGCGTGTGACATGCACATCTTGGTGGGGTGTTTTCAGCTTGAAGCTAATGCTGGGACGGCTGCCGCCGATTACAGCTTCGGTCAGGCGCCAGGCACCCTCAGGCAGCTCGATCTCACCCGAAGGCTGGTTGAAAACGGCAAGGGTATCAGAGCCCTGCTCCAGGGTCAGCCGACTGAAATTCTTGCCCTCGAGCAGCAGCCGACCCATCGGCTCCTCGATCGGCTCGAGCGTGAATAGTAGTTCTGGCTGATCGGCGGCGGCATGTTTCATATCCACCTCATAGAGTTGATCCTGCAGCACCAGCCGCCGGATCATTTGGCCCATAATTAAAAAAACAGAGTCGAAGGAGGGTTCGCCGATGCCGATCCATAATTGGACGAAGCCCTCGGTGGCAGTCAGGTCATCCTTGACTCGAACCGAGAAGGTTTGGCCCCCCGCCGCAACGCTGCCTTGCCAGCCGGAGTTCAGCCGAAGCGACATGGCCCCTGCGTTGTAGATCTGGAGCGTCAGGTGAAAATCAATCCGCCTGCCTTGACGTTCGATCGGCAACACAAAATCGAAATTCGGTGGGGAGACATTTGGATCGGCGGTGAAGACTCCCGCGGGGTCGTCGGTCAGGTCACCGTTGCGGTTGAGGTCGACGTAGAGCTTCCCGCCCGCGACGTCGACCGCGAAGCCGAGGAGATCGAAATTTGGCCCGCAGTTGAACGCCCGCCGCAGGACTTCCCTGCCGGCATAGGTGGGCTCGGCGCTGAAGTCGACCTCGCGATTGCTGATCCCGATGTGTTGCATGAACCCATCGGTCGAGCGCGTCAGGCGCACTTGGATCGGCTCGGCGGGCGGGGCGTCGGCGCGGGCGGGGGCGGCGAGCAGCAACCAGGCCAGGCAGAAGGCCGGGGCGATGGAGCGCATGTTTGCCCCTTTCTCATTGCTTACATTCATTTCCCGCCTGAAGGCGGGACTACGAACGGGGGATCAAGGCGTCTCTCCAACAATAGACGCCTGCGCGGGCGAGATGTTTCTTTTTTTCTGCGGGCGGCCCTCGGGGCAGGCGCCCTGGCAGTCGTGGCAGACGATGCAGTCGAGCTGGCGGCTGGGGGGCTCACCCTGGTCGATCTTGCGCGAGGGCTGGACGTCGGTCGGGCAGGCGCGGTCGCATTTCTGGCAGCTGCGGCAGGGCGACATCGGCGCCACGGCCCACAGGCTCAGGAAGTTGAGCGGCGCCATCAGCGCCCCGATCGGGCAAAAGACCCGGCAGAACCCGCGCAGGCTCATGACGACCAGCACAAGGATCGCCGTCAGGATCGCGAGGCGGATCATGAGCGAGGTCGAGGGCATGCCGAAGCCGCCGCCGATCCAGCCGGGCAGCCCCACCTGGAGCGTCGCCGCCGGGCAGCCCCGGCAGAATGACCACAGCGTGCTCTCGCCGAGCGCGTAGGGGATGGCAAAAACCGTCACCGCCAGCACGCCGTATTTCACGTATCGCGTCCACTCGGGCAGCGTGAACTTGGGCGAGGGGAGCTTGTAAAGCAGGTCCTGCAGAAAGCCGAACGGACAGACCCAGCCGCACAAGAGCCGCCCGAAAAACGCGCCCGCCAGCAGCACCATCCCCAGCGCCAGGAAGGGGAAAATGCCGTAGCCGGCGTAATGGACGAAGACGCCGATCGGGCAGGCAAACCAGGAGAGCGCGCAGGAGTGGCACGAGAGGACCGGGTTGCACAGCCACTTGACCTGCGGCCCCCAGGAGGCATGCAGCGCAAGCAGGGAGAAGGTCTGGACCAGGCGGCGGCGGAACATTGGCTGTTTTTCTTTTGGTATTGAAATAAATGTAAAATGTAAAACTGATAACCGGAAACTTAAACTGTTTAACTTGTCGGCCGAAGAGACCTGCACATCCTGTCGCCCATGGCTCTTGAACCGCCGTTCAACTTCTCGGTTCTCGGTTTTACATTTTACATTGAATGCTGTCCTATCCAGCGGCGGCCGCCATGACCGCCTTGCTTCTCACGTTCAGGTCGGGCAGGCGGCGCGGCCGGGGGGGGCGCTGCGGTCGTAGGTCGTGACCAGCCGCTCGCCCAGGCGCACGGTGCCGCTGAAGGTCGCGTCCTCGACCAGCCGCCGTTCGCTCACGCGGGTGAAGATCTGCATGCCGAACTCATCGGCCTCGGGCTCAAAGACGCGGTGGCTGCGCGTGGCGGCGAAGATCATCAGCGCCAGCGCCGCCGCCAGCAGCGCCAGCGCGGGGATCAGGTGGCGTGGCCGACGCACGATCACAGCATCCGCTCCTCGTGGCCGGGGGCCAGCTTGCGCAGGTTGCCCAGCCGGGTCGTCACGCGCCGCTCGTCGAGCCAGTCCAGGATCGCCAGCGCATACTTGCGGCTGGATTCGATGACCAGCTTGAAGTCGGCCGAATCAAGCACGCCCTTTTCGCGGATGATCGCAATGGCGCGGTCCTGGGCGAGCTTGAGGCAACTGCTACTTAATATGACATTTTTGGTCAGGGCAACAACTTTTCCCTCATTGCGCAGGTGCTCGAGCAGCCGGTCGGCCAGGGCCGGCTCGACGCCCAGCAGCCCCGGCAGCTCGTCGGGGCGCGGGGACTGGAAGCCGGTGCGCTCGAAGATCTCGGCCAGGCGCTCGAGCTGGCGGCGTTCGCGCTCGTTGAAACGCTCGGCGGCGGCGGCCAGCACCACGCGCGCCCCCTGCTGGCGCACCAGCCCCGCCGCGGCCAGGTCGGCCTCCAGCCGCGCCCACAGCGGCGGCGGCCAGTCCAGCCCCTCGCGCAGGCTGGCCAGGTTGAGGCTCAAGGCCCCCTCGCCGGCGCGGCCGACGCGCTCGCAGATCTGCTGGTAACAGGCGCGATAGTTGTCGGCGTGGATGTATAGCTGCTCGCTCAGCGCCAGCGCGCGGCCGTCGCCGACCAGCCCGGCGAGGATCGCGGCGGCGGCCCCGGGCGGGCGCAGCGCGGCGGCCGCCAGCTCGCGCGGCGCGGCCCCCGTCGGCCGCTCGTGGCGCAGCATGTGTTCGATCCGCCGGCGCGGCCAGTCCTCGTCCTCGGGACGCGCCGTGCCCATCACCGAGAGCAGCTGCGCCAGTCGTTCCGCGATCAGCTTGCGCGGGGCGCGCGCGGCCGGGGCCTCGACGGTCAGCACGTCACCGCCGGCCACCGTCATCGCGGGCGAGGGCCGGCGCAGGATGAAGCGGTCGCCGGGGGCCGCCGCCGCCGGCTGATCGAGCACCAGCGTCGCCAGCGCCTCGCCCCCGCCCGCCAGCTCCCGGCCCTCGAGCAGGTAAACCTTTCCGTTGATCTCGCTGGTGCCGATGTGAAGCTTGACCGACTCGGCGTGAGCGAGCGGCTTGTCCATCCGCCCCACCGCGCGCAGGCGCACGTGCAGCTGCCGCGCCGGCACGATGGCGCCGGGGGCGGCCAGCACCTCGCCGCGCCGTGGCGGGTCCTTGGCCAGCGCCGGCACGTTGATCGCAAGGCACTGGCCACAGCCCCCGCGCGTGGCGTCACGCCCGAAGCACTCCATCCGCCGCACGCGCCCGCGCCGGCCGCCGGGGACCAACTCGACCTCGTCGCCCACCGCGATCGCGCCATCGATCGGAATGCCCGAGAGCACCAGCCCGAAGCCCTCGCGCTGGAAGACGCGCTCGATCGGCATGCGGAAGACCCCCTGCCCGCGCCGCGCCGCCAGCGCCCCGATCCCCACCACAAGCGTCTTATAGAACGCGCCATACCCCTCGCCGCTGACCGCCGAGAGCGGGCAGATCGGCGTGCCCTCGAGGAAGGTCCCGGCCATGAACTCGCGCACTTCCTCCACGCGCAGCGCCAGCAGCTCGGGGTCCACCAGGTCGGTTTTGGTCAAGGCCACCAGGCCGCGGTTGACCCCCAGCAGCCGCATGATCTCCAGGTGCTCGACCGTCTGCGGCATCACGCCGTCGTCGGCGGCGATCACCAAAATCGTGAAGTCGATCCCCGAGACGCCGGCCACCATGTTCTTGATGAATTTCTCGTGCCCCGGCACGTCGACGATGCCGACGCAGAGGTTGCCGCCCAGCCAGCAGGGGGCAAAGCCGGGCTCGATGGTCAGGCCGCGCTCGCGTTCCTCGCGCAGCCGATCGGTCTGGCAGCCGGTCAGCAGCCCCACCAGCGCCGTCTTGCCATGGTCGACATGGCCGGCGGTGCAGATCATCATCACCACGTCGGGATGAATCGAGGGAGCAAGAAAGCCTGGGGCCGTGGAACTCATGGGCTCATAATCCTGATCGCCCCGGCAATTGTCACGCGCTAATTGGCAGGTCGGGCCTTAGTGGGAGTGGCAAAACGCGAACAAGCGTTGGAGCGATTGCGGTAGCAAGATACGCCATGCGAGATTTCTCTGGCCGCTGAGCCCAAGGCCACCGCATCAGCACCGCTGGAAACCAAAGCCGCGGCAGCGGCGACATATGGTAGCCCAGGCGTGAGCCCTGGGTCGGAATGCCCTCTATCAGAAAGCCCCGGCAGGGGCGATATCATTTGTTTTATCAATTTATAACCCGCCGCAGCTTTTCGTTCTGCCGACCTTCCCGCCTGAAGGCGGGACTACGAACCGGCCCATGCCCGACAATCTCGCTAAACACATGTCGGCTCGAAGTGCCGACCTACCAGCAGCGCAAGGTGTTTGACCCTCCGCCGCCGGTGCGGGATAATGCCGGCTGAATCTGCCCGGGGAGCAAGGCCCGCCATGACCCAACCGACGCCCAACGGCATCCTGCTGATCGACAAGCCGCGCGGGATCACCTCGCATGACGTGGTGGACCGCATCCGGCGGGTCGCCGGCACGCGGCGGGTCGGCCATGCCGGCACGCTCGATCCGCTGGCCAGCGGCCTGCTCGTGGTCTGCGTCGGCGCCGGCACCAGCGTGGCGCAGTTCCTGACGGGGCTGGATAAGGATTACCTGGGGGCGGCCCGGCTGGGTGCGATCAGCTCCACCTATGACGCCGAGGGCGAAATCACCGAGCATCCGGGCGAGTTGCCGAGGGCCGAGGAACTGGAGGCGGTCATGCTCGCGCAGACCGGCTCGCGCATGCAGTTGCCGCCGCCCCATTCCGCCGTCAAGGTCGGCGGCCGCAAGCTTTACGACTATGCCCGGCGCGGCGAGGTGGTCCCGATCAAGCCGCGCCAGGTGCGCATCGTTTTGTTTGACCTGCTCCACTACGAGCCGCCGTTGGCGCGCTTCCATGCCCGCGTCGGCTCGGGCACCTACATCCGCTCGATGGTCCATGATGCCGGGCTGGCGCTCGGCTGCGGCGCCTACCTCAACGAGCTGCGGCGCACGCGCGTCGGCGGCTTCACCGTCGACCAGGCGATCGAGCTGGAACACCTGCGCGCGGAGCCGGACCTGCTGCCCGCGCGCCTGCTCAACATCAGCGAGGGGCTGGTCCACCTGCCCAAGCTGACCATCGAGCCGGCGATGGAGACCGCCATCCGCAACGGCCGCCCCTTCGCCACCCGCAACATCCTTGAGTTCGAGGGCATCCTCAGCCCGGGCCAGCCGGTGCTGGTGATAGATTCCAGCGGCCGGGCGCTGTCGGTGGCGCTTCCGGAGCCTGCCTCGGAGGAGGAAGCGCCCGCCCTCGGCGTCGCCGCAGACCTGATCTTCAAGCCCGTGCGCGTGCTGGCTCCCGCATGAGCGGCAGCGAAATCCGTCAACGTTTCGAACCGAGCGCCCGCTGGGCGGGCCTGTCGGGGGCGCCGCCAGCCGCCGGCTGCGGCGGACGGCAGATCAGCCACGCCGCGGCGATCATCACGAGGGTCCCTAGCGGAACGTAGTACGGGAAGCCCAGCGTCAAGTAGACCGGGTCGGGCGAGCCGGGCAGCACAAACTGCTCCCGGTTGATGAAGACGATGGCGATCATGAAGCCGGCCACGGCCACGGCGGCGCGCCAACCGCGCGGCAGCAGCAGGCCCGCGCTCACTGGCATCAGGACGGCGGCGGCAAGGATCACCCCCTGCGCCCATGGTTCATGGCGCGCCAGTGCGAAGATCGTCAGCACGCTCAGAAGGGCTGCCCACTCCATCCCCGTCGCCTCACGCCGCAGCCACGGCACCAGCGCCATCAGGAAGGCGCCCAGGATCCCGCCCCACGCCAGCCCGACCACCGAGAGCGCCAGCTCGATCAGCAGGCCCCGCTCACCAATCATCACATAGAACGCCGAGGCCATCGTGCAGAGCACGAGACCCCAGGCGATGATCAGCAACCGGCTCAGGTGCACGGACTCTTTCTCGGCGGCCACGCCGGTCTTCACCGTTTCCCCAAGCAGCCGCTGCACCGCCCCCAGTGACTGCTGGGCCAGCGCCGCCAGGATCGAGTTGAGCGAGCTGATCGCCGCCGCGAAGATCCCCGCCACCATCAGCCCGCCGAAGAACCAGTGCACCCGATACTTGATGAAGACCGGCAGCAGGCGATTGGGGTCCTGCTCGATCTGGGCCAGTTCCTCGGGCATCGGCGTCACGTCGTGGCGGTAGTAGGCCCACAACCCGACGCCCACGAACAGGCAGGCCAGCATCAGGAGCTGCCCGACGCTGCTGGCGATGATCGCCAGGCGCGCCTCACGCGGCCCGCGGCAGCAGAACATGCGCTGGGCCAGCATCTGGTCGGTGCCATAGGCCGCCAGCCCGCCGAAGGACTGAGCGACCAGCCCCGCCAGCAATGTGTAGCTGATGCGCGGGTCCAGCCGCGTGTCGAGCCACTGCAGCTTGCCGGCCTCGGCCGCGAGCCCCAGAATCGCCCCGATTCCGCGCTCGCCGGCGGGGGTTTCGAACGTGACCACGATGATCGCCAGCGTCAGAACGGCCGAGAAGGTGAAGACGCAAAACTGGATCAGGTCAGTCCAGATCACCGTGCGAATCCCGCCGATGAAGGTCCACAGGACCGCCACCGCGCCCACCAGCCAGATCGACTGGTGAATGCCGAGCCCCGTCACCACGTCCAGCACCAGCGCCGTCATCAGCACGCGCGCCCCCTGGCCGAGCATCCCCCCCAGCATGAACAGCAGGCTGGTGGTGCGCCGCGCCCGCCCGCCCAGCCGGTTGCCGATGTATTCGTAGGGACTGTAGATTTCCTGCTCGTAAAACTTGGGCACAAACCAGAAGCCGACGATCACGCGCGCGACGATCGTGCCGATCCCGAGGATGGCGTAGGTCATGTTGCCGCCCTCGGCCCAGAGCAGCACCGGCACGCCCACCAGCGTCATCGCCGACAGCTCGGTGGCGACGATGGAGCCGGAGACCGCATACCACGGCAATTGCCGCCCGCCCAGGAAGAAGTCGCGGATGGTCGCCTGCCGCCCGGCCAACAGCACCCCAATCCAGGTGGTCAACCCCAGATAGACGACAATCACAATCCAACTGAAATTATTAAATTGAGCCGAATCCATGCGTCCCTCCGCCCACGCCAAAGCTTTTAAAACCATAGCTCAGTGAAGCGGGCGAGGGAATCACTAAGTGGCCGCCCGGGTTTGGGCCTCGATCCTTCAAGAATTAGTGCGTTCACGAAACACACGAAATGAGGAGCACGAATCGACACGAAAAAGAAACGGCCAGCTTGGAGTGGAACCT
>JAWLCE010000026.1:0-62063 GCA_041687335.1 Sumerlaeia bacterium | reverse complement strand
CGGCTACTTGCGGTCGCCCCTTCGGGGCTGGGTGAGCGGCCAAGGCGGGGGGGGGGGTGTTGAGGGAATTGGTTCCGATGTCGGCTCGAAGAGCCGACCTACCCACCACGGCACGAGTGGGGGGTGTTGATCGAGTTGGATTGATTAGGTTGGCCCGGGGGGTGACAATGGGGCAAAGCTGCACGTGTCGCTCCTAAAGGAGCTCTCCGGAAGAAAACGCGCGTTTCTACAAACATGTCGCTCCTCCGGAGCTTTTTGCCCCTCACGGGGCTGAGCCGCCCGGCCAGCGTTTGGCCATCCTTCAATGCGTCACGCCGAACATATGCGGGGTCGAAGAGCCGACCTACCCTTTGTTACCGCTCGTCCTCCTCCCAAGGCTCGTCGTCATCATCGGACTCGGGCTGGGGCAGGTGAGAGTTCATGCCCCATTCGGCATCCATGGCTTCCTGGGCGGCGAAGCGTTCGAGCTTGAGGCGCGACATGCGGCGCTTGCGCCACCAGGCGGCGAGGAACAAGAGACTCATCAACGCCCAGAGCAGGCCGGCGCCCGAGAGGAGCGCCAGCCAGTTCCAGATCGTGCGATAGCTGGAGCGCCACTGGGCCTCGAGCGCATCGCGATAAAAAGGATCCCATAGCAGCTCGATCATGCCGGGGCCGCGGGCGGGGTCGGCCAGCAGCGCGAGCAAGGCGGCGGGGGAATCCTGGCCCTCAAGCGTTCGCCGCAGGTAGAAGCGCGTCACGGACAGGCTCTGGGCATAAGCGAGGGACTGCAGGTCGCCGCCCATCAGGAGCGAATCCTCCAGTCGCGCGAGCGGGAGGATGCCGCCGAGGGCGCCGGCGGCGGTCACGCGCAAGTCGTAGCGGGCGCCGGCCTGACCGGCGACCATCATGCAGAGGCCTTCCTCGAGCCAGGCGGGCAGGGGGCGGGCGAGGTTCCAGCCGATGGCGAGGTGGGTCAGCTCGTGGACGAGCGTGCGCATCTGGTCGGGCTGGCCCTGACTGAACAGGACCGAGCGCAGCAGGACGATCTCGCGCTGGCGCGGGCGGGCGACGGCGACAACGTGGCTCAGGCTGGAGCCGAGGTAGCGGCGCAGCTGCCAGAGGCTTTCGTGAGTGACCACGCGCAGCGGCCCGGACAGCGGCAGGCCGGTGCGCTCGCGGGTGGCGCGGGCGGCCAGTGCGAGCCGCTCGAGGAGCATGGGCGCCCAGGCGGCCTCGCGGTCGCTTCCGGTAAGGATGATTTCAAGCTGCTCGTCCATCATGTCCGCCGGTGAATCATGGTTTGATGATAGCGGGTCGTGGGCGGATAGGAAAGCGGTGGCGGCGGCGTGAGGCGAATTGTGCTCGCGTGCGTGGCTGAAACCCTTATCATGGGAACGCCGGTGGAAGGGCCGCCGGGAACTCGCGGGGGGAGATGTCACCACGCATGATGATGGCCATTGCGATTCTGCTGCTCGAACTGGCGCTGGCGGGCGGGCTGCTCGCGGCGCGCGGGGAGGATCGGCGGAACATGCCGGCGGCGGCGTGGCTGGCGCTGGCGGCGACGCTGGGGGCGACGGGGCTGCTGTGGCTGGGGCTGGAGCTGCCGCCGCTGGGGCCGACGCTGCTGGCTGCGCTGGGGGCGACGGTATCGCTGGCATGGCTGGCGCTGCTGGTTGACAAGCCGGCGCGGCGGGGGAATTTTTCGGTGCTGCCAGCCGCGGGGCTCGTGCTGCAGTTGTGCCATGGGCTGGTGGCGGTCCAGTTGCTGGTGGTTCATTTCGCGGGCAAGAACCCCGGTTTTCCCTTCAGCCATCCGATCCCGCTGCCGCTCATGCTGATGATGCTGATGGCAGCGGTGGGGACGGGGGCGGTGCTGCTGAGCGCGGGGCTGCTGGGGGTGACGGAATGGCTTGGCCGTGGCGAGGCGGCGGAGCCGGAGGTGCTGTTGAGTGCGGCGACCCGGGTGCGGCGAATGGTGGTGGCACGGCTGCTGGCGGTGTCGTTTTCGCTGCTGATCGGGATGGCCTTCGACCCGATCAGCGCGCGCCATTTCGTGTTTTCGTTGCCAGCGGAGGCGGTGGTGAGCATGTGGGCGCGGCTAGTGCTGGGGCTGGTGCTGCCGATTTTTTATGGGTTGCTGATGACCACATCGGTCAGGGAAGGTCCGGTCGGCCGGAGCGCGGCGGAGTTTCTGCCGCTGCTGCTGCTGCTCATGCTGGGTGAATTGATCGGGGCGGCGATCACCGTGGGGATGTGGGGGGTGGCGTTCTGAGGAAAATTGGGGTTGCCTGCCGCCGCCGAACCCGCAACAATACGGCCGGACCGCAAACCGTCCCGGGGGGCGCGATGGCGGTCACCCACCCAAGGATGACAGGCCCAAGATGGACAGGATTCGAGTCGGTGTAGTCGGTGTCGGCCATTTGGGCCAGCATCATGCGCGCAACTACAGTTCAATGGAAGAGGTCAGGCTGACGGGGGTGGTCGACGTGGACCGCCGGGCCGCCGGCCGCGTGGCGGAGCGGGTCGGCTGCCCGGCCTTTACCGACCACCGCGATTTGATTGGGCGGGTCGATGCGGTGTCGGTGGTCGTGCCGACGATCTATCACCACGCGGTGGCGCTGGATTTCATCCAGGCGGGCGTGCACGTCCTGATCGAAAAGCCGATGACATCGACGGTGGCGGAGGCGCGCGAGCTGATCGACATGGCGCGGGCGCGCCAGTTGATTTTGCAGGTGGGGCACATCGAGCGGTTCAATGCGGCGATCATCAAGCTGCAGGAGTTTTTGACGCTGCCGGGGTTCATTGAAAGTCACCGGCTCGGGCCGTATGACCCGCGCGTGCGCGACGTGGGGGTGGTGCTGGACCTGATGATCCACGACATCGATATCGTGCTGCAGGTGGTGCGCTCGCCGATCGTCTCGATCGATGCGATCGGGGTGCCGATCCTGTCGGAGCGCGAGGATATCGCGAACGCGCGGATCAAGTTTGAGAACGGCTGCACCGCCAACCTGACCGTGAGCCGGGTGACGCCCAACAAGATGCGGAAGATCCGGATTTTCCAGCCCAATACCTACGTCTCGATCGACTATCAGAAGCAGGCGATGGAGATTTATCGGCGCGAGAAGATCGAGGACGCGGAGGAGGGCGAGCCGCGGGCGCAGATCGTGCGCAAGCGGCTGCGGCTGAAGAAGGATGAGCCTCTGCGGCGCGAGCTGGAGCATTTCATCGCCTGCGTGCGCGAGGGGCGCGAGCCGGCGGTGACCGGCGAGCACGGCCAGAACGCGCTGGAGGTGGCGATCCAGATCGTCGAGCAGATCCAGAGCAAGAAGGCCGGGCTGGAGGAAATGCTGCGCAGCATGCCCGAGGCGGTGTTGTGAGCGGGACGGAACCCACGATCCCGACCGGGCGCGAGATTTTCATCTGCGCGGGCGAGCTCTCGGGCGACCTGATCGGCTCGCTGCTGATCGAGCGATTGCGGCGGCTGGACCCGACGCTGCGCTTCACGGGGCTGGGCGGGGAGGCGATGGAAGCGGCCGGGGCGACCGTGCGCCACAACCTCGTGCGGGACCTGGCGATCATCGGAATTGCCGAGGTCATCGCGAAATACCCGAAGATCCGGCGCGTGTTCTACGACACGGTGGATTACCTGCGGCGCGAAAAGCCGGCCGTGCTGGTGCTGATCGACTACCCGGGGTTCAACCTGCGGCTGGCCGAGCAGGCGCACCGGCTCGGGATCAAGGTGGTCTATTACGTCTGCCCGCAGATCTGGGCCTGGCACAAGAGCCGGATTCACAAGCTGCGCCGGTTCTGCGACAAGGCGCTGGTGATTTTGCCGTTCGAGGAGGCGTTCTTGCGCCAGGGGGGCGTGGACGCGGAGTTCGTGGGCACGCCGTGGCTGGACCTGATGAAGCTGACGATGGACCGGGCCCAGGTGATCGAGCATTTCGAGCTGGACCCGAACAAGAAGCTGATCGGGTTGCTGCCGGGCAGCCGGCGGCGCGAGGTGGAGACGCTGCTGCCGGTGATGCTGGAGACGGCGGAGAAGATCAAGGCGGCCGACCCGGACGTGCAGTTCGTGATCCCGCGGGCGACGACGGTGCGGCGCGAGATTTTCGAGCACCTGATCACGATGTCGCAGGTGCCGGTCAAGATCGTGGATGCCTATCGCTACAACGTGCGCGCGGCGCTGGACCTGGCGATCGTGGCCTCGGGGACGGCGACGCTGGAGACGGGGCTGCTGGGCACGCCGATGATCATCATCTACAAGGTCCATTACCTGTCGTGGCTGATCGGGAAGAGCCTGGTGAAGATTCCGTATATCGGGTTGATCAACATCGTGGCGGGGGACCTGATTGCGCCCGAGCTGATCCAGGAACAGTGCACGCCGCAGAACATCGCCGATGGGGCGCTGGCGATCCTGCGCGACCCGCGCGAGATCGAGCGCGCGCGCTATCAGTTCGCCAAGGTGAAGGAAAAGATGGGCGGCCCCGGCGCGAGCGAGCGGGCGGCCCGGCGCGTGCTGGAGGTGATCGGCGGCGTGCCCGGCGTGCTGGTCGAGAGCGGCCGATGAGCGCGCGCCGGCGTGGGTGGGGGCACCGGCTGGCGCAGCGCTGGGGCGCGCCGGTGGCGGCGCTGACGCTCGGGCTGCTGGCGCGCTCGCTGCGCGTGGAGTTTCAACGCAGGGAACATCTGGAGGCGGCGCTGGCGTCGGGGCGGCCGCTGATCGCGGCGTTCTGGCACGAGCACCTGGCGGCGATCGCGATCGTGCGCCAGCGCTTGCAGTATGGCGATGTGGCGGTGATGATCAGCCGCTCGCGCGATGGGGATTTGCTGGCGGCGGTCGTGCGGCGGCTGGGGATGCAGCCCGTGCGCGCCAGCAGCACGCGCGGGGCGGTGGCGGGACTGATGGAGCTGAAGCATTACCTGGACGGGCCGCAGACGGGGGCGACGCCACCCACCGCCGCGATGGCCCCGGACGGACCGCGGGGACCGCGCCACGAGGCCAAGCCGGGGGTGGCGCTGCTGGCGCGGCGGGCCGATGCGCTGATCGTGCCGGTGGGGTTTGGATATTCGCGGGCGCAGGTCTTCCGGTCGTGGGACCGCACGAAGCTGGCGCTGCCTTTTTCGCGGCTGGTGGTGCGGCTGGGCCCGCCGATCGACCCGCGCCAATGGCCGGGCGACGACCAGCAGCACGCGCAGCAGCTGGGCAAGCTGCTGGGGAAGCTTGACCGGCAGGCCGGGGAGCCGTTTTCAACAGTCGGGTGAAATTCCGATATTTCGATGTCCATTGGAGCAGTCGCGCGATGAGTGTGAAGAACAAGGGTTGGCAAGTGGTACTGGCGGCGGTCGGGATCAACCTGCTGCTGGGAGTGCTTTATTCGTGGGGTGTGATCAGCAAGGAGCTGCAGAACCCGGAGGGGTGGGGGTGGTCGCGTCCGGATGCCTCGCTGCCGATGACGGTCTCGACGATGACCTTCGCGGTGATGATGATCTTTGCGGGGCGGATGCAGGACAAGCTGGGGCCTCGGCTGGTGGCGGCGTTGGGGGGCTGCATGCTGGGCGGAGGACTGATCCTCTCGGCGCACGCGACCTCGCCGCTATGGATGGTGCTGGGGTTTGGCGTCATCGGGGGCAGCGGCATCGGGCTGGGCTACTCGGCGACGACGCCCTCGGCGATCAAGTGGTTCCCGCCGGCGCGCAAGGGGATGATCACCGGGATTGTGGTCAGCGGCATCGGGCTGTCGGCGATCTACATGGCGCCGCTGGCTGACTGGATGCTGCGGCAATGGGGGATCAAGCAGACGCTGCTGATTCTGGGGGTGGGCACGATTGTGCTGGTCGTGGGGCTGGCGCAGCTGCTGGTCAATCCGCCGGCGGGTTATGTGGTGGCCGCCGCGCCCGCGAACGCGCGGTCCGCTCAGGGACCGGCGGCTGGGCATGCCTATGACTGGCACGAGATGATCCGCACCACGCAATTCATTCGGCTGTGGCTGATGTTTTCGTTCGCGGCGGCGGCGGGGCTGATGCTGATCGCGCACGTGGCGATGATCGCCAAGGAGCAGGTGGGTCTGGCGTGGGGGTTTGTGTTCGTGGCGCTGCTGGCAATCTTCAATACCTGCGGGCGGCTGCTGGCGGGGTGGCTGTCGGACCGGGTGGGGCGTTCGCGCACGATGGTGCTGATGTTCGCGGGGCAGGCGCTCAACATGTTTTTGTTTCGGTTTTATGACACGCAGGGGCTGCTGCTGATGGGGACGGCGCTGACGGGGCTGTGCTACGGCGGGATCTTCACGCTGTTCCCGGCGACGACGGCGGACTACTTCGGGTTGAAGAACCTGGGGGTCAACTATGGGCTGGTGTTTACGGCGTTCGGGTTTGCGAGCTACATCGGGGTGATGATCCCGGCCCAGCTGGCGCAGCGGTTCGGCACCTATCACCTGGCCTACCTGATGGCGGGTGGGCTGCTGGTGGCGGCAACGCTGATCGCCCTGACGCTGCGCGCGCCGGCGGCGAGGCCGGAGCGGCAGCCGGCGATGGCGCGGGTCGGCTGAGGGCTCACTTCAGCCCCAGGCGCTCGCGGCCGGTGGGGCAATCGGTGTTGACGACGCAGTCGGGGCACTTGGGCGCGCGCGCGACGCAGATGCGCCGGCCGTGCCAGATCATGGCATTGGCGAAGTCGGTCCACTCGGGCTCGGGCAGCAGGGCGGCGATGTCGTGCTCGATCTTGACGGGGTCGACGTGGGGCGAGAGCACCATGCGCCCGGTCAGCCGCTTAAAGTGGGTATCGACGAAGAGCGCCGGCAGACCGAGCGCGTTGCCGCGCACGACGTGGGCGGTCTTGCGGCCGACGCCGGGCAGCGTCGTCAGCTCCTCCATCGACTCGGGCATCGTGCCGCCGAAACGCTCGACGATCGTCTGGCTGGCGCCGATGATCGCCTTGGTTTTCTGCTTGAAAAAGCCAGTGGTGCGGATGATCTCCTCGACCTCGGCGGGGTCGGCCGCCGCCAGCGCGCGCGCGTCGGGGAAGCGCCCGAAGAGATCGGGGGTGACCATGTTGACGCGCGCGTCGGTGCACTGGGCGGAGAGGATCGTCGCGATCAGAAGTTGAAAGGGAGTGCCGAAGGTGAGCGCGGTGCCCTGGTCGGCATAGGCCGCACGCAACGCAGCCGAGATGCGTCGCGCCCGCGCCGGCAGGTCGTCGGGGAGTGGTTTGGCCTCGCCGGTGGTTTTTTCCCGCCCCATGCTCGTGATGCTCCGGCCGAAGGTTTCAGAGGTGCGGCGGGGCCGCAGTTTTCATTGAAACGCAAAGGCGCGCAGAACGCAAAGGAAGCGCGAGGCGGCGACCACTCAGCCGCGCAGTTGTTCATCGATGTCGAAGCCGGGGCGGGTGACGATCGACTCGAGGCGGCGCAGGCGCTGCTCGATCTGCTCGTAGCGCTGCTGGACGCGGTGCAGGGCCTCCTCGCGCGAGCCATAGAGGGGACGGCCCTCCTCGCCGGGCATCAGGATGCGGCGTTCGGGCTCGGGCTTCAAGACGAAGGCCAGGATGATGTAGGCCATGATCGTGAAGGGGAAGAAACCGAGCAGCGAGAGCAGGACGAATAGCAGGCGCACGCCCCAGGGGGCAAAATCGAAATAGTGGGCCAACCCGCCGCAGACGCCCAGCATGACGCTGTCGCGGCGGCTGCGGTGGAGCTGGCGTGGGCGGTTGGTGTCGCGATAGGTCATGGTCAAGACTCCTGCAAGTTATCGTTCTATTGATCGTCAGATCGGCGCGTCGGTTATTTTCCGGTGTGAAGCCGTTCCATGAATTCATCGGCCGGGTGGCGGGCGACGAGGATTGTTTCCACGTTCTCCATGCGCCGCTCGAGCCGCTCCTGCATCGCGGCCAGTTCGCGCAGCGCGCCATCATCGGGCGGCTGGACGACCTGCTCGACCTTGGGCAACCGCCACGACCGCAACGCGAACAGCATCAGCACACTCAGGCAGAGGAACATGCCAATCAAGATGGAAAGCTGATCGCCGCCCGGCTGGAAGAACATGTGCGGGGAGAGAAGATGGTTTGAGTAGAGCGCCGGCGCGAGCATGGGAAACAGAACCACGAACAGCAGCGCCATGGTCACCAGGCAAAGCAGCAGTCCCAGGCAGAAGGTGAAGATCGCACGCATGGCTCATCAACCTCGCTAAAATTTGGGTGCATTCTGGAGGTCATCCAGCGTCGCCGGGTGGTGGGCGGCGAGGATCCATTCCAAGTTGGCCAGTCGCTGCTCGAGGCGGTCCTCGAGGCGCAGCAAGGCTTCGATCTGGCGCGCCTCGGTCTCGGCCAGCGGGGCGGATGCATGGCGGCGAGGTGACGGCAGCCGCGCGCGCCGCACTGCCAAAACCAGCACCGCGGCAAGCAGTCCGAGCAGGGCAAGCGGGAAAATAACGCCGACCCAGCTCACCGATGACCCCTGGCGATGAATGATGTGGACATGCTGGGCACGAGCAACGCGCTCCATCTCGGCTCGATGAAGATCCATCTGGGATCGAGCCCGGTCCATTTGCGAACGTGCCTGATCCATTTGCGCGTGAGCCAGATGCGAGGCCGTCATGGCCTCGACCGGATCGGAAATGACCCTTGGAGCTTGGGCGACAGCATTCCGCGGCTGAGGCGTTTGGGACCTTACGAAAAACAGCATGCCAATCAGCACCACAATGATCACGGAGAGGAATTTGAGTATGGTTGACATGGTCGGCCCTCAGTCCTTCCCCAGCATTGACTCGATGTTCTCCATCTGGCGGCGCAGGCGGCTGAGGTCGGCGCGCAGGCGGCGGATGAGGTCGCTGTCGCGCTCGTCGACGGGCTCGGGTTCGGGCGCGGGCTCGCGGTTGGGCGAGCGGTAACGCGGGCGGTGGAAGTCGGGCTTGCGCTGCTCCATCCGCCGCTTGGCGATGCCGATCACCAGCACCACCAACAGCACCAGCGCCGCCAGTGCGATCAGGCGGAAGACGCCGAGGAAGACCAGCGCCAGCAGGACCAGCACCGTCTTGAGCAAGGCGCCCGGGCCCTTCAGGATCCAGCCCAGCAGCGCCAGCAGGCCTTCGATCGCCTTGCCCAGGCTCCAGACGACGAAGCCGATGAGTTGCGCCGACGTGAACACGAAGAACAACACGGCGCCCAGCGCGATCAGCGGCAGGAGGGTGATGAGGGGGTCGAGGATCATCGGACTGGGCTCGATTCTGAATTCATTGAACCTGAAGTGGCGGTCGGGCCTTGACCCGACATGGCCTCAAGTGTCGGCTCGAAGAGCCGACCTACCTTCCCGGCGCAGGGGAAACGCAAAGAAAACCATCCTGATGAAGAGATTCTCCCACAGGACTCGGTCCCCCCGCTACAGCCGGTCGTATTCGGACTTGCGGTCGCGCTCGATGATGATGGTTTCCAGGTTCTCGATGCGGCGCTCGAGTTTGGCCAACTGCTCGTCGAACTGACCCTGCCCCGCCTGCGCCCGATAACTCATGCGCTTCTCATAGGCGGCCTGAATGGCCCAGACCACGATAGCGAGAAAGAGGAATGTCCAGAATGACATGGCTGGTTTGCCTCGTTTGAATGCAAAAAGTTGGCGGCCCCTCAGCGGGGGTCATCGGGGCGGCGCTGGCCGGCCCGCGGCTGCACGATCGTCTCCAAGTTTTCCAGACGCCGCTCGAGGCGTTCGAGGGAGCGTGCCAGGTCATCGAGCGCGAGGGCTTCGCGCTCGCCCAGGAGGGTGGCCTCGCGTGACTGGCGCGAGGCGCGGACGATCATAACGACCACCCAGACGACCAGCCCGATGAAAGCCAGGATCGCCAGCAGCGGCAGCAGGAACATGACCAGAATAATGAACAGCTCGGGGCCCGACTGCATGGCAAGATCCTTTCCTCAAAAAGCCTCACAGATATGGACGCCGCGGGGGCGGTTTCGTTTCAGCGGATCGGTCATTGACCGCCAGAAGGCGGCACCACGGACTCAGGAGCCCTTGACCTGGCCGCGCAGGCGGTCAAGTTCCTGCTCGATCTCCTCGGCGTGCTCGAGGTTGTTGAACTCCTCGCGCAGGGACTGGGTCTTGGGGCGCAGGGCGTCGACCAGGCCGGCCTCGGCCTCAAGCCGCTCGATGCCGTTCTCGTAGGCCTCGAAGCGGGCGAAGGCCTCGCTGGTGTCGATGGCGCGGATCTTGGTCTGGGTGTCGCGGCGGGCGAGCGCGGCGGAGCGGCGATGGATGATCGAGCGCTGCTTGTCGCGGGCGTCGGCCAGCTTCTTTTCAAGTTGGACGATGTCTTCCTGGAAATCAATCACGGCCTGGCGCGTGCGCTCCATTTCCTCCTCGAGGGAGTGGCCGCGGGCGGTGAAGCGCTGCTTCTCGACCAGGGCGGCGCGGGCGAGGTCGTCGCGGCCCTTCTCGACGGCGAGGCGGGCGCGGGCTTCCCAGGCTTCGATCTCGGCGCGGGTGGCGGCGAGTTGGCGCTCCTGCTTTTTCTGGTCGGCCATGACGGCGGCGCAGCTGGCCTTGACCTCGACCAGCGTGTCCTCCATCTCCTGGATCATCATCCGGACCATTTTCTCGGGGTCCTCGGCGTGATCGAGCATGGCATTGATGTTGGCGCTGACGATGTCGCGCATGCGGGTGAAGATACCCATGGTCGTGAACCTCTTGTTGGACGATCGGCGGCGCAGGATTGAGGCCTGACGCCGTTTGCAGGGAAGTAATGCGAGAAGCGGGCCAATCGCGGCGGAGGCGAAAAAGTGCGGAAAACCGCGAAAAAACAAGCCGATAAATAAAATGTTGTGCGTGCGGGGGAGAAGAGGTAAAGCTGAAATGACGAAGATGTGGTTGGTTTGACCAAGTTTCGGGCAGCCTGTATGCCCATGAAAGCGGGCGAGCATGAACCAGATACATCCGGCGGCGGCGCAGCAGGGGCTGGGGCAGTCCGAGGCCTTTATGAGCCTTCAGGAGCGGGTCTCGCACGCGGCGCGGACGAGCCGGCCGGTGATCCTGATCGGCGAGCGCGGGACAGGGAAGGAGCTGGCGGCGGCGCGGCTGCACATGCTGTCGGCGAGGTGGAGCCAGCCGTATGTGACGCTCAATTGCGCGGCGCTGAGCCCGACGCTGATCGAGAGCGAGCTGTTCGGGCACGAGGCGGGGGCCTTCACGGGGGCGGCGCGCCAGCGCAAGGGGCGGTTTGAGCTGGCCGATGGCGGCTCGTTGTTTCTGGACGAGGTCGGGAACATTCCGCTGACGGTGCAGGAGAAGATTTTGCGGGTGGTGGAGTATGGGCAGATGGAGCGGGTGGGCAGCTCGACGGCGATCCAGGTGGACGTGCGGCTGATCGCGGCGACCAACGCGAACCTGCCGGAGATGGCGCGGGCAGGGCGGTTCCGGCAGGACCTGCTGGACCGGCTCAGCTTCGAGGTGATCACGCTGCCGCCGCTGCGCGCGCGGCGCGAGGACATCCTTGTGCTGGCCGAGCATTTTGCGCGGCGGATGGCGACCGAGCTGGAGCAGGAGCATCCGCCGCAATTCAGTGAGGCGGCGCGGCAGACGCTGCTCGGTTATGACTGGCCTGGCAATATCCGGGAGCTGAAGAACGTGGTGGAGCGGATGGTTTATCGGCGCGGGGGCGAGCTGATCGAGGAGATCGAGTTTGACCCCTTCGAATCGCCGTGGGCGCCGGCGGCGAACGAGTGGGCGACGGAGGGGGACGCGCACGAGCGGGCGCGGGCTGGGGCTGAGCTGACCGAGGATCAGCTGCCGCTGGCCGAGGCGGTGGCGGAGCTGGAGCTGCGGCGGCTGCGGGCGGCGCTGGCCGCGACGCGGTTCAACCAGCGCCAGGCTGCCACGCAGTTGGGGCTGACGTATCACCAGTTCCGCGGGTATTACCGCAAATACAAGGAACAACTGGCGGCGAGCGAGTTGCCGGCCTGAGGGGTCAATCGGTCGCGGCGGCGTGGCGGACGGCCAGCGCGGCGGCGAGGGATTCGGCAATTTTGGCGAATTGGACACCTTGTTCGCTGTCGGGGTGGGCGAGCATGACGGGCAGGCCGCTGTCGCCGGCCTCGCGGACCTCGCGGCCGAGGGGGATGCTGCCCAGCAGGGGGAGGCCGATTTCGGCGGCGATGCGCTGACCGCCGCCGGCGCCGAAGATGGCATGCTGCTTGCCGCACTCGTCACAGCGGAACCAGGCCATGTTCTCGACGACGCCGAACATTTCGGTGTTGGTCTGGCGGAACATGGCGACGGCGCGGCGCACGTCCTGAAGGGCGACCTCCTGCGGGGTGGTGACGATGAGGGCGCCGGTGAGGGGGACGAGCTGGACGAGCGAGATCTGGATGTCGCCGGTGCCGGGGGGCAGGTCGACGATGAGGTAGTCGAGCTCGCCCCAGTTGACGTCGCCGAAGAACTGGCGCAGGGCGCTGTTGAGCATCGGGCCGCGCCAGATGACGGGTGCGCCCTCGGCGATGAGGACGCCCATCGAGATCACCTTGAGGCCGTGACGCTCGATGGGTTGCAGTCGGCCCTCGAGGACCTCCGGGGTTTCATCAATGCCGAGCATGAGCGGGACGTTGGGGCCGTAGAGGTCGGCATCCATCAGGCCGACGCTGGCGCCGGTGCGGGCCAGGGCGAGGGCGAGGTTGACGGCGACGGTGGACTTGCCGACGCCGCCCTTGCCGGAGGCGACGGCGATGATGTTGCGGACGCCGGGGGCGAGGTCGCCCTTCTCGACGGCGCGGCCGCGCACGTTGGCGCTGAATTCGATTTCTAGGGACTCAAAGCCGGGCAGGCGGGCGAGGGCGGCGCGGATGTCGCGGCGGAAGACTTCCTTGAGCGGGCAGGCGGGGGTGGTCAGCTCGAGCTCGAGGGTGACGCGCCCGTCGGTGATTTCCAGCTTCTTGACCATGCCGAGGGTGACGATGTCGCGGTGCAGCTCGGGGTCGTTGACCGCCGAGAGCGCATGCATGACCGCCTCGCGGGAGAGGCCGTGGTGATGATGCTCGCCGTGGTTGTCCTTATCCTTGCATTTACAAGCCATTGGTTGCGCACTCTGCCCTTCATGAATGGGGCCGGCGCCAGCGGCGACCGAGCCGTTCCATATTTTAGCCCTTGCCGCGGGTGAGAATCAAGCGGTCCGGCGCGAAAGATGGGAAAGCTTTGATCCTTCAAGTTTTTTTGCCGCCAATCAGGGGGAACGGGAAGATTAAGCGCGGTCTGCGCGAAGTGGGGGAATATCAATGAATTACAGGAAGAATCGGCAGCGAAATGCTTTGACAGGAGCTGATGGGAGGCCCTAAGTTTTCGTGGATTTCATGCTTTGGTGATGTGGGCGTTAAATTCGATCAAGGAACTCCTTTCCATGAGAAAGCCTCTAATGATAACGCTACTGGCGCTGGTGGCGCAGGTCGCACTCGGCGCGGAGTATCATGTTTCGCCCGAGGGCAGCGAAGGGGGCGACGGCTCGGCGGCGCGGCCGTTCCGGGCGATTCAGGCGGCGGCGGAGGTTGCCCAGCCGGGCGACGTGATCACGGTGCAGGCGGGTGTCTATCGCGAGCGGATCAATCCGCCGCGGGGGGGCGAGTCCGACGCGCGGCGAATCACCTATCAGGCGGCGCCGGGGGGCGAGGTCGTGATCAAGGGGTCGGAGGTGGTCAAGGGTTGGGAGCAGGTTGAGCCCAAGGTCTGGAAGGTGACGCTGCCGAACTCGTTCTTTGGCGACTATAACCCGTATCAGGAGCTGATCACCGGCGACTGGTTTCAGGCGCGGGGCCGGTCGCACCACACCGGCGAGGTGTATTTGAACGGCCGATCGCTCTATGAGAAGGCCACGCTGGCGGAGGTGCTCGAGCCCCAGCCCTTCGAGGAGTCGCGCGAACCGGAGTGGTCGGTCCACACCTGGTATTGCGAGAGCGATGAGGAATCGACGACGATCTGGGCCAACTTCCAAGGGGCCGATCCCAACGCGGAGCTGGTCGAGATCAATGTGCGCGAGGCCTGCTTTTATCCCGACCAGCCGGGGCGGAATTATATCACCGTGCGCGGCTTCCGGATGGCGCAGGCGGCGACGCAGTGGGCCGCGCCGACGGCCGAGCAGATCGGGCTGATCGGCACGCACTGGAGCAAGGGCTGGGTGATCGAGAACAATGTCATCAGCGACTCCAAATGTTCGGGGGTGACGCTGGGCAAGGACCGCGCCTCGGGGCACAACGTCAGGAGTTCGGACCCCGCCAAGAGCGGGGCCGAGCACTACAATGATGTCATCGCGCGGGCGATCGAGCTGGGCTGGTCCGAGGATCTGGTCGGCTGGCACGTGGTGCGGGGCAATGAAATTTACAACTGCGAGCAGACCGGCATCTGCGGCAGCCTGGGGGCGATCTTCAGCAGGATCACCGACAATCATATCCACGACGTCTGGATCAAGCGCCAGTTCCAGGGGGCCGAGATCGCCGGCATCAAGCTGCACGCGCCGATCGACACGCTGATCGCGGGCAATCGGATTCACAACGTCGGCCGCGGGCTGTGGATGGACTGGATGTCGCAGGGCACGCGCGTGACGCGCAATCTGCTGTATAACAACACGATCGAGGATATTTATTTTGAGGTCAACCATGGCCCGTATGTCGTCGACAACAACATCATGCTGTCGTGGACGGGGATCAAAGATGCCTCGCAGGGCGGGGCCTGGGTGCATAACCTGGTGGCGGGTCGGATTTGGGTGATGGGGCCCGGCAACCGGCGCACACCGTATCACAAGCCGCATTCGGCGGAGGTCGTGGCCCACGAGACGATCAAGCTTGGCGACACGCGCTACTACAACAACCTCTTTATCGGCGAGGGGCCCGGCGCGGAGGCCGATCGCAACCGAGCCTTCAACCTGGGGCCCTACTATCGGGCGGAATTGCCGATTCACACTGGTGGCAACATCTACCTGAACGGAGCGAGTGCCCGTGACGGCGAGGAAGATGCGCTTGTAATGGAAGATGATCCGCGTTGGGAACTGATCGAGGACGAGCGCGGCGGGCGGCTGGCGCTCACGCTGCCGGAGCTGCCCACGGCCGGACGCCAGGTCGTGACCACCGAGCTGCTGGGTCGGGCGATGATACCCGACCAGCCGTTCATGGATTTCGACGGTACGCCGCTGGTCATCGGCGCCGACTATTTCGGGGCCGCGCGCGGGGAGGGGATTGCGCCGGGGCCGTTCGCGAGGCCAGAGAAGGGCCGGCAGGAAATTGAACTTTGGCGGAATTGAGGCTCGGAGCGAGATGAGGGTCGGGGAGATTGCAGAGGCAACGCAAAGCGATACAAATAAAATCACGGGAGCGCAAAGATGATGAAGCGACTTTTGGGATGGCTGCTGCTGGCGCTGGTGGCGCCGGTCGCCCTGGGTGCGGAGTATCATGTTTCGCCGGCGGGCAGCGAGTCGGGCGACGGTTCGGCGGCGAGGCCGTTCAAGTCGATTCAGGCTGCGGCGGAGGTGGCCCAGCCGGGGGACGTGATCACGGTGCAGGCGGGGGTCTATCGCGAGCGGATTAATCCGCCGCGGGGGGGCGAGTCCGACGCGAGGCGAATCACCTATCAGGCGGCGCCGGGGGGCGAGGTCGTGATCAAGGGGTCGGAGGTGGTCAAGGGTTGGGAGCAGGTTGAGCCCAAGGTCTGGAAGGTGACGCTGCCGAACTCGTTCTTTGGCGAATATAACCCCTACAAGGATCTCATCGTGGGGGACTGGTTCAATGGGTTCAAGAGGACGCACCACACCGGCGAAGTATATTTGAACGGCAAGGCGTTCTATGAGGTGGCCGAACTGGAGGGTGTGCTCAACCCGGTGCCGTTTGAGGGCTCGCGCGAGCCGGAGGCCTCGATTTACACCTGGTACTGCGAGAGCGACGAGCAGACGACGACGATCTGGGCCAATTTTCAGGGGGCCGACCCCAATGCGGAACTGGTGGAGATCAATGCGCGCGAGGCCTGTTTTTACCCCGACCAGCCGGGGCGCAACTACATCACCGTGCGCGGATTCAGGATGGCGCAGGCGGCCACGCAGTGGGCCGCGCCGACGGCCGAGCAGATCGGGCTGATCGGAACGCACTGGAGTAAGGGCTGGGTGATCGAGAACAACGTGATCAGCGATTCGCGGTGCTCGGGGATCACGCTGGGCAAGGACCGCGCGACGGGCCACAACGTCTGGACCAACCAGCCGGAGAAGTCAGGCTCGGACCACTACAATGAAGTCATCGAGCGCGCGCTGGCGATCGGCTGGTCGCGTGAGAACATCGGCTCGCACATCGTGCGCAACAACGTGATCTTCAACTGCGAGCAGACGGGCATCTGCGGCAGCCTGGGCGGGATCTTCAGCAAGATCACCAACAATCACATTTACGACATCTGGAAGAAGCGCCAGTTCGGCGGGGCCGAGATGGGCGGGATCAAGATTCATGCGGGCATCGACATGCTGATCGAGGGCAACCGGATTCACAACGTGGGGCGCGGGCTGTGGATGGACTGGATGGCGCAGGGGGCGCGGGTCAGCCGCAACGTCTTCTATGACAACACGACCGAGGACATTTATTTCGAGGTCAACCACGGACCCTACCTGGTGGACAACAACCTGCTGCTGTCGGAGAACGCGATTTTTGACCTGTCGCAGGGCGGAGCCTGGGTGCACAACCTGGTCGCGGGCCGAATCCTGGTGGGGCCGGAGCCGAACCGCGTGACGCCGTATCATGAGGCGCACTCGACGCAGGTGGTGGCGCTGAGCGACATCACCGGCAGCGACAACCGCTACTACAACAACTTGTTCATCGGCCGGGGCAAAGGGGTGGAGCTGGAGGTCAGCGCGCGCGGCCGGACGACGGGGCAGGGCCTGTGGACCTATGACCAGCATGCAGTCTTCCCGTTGTTCGCGGCGGGCAACGTCTACCTCAACGGGGCGCGCCCCTACAAGGACGAGGCGGACGCGATCGTGCTCGAGGACCACGACCCGCGCATGGAGCTGATTGCGGATGAAACCGGCGGGCGGCTGGTGCTGACGCTTCCGGAGCTGCCCGAGACGCGGCGGCAGTTGGTGACCACCGAACTGCTGGGCAAGGCGAAGGTTCCGGGGCTGCCCTATGAGGATGTGGATGGCTCGGCGCTGGCGATCCAGACCAGCTATTTTGGACTGCAGCGCTCGGAGATCGTCGCGGGACCGTTCGAGACCCTGGGCGACGTCCGGACTGAAATCAAACTTTGGTAATCGAAGTGGCCGGCGGGAGGCTTGGCCCTCCCGCCGGCCGCACCTTGCATTGGATTCCCACCGCAATCCCTCCGCCTGCCCAAGACCCATTCATTACCAAAATTTGCAATGAGCGGGTTCAGGGTCATAAGATCAAGTTTCCGGCAATTGAATCAATGAGTTGGTTGTGGGCTTCAGCACCTGAACGGTGATGCGGCGGCACGCGCTGGATCATCGTGAGGGAAGCGGCAGGCTTTTACATCCCAGCTTAGTTTAAGTTGTTACGGAAAAGCAGCGCGATTCCGGGCCGGGGGAGGCATGCCCACCTGCGCCTGATGAAGCACGCTGTTTTTTCGGGCTGTAAAAAATGCCGGCACCGGGGCCTTCCAAGGGCTCGGCCTGGATGCCGGTGACGGACGCGCGGCCGGTCGCGGCCCAGGCGCCAGTCCGCCCGCGCGCACGGGGGATCCACCAGTTCTTTGTGAAAATTGAAAGGAACGAACCGATGAGTGCCTTTCTTCCGAGCCGGTGTCAGATGCTTCGTATGGTGGTGATGTTGGCCATGCTGGCGGTCGCGGGGATTGCGGGCGCAGCCTATTATCCGGCGATGACGTATGGACCCAAAGAGCCGGTCGCGCCGGGGGTGACCTGGCAGACGGCCAGCCACGGCAAGAAGTTCAAGCAACGGATCAACATCTTCGAAATCGACATGAGCAACCGCAACGTGGAGGTGGTGCCGGTCTTCAAGAGCGGCGGCAATGTTGCGACCGCCCCCCAGGAACTCACCAGCGCCATGGCGACGCGCATCGATGCGGTCGCCGCGATCAATGCCGGCTATTTCGGCTCCGGGCTGACCAACAGCTACACGGAGATCGATGGCGTGCACCTGGGCGGCGCCGGGACGAACATGACCGCCGAGAACGGGCGCTCAATCGTCGGCTTCTCGGGAAACCACCAGGCGATTCCCAAACGGACCAAGTTGACCAGCTCGCTGGTTCCGCTCGACCCGACCAACTGGGATAAGATTGTGGATGCCATTGCCGGGCGCGGACATTTCGTGACGGCCAATGGGGTGCTGGTGACGGTGGATAATGAGGCCACCGTCTCCGATCATTATGCGCTGCGTCATCCACGGACGGTCATTGGCTTCAGCACCAATCCTTACAAGGTTTACATGGTGACGGTCGACGGGCGTTCGGCAATTGCCCTGGGCATGACATACCAGGAGCTGGGGCAGTTGATGGCCGACCTGGGGGTCGAACAATCGATCAGCCTTGACGGTGGAGGCTCGACGACCGCCTGGCTCAAGGATATGGGGATTGTCAATGTGCCCTCGGATGGCGTCGAACGCTACGTGATCAGTGCCTGGGCCGTGATCACCGGCATGACGATGGACAATACGGTGGAGGAAGTGAGCGTCAGCGGGACGTGGACGACCACCACCCACAGCCAGCACTATTACCTTAACCAGCTCGAGAGCCATTCCTCACTGGGAACCTCGACGGTGACCTGGACGCCTGACCTGGTGCTGAGCGGGCAGTACAAGGTTTATGCCTGGTGGACGGCGGCCCCGGACCGCGCCACGGCAGCTCCCTATGTGATCCAGCATGCCCAAGGCCAGGATACGGTGACGGTCAATCAGACACTCAATGGCGGCCAATGGGTCCTTTTGGGGAGCTACCCGTTCCAGGCCGGCACGGCGGGATCGATCCAGTTGAGCAACAGCGCGACGGGCACAGTGTCGGCTGACGCCATCCGGGTGATCCGGACCGGCGACATGGTCTCGACTCCCTACGTCGTCACCGGCACCTTGTTCGAAACCGATTTCGAGACCGACCAATCGAGCAAGTTCACGGTGGCCCAGCATATCGCAGGGGACAATTCAATCGACTTCTCGTATGACTACTCCGCCGTTTCGATTCCGCAGTCCCCCAGCAGCGTTACGGGGACGCGCGCGCTGCGCGTGGGGACCAACCTGTTCGTCGGCACGCCGAACTCCATCACCGCGACGCTGACCGACATTGCCGGCCAGGGGCAGATGCGCATCACGTTTGATGCGTGGATGAATTACGGCACCTCCCTGACCACCGAGTTCATGACCTTTGGTGCCAGCGCCCAGCCGTCGCTGCCCACCATGACCGGCATCAACTACATGACCGACCCCAACCAGCCATTCAACGGGTGGTTCTTCGCGGTCAGCGGCGAGGGCGGGGCGGCGCAGGATTACCGCTATTATGATGGCAGCGGATCGGCCGCGATCGGCAACAATGCCGCACGGGCCGACTTCCTGGGCACGGCGGCCTATGACCATGCCTCGTTCACCGGTGTCTTTCCCTCGACGCTGTTCCCAATCGCGGGCACGGTGGGGAAAGGCTGGGTCCGCTGGGAGGTGGTCTTCCTCAATGGCCAGATCCGGTTGTCGGCGACGCGGCCGGATAACGTGAAGCTCCTCCTGTGCGATTGGTTCACGCCCAATGCCGGCACGCCGCTCAGCGGGCTGCTGCCGCACCTGGGCACGATGGATACCTATGCCAGCCTGGCCAGCCCATGGCAGGACAACTTCGTGCTGTATGACAATTTCAAAGTTGAGTCGATCACGGCCAATTAAGGTCGTGTCCAACTGAAGCGTCAGGGGTGTGGCACAGTCACGGAGGGCTGTGCCACACCTGTTTGTGGGCGCTATTGGGCCGGGTGGAAAATTGGGAATACTTCTGCGAAGAGGGGGGGATTGATCTTCATTGGGGCCCGGACCATACTGATGCCCATTCAAGGGGGAGGTCTTTCCACATGCACAAGTATTGGGTGACCATTCTGCTGGCACTGACCACTCAGGCGGCCTTTGGCGCGGAATATTTTGTCGCGGGGGGGGCGCCCGAAGGCGGGGACGGCTCATCCGGGCGGCCGTTCCAGACAATCCAGGCGGCGGCCGAGATTGCCCAGCCGGGCGACGTAATCACCGTGAAGGCGGGGGTCTATCGCGAGCGGGTCAATCCGCCGCGGGGGGGCGAGTCCGACTCGAAGCGAATCACCTATCAGGCGGCGCCGGGGGCGGAGGTGGTGATCAAAGGCTCGGAAGTGATCAGCGGCTGGGAACAGGTCCAGCCGCGCGTGTGGAAAGTGACGATCCCCAATTCATTCTTTGGCGACACCAATCCTTACAAGGAACTGATCACCGGGGACTGGTTCACGGACAACGGCCGGCCGCACCACACCGGCGAGGTGTATCTGAACGGCCAGTCGCTCTATGAGAAGGCCAAGCTGGCGGAGGTGCTCGATCCTCAGCCGTTCGAGCGCTCGCGCAAGCCGGAGGCTTCGATCTACACCTGGTATTGCGAGAGTGACGATGAGCAGACGACGATCTGGGCCAACTTTCAGGAATATGATCCCAACCGGGAGCTGGTCGAGATCAACGTGCGCGAGGCGTGCTTTTACCCGGACCAGCCGGGGCGCAACTACATCACCGTGCGCGGGTTCAGGATGGCGCAAGCCGCCACGCAGTGGGCGCCACCGACGGCCGAGCAGATCGGGCTGATCGGCACGCACTGGAGCAAGGGCTGGGTGATCGAGAACAACGTGATCAGCGACTCCAAGTGCTCGGGGCTGACGCTGGGCAAGGACCGCGCCTCGGGTCATAACGTGCGGGCGCAGGACCCGAGCAAGGGCGGGGCCGAGCACTACAACGAGGTGATCGTGCGGGCGCTCGAGCTGGGATGGTCCAAGGAGACGGTCGGCTCGCACATTGTGCGGGGCAATGAGATCTACAACTGCGAGCAGACGGGCATCTGCGGAAGCCTGGGCGGGGTGTTCAGCCGGATCACCGACAACCACATTCATGACATCTGGACCAAGCGCCAGTTTGGCGGGGCGGAGATTGGCGGCATCAAGCTGCACGCGCCGATCGACGTGCTGATCGAGGGCAACCAGATTCACAACACGGCGCGCGGTTTGTGGATGGACTGGATGGGGCAGGGGCTGCGCATCAGCCGCAACCTGTTCTATGACCACACGACCGATGACATCCTGGTTGAGGTCATGCACGGCCCCTACCTGGTCGACAACAACATCATGCTTTCGGCCAGCAGCATCCACGACATGGCGCAGGGCGGCGCCTGGGTGCACAACCTGATCGCGGGGCGGACGTATGCGCGCACCAGCGGCCGTCCGACGCCCTACCATGAGCATCACTCGACGGCGATGGCTGGGCTGGCACCCATTCATGGCGGCGACACGCGCTTCATCAACAACATCTTCATCGGCGTGGGGCAGGGCCAGCAACCGGCGGCCGATCCGGCGCGGCGGCAGGGCTATGGGCTGCTGGTCTACAACGAGGCCGAGCTGCCGATCCATGCGACTGGCAATATCTACTTGAACGGGGCGCTGCCGCACAAGGATGAGGCGGATGCGATTGTGATTGAGGAACATGATCCGGGGCTGGCGCTGGAGAGCGAGGGGAGCGGCTGGCGGCTGGAGTTGACCATGCCGGAGCTGCGCGAAGTCCAGCGACTGCTGGTGACGAGCGAGCTGCTGGGCCTGGCGAAGATTCCGAACCAGGGCTTCACCCATGCGGATGGAACGCCGCTGAAGATCGACGCCGATTATTTCGGGGCGCCGCGTGGTGATGATCCCGCCGCAGGGCCGTTCGCGAAGCTGGGCGAGGGGCGGCAGACGATCAAGCTGAGCTCGAGCGGGCCAGCCGCGCACTAATTAACTGCAAGGCGTTAGCTCATAAAAGAAACGCGGGGGCTCAATGGGCTCCCGCGTTTTGATTATACATCCGCCTCGGGCGGTTCCGGGGCGGGGGGAGGCTCGGCGGGATCGGGCGTCGGCTCGAGTTCGGGCTCGGGTTCAAAGTCCTCGGGCTCATCCTCGACCTCATGGGTGCGGACGGCCAGCGGCTCGCCGCCGGGGCCGAACAGCTCGATGGCATCGGCCGGGAGGATTTTGCAGAGACCCTGGAAGAGGGGCGAGCAGAAGAAAACCTTGGCGCGGGCGAGGCGGCGATAGAGGAAGCCGTGGCGGCCGGGATAGCCCTCCAACTCAAATTCGCTGTTGCCGGGGTATTGTTGGGCCAGCGCCAGCAGCAGGCGCAGGGTCTGGCGGTTCTCGCCAAGCAGGGTCAATCGCACCGAGCTGACCCGGGTGGCCTGATCTTCCATGTCGGAGAGGCGCCAGAGGCCGACAGCCTCCATGTAGAGATGGGCGCCGTCGCGGCGCAATTCGCCGATGGCGAGGGCCTCGGAGCCGGGCTCCAGGCAGAAGCTGGAGACCTCGGCGAGCTGGCGCGGCAGCCAGACCGGCAGGCCCTCGATGTCGATGAGCGCCTGAGATTCCCGCCCCTCCAGCCGGGTTGAGAGTTCGTGGCCGCAGACGAGGCCGACGACGCGCTCGACGCGGCCCGACATGCGGGGGCGAAGGCGTTCGATGGGCAGCGGGCGCAGGTGTTCCAGGGCGATGCGGAAGCGGCTGAGCGGATCGGCCGAGAGGTAGAAGCCGATGGCGTCGGATTCGCGCTGGCGGCGCTCCCAGGGGTTCCAGTCCTCGATGGGGAGGGGTTCCTCGGTGACCGGTTCCTCGGGTTCGGCAAGGTCGTCCATGTCGAAGAGGGTGCTTTCGGCGCGGCGGCGGGCCTCCTCGGCGGAGCGCTCGCGCTGGCGTTTTTGCAGCTCGACGACGACGCGATCCATGGCCGCGCGGTTGTCGCCGAGGCTGTCCATGGCGCCGGCGGCGATGAGGGCTCGCAACAGGCGCAGGTTGATCGTGCGCATGTCGACGCGTTCGCAGAAGTTCTCAAGCGAGGTGAAGGGGCCGCCGGAGCGAACGGCGTAGATGTTTTCCCAGGCACGGCCGCCGAGGCCGCGGACGGCGGCGAGGCCCAGGCGGATGCTGCCGGCGTGGATTGTGGTGGCCCAGTCGCTCAGGTTGATGTCGGGGGGGAGGACGTCGAAGCCCTCGCGACGGGCGGCGCGCACGATGGCGGCGGGATTGCCGCGATGCTCGACGGCCGCGCCGATGGCCGCCGCATAAAATGCCAGCGGGTAATTGGCCTTGAGGAAGGCGCACTGGTAGGAGAGCAGGACGTCGGGCAGCTCCTCGCCGAGCTCGCGCGCGCCGGCATCGGCGGGGCCGGACTCGGTCTTGATGCGCAGCAGCTGGAGCAGGTTGCGCGGCGGGGTGCGGCGCAACAGCACGCGCACGGAGATCGGCTCAAGGGGTGGGATGCCGGCGGTGTCGCCACGGCCGAGCAGGTCGAAGGTCGGGCGGTCATCGAGCGGGATGTCGCCAAATTCGAGGCGCGGGTGGAGCGCGCGGGCGATGCGCATCGTCTGATCGAGGATATCGAGCAGGCCGTGGGGGACGAAGGTGAGGCGGGCGAGACCGAGCCGGTCGATGGCTTCCTCCTCGAGCCCTGTTACCGGGCGGCCCTGATGGGAGCGCACGAGCGGGACGACACATTCGAGCGGCTCGCCGCTGAGGGCCCAGCGGTCGCCGGCGCCGAGCCACTGACGCGGGCGGGGGGAGAGGCGCACGGCGAGATCACCGAGGAATGCGGGATCGCGCCAGCGGCGCGAGCGGCTGCCCTCGGCGAGCTCACCCAGGCGGGCGGCGGCGCCGGCGGCACGGGCGCGGGTCTTCTGGCGCTGGGCCAGGCGGCGTTCCTCGGCGGTCATGCCGGCCCACTCGGCCAGCTCGACCAGCAGCTGGTCGCGGCGGATTTCCTGGGAGCGGCCGATCTCGGCCAGATGCTCGGTGCCGAAGTGGCTGCGCAGCCAGCCGAGCAGCGGCTCGACACCCCCGCGGGGGATCTCGATGGCCAGGGCCGGGTGATGATCGCCCTCGGGCAGCAGGCTCTTGGCGAGCAGGTTGTATTGAAGCGGGTCGATGCCGGTGATGCCCAGGCAGTAGGCGAGGACCGAGCTGACGATGCGGCCGCGGCCGACGCCGCGCGAGATGCCGAGGGTGTCGAGGGCGCCGGCGATCTCCTGGTGGAGCAGGAGCCAGGGGGCGAGGTTGTGGGCCTTGACGTCCTCGATCTCACGATTGATGCGCAGCTTGAGGGTCTCGGTGATCTCGCCGTAGCGGACCGTGGCGCCACGGATTGCGAGATCGAAGAGGTAGGAGTTGGGGTCGAAGCCGCGTTCCAGGTCGCGCACGGGGAAGGCGCGGCGGATGCGGGCGGGGCGCCAGGTGCAGCGGCGGGCGATGTTGCCGGTCTCGTGGGCGAGTTCCTCGAGCTCGGCGGGCCAACGGGCGAGGGTTTCGGATTCGGCCAACAGCGTGGGCAGGCTCTTGGTGTCGGCCGGCGGGGTCCAGGCGCGGCCGGGGGGCTGGCGCGGATTGTCGAGAAAGACGGCGGCGGCGGCATCGCCGGTCTCGGTGAAATCGACGCGGGGGGTGGCGACGGCGCGCACGCCGAGAAAGCCGGCCAGCCGCATGACGAGGCGGGCACGGGTGTCGTCGCCGGAGGGGTCGGCGACGCCGAGGCGGGCCTGGGGGCCGAACAGCTCGACCGCGCGGCGCAGGAATTGCTCGGTCTTGTTGCGATCGCGCTGGTCGAGCAGCTCGCCGAGCTCGCCATCGGGTGGCAGCACGGCGGTCAGTCCACCGACGCGCTCCTCCAGGTCTGGGAGCTCAAGCGGGCGGCGTTCGCCGGTGCCGGAGTGATGGTGGCGCGTCAGCAGGCGCACCAGGTTGCGGTAGCCCTGTTCTGTTTCGATCAGGAAATCGACGGGGAAATGGAGGCCGGAGAGGGCGAGGCCCTGCATGACCAGCCGCACGCCAAAGACGGGGCGGATGCCCTGGGCGCGGCAGGCCTTCTCGAATTCGAGGTAGCCGGCCATGGTGGCGTCATCGCAGAGGCCGAGGGTGTTGTAGCCGAAGGCGCGCGCGCGCCGCGCCAGGTCGGCGGGGGCGGCCACGCCCTGCGGGCTGTAATGGGAACGACAAAACAGGGGAACATAAGCCATGGGCGACGGTGCAACTCCCTGGGGGCGGGGGGCTCAGGCCAGGTCCAGCCACATGCGCGTATAATAGGGCTTGAAGCCAAGGTTGCGCCAGAAGGATTCGCCCGAGCGGTTGAAATTGTAAAACTGGAGCTGGATGGTCTGGATCTCGCGGCGGCGCAGCCAGTCCGAGCCACGGCGAACCAATTCGCGGCCGATGCCGCGCCGCCGGAAGTCCTCGGTGACCGCCAGATCCGACAAATAGCCGTAGAGCGGGGGCTGGAACATCGGCAAGTTGCGGCTGATCATCAGGAGCATGAACCCGATGACGCGGCCGTCGAGCTCGGCGACGTCCAGTCGCGAGTCCTCCTGATTGATGTGATAGGCGGCATAGGAACGATAGGCGGGCAGGGCGCCGGGGGCCAGCACGATCCGCTCGTCGCCGTGCTCGTGGGCAGCCATCATCGAGGCCCAGAGCTCAATGATGGGGTCCAAGTCGCGGAAGAGGGCGCGGCGGTAACGGATGATCGGATCGGGCATGACGGGTGAACCTCGTGGCTGAGGGGCGGCGCGGCGAGCGGGCCCCAAAGAGTTTATATTACCGTTGAGGGTGAATTGCAGCCTAGAAATGGGACGCGAGGCGGGGCGGGCGGTAGACATATATAAATAATATACAGGCAAACAAAAATGAGCTATGCTTGTGGTGTGGTTTCACCAGACCGAGTCAAAAGGAGAATGAGTCATGAAGCGCGGCTTTCAATGGGGATGCCTGGGGCTACTGGTTGTGATGTCGGGTTGCATGGGCGGAGGGGGGGAGAGCGGACCGGCCCAGGCGGCGGCGGGCACAAAGATCGGGACCTATGATTCGCGTTCGGTGGCGGTGGCCTTTGCCGGCAGCCCGCGCCACGAGGAACAGATTGCGAGGGCTGCGGGTGATTCGGCGGAGCCCGCGGCAGCCGAAGCGGGCGTTCTGGAATTGCAGAAGCGGCTGCACCGGCAGGGCTTTGGCACGGCACCGGTCGACGAGATCCTGGCGCTCTACCCGGAAGCCACCAGCACGCTGGTCGAGCGGCATGGATTGGCGGCGCTGGTTTCGGTGTGGGACGAGGATGCCTTGCGCGCCCACCCGGGGGCGGAGCGGATTGATGTGACCGAGGAACTGGTCGACCTGATGGCGCCGGTGGAGCGCCAGCGCCGCAGCGCGCTCGAAATCCGCAAGAGCAGCCCGCTGAGCGAGGCGCAACTGGAGCGGATGATGCGGCAGGGGCATTGACCGGGCGCTCCTCGCCGATTAAAGCGGGAAGCGTCTAATTGATGAACCGGGCGCAGGCGTCGTAAACCTCGTCCACGGTTACGGCGCGCAGGTCGGTGGCGGGGTCGCACCAGCGGCGGTGGTTGCGCCAGGGCGGGGCGGTGCGCGGGATGGCATGCTGGATGGTGCGGCTGCGCTCGCCATAGGGGCCATTGCGGCGGGCGTCGAGCGGGCCCATCATTGAGACGGTCGGGATGCCAAAGGCGGCGGCGATGTGGGTGGGGCCGGTGTCGCCGCCGACGAAGAGGCGGGCTCGTTCGATGAGCGCGACCAGCTCGGGGATCGAGGTGCGCGGGACGAGGTGGACGCCCGGGCCGGGCGGGAAGTGGGTGGGATGGCGCGTGGCGGCCGGGCCGGCTGCGGCGAGCACCGCCTCGGCGAGCGGCTCCTCGCCGGGGCCCCAGGTGACGCCGACGCGCAGGCCGTGGCGCTCGGCGAGGCGGCGGGCCAGCTCGCCCAGGCGCTCGGGCGGCCAGATCTTGGTGGCCCAGCTGGCACCGGGGTTGACCAGCGCCAAGGGGGTCGGGTCGGGGCCGAGCTGCTCATCGACCCGGAGGCGCGCGGTTGGCTGGACGTGCATCGGGAAGCGGACTGGGCCGGGTGTGATGCCGAGCGGCGCCAGGAGCGCCAAGTTGCGCTCGACCACATGACGCGCGGCGGCCGGCGGGGCGACCCGCTCGTTGTTGAGCACGGTGGCGAGCTCGCGCGAGTCGCGGCCGCGGAAGCCGATCCGCCGGCGCGCCCCGGCCTGCCAGCCCCAGATGGCGCTCTTGGTCAGGCCCTGCACGTCGATGGAGAGTTCATAATGCTCGGCGCGCAGTTCCGCGCGCAGGGCCCGCAGCGGGCCGCGCAGCGCCGCCAGCTTGTCGGTCTTCCACTCCTTTTTGGGCACCAGATGGACGCGGTCGATGAGCGGGTGGCCCTCGATGAGGGAGCGGCCGAGCGGCTCGACCAGCCAGCCGATGTGGGCGTTGGGCCAGCGCGCGCGCAGCTCGGCCAGCAGCGGCAGCGCGTGGACGATGTCGCCCAGCGCGGAGAGGCGCAGGATCAGGATGCGGGGGGCGGGGTGGGCGGCCATGATCGGGGGCCCGGCTCCTTTGGTCCGAGGGAGATGAACATACAACCGGCTGCGGGGCAAATTCAATCATCTTGAGCGGGCGGCGGCGGCGGCGGGTCAGCGAGGGCTTGAAATATGTCGCCCGTTGCTGGTTTGTGTTCGCTTTCCACTTCATTGCAGGGGATGAGATGGCTATGATGTTGATTGGTTTGTGAATACCGAGCGGGGGAATGAAGCGATGGCGAGCGAAATGAACGAGGGCCAGATTCACGAGTTAATCGACCAGATCGTGCGGCGGGCGCGGGTGGCGGGGCGGACGATGGCGACCTGCCCGAGCGAGCGCAAGAACCGGGCGCTGGTGGGGATGGCGCAATCGTTCCGGGCCAACGCGGCGTTCATCAAGGAGGAGAATGAGCGCGACCTGGCGGCCGGGCGCGCGGCGGGGCTGGGGGCGGCGATGCTGGACCGGCTCGAGCTGACCGACAAGAGGATCGAGGCGATGGCGGCGGCGCTGGAACAGGTGGCGACGCTGGAGGACCCGGTCGGGGAGATCACCGAGATGCGCACGCGGCCCAACGGGTTGCGGGTCGGTCGGATGCGCGCACCGATTGGGGTCATCGGCATCATTTATGAGTCGCGGCCCAACGTGACGGCCGACGCGGGGGCGCTGTGCATCAAGTCGGGCAACGCGGTGATCTTGCGCGGCGGCAAGGAAGCAATCCATTCCAATACGGCGCTGGCGCGGCTGATGGACGAGGCGGCGCGGCAGGCTGGGCTGCCCGAGGGCGCGGTGCAATTGATTCCAACGACGGATCGGGCGGCGGTGGGCGAGCTGCTGCGGCGCAACGACTGTGTCGACCTGATCATCCCGCGCGGGGGCAAGAGCCTGATCGAGATGGTGGTCGAGAATTCGACGATCCCGGTGATCAAGCACTATGACGGCAACTGTTTCGTGTATATCGACAAGGACGCGCGGCCGCTGGCGGCGCTGCAGATCGTGATCAATTCCAAGACGCAGCGGCCGGGGGTCTGCAATGCGGCCGAATCGCTGCTGATCCACCGGCATGCGGCGGGGCTGATCGGGCGCGACATCATCCAGGCGCTGGTGGACAAGGGGGTGGACGTGCTGGCCGATGAGGGGCTGCGCTCGATGATGCCCGAGCTGAAGCCGGCGACGATGGAGGACTGGGAGACCGAGTTCCTCGACCTGCGGATCACGGCGGGGTTGGTGGATTCGGCGGAGCAGGCGATTGAGTTCATCAATGCGCACGGCTCGCACCACACCGACGCGATCGTGACCGACAACTGGTCGACGGCGATGGAGTTCTTGAACGGGGTGGATTCGGCGTGCGTGTTCGTCAATGCCTCGACCCGCTTCAGCGACGGCGGCGAGTTCGGCATGGGCTGCGAGATCGGGATCTCGACCGATAAGCTGCACGCGCGCGGGCCGATGGGACTCAAGGAGCTGACGACGCTCAAGTTCATCGCCTTTGGTGACGGCCACGTGCGGGAGTAGTCGGAAGTGGCGCGGCAGCAACTATGCCCGGAAATTGAACCGCCATTTATTCGAGGGACCCGCAATGAATCCCCCCTATGCCGATCCGGATGCTCCGCTTGACCTGGTGCCGCAGCCGCGGCGGGTCGAGCGCGGGGGCGGGACGTTTGAGGCGGCCGGATGCCGGATCGTCTTGCCCGGTTGGCTGGAACGGCCCGAGCGGCTGGCGGCGGAGCGATTGGCAGAGGCGCTGGCGGCGGCCGGGGCGGCGGCGCAACTGACGGAGGAGGCGGCCGCGGGCGGCCCGGCCATCCACCTTGAGCTGACCTCACCCGTCGCCAGCGATCCAATCGGTCGGCAGGGATATCAGTTACGGATCGAGCCGGCGGGAGTGCTGGTGCAGGGCGGGGGGGCCGAGGGGCTGCTCTACGGCCTGGCGACGCTGACGCAATTGGTGGAGCGCTTTGGGGCGCGGCTGCCGGAGCTGAGGATCGAGGATCGGCCGGATTTTGCCGAGCGCGGGCTATATGAGGATGTGACACGCGGCAAGGTGCCGACGCTGGCGACGATGAAGGATCTGGCGGGGCTCTGCACCGCGCTCAAGCTCAACCAGCTTCAGTTCTACGTTGAGCATACCTTCGATTTTGAGTTTGACCGGGAGATTGCGGCGGGGGCCTCGCCGTTGCCGGGCGATGAGATCCGCGAGCTGGACGAGTTTTGCCGCGACCGACGGATTGACCTGGTGCCTTCGCTGCAGTCGTTCGGGCACATGGGGCGGCTGCTCAGCCTGCCGCGCTGGCGCCACCTGGCCGAGGTCGAGGCCGAGCGATCGTGGGAGACGATGAGCTGGCCGCAGCGCGCGCGCGGGCTGACGCTCGACATCGCCAACCCGCAGACCCGGCCGCTGATCGAGCGCATGTTCGAGGAGTTTCTGCCGGCGTTCAGCTCGCGCCGGTTCAATGTCTGCTCGGACGAGACCTGGGATTTGGGCAAGGGTAAGAACGCGGCGCTGGCCGAGCGCGAGGGGGTGGGGCGGCTTTATTTGGAGCATCTGCAGTTCCTGCACGGGCTGTGCGGGCGACACGGACGGCGGATGATGTTCTGGGGCGACATCGTGCGCAACCATCCCGAGCTGGTGAGTGAGCTGCCGGACGACGTGATCGTGCTGGACTGGGGATATGACCAGGACCATGACTTCGAGCGGGCGCGGCTGTTCGCGGAGGCGGGGCTGGAGCTTTACATCTGCCCGGGCACGACCGGCTGGGCGCGGCTGCTCAACGGGGTCGACAACGCGGAGCTGAACATCCGGCGCTTTGCGGCGGCGGGGCTGCGCCACGGGGCGAAGGGATTTCTGTTGACGGACTGGGGCGACCACGGCCACTACAACACGCTCGGCGGCTCGATGCATGGGATCTGGCTGGGGGCGGCGGTGGCTTGGAACGGCACGGCGCCCGAGGGGGGCGAGTTCGACCGCATCTGGAGCGGGCGGGTGCTGGCCGACGAGGAGGGGCGCGCGGCGGCGGCGCTGCGGGCGCAGTCGTGGGTGGCCGACCGCCATCCGCATTACACCTGGACCGAGCTTCATCAGCCGCTTGCTGATGTCGCGGCACTGGCGCGGTTCAGCGACGAGGATGCGCAACGGCTGATCGAGCGCGGGCGCGCGGGGGCGGCGGTGTTTGAGGAACTTGCGGGGCGGAAGGGTGCCGACGCGCTGACGGCCGCGGAACTGGCGCATGGCTCGCAGATGAACGCCCTGCTGGGCGAGAAGATCGGGCTGGCGCGGCGGCTGGAGCGGGTGCGGGCGGCCGGCGCAAGCGACCAAGCCCTGACTGTTGAACTGATAGACTGGGCCGAGCGGCTGGAAAGGCGGCACGAGCCGTTTCGGCGGCTGTGGCTGGCGCGCAACAAGCCGTCGCGGCTGGCGGATATCGATGCGGCCATCGGCCGGCTGGCGGCCGAGGCGCGGGCGGCCGCGGAAGAAATTTCAGGGGAAGATTGAACCACAACGCAGAGGATGCGCAAAGGAATGGCGGCCACACGGGTGGACTGTGTCGCCCCTTCAGGGCTCCTCTTATTTCTCATGTCCTCAACCCAGGGTTACGCTTCGCTCACCCTGGGCTTTTTGAACTGCGCCCACCCTTTCAGGGTGCAATGCCCGAATGTAGCTCGGGGCTAACGATGTCCGGTTTGCGCTGCGCCCGATTGCCGCACCAGCGAGAGGGGCGGGTGGGTGAGTGTGTAGAGCGCCAGCTCGTCGATGACCAGGGCGGGGGGCTTGTTGAAGACCCAGTCGACGTGGGCGACCAGCCAGGTGCGCTCGAGCGGGTAGGGTGAGATGATCCGGCCGTCGGGCTCGACCAGCAGCGCCTGGGAATACCAGTAATGCGGCGGGCGGGCGGCCTCGAGCATGCGGCCACGGTTGCGGAAGGAGAGCTGGTGGAAGGTCTGCTCGCTGAGGCCGTCGGCCAGCACCAGCAGGCGATCGCCGGGGGCGAGGCGGCGCGCGATCCGGCGGGCGGGTTCCTGGACGGGCGCGAGGACGGGGGTGACCAGCTTCCCGACCGCCTGGTGATGACTGAAATCGAGGGCGATGAAAAAGAGCGCCAGCGCGGCGAGGGAGGGCCATGGCCGGCCGCGGGCGAGGACCATGGCGGCGAGCGCGGCCACGCCCAGCGCCAGCGCGGTGATGGTGATAACGGTGGGCAGGTGCGCCCGCATCTGGATGAGCAGCGCCCCTGAGAGCGAGGGGGCGTTGGATGTGAAATACCAGACCAGCTCGCGCTGGGTGAGGAGAAAGGTCAGCCCCAAGGCGCCGGCCGCCAGCAGGCCGGCGGCGCTCAGGCGCACCGACGGGCGGCCCAGACGGCCGGCCAGCGCGGCCCACAAGGCCAGCGCCAGCGGCACCGAGCCGATGAAGTAGCGCTCGTAGATGATCGGGGGCTCGTTGTAGAGCGTGATGTGGCGGGCGGTCAGCACCAGCAGCAGGACCGAGGCGGTCGCGGTGATGACCGCCAGCAGCCGTTCACGGCGGGTCAGGCGGCCGGGCCGCGCCAGCGCGCGCAGGAGCAACCACGCGGGCAGCACGCCACAGGCGATGACCCAGCCGGCGCCGTTGGCAAGCAGCGCGACGAGGAACCGACCGGTGTCCCATGCGCCCTCGAAGCCCATGTTGTAGTAATAGCCGGCCATGTTGCGGAGGCTGATCGGCTCGCCGGGGCGCTCGATGAGAGTCACCTGAAGCAGGCGGGGCAGCAGGCCGAGCAGCCAGCCGAGGGCCATCGGCCAGAGCCGCAGGATCGCCGCCGCGTAGCGGGCCAGCCGGCGCGGGAGCGGGCGGGCGGGGTCGGGCAGCAGCCGCGAGGCCTCGAAGAGCAGGGCGCTGGCGAGCAGGATCGGCGGCAGGATGATGCCGTGGGGCTTGATGTGCAGCGTGAGGGCGGCGGCGAGGCCGGCGGCCAGCGCCCGCGCGAAGCTGGGGCGGTCGATCGCCCGCAGCGCCAGCCAGAGCGCCAGCAGCACGGCGGGCAGGAAGAAGTTTTCCATCATCAGGGTGCCGATGTAGTAGAGCACGGGCAGCAGGGCGGCCAGCGCGGCGGCGGCGAGGGCGCGGGGGCGGCTGGTCACCTCGCGGGCGATGCCGTAGGTCAGCGGGAGGGTCAGGCAGATGACCAGCGCGTTGAGCCAGCGGATGACGTTCATGGCGCGGCCGAATTCGAACAGGTCGACGGGGAGGGCCAGCGCCAGCGGGTAGAGCCAGCAGGGGAAGTAGAGCGGCTGGAGGCCCCAGGCCAGGCCGCGGCCGAGGAGGCCCTCGCCGACGGAAACCGAGCGCGCCAGCTCGAGGTGGCGCCACTCGTCGGGGTAAATCATCGGCATCGGGGTGACTTCGGCCAGCTCCTGACGCAGCAGGACGGCCAGCAGGTAGAGCAGGAAAAGGACGAGCGGGGCGTGCCGCTCGAGGCGGTCGCGGAGGGCGGTCGTGGATGGGGGCGCTGGGAGCGTAGTCACGGCTCGAGGGCGGTGCGCTGGCGAATGCGGCCGAGCATGCGGCGCAATTCGGCCTGTTCGGCATCGCTCAGCGGCGCGAGGACTTCCTCGATGCGGGCGAAATAGGACTTTTCGGAGCGCTCGACGAGGCGGCGCCCGGACTGTGTCAGCTTGATTTGCTTGACGCGGCGGTCGCCGCTGGTGCTGACGCGCTGGACCCAGCCGGCTTTTTCCATGCGGTCGATCAGGCCGGTGACGTTGGAGCGGTTGACCAGCAGCATCCGGCCGAGTTGGGTCTGATTGAGCTGGCCCTCGGTGGACTGGTAGCGCAGCAGCATGAGAACGTTGAATTGAGAGTCGGTCAGGCCGGTGCTGTTGAGGAGGCGGTCGCCCTCCTTGGTGAGCAGGGCGCCGGTCAAGACCAGGCTCATCAACGTTTCATGGTGCGGATTCTGGATCGGGTTGGGCAAACCGAGTTCTTCTTGCAGACTCATCCTGCCGCTCCTCGAGGGTGCTTGCGAACGCTCTTGATTTATTGTTCAGATCAGGACAGTTCAAGTCAAGAAAAAATCATCCAGCGCGTCGGCGGAGGAGGCGGGATTGGAGTGGCCAGCTGCTGGAAACCTTGGGAAAATAATAAAAAAACATGGGTGTAATAGGTATTAAGTTGACAACAGGCTACATGTGGATCATTTAATGAAAGAGCTTCCAGCGAAGCATTTTCAACAGGGGAGGATTCATCATGAAAGGCAGAGTCGGCTTTACGCTGATCGAGTTGTTGATCGTGGTTGCGATTATCGCCATCCTGGCGGCGATTGCGGTGCCCAATTTCCTGGAGGCGCAGACGCGCTCGCGCGTGGCGCGCACCCAGAATGACTTGCGGGCGATCGCACTGGCGATGGAGTCGTACTATGTCGACAACGGCGGCTACATCACATCCTACAACCGCAGTCCTGTAATACCGAAAGGGACCCTGACCCAAGGCGACCGGCGCCTGTTGACGACGCCGATTTCCTACATCTCGACGATACCAGAAGATGTCTTCCGTAAGATCGGGGGGGCGGATGCGACGGGCTATATCGTCTCCACCGCCGCCTATGGAGCTAATGGGCTGCCCAACTACAATGACCATCCGCGGCGGGCGTGGATGACGTTCAGCTGGGGACCTGACCTGGAATCCAACACGAGCGGCTACCGGTCGCTGCCCTGGGTGGCGCAGAACGAGGGGCTGGCGACGCCGGTGGCGGGCGACGGCATCCGGTATGATCCGACCAACGGCACGGTCAGCATTGGCGACGTTCATCGGTTCGAGGGCGAGGCGATCACGCGGCCTCGTTGATGCCCTGAACAGAATGGCGAATGGCCGGCCGGTCCCAAAAGTGGACCGGCCGGCATTTTTATTTTTGGGAGCTTCGGCGCGGGCGATCTCCGGATACATCTGTATTAGGTTGACAAAAATGACAATCGCGGTATAAGTATATTTTAGCTTCAGCGAAGCATTTCAACAAGGGGAGGATCAACATGCGGGGAAAATTTGGTTTCACGCTCATTGAGCTGCTGATCGTGGTGGCGATTATTGCCATCCTGGCGGCGATTGCGGTGCCCAATTTCCTGGAGGCGCAGACGCGCTCGCGCGTGGCGCGCACCCAGAACGACTTGCGCGCGATCGCCACGGCGATGGAATCGTATTATGTGGACAACGGGACCTATCCGGCCTCATGGAAACACAAGGTGCTGCCGACAACATCGAAAATGACCCAGGTCGACCGGCGCCTGCTGACTACGCCGATTTCCTACATTTCCTCGGTTCCCGAGGATATTTTCCGCAAGATCGGCGGGTCGGATGCCACCGGTTACATCGTCAATTCCATGGCCTATAATGAGAATGGGCCTGCGGGCTATGACATCTTCCCCAAGCATGCCTGGATGACCCACAGCTGGGGTCCGGATGGCGAATCCCAGACCGGTGGCTATCGCACCCTGCCCAGGATCATCGAGAATGAGTCACTGGCCACCCCGACCGATGGTAATGGTCTGCGCTATGACCCGACCAACGGCACGATCAGCGACGGCGACATTCACCGCTTTGCGGGCGAGGCAATCACTCGCCCGAGTTGAGGTTTGAGCTGAATGAAGAATGACCGCCGGCCGGTCCAATAGTGGACCGGCCGGCGTTTTTGTTTGAGAGAGGGAGGGTGACCCCGGAGCGAGGGAAATCTTGGGTTTCTGATTTACATCAGACCTGAAATGGCAAAAAACTAAACACGTGGGGTTGCCACTGTGTCGCCCTTTCATGGCTCGGATTCTTGACGTCCTCAACCCAGGGTTACGCTTCGCTCACCCTGGGCTTCTCGAACTATGCCCACCCTTTCAGGGTGGAATACTGGCGCCTGACCAGCCGACACGCTCATCACATACGAAAGCTAGCGAAATGCCCAATCAAGACGTGATGTTGTGGTTGAAAGCCGTGGCCGGTTTGAAGACCCGGATGATGATCACTCAACCTGGGGTTTATGCTTCGCTCACCCAAGGCACTATCCTTCGGCTTGTGATCTTGTGAAGATTCTGCCGCCCCGTCGGGGCAAGGTTTTCGGCCTGATTTGGCGATCTTGGCACCTTGGCGTTTTGGCGTGAACCACGGCACCCATTCGTGAAAATGGGGATTCATTCTAGTGGCTGCGGCGGATGAGGAGCTCGAAGACTTCGCCGAGGGTGGCGGCGAGTGGAGCGGGGAGGTCGGCCAGGGCCTGGCGGGACTGGTCGTAAAGCTGGTCGCAATAGGCGCGGCCGGCGGCGATTGAGCCATGGCGATCGAAGATGGCGGCCGCCTCCTGGATCATCGCGGGGGTGGTCTGGGCGCGGGGGGCATCCAGGATGTCGAAGAGGCGCTCGCGCTCGGCGGGGGTGGCGCGCTCGGCGGCATGGGCAACCAAGTAGGAACGCTTGCCCTCGCGGATGTCGGAGCCGATGGCTTCGCGGCCCTTGCCGTCGGTCAGGTCGATGATGTCGTCGATGATCTGGAACATGGGGCCGAGGAACTGGGCCATCTGGGCGATGGCGGCCAGGATGGGCTCGCCGGCGCCGGCGACGATGGCACCGCCCTGGATCGGGGCGGCGAGGTAGTAGCCGGTTTTTTCGCGGACGATGCGCAGGTAGTCCTCGAGCGAGACGGCGCGCCGGCCGCGGGCATTCATGTCGAGAGCCTGGCCGATGTGGGTGTGGTCGAGGGCGGAACCGATGAGGGTGAGCAGCCGCAGCCGGACGGCGGGGTCGAGCCGGCCGGCGTCGGTGAGGGCGCGGACGGTGTGGACGAGCAGATAGTCGCCGATGTTGATGGCGTGGGCGGAGCCGAAGCGGACCCAGGCGGCGTCGCGGCCGCGGCGCATGACGTCGCCATCCTGCATGTCGTCGTGGACGAGGGCGAAGTTGTGCATCAGCTCGATGGCAAGGGCGAAGGGCATGGCATCGGCCGGGTCGGCGGCGAGCGACTGGGCGGTGAGCAGGCAGAGGATCGGGCGGATGCGCTTGCCGCGCAGGGCGGGATCGGCGATGTCGCTGCCAAGGGCGTAGTGCATGGCGTCGTGCAGATTCTGGACGCGCTCGGCGCCGGCGGCTTCGACGTAGCGATGCAGCTCGGCCTCGAAGTGGGCGGCGAAGGCATCGATGCGCTGCTTGATGTTGGCGTCTGACATGAGTCGGGGCTCCGGAAAGTTAAGGCGCGGCAGCTCGATGGGCGGCGGCACAATCAAAGCATGACCAGGGCGACGGCGGCGGCGAGCGCGAGCCGATACCAGCCGAAGACTTCCATGCCGTGGCGCGTCAGGTAGGCGAGGAAGGTCTTGACGGCGACGAAGGCGACGATGCAGGAGACGACGAAGCCGATGGCGAGGCCACTCCAGCCGGAGGCCTCGATGATCGCGCCGCCATCCTTGAGCATGTCGTAGGCGGTGGCGGCGCCGAGGGTCGGCAGGGCCAGCAGGAAGCTGAATTCGGCGGCGGCGCGGGGTGAAAAGCCAAGGATCAGGGCGGCGACGATGGTGACCATCGAGCGGCTGGTGCCGGGCCACATCGCCACCACCTGGGCGCAGCCGATCATGAGCGCGAGGCCGAGGGTCATTTCGGCCAGCGAGCGGCCACCGGGGGGCTGGCCCAGCGGTGCGGCGCGGCGACGGCGCAGGCGCTCGACGACGATCATCACGATACCGCCCAAGGCCAGCGCCGAGATGACGGGCCCGGGCGAGAAGAGCAGGTCCTTGATGCGGCCGCCGATGGTCAGGCCGATGATGGCGGCGGGCAGAAAGGCGACGATGAGCTGAGTCAGCAGGCGCAGGCCCTCGGGGTCGCGGCCAGCCAGACCGAGCAGCATGCTTTTGACGCTGCGCAGATAGATACCGATGACGGCCAGCAACGCGCCGGCCTGAATGACGATCATGAACGCCTTGAGGCCGATATCCTCGGGATCGAGGCCGAGCCAGTGGGCCGTCAGGATCAGGTGCCCCGTCGAGGAAACCGGCAGGAACTCGGTCAGCCCCTCGACAATGCCCAGGATCACGGCGTCGAGGGGCGAAATGATCGGGACAGTCATGCAGGGGACTCCAAATTAAGCTCTGAACCAACCGTGGCTGCGTGGCCCGCGCAGGCCCCCAACATCTTGGCTGGGGCGGCGGGCATTGGCAATGGATTTTGACTTAAACTGAGCCCCCCCTGATCCTTTTAGGAATTGTAATGTTCACGAAACACACGAAATGCGGAGCACGAATAGACACGAAAATGCAACGGCAGCCCGAAGTGAAACATGCGAACCACACAGCGGCGGCGGGGGGAGATCAGATCTGTTCGAACCAGCGGCCGACATCTTCCCAGATGGTCTCGAAATAGTTGCGGATGAGGCCGAAGCTGAGGGTTTCATCCTTGAGGCGGTGGGCGGGGAGCAGCTTGAGGCGCCGGTAGAGTTCGTGGAGGCGGGCGGCTTGGAGCGGCATGTCGAGCAGGCGAGCGGCGCTGAGGGATTCGGCGCGCCAGCCGGCGAGCCGGTCGGGGTGCTGGAAGGCATCGAGGATGGCGGCGGCGAAGCCGGCCGGGTCGGTATTGCCGGGCAGCAGGCGGCCATTGATGTCGTCGCGGATCAGGTCGCGGACGCCGTCGGCGTCGAGCGCCAGCACGGGGGAGCCGGCGGCCATCGCCTCGGCGATGACCATGCCTTGGGTCTCGGTCTTGGAGGCGAAGACGAACAGGTCGGAGGCGCCGTAGAGGTCGATGAGGGACTGGCCGGTGCGCACGCCGACCAGGTGGACGCGGCGGCCGGGCTCGCCGGCGTCGCGGGTCATCTGCTCCAGCTCGTCGGCAAGCACGCCCTGGCCGGCGATGACGAGATGGGCGGCGGGCAGGCGGGCGAGTGCCTCGAGGCAGGCCTCCATCAGGAAGAGCAAATTTTTTTCCTCGGCCAGCCGACCGACGTGGACGAGGAGCGGGTCGTGCGGGCCGATCTTCAGCTCGCGGCGCAGGGAGGCGCGGTCGGCGCGGGCAAAGCGGTCCATCTCGATACCGGTGGGCAGGACCTCGATCCAGGACTCGACGCCGCGCTGCTCGAGCATGCGGCGGATATCGTGGGTGGGGGCGAGGATCAGGTCGCAGAGGTTGCAGAACTCGGCGGCGTGACGAACGATCGTGCGGGCGGCCTGCTCGCCGTTGATCGGCACGTAATGGGTGTATTGCTCATATTGGGTGTGATAGGTGAAAACCAGCGGCAGGCGGCGCTGGCGGGCCAGTCGCATGCCCATCTCGCCCAGCAGAAAGGGATGGTGGACGTGGACGATGTCGTAGGGGGCGAGCTCGTCATCCTGGGAGGGGCGGAAGGAGACGGGCAGCGGGAGGCTCCAGTCGGTGTCGTTGAAGTGGCGGATGGCCGGCATGCGCTGGACGTCGAGGCCCTCGTCGGCACTTTCCTCGCCATATTCGGGGGCATAGACGGTGACATGGTCGCCGAGGAGGTCCAGATGTCGCTGGAAAAGCTCGACGGAGAGGGCCACGCCGCCGACGAAGGGGCGATAGGTGTTGGTGAAAAAGGCGATGCGGTAATCGGCCGGCTCGTGGCCGGGCTGGGGGGTGGCGGATTCGACCTCAACCGGCCTGGCAGGGGTGTGGTTCATGGGGCATCATCCGGCTCGTAACTTGAATGATGATAGCTGAAAAGCGCGGCGGCGGTCCAGTTTTGGAGGCCGGGGGTTCCGCGGGATGAGCCGAGGAGGGGAGGTCAGTCGCGATTGGCGGCAAGCAGGTAGAGGACGGCCATGCGGACGGCGACGCCGTTGGTGACCTGCTCGTTGATGACCGAGTGGGGGCCGTCGGCGACGTCCTGGTCGATTTCGACGCCGCGGTTGACGGGGCCGGGGTGCATGATCATGACATCGGGGCGGGTGGCGCGCAGGCGCTCGCGGGTGATGCCGTAGAGGAGGCGGTACTCGCGGATCGAGGGGAAGAAATTGGCGGCCATCCGCTCGCGCTGGATGCGCAGGATGTTGATGACGTCGGCCTGTTCGATGCCCTCCATCAGATCGTGGCAGATGCGCACGCCGAACTGGGAGAAGGTGCGCGGCAGCAGGGTGGTCGGGCCGACCAGCGTGACCTCGGCGCCGAGCTTGGTGAGGGCCTGGATGTTGCTGCGGGCGACGCGGCTGTGGAGGATGTCGCCGACGATGGCGACCTTGAGCCCCTCGAAGCGGCCTTTATGTTCGAGGATCGTGAAGGCATCGAGCAGGCCCTGGGTGGGGTGCTCGTGGGTGCCGTCGCCGGCGTTGATGACGCTGGCGGCGACGCGGCGCGAGAGCAGGTGGGGTGCGCCGGATTGGCCGTGGCGCATGATGATGATGTCGGTGCCCATGGCCTCGATCGTGCGGGCGGTGTCGATCAGGGTCTCGCCCTTGGTGACCGAGGAGGTCGAGATCGAGAAGCCGATGACGTCGGCGCTGAGGCGCTTGGCGGCGAGCTCGAAGCTGGTCTTGGTGCGGGTGGAATTTTCGAAGAAGAGGGTGCAGACGGTCTGGCCGCGCAGGGCGGGAACTTTTTTGATGGTGCGGCCCGAGACTTCCTTGAAGCCGCGCGCATTCTCGAGGATCAGGCGGATTTCGGGGCCGCTGAGGGACTCGAGGTCGAGCAGGTGCTTGCGGCGAAAAACGGTTTGGGGCCCGGAGGCGCCTTCGCCGGAAGGTTGCGGGTCGGGGGAGTGCGGTTGCTTCATCATACTAAAAGGTGATGATGCGCAAGCCGGGGGTTGAAATCAATGGCGGATTTCAAAAAAAATGACGATGCTCAATCGCGCGAACGCCGGCGGCCGCCGCCGAGCCCACCAGGGGAATGAGACGATGTGCCCGCCCCCGCTACGCGTCCTGCAGATTGCCTCGACCTCAGCCATCGGCGGGGCCGAGCAGATGATCATGCATTATATACGCCACGCCGATCCGGCGCGGGTGACCCCCGAGGTGTTGTCGCTGATGGGGCCGGGCCACCTGACGCTGCTGGCGATGCAGGCGGGGGTGAAGGCGACCAACTGGGCGCTGCCGCGGCTGGCCAATCCGCTGCTGCTTCGGCGGATGCGGCACTTCATGCGGGCGGGGCACTTTAACCTGGTGCACTGCTATGGGTTGCGGGCCGAGCTGCTGGCGCGATGGGTGGCGCATGGGCTCGGGATGCCGCTGATCTCGGGGGTGCATTCGATCGATGCGCACCGGCGGCGCCACCACGTCTGGCTGGACCGGATGACGGCCGACGGCGTGACGGCCTGGGTGGCGGTCTGCGAGGCGGCGCGCCAGGCACGGATCGCGCGCGAGGGGGTGCCGCCCGACCGCATCCACGTGGTGCCCAATGGGATACCCGACCTGCCGCCGCCGGACGCCGAGGCGAGGGCGCGGGAGCGCGCACGGCTGGGCCTGAATCCCACGGCGCCGGTGCTGGTGGTGATCGCCAACCTGCGCGCGGCCAAGGGTTATCCGGACTTGATCGAAGCGATCGCGAGGCTGCGGCAGGAGCGGCCGGATTTGGTGTGCCTCTGCGCGGGGCGCGATGACGAGGGAGGGCGGAACCAGCGGTTGGCCGAGGCGCGGGGTGTGGCGCCGGCGATGCGTTTCCTTGGCTACGTGGGCGAGCCGCAGGGGTTGCTGGCGGCGGCCGACGCGCTGGTGCTGGCCTCGCACTGGGAGGGCAGCCCGGTGACGATCCTGGAGGCGATGCGGGCGCGGCGGGCGATCGTGGCGACTGCGGTGGGCGGGGTGCCCGAACTGATCGAGGATGGCCGACATGGCCTGCTCGTGGCGGCGCACCAGCCCGAGGCGCTGGCGGCGGCGATCGGGCGCCTGCTGGCCGAGCCGGGGCTGGGAGCGCGGCTGGGCGAGGCCGCGCGCGAGCGGTTCCTGGAGCAATTCACCGTCGGCCGGATGGTCGAGCGGATGAGCGAAATTTATGAGCGTTATGCCTTGGCGATGCCGATTTGAGGTGGTTTAACAGGTGGCGCTTGGGGCGCAGTGGGCGCAGAGGCCATGCAGGATCACTTCGTGGGATTCGACGGCGAAGCCGGGCGGGGTCGGCGGACGGTGGCGCAGGACGCAGCCGGCCAGCTCGAAGATGCGCCGGCAGCGGCGGCAGCGGAAATGATGATGGTGGCCCTTGCCGGCCAGCTCGTAGCGGGTGGCTTCGCCGGGCAGCTCGATGGGGGCCAGCCAGCCCTCCTCGGTGAGCAGGCGCAGGGTTCGATAGATGGTCGCAATGCCAAGGTTGGGGAGCTGGCCGGATGCTCGTGCGAGCAGCTCGGCGGGGCTGAGGGGGCGGTCGGCCTGAGCCAAGACGGCGCGGATGATTTCGCGTTGGCGGGTATTGCGGCGGTTCATGAAGGAGTTCGATCCTGTTTTTGATAGACGGTTATCAATAACCCGGCTAAACTGTCGTCGGTTGAATTGTATGCTTTATTGATAACTGCGATCAAGAAGGACCGGACGCCGCGGGGCAGGCCGGTGCGGGGCAGGGGAGACGATGATGGCGAAACTGCGATTGATCCGGGTGTTCCCGCTGGCGCTGCTGCTGCTCGTGCTGGCAGGGTCGGCGCGCGGGGCGGAGGGGCCGGTGCGGCTGACGGCGACCATCAGCCCGCTGGCGGCGATTCTGGATGAGCTGACGACCGGACGCGCGGAGGTGGCGCGCCTGCTGCCGACGGGGGCCTCGCCGCATACCTTTGCGCCCCGCCCCAGCGACCTGCGCCGGCTGCAGGGGGCGGTGCTGTTTTACGTGGCGCCGCAGCTGGATGGCTGGGCGGCGCGGCTGGCGGTGGAGCGGCGGGTCGAGGTGCTGGGTCTGCTGCCGGCGGAATTTCAACTGCCGTTTGACGGGCACAGTTGCAGCGAGGCGGGGCATGACCACGGTCATGATCACGGCGAGGGGCAGATCGATCCGCACTTCTGGACGGACCCGCTGGCCGTGGCGGCGCTACTGCCGCCATTGACGAGGGTGTTGGTGGAGATTGACCCGGAGGGGGCGGAGGCTTATCGGAGCAACGCGCGGCGGTTCGAAGAGCGCCTGCGGGAGCTCGATGGTGAGCTGACCGAACTGCTGGCGCCAGTGCGCGGCCGGGCGGTGGTGCTGTTCCATCCCTCGCTGCGCTACATGCTGCGGCGCTACGGGCTGGAGGTGGCGGCGGTGATCGAACCCGCGCCGGGGCGGCGGCCGACGATTCGCGAGATGATGGAATTGAGCAAGGGGCTGAGGGCGGCGGGGGCGCGGGCGATCTTCAGCGAGCCGCAACTGCCCCGGCAGTCGGCCGAGGCTCTGGCGGCGGCGCTGGAGCTGCCGCTGCATGAACTGGATCCGCTCGGCGGGGGCGAGGGGCGACGCGACCTGATCAGCCTGCTGCGCTACAACGCGCGGGTGCTGCGCGAGGCGCTGGAATGACCCAGGCATTGCGTTGTATCGACTTATCGGTGCGGCTGGGAAGCTGGCTGGCGCTGGACCGGGTGGGACTGGTGCTGCCCGAGGGAGCGTTCATGACCATCGTCGGCCCCAACGGGGCGGGCAAGACGACGCTGCTCAAGTGTCTGCTGGGGCTGGTCGAGCCGACTGGGGGTCGGATCGAGCTGCTGGGCCACGCGCCGCTGGAATGCCCGGCGGCGTGGCTGGGCTACGTGCCCCAGCTCAAGACGCTGGACCGCAGTTTTCCGGCGCGGGCGATCGAGCTGGTGGCGACGGGGGTGCTGGGGCGCTGGCCGGGATGGTTGCGCGGGTCGGCGCGGGCAGCGGCGCAGGAGGCGCTCGAGCGCGTCGGGATGGGGGAGCGAGCGTTGCGGCCGATCTCGGTGCTGTCGGGTGGTGAGTTGCAGCGGGTGTATCTGGCGCGGGCGCTGGCGCGGCGGCCGCGGCTGATCCTGCTGGACGAGCCGGCCGCCGGGATGGACCTGGCGGGCGAGGCCGACATGTATGCGATTTTGGAGGATTACCAGTCGGACGCGGGGGCGACGATCGTGATGGTGACGCACGATTGGGACGCGGCGCGCCACCACTCCTCGCACGTGCTGGTGCTGGGGCGCCAGCAACTGGCATTCGGGACACCCCAGGAGGCGCTGTCGGAGGCGCAGTTGCGCCAGGCGTTCGGGCATGTCGGACATCGGCACGACGCGGCGCGCGGGCAGAAGGGGAGGGGCGGCCATGCTTGAGGCGCTGACGATGCCGTTCGTGCAGTATGCGCTGATGGCGGGGTTGATGGTCGGGCTGCTGTCGGCCTATTTCGGGGTGTTTGTCGTCCAGCGCGGGCTGAGCTTCATGGGCAACGGGCTGGCGCACGCGGCTTTTGGCGGGGTGGCGCTGGCGCTGCTGGCGGGGTGGGATCATTACCTTTGGGTGGCGATGCCGTATACGATCGCGGTGGGGCTGGGGATTCAGTATGTCCAGCGGCGCACGCGGATGAGCGGCGACACGGTGATCGGGATCTTCTTTGCGGTCTCGATGGCGCTGGGGATCATTTTTCTATCGTTGCGGCGCGACACCAGCGTGGATGCCTGGGCGGTGCTGTTTGGCGATATCCTGGCGATCACGGCGGGGGACGTCTGGATGGCGGGGGGGGCGCTGGCGACGGGGGTGGCGGCGCTGCCGATGTGGCGGCGCTGGGCCTATGCGACCTTCGACCCGGAGCTGGCCCAGGCGGACCGGCTGCGGGTCGAGCGGGACGACTACCTGCTGGCGGGATTTTTAGCGCTGACGATCGTGGTGGCGGTCAAGGTTGTGGGGATCGTATTGATAGCTGCGCTGCTGGTGATTCCGCCGGCGACGGCTCGGCTGCTGGCACCGACGTTCCTCGCGATGACGCTGCTGTCGATGGTGCTGGGGCTGGCGGGCGTGCTGGCCGGGATGGCGGCGGCGTGGCACTTCGACCTGCCGACGGGGCCGGCCATCATCCTGGTGCAGGCGGGTTTCTTCTTTCTGGCCGCCATCGCGAGGCGACGCGGGTGAGGGCGGTCCGGCGGCCTCTCCTGATCATGACGAACGATCGGCTCCCCCCGGATATACATAATTTTTAAATGGCGTCCTTCGGTTGGAGCTGCTAGCTTTGACGTCGATGTAATAAATATACATTTTCGTCATCTGGAGGGGCGGGTCATGACGCGGGATTCCAGAGAGGTGCGTTTTGCGCCCGAGTCGGGCACCAAGGTTCTGCTGCTGGGGGTGTTTTTTTTCCTCGCCTTGAGCGGTTTGGCATTGGCCCTGCCGTTCATCGAGCCGCCCCAGAAATCAAGTGATCGCTTCATTTCGCTTGCGGCGCTGCTGTTCCTGCCGTTTGCTGTCCTCTGCTTCGTCGGGTGGCGCCAGGCCAAGAGGGTCTACATCCTCGACGATGACGGCATCCGTGTGGAGGGCCAGGACTCCCGCCGCGTGCGCTGGGATCAGGCGGCCGACATCGATCTCTATCATCCCCTCGCCATCGCCGAGCTCCATATTCGGCTCAAGGACGCACGGGGGCGCAAACTGATGACCATTTCAACGGAACATTATGCAAATGGCGGGCGCGACTTGACCGAGGCGATCGTTGGGCGCCTGCCGGCGATCATGGATCGCATTACCGACGATTACCTCGCCGGGCGGCGGCGCTGGAAGTGGCGCCTTCTGGGTGAGGTGATCAAATTTGAGGGCGAACGCCTTTGCATCAACTTGGGCAAGACCCGATTTTTGCCACTGAGCTGGATCCGCCGCGTGGAGTGGCTTCCCGGTCGTATCTCCGGCGCCAGACAGGGTTTCGTGCTGATCGAGCACAGCGAAGGTAAAATCGAGCTGCCTCAGACTGTGCCCGGCATTCAATTCTTCCTGCATGCGCTCCGGCGCCAGGACATGCTGACGGAGCGGGTCAATCCTGTCGAGCCGGAGCCGGTGCGCGCGCAGGTCGTCAAGCTGCGCCGCTCCATGACTTCGCTGGGTCTGGTGCGATTGGTGGCGGTGATCATCATCTTCAATGGGCTGTATCATTTCGTTCGCAGCTTGCCCGAGATCAGGCTCGAGACGGCAATCGAAGAGAGTGGACTCGAGGTGCCGGCGACGATCACCGAGTTGGATGGTTATCAAGTAACCATGAATTATCAGATCGACGATGATATCGACATGGAGACAATGGTTCATCTGCGCTCTGACAGGGTCAATGACTTCAGCGTCGGCCAGGTCGTTCCAATCAAGGTCCATCCAGTCCAAGTCGACAAGATTTCCTTCGACGGCAAGGCGGGGCTGCGCCCTGACGTCGCGGTCAAAGTACGTATCACGTTTGGCGCCTTCATCCTGCTCGGGGTTGGGCTGCTGGCTTGGTCGTTCATCGCGGGGCAGCGCAGGCAGCAGGAACTGGAGCGGCTGGCGGCGGCCGGCAAGCATGCCTCAGTGCCCCGCGAGCCGGTTCTGCCGGGCAAGCTGGATTAGATCAGTTCTCGAAAATAATCCGCGCGAACTGACGGCTGCGAGCAGCGGCCAAAATCTCCCGCAATGCTCGGAATAGCGATGCTATGCCTGCGCTTCCGGAAGTCCTTGACCTTGCTCTCTTGAGACAAGTCGCGTTGTGCCCCCGGTGAATGCTCAGGCTGGGCCGGCCAGTGTAAAGGGTCGTGTTTGCAGCCAGGTCTTGTAGCCGCCGCTCAGGTTGCGGCAGGCGAAGCCGTGCTGGCTGAGGATGCGGCAGGCGAGGTAGCCGCGCAGGCCGACCTGACAGCTGACGATCAGCTCGCGATCGCGGGGGATTTCCTCCAGCCGGTCGCGAAGCTGGTCGAGCGGAATATTGATCGAGCCGGGGATCATGCCGCCGGTGCATTCGGCGGGTGAGCGAACGTCAAGCAGCAGCTCCTGATCGGAAAGGGTGTCGAGCTGGTCGGCGTGCGCCAGACTGACATCGCCCCGCAGGACGTTGGCCGCGGCGAAGCCGGCCTGGTTGATCGGATCGCGCGCCGAGCCGTAGGGCGGGGCGTAGGCCAATTCCAGTTCCTCGAGGTCAAAGACGGTCATGCCGGCGCGGATGGCGACGGCCAGGACGTCGATGCGCTTGTCGATGCCGTCGGCGCCGACGGCCTGCGCTCCAAGGATGCGGCCATCGGCTGGATCGAAGAGCAGCTTGAGGCTGAGCGGGTGGGCGCCGGGATAATAGCCGGCGTGGCTGGCGGGGTGGACGTAGATTTTTTCGCAGGCGCGGCCGGCACGGCGCAGGGCCTTTTCGCTCTGGCCGGTCATGCCGATGGCGAGATCAAAGACCTTGCAGATGGCGGTGCCCTGGGTGCGGTCGTAGCGGCTGTCGCGGCCGAAGATGTTGTCGGCGGCAATGCGGCCCTGGCGGTTGGCGGGGCCGGCGAGCGGGATGAGGGCGGGCTGGCCGCCGACATAATCGATGACCTCGACCGCGTCGCCGACGGCGAAGATGCGCGGGTCGCTGGTGCGCATGGCCTCGTCAACTGAGATGCCGCCGCGCTCGCCGATGGCGAGGCCCGCCTCGCGCGCCAAGGTTGCTTCGGGGCGCACACCGGTGGCGAGGATGACGAGCCCGGCCTTGATTTCGCTGCCATCGCTCAGGAAGGCGCGCAGGCCCTGGGGCTCCGGGGTGAGCTGCTGGAGCGAAGTCCCCAGCCGCAGGTCGACTCGATGGCGGAGCAGCTCGGCGTTGAGCGGCTCGGTCATCTCGGGGTCGGCATGACCCATGAGCTGGGGGCCGCGCACGAGGAGAGAAACGGAGACCCCGCGCTGGACGAGTGCCTCGGTCATCTCGAGGCCGATATAGCCGCCGCCGACGACGATGGCGCGTTCGGGGCGGTGCTCGTCAATGATCGCCTTGATGGCATCCATGTCGGCCATGTTGCGCAACGTGCGCACGAGCGGGTGGTCGGCGCCGGGAATGGGCGGGCGCACCGGCTCGGCGCCGGGACTGAGGACGAGGTAATCATAGGAGACGGATTGCTCGGCGCCATCAACACGCGAGCGGACGCGGACGGTTCGGGCGGCGGGGTCGATGGCAAGGACCTCGGTCTGCGTGCGGACATCGATGCCAAAGCGCCGGCGCATGGCCTCGGGAGTCTGGACGAGGAGTTTGCCACGGTCGGAGATCGTGCCGGCGATGTGATAAGGCAGGCCGCAGTTGGCGAAGGAGATGTGCTCGCCGCGCTCGAAGATCGTGATGCGGGCGGTCTCGGAGAGCCGGCGGGCGCGGGCGGCGGCCGAAGCCCCGCCCGCCACCCCGCCGACGATCACGATATGAATGGGATGATTGATCGGTTGCGTCATGGGAGGGTCTTCCTTGCAGATGAGGCGTGCGGTTTGGGGCAACTGGCGCGGATGCAGGCGATGAGGGCTGGCAAGGTGCTGGAGATGACCTGATAGTAAACCTCGCGGCCCTGGCGCTCGCTGGAGAGATAGCCGCAGTTCTGAAGCAGGCGGAGGTGCTCACAGGCCTGGTGCGGGCGCAGGCCGCAGCGCTCGGCGAGCTGGCCGACACTCTGGCGCTCGCTCAGGAGCAACTCGACCATGCGCAGGCGTGCGGGGTGGGCCATGACGCGCAGGCAGTGGGCGGCCTGTTCGAGCAGATCGTTGGGGAGCGGCTGGTGGTTTGGTTGGGGCGCCATGGCGGCCTCCTGATGTAAATTGATACATCGAGATTTGTCGATATGTCAAGAGGTTCGTGGGGCGGACGTGGGGCAAAGCTGAGTTGGTCAACCGGCGGGGGGGTGGATCAGGCGGCGTAGGCCGGCGCGCAGGGTCTGGGTCGGGTCGTAGCGCAGCGATTGGGCGAGGCAGGCGAGCACGCGGCCGGCGCCGGCGCCGACGAGCCGGTAGCGGCTGCCGAGGCGCCACATGACGCGGGCATATTCGCGGGCGGCCCAGCCGTGGCCGGCGTCGGCGAGCGCGCGGTAGTGCAGCCGGTAGAAGCGTTCCATGTAGCCCAGGTTGCGCAGGCGCTTGCCCTCCTTGGTCAGCGAGCCGCCGCGGATGTAGTAGATGTAGAGCGGCTCGGGGATGTAGGAGTGGGCGATGCCGGCGCGCAGCAGGCGGGCGTAGAGCTCGATGTCCTCATAGACGCGCTGCTCCTCGTCGTATAGGCCAACCTGCTCAAGGGCTGATTTGCGATAAAAGATCGAGCGGATCGGGAATTCGTGCTCGAGCGCCCAGGCGAGCGCGCCGGCGGAGGGGAGATAGGAGCTGACGACGCGCTCGTCGGCGCCCTCGCGGCGCAGGACGTCGCAGGTGGCCCAGCCGGTCTGCTCGCGGTCGAGCACATCGAGGTGGCGCTGGACGCAGTGGGGGGGGATCTGGTCGTCGGCGTCGAGGACGAGGATATACTCGCCACGAGCGAGGCGGATGCCGCTGTTGCGCGCACCGGGGAGTCCGCGGTTTTCCTGATGATGATAGGTGAAGTTGGGGAGCCGGCGGTAGCGGGCGAGGGCGGCGGCCGTGTCGTCGGTGGAGCCGTCATCGACCAGGATGATCTCGATCTCGCGACAGGTCTGGGCGAGCGCCGAATCGATGGCCTCGGCGGCCAGGGCCGCGCAGTTGTAGGAGGGGATGATGATGCTGACGCGCGGCATGAGAGCTCCAGACGAGGGAAAACCTGTTCCGACCCCCCATTGTGAGCGAATGGCGGGCCGGGGCGCAAAACTTTTCCGGGCCGTCCGTCGCTACCCCAGCTCGTGCCGGGGAGGGTCGGTTGGCTCTCCGAGCCGACACAGAAGACCATGTCGGGTCGAAGAGCCGATCTACCTGATGCGCAGTGGATGCTGTTCATTTTCGAAGACTCGCTCATGTGGGCGCCGGGAGGGGCCGAAACAGGAAACGAAGGCCATCAATGCGGCCGTTGGAGCCGGCATGGGCCGGCGGGAGCAAGGATGCATGCGATGAGTTCATCACGACAGAGCCGGCGGCGACGGGGCTTCACGATCATCGAGGCGGTGATCACGGTGGTGCTGGTCACCATCGGCAGCATCGGCGCGCTGCAGATGACTGTTTTTCTGCGGACCCAGAACGACCTGGAGCAGGAGCGGGCGCGCGCCAACCAGATCATCTCGGAGGAGATGGAGCGGATTCGGCACACGCTCTACACCCGCATCACGGGCGGGACGACGGTGACGGTCTGGGACAACGGCACGCCGGATAATCCCGACGACGACACCATCGGCACGATTGAGGTGACGGTGCGCGACCCTGACGGCAACCTGCTGATGATGGCGCCGGTGCCGGCGGTGCGGGTGCAGGTCGAGGTGACGCTGACATGGAACCCGCGCGGGCGGCTGAGCGGCCGCACCTTTCGCGAGACGTTGATGACCTATATCGCGCCCTGAGGAGAGATTCATGGACAAGCTCAACCTGCGTGGGCGTCGAGGTCGGCGGGGATTCACCCTGGCCGAGGTCATCATTGCCGTCGGCATTACCTCGATGGTGATGCTGGTGATGACGAGCCTGCAGTTCATGAGCGCCCGCACCAGCCGCGAGCTGATGGGCAAGACGCACATGCGGGCCTCGCGGATGCAGGCGATTGATGCGGTGCGTTACCGGCTGGTCAACGCGCGCATCGGCTCGTGCATCATCGACATGGACGCGCGGCGGATCCGCTTCGAGGACCCGAACCTGCCGGGGACCACCAGTGGATTCATCTTCAACCCGAGCCAGCGGACACTGTTTTTCGATGACGAGCTGGGCAGTGGCGATCCGCCGTTGCCGGTGGCGCGCGGGCCGATCGACATCACGTTTGAGGCGCAGGAGGGCGGTGCGGTGGTGCTGATCCGGGTCAAGAGCGCCTCGAGCATGCCATATCAGGATTTGGATGAACAGGAAGGCGAAGTCGCCGTCTACTTGCGGAATATTTAAAGGCGGCCGGCCGGGCCGGCGGAGGATGGTTCGATGCTAGGCAAGCTCATGAGCAGGGGACGGCGTGGCTCGACGCTGGCAATCGCGCTGGTGTTGCTGGCGTTGACATCGCTGGCGCTGGTCTGGCTGGCCGACATGCTGGTCAACCACCAGCGGCTCAACCGGCGCAAGATGGAGCTGGCACGGGCCTATTACATTGCCGAGGCCGGGGTGGCTCAGGTGATGCACTGGGGGAATTACCCGGCCAGCTACACGCTGGCACCTACTTTGTTCGAGCGCGTGCTGGTCTACGATCCAAGCGAGACGGGCAGCGGTCTGGTCAACGTGACCGCCGATCCGCACGAGATTTTCCCCAACCTGTCGGCGGCGCTGAGCGGCAGCTACCTGATCACCGAGTCGATGCTGGACTCGCTCAATGTGGGACAGTTCACCTCGGAGGCCGAGACGCCGATCGGACGGATCGTTGAGATCGAGCTGCTGCCGGCGGAGGTCGGGGATCCAGTCTCATGCTTCTTCAAGATTCGCAGCGTGGGGCGCAGCACGTCGGGGCTGGAGCGGACGGTGCTGGTGTATGTCAACGCCTCGCCGATCCTGTCGATCAACCTGCCGGCGGCGCTGTTCAGCTTCAATGTGGCCGCGGCGTTCGGCAACGCGCGCGTCCACTGGGGCGAATCCTGGACGTTGCGTGACTTCAGCATGCTCAACCGGAGTCAGATGACGTACCTGCGATCATCAAGCTCCGATTATGATCCATGGGCACGCTATCGGTCCGAGGGCAACATCATCTTTCCGAGCAACTGGACCTGGGGGGAGGGGCGGGATTTGTATAACCCGCTGCGGACTCAGCCGGGCGCGGCACCGGCCAGTGGCCAATTTGCCGATGCGTTTCACCAACGCCTGCCGGCAGGCACCCTCTCGCGGCCGGAATTTGATTATCAGACCTTCAAGGAGCATGCACTGGCACATGGGCGCTATTATGGCACCGATGCGGCGGGGAACATCTATCGCAACGGGATCAAGACCTCCGCAAACCGCGTCACGGATTTCATGAGCGAATTTGGCGTGCCGGATCGCGAGTCGGCCCCGTATGACATGATCTTTATCGACACCATCAACGGGCAACCGCCGGCGGCCGATGGTTCAAACCTGGCAACGATCAATGCCAGCGGCACCAGCGTGGGCCTCAAGGGGATCTTTTATATCGGAGCCAACTTCGATGCCAGCGGCGTCGGATCGCCGTTCAGTCTGACGGGCTACAATCCGGATGGCGATGCCAGTACATTGCAAAAGATTTTTACCGACGGGGTCATCTACACGGCCGGCACCTGTGCGTTGGCCGGCAATGCGGGAGTTTATGGCTCGGTGGTCGCCCAGCGCGGATTCACCGGCGGCGGCACGCCCGACATCTATTTCAATAACGAACTCAAGAAGGGCCTGATCCTGGATAATGGCAACGCGGGTTCCGTGTTCCAGGTGATGCTCCAGACCAATCATTGATCCGCCGGGGACCGGCGCGCGGGCGGTGGCAGATCGTTTAAGCCGACAGCGGGAGCCCCACGTCGGGGCGAAGGACCCACACCATAGGCGGGACAGATGCTAAAAAATCCGCCCATTGGTTCATTTCCGACTTGCATATCCGATCATCATCTTTATCATATATGTAGATAGGCAATGAGATGCCCAGGGACGGGTTGCGCATGTCGTCGGCACGGACGGCTTGCATGCACCGGAAGGGAGGCGTTGAGATGCCGCACCAGATGATGATTGCTGATGCCGATGCCCAATTGAGGCGGGATCTGACAAAATATTTCAGCTCAACTTTGGGTTATCGGGTGGTGGCGGTGGCCAACGGACGGCAGGCGATCGATGCTGCGATGGAAAACAATTTTGATCTGGCGATCCTGAATATCGGGATCGGGGGGGGCGCGGAGAGCCTGACACGGTTGCGCGCATTGCAGCCGGGGATGGAGATGATTTTCCTGAGAGAGCAGGACAATGACGAGGATTGGATGCGCGATTTTTTGCGCTTCACGATCCCGGCCGAGCGCGTGCTGGTCAAGCCGCTCAGCGACTTGTCGGCCCTGACCCGGCTGATCATTGGGATTCTTGGCCCGCCGGTGGCGTAAGAGGCCTGTTGACGGGGCGAGGGCAACCATGAATGATGGTGGCTGCTTGTCGCATTGCTGACCTCATGGAGGCGCCGGCCCCTTGCATTATCGGCCCATCTGCTCCGCGCTGGGATTGCTGGTTCTGCTGCTGAGCCTGTTCATGCTGCCTTCGCTGGGCTGGAGCCTTTATGATGGCGATGGGCTGACGGGCCGTTGGTTCGGGGCGATCGTGCTGGTGATGGGGATCGGGCTGGCCATGTTCATGGTGGGCTGGCGCAGCCGGCAGGCGGTGCTGCAGCGCGAGGCGCTGGCGATCGTGGGGCTGGGCTGGCTGGTGGGGGCGGCGGCCGGCGCGATTCCGTTTGTCCTGACCGGGACGATTCCTTCCTTTACCGATGCCTTTTTTGAGACGATCTCGGGGATGACAACGACCGGCGCGACGATTCTGGTCGATATCGAGGCATTGCCGCGCTCGGCGCTGTTCTGGCGCTCGATGACCCACTGGCTGGGCGGCATCGGCATCATCGTCATCTTCATTGCGATCCTGCCGTTCTTTTCGAGTGCGCGGCGCCGGCTTTATCGGTCGGAGATTCCCGGGGTGACCGCCGAGGGCCTGACCCCGCGCGTCCGCCAGACCGCGCTGGCGCTGCTCAAGATTTACCTGATCCTGTCGGCGGCGGAGTGCGTGCTGCTGATGGCGGGGGGGATGGACCTTTTCGAGGCGCTTTGCCATACGTTCGGCACGGTGGCCACGGGGGGCTTCTCGACGCGCAATGCCAGCATCGGCGCCTTCAACAGCCTTTACATCGAGATCGTGATCGTTGTCTTCATGTTCCTGGCGGGCTGCAACTTTACGCTGCATTACCTGTTCGGCCAGCGGCGCTGGAGCATCTATTGGCACGACACGGAGTTTCGCGCCTATGCGCTGACGCTGATCGGGGCGGTGGCGATCCTGACGGGGGTGGTCTGGCTGGCGGGGGGCACGGGGCTGGGGGCGAGCCTGCGCGGGGGGATCTTCAGCGCCGTCTCGATCATGACGACGACGGGGTTTGGCACGGCGGACTTTGACCAGTGGCCGACGGCGGGGCGGGCGCTGCTGGTGATCCTGATGTTCATCGGCGGCAGCGGGGGATCGACGGCCGGGGGGCTCAAGGTCGTGCGCTACGTGCTGCTGTTTCGCCACCTGTTCAACCAGGTCGAGCGCCAGCGCAGCCCGCGCACGGTGCGCCAGGTGCGCATGGGGGGGCGCGTGGTGGATGACGCGCTGCAGTTCCAGGTGCTCAGCTTCTTTTTCGCGGCGATGGTGATCACGGGCGTGATGACGATGCTGGTGGCGCTGCTGGAGCCGGAGGCCACGCTGGTGACGGCCTTCACGGCGGTGGCGGCGACGATCAATAACATCGGCCCGGGGCTGGAGGCCGTCGGGCCGACGCAGACATTCGCTTTTTTGGGCGGGCCGGCCAAGTGGCTGCTCTCGCTGTGCATGGTGATGGGCCGGCTCGAGTACATGGCGATTCTGGTGCTGTTCGCCCCGCGCTTCTGGACCGAGCGCTGAGGGGCGGAGATTACCGTGCGCGCGTTCTGAACGTGGTGATGACCGGCTCGAGTGGCAGGCCGCCCTGGCTGCTGAAGTTCTGGTGCGAGGGGCTGTTGAGGCCCAGGCGGTATGACCAGTCGGGCTTGAGCCGCACCGGCAGGGTGCAGGTCTTGCGGTCCTCGCTCCATCGCGGGCGCCCGCCATCGGGGATCTCGGGGTAGTTCTCGCCGCCGCCGGTCCACGAGAAACCCCCGCCCATCGGCACGTTGAAGGTCACGCGCAGCTCGCTGGTGGCGGGGTCGACATCCTGGGCGCCGTTGGCGGGGGTCATCTCGAGCACGCGCGGGCGCTCGAGGAGCGTCAGGGTTTGCGCGTCGGCACCCTTGGTTGTAAACCAGATGGCGCTTGGCCGTGCCGGGGTCCCCTCGGCCGAGCGGAAGTTCCGGTGGCTGGTCGAGTTGATGCCGATGCGGTAGAAGCGGCCGGGCTCGAGCCGCACTGGATACTCGCAGGTGCGCTTGTCGATCCAGCGCGGCCGCGCCCCCTCGGCCAGCGTCGGGTGATACTCGCCCGCGCCAGTCCAGGAGAACCCGCCGGCCATGTCGCGGTCAAAGCGCACGAGGATGGCACGGCTGGCGGGGTCCACCTCGCTGGCGCCGGCGGCGGGGAAGGTTTCGACGATGCGCGGGGTGCGGCCCGCTTTCGGCTCGGCGGCAGTCTTCGTCAGCACATAAAACGAGGGCTTCATGCCGCGCTGGATGACGTCGCCGCTGATCCATTCAACGAAAAGGTAGGGGCGGCCGTCGATGGTGCGGATTTCATAGCCGCCTTCGGCTTGGTCGCCCGAGTGCCAGAGATAGCCCTTCGTCCAGCGGTGCCAATTTTGGGAAGTGCGACCGCCGGGCAGGAAATCCATACCCTTCAGCTGAAGCTCCCCGCGAAAGCGGCGTTGGCCGGGCTTGAATTCATCGGGGGCCTGCACAAAATCGACCGACTGCCACGACCCCAGCAGGTGCGGGTCATCAACGAATGGCCGATCCCACTGGGGATCGGTGCGACGGTATTGCCCCTGATCCCCCGGCTGCGCGTCACGCGAGGCGGCGCCCATGGGGAGGGCGATGAGGGCGAACAACAGGACCAACGCCCATGACCATGGGCGGACAGCTCGAGGCTTGCCTTCGATTCTCATGATCGTCTCCAGTCGTTCTTGAAGTTGGGCGTGGCGCTCGAAGACGCCGGGGAGGCCGAGCGCGGAGGCGGGACGCGCGCGCGCGGTCAGGATCACCTGCAGGATTGATTCGCCGTATTGGCGCGGCTCGAGGCGGCCGGTGGTCAGGGCGAGCTCGTCGCAGGCGCACTCGCGTTCGTGGCGCAGGCGCGCCCCCGCCCACCAGAGGAGCGGATGAAACCAGAAGACGCAGTGCGCCAGCAGCTGCAGCCAGGAGGCCGCCAGGTCGCGCCGCTTGAGGTGGGCCAACTCGTGCAGGAGCACGTGGCGCAGGCGCTCCTCGCCGATCGAATCGGGCAGTCCGGTCGGCAGGACCAGCCGCGGCGCGAGCAGCCCGCAGAGGAATGGGCTGGTGACGCCGGGGGCGAGATATAGCCGCGGCGGCGTCACTCGCAGCTCGACCGCGAGGCGTTCCAGCTCGACGCGCAGCGGGCCTTCCTCAATCGGCTCGAGCCGGTCGAGCCGCCGGATGAGGGCGTGGTTGCGCGCGAGCGAGTAAAGCAGCAAGCCCGCCGCCACGGCAGCCCACGCGAGCATCAGCGAGGTGGCGGGTGAGGGCACCGGCCACGGACCGGGCTCCGAGGCCATCGTGACGGGCTCAGGCGCAACCGCTGGGGTCGCTGGGCGGGGATCGATTGATGTGACGGTCGGCGCGGGGGCTGAGAGAACCGGGGGGATTGGTTCGGGTGGCAGTGGGGCCGCGGGGCTAATGAGCGGCGGCGGCTGGACTGCCAGCCGCTCGCGCAGCGGCTCGATCGCCCATGCGCCGATGCCGAAGCCGGCACCCAGCGCCGGCGGCAGCGCCAGCTTGAGAAAAACCAGCCACCACAGCGCCAGCCTGACGCGCGGGGAGGAGCGGCGCGCCGCCCACGCCGCCGCCCCCACCAGCAGCGCCAGCAGAGCCAATTGCCAGCCCTGGGCCGTGATCCACTCGCCCCAGACGGCCGCGATCCGGTTGAGCGTGTCCATGACTCAGTCCTCCTTGCGACGGCGCAGGCCGCGCGGGGGCTTCTGTTGGTCGCGACGCTGGAGCAGCTCGCGCAGGCGGTCGGCCTCGTCGTCGGTCAGGCCGCGCTGCTCGATGAAACGCAGCAGCGCGGGGGTGAGCGCGCCGCCGAGCACGCGGTCGATGAAGCCGGGCAGCTCGCGGCGGGCCAGCGCCTCGCGCTCGATGGCGGGCCGGTAAAGATAGGCGTTGGCGACGGCCTCGAAGTGAATCGCGCCCTTGGCCACCAGCCGCGAAAGGAGGGTCCTGACGGTGCTCATCGCCCAGTCGCGGTGGCCGAGGGCCGCGTGGACATCACGAGCCGCCATCGGTTCGGCGCGGGCCCAGAGGACATTCATCACCTCCCACTCGGCGTCGGAGAGCGAGGGCTGGTCGGGGAAGGCATCCTTGGATTGCATCAGGGGGTCACCTCGTCAGTTGGGGCGGCCGGTGAGCCAGCCGCCCTTGAAATGGCCGAAACCGAGGACGACATCGCAGTGGGGGCAGACATACATGACCTCTTTTTTGAGGATGCCCAGCACCTGGCGCGAGACGCGGAGAGGTGCTTCGCCGGCCGGGGCAGGGCGAGGGGGGGCGAGGCAGACGGAATTGCGGCAATGTGGGCAGAGCGCCATCGTGCATCCGATCAGTTTTTTTGCAAAGGGCGAGCCGTCAGGGCCCACGCCCGGTGTTCCACTAGCTGTGTAGACAAATAACTACAAGTGTAGATGACGCGTCAAGAAAAAAAATTGCATCATTCGTCGAAGATGTAGTCGCGGGCCCAGGCGCGCACGTCGCGGCCGAGCAGGACGTGGCAGCGGCGGATGCGGCGCAGCTTCTCGCGCGGGAAGGTGTGCAGCGGCAGGTGGATGATGTGGTGGTGGTGGCGGCGCGCCAGGCGGCGCAGGGGCTGGCTGGGCGGATGGGGGGCCACCCAGGCGATGTAGCGTTCGGCGGAGAACAGGATCGCGGCGGTCAGGAGGGCGTCGCCGCAGGTCTTGATGCCCTCGCCGAAGGGGAACAGCCAGATATCGGGGATGTAGTTGGCGGGCCAGACCGAGAGCAGGCCGTTGAACTGGACGCGGGAGATGCGCGGGCCGACGACGTGCTCGCCCAGCGGGGTGGTGAAGAACGAGATGTCGCTCTCGCCGGCGTGCTCGGCGTAGAGGGTGGCGCGCCAGTCGGGAAAATGTTCGATCGGCTGGTCCTCAAAAATGATGACGGCGGCGCCGACCTTGCCGTTGGGGGGGTGCTCGCGGCGGACGTGAAGCCGGCCCTGGTGCCAGTTGCGGATGGTCTCGCGCAGGTCGAGGCCGTCGAGCAGCGAGGCGGCGAAGGGCTCGGTGCGGCTGCGGTTGTCGGTAAGCAGCTCGAGCGCGCGCCGGCGCACGTGGTGCATGAATTGCTCCTGGCGCTCGCTTTCGTTGGGCCAGTCGCAGAGGCCGGAGGGGTCGGGCTCAGACTCCCACTCCCGCTTCCATTCCTCGAGCAGTTCGGGCCGGGGGCGGCGCCGCCGCAGCTGGAGCTTGAGTTCCTCACCGGGCTCCGGGCCCCAGTGGGGGCGGGCGCTGAAGCGCTCGGCGGCGCCCTCGATGGCGGCGCGGCCCCGGCGCAACCGCAGCCGGGGGAGGCCATCGGGCGACTCGGCCTGCTGGGGTGGATACTGGCGCAGCAGCTTGAGCAATTCCCAGGCGTAATCGCCGTCGACGATGCCGCGGGCGGCGAGGATGGCCTGGACGAGGTCGGGGCGCAGCCGCCCGCCGAGCAGCGCGAGGTTGCGGGCGAACTGCAGCAGGCCCTGCCACTGAATCAGGCTGATCTGGCCGCGATAGGTGGCCTCGTAAATGTCGCCGGCCCGCCGCAGCAGGGCGAGAAGGCCCTCGATGGCATCGAAGCCGCACTCGCCGGTCAGCTCCTGCTCCTCGCGCTGCTGCTCGCGCAGCCAGGTGAGGCCGGGGGATTCGCCCAGGGCGCGGTCGAGCGCGCGCGGGTGCAGGTCAAAGAGGGCGGCGCCGGGGCGCTGCGTGACCGGCTCGAGGGGGGCCGGCGTGGAGAAATCGTTGGATTCCAAGCGGGCGCGCACGTTGAGGTAGTGGCCCAGGCCAATCACGCACAGCACGCGCTGGCGGCGGTCGGCCAGCGCACGCAGGCGGCGCGCCATTTCGGCCTCGCGGGCGGCGTTGGCGGGATCGGTTGGATCGGCGGCGAGGGGAGCGGCATAGGCCTCGACGTAGCGCTCGAGCCCGGCGCGATCGGCGATCAGGTCGTCGGGGGCATGGCTGGAGCGGGCGCGCAGGCCGGGCAGATCGAGGTCGATCAGGGCCAGCTCGATCTGGTGGCGGGTGGCCAGCCGGGCGGCCTCGATGATGCCGTCGCAGGGGTCGATCGGCAGATAAACGAGCTCGCCGGGGCACCCGGGTTCATGCCAGGCCACCGCCGAGATGCGCGGCAGCCGGTTGATGCCGCGGATGATCGGGTCAAGGAGGGTGGGGGGCAGTTCGACGGCGATGGCATCGGGACGCCAGCGCAGGGCCTCGCGGCGCACGGCCTCGGCAAAGCCGATGCGCTGATGCACGATCGGGACGAAGCGGATGTTCTGGCAGGTCAGTTCCATGGCGGGGTCCTGTGGCCTCGTCCACTTTAGAACGAGACCACAGGACGAAACACCTGTTTTTTGCGGCCGGATCAGGGGCGGGCGTGCAGCCGGGGGTATTTGCGCCCGGGGATGAGTTTTTCGCCGTCGGAGAAGCCCTCGGGGCGGCCGGCGAGGCGCTGGACCATGCGGGCGCGCCAGAGGGCGAGGGTTTCGGCCGCCGCCGGCTCGGGCGCGAGGTCGTGTTCCTCGCGGGGGTCCTGGGTCAGGTCGAAGAGCTGTTCCTGGCCGTTGATCGGCCGCCAGATGTATTTGTAGCGGGCATCGACCAGGGCATGGAAGCCCTGCTCGGGGCTGTATATCGGGGCGTGCTCGAAGTGCAACCACTCGCGCAGCGGGGCGCCGGCGGCACGCAGGGCGGGGACCAGGCTGGTGCCGTCGACGTTGGGCGGCTTGGGCGCGCCGGCGAGCTCGAGCAGGGTCGGCATCACGTCCTCGAGGGCGACGGGCTGCATGTCGCGCGCGCCGCGCTGCAAACCCAGCCCCGGCGAGGCGGCGATGATGAACGGGATGTTGCCCGAGCCCTCGTAGGGCTCGCACTTGCGGAAGTAGCCGTGGTCGCCGAGCATTTCGCCGTGGTCGGAGGTGAGGAGGATGACCCACTCGCGGCCGGCGGCCTCGCTGCGCGCGCGGAAGTCGGCGACGAGGCCGGCGAGCTGCTCGTCGATCTGCTCGATGAGGCCGAAGTAGCCGGCCTGGGCGCGGCGCAGCGTTTCACCCTGCAGCAGGATGCGCGCCCCGCTGTTGTTGCCCTCGGGGCTCAGCTGGCTCTGGTCGACCCACCCGCCCATCGCGATGGGCGGCAGCTCGGCCTTCAGATAGGCGTCAAACATCCGCTTGGGCGGAAACAGCGGCGGGTGGGGGGCGTAGAACGAGGCGGTCAGGAAAAGCGGCTGATCGGCGGGCGTGGCGGCGATGACCTCGCGCGAGCGGCGCATGATCCAGCTGGTGGGGTGGAGCGCCTCGTCATAGGGCCAGGGGGTGGCGGGCCAGCGGTTGTTGTCGAGCCCCAGGGACTCGACGATGCCGCGGATGCCGCCGCTGTCGGGCAGCTTTTGTTTGAGTTCGAGGTCGTATTCCTCATCGGCCACATGGGTTGAGGCCAGCAGTTGCCGCTGATAGCCGAGGTCGCCGCTCTCGGGCGACTGATGCATGTTGCGGCCGACGAGGACGGTGGCGTAGCCGGCCTCGGCGAGGACGCCGGGCAGGGTCGCTTCGGTGATCGTCCGCTGGGCGTAGCCGACGACTCCGCTGGTGGGGGCCTGCTGGCCGGTCAAGAGGGCGACGCGGGCCGGGATGCAGGAGGGCACGGTGGCGTAGGCGCGCCGGAAGAGCGTGCCCTCGGCCGCCAGCGCGTCGATCTGGGGAGTGCGCACGACCGGGTGGCCGACCCCGGACATGGCATCGCCTCGCATCTGGTCGGGCATGACAATCAGGATGTCGGGCGGGGCGGCGGGGATGGGCGCGGGCGCGATGGCGGCGGCGCACAGGGCAAGCAGGCACGCAAGATGACGGTTCATGCCGGTGACCTCTCTGTTTTCCAAAACTGGCTGGATGCTAGCAGCTGGCAGAAAGAGGTTCAAGTGGCGAGTTTTTCCCCGCAAACGGGCGAGAGCTGCTAAAATTGGACGGTGGGATGGCGCACCGGCGCCGGGAAATCACGGAAGAGGTGACGGAACATTGGCGAGGATATATCTACCCCCCCAAGGCCGCCGGCTGGCGCTGGCGGGATTGCCGGCGGTGCTGGCGATGGTTCTGGGCGCGCTGCTGACCGGGGCGCTGATGCTGGGCCTGATGTTCGCCGGGCTGGTCATGGTGCTGGTGGTGGGCGTGCGCATGCTGCTCAAGTCGGCGCTGGGGACGCTGGGCGGCGAGGTGCAGCCGCGGCTCCGGCGGCGCCCCGCCGAGCGCGCCGGGAATAATGGCGACCGCCACACCCTGGACATGCAGCGCAACGGCGACGGCTCCTGGCATCACGACCGATGACTTTGTAAATTGCCCGGCGCAGACCTGCCTGACATAAAAAAAGTGTGGGACCGGCGCCCTCGCCGGTCGATCTCTTAAAATCAAATGAAAGACATTTTCACCCATCCACCCCCCTCATCTTCCGTGCCCATCCGCGTCCCATTCCTCCCTCTTCCTCCGCGCCTTCTCGCCTCTGCGACAGAATCTTCCCTCTGATCCGCGTCTATCCGCGCCTCCTATCCGCATAAATCCGCGTCCCATTCCTTATCCGCATCCGCAAATCCGCGTCCCCATTCCGATTATGTTCCCCCAAGGCCCATTAAGCTCCCCCAAGGGAATTCCGTTTTTCCCGCCCGCCGCCCTATACTTTCCCCCACGCGCCACCAACCGGCGCGCCGCCACTCCCCACGGGTTTTCACCGCTTGAACCACCGCGACCCCATCACCTCGCTCGAAATCAGCGCCGATTTCATCGGCCGGCTGCTCGAGCTCTGGGCTCGCGCCGCCGAGGTCCAAATGCTGGACGCATCCAGCGCCAACCCCGGCCGACCCGGCACCCCGCTCGACCCCGCCTATCTCCAGCAGATCGACCTGGCCAGCCAGGTCCTCTGGCGCCTCGCCGCCGTCCGCAAAACCCTCGTCCTCATCGACCAGCATTTGAACGCCCCGCCGTCGACATCCCCGCCTGCCGAGCCCACGCCCCCGGCCGCCGCCGCTGCGCCCGATGCGCGCGATCCGGCCGCTTCCGCCGTCGCGCCCGACGCCCCCGCTTCGGAAATCAACCCGCTCAGCGCCAGCTCCGCCGCTCTTTTTGGTAGGTCGGGTCTTCGACCCGACATGGGCCTCCCCGGCCGCACGCCCGCGCGAACCGACTCCCCCGATTTACAAGACGCGCCCGAAATCAACCCGATCAGCGCCAGCGCCGCTGCTCTTTTTGGTAGGTCGGGTCTTCGACCCGACATGGGCCTCCCCGGCCGCACGCCCGCGCGAACCGACTCCCCCGATTTACACGACGCGCCTGAAATCAACCCGATCAGCGCCAGCTCCGCCGCTCTTTTTGGTAGATCGGGTCTTCGACCCGACATGGGCCTCCCCGGCCGCACGCCCGCGCGAACCGACTCCCCCGATTTACAAGACGCGCCCGAAATCAACCCGATCAGCGCCAGCTCCGCCGCTCTTTTTGGTAGGTCGGGTCTTCGACCCGACATGGGCCTCCCCGGCCGCACGCCCGCGCGAACCGACTCCCCCGATTTAC
>JAWLCE010000025.1:0-64169 GCA_041687335.1 Sumerlaeia bacterium | reverse complement strand
GGTGTCATCGAGGTCGATGAGCAGGGTCGGGATGGTGGGGACGGCGGGGCAGGCGCGGACGCCGCCGGGGAGCGGGGCGGCGGGGCTGGCGTTGATGGGGTCGCACGCGTCGGGCGCGGCGGGGGAATCGGCCGGATTTCGCGCGGGCCTGCGGCTGGAATCGAGGGGGGAAAGCTGAAAATTTTCAAGGGGGTTGGACTTGCCGGAGAGCTGACAGCCCGCGAGGGTGGAGCGGTCGGAGAGGCTGCGAGGGAGTTGCGCGGAATCGGTAGCGGGTCGCGGCTCGACGGGCGCATCAGGTGACGCGGGCGGCGCGGGCTCGGCCGGCTCGTCATCAAATTGGGCCGGGTCAATGGGTGAGGGCGGGGCGTCGAGGTGCTGCTCGATGAGGACGAGGGTTTTGCGGACGGCGGCGAGGCGCCAGAGGATTTGGCTGGCAAGGTCGACCTGCCGGAGGTAGTCGGGGTTGATCGGGCTTTCGCTGCGGCCGGGATATGATATGGATTGTTCCAGCAAGCGGCCCTCGGCGGCGCGGGCCCAGGCCTCGACCAAGCGGCCAAGGAAGGCAGCGGAGCGATCGAGCGAGGCGATGGGGTCGCGGTGGTCCAAGCGGTGAAACCCGAGGGGAGTGGCGGCGCGGCCGGTCGGCGGCGCGTGGGGGAAGTATAGGGCGGCGGGCGGAAAAAACGGAATTCCCTTGGGGGAGCTTAATGGGCCTTGGGGGAACATAATGTTAGGAAAAATGCGTTCACGAATTTACACGAAATGAGGAACACGAATTGACACGAAAAGGTTGGCAGCATTTGGGGGAGAAGAATGGGACGCGGATTTGCGGATTGGGCGGATGGGCGCGGATGGAGGCGGGGGGATGGGGAGAAATGTAAAATATAAAACCGAGAACAGAAAATTTAAAATTGTGGAGAGGGAAAAGATTGAGATGGATTTGTGGGTTGGATGGATGGGCGCGGAACAGAGGGGCGGTTTAACAATTATTTGAAGAAGCAGTGCGTCAATGTGCTGCAGGTGAAGTGTATTTCACATGTTTCTAGTTTCTAGTTTCTAGTTTTGAGTTGAAGCAAGAGGGGAGAGGAATGGGACGCGGATTTGCGGATTGGGCGGATGGGCGCGGATGGAGGTGGGGGATGGGGAGAAATGTAAAATGTAACCGAGAACAGAAAAATTGCAATTGTGGGGAGGGAGAAGAATGGGACTTGGATGTTTATGGAGGGAGGCGGGGCAGTCGATACTCGACCGGCGGGGGCGCCGGTCCCACAACATTAACCCTGAAACCCTGAGGGGGGATCTCTCACAAAGTCACGGAGGCACAAAGGGGACACAAAGCGGATTTTTTCAGGGGCGGGGGGAAGTTTTGACGAAGGGATGTTTATGGAGGGTGGGGCAGTCGGTTTTGGCGGCGGCGCCATTTCCATGTTTGTAGCTTCGAGTTTTGAAATTTGGGATTTTTGGGGAAAGTTTGGCGGGTGGGCCGTATGATGGCGGGCGGCGGTATTTTGAATGAGGCGAGGCCGATGAGCGAGATCAAACCCCAACCCCATGAGTTCAGCCGGGAGGCGATCGAGGCGATCAACGACCCGTTTGCGCGGCTGTGCGTCATCATGAAGCGGCTGCTGGACCCGGGCGGCTGTCCGTGGGACCGCGAGCAGACCCACCAGACGCTGCGCCAGTATTTTATCGAGGAGGTCCACGAGGCCTGCGAGGCGATCGACCAGGGGGACGACGCGGCGCTGTGCGAGGAGCTGGGGGATGTGGCGCTCCAGGTGGTGTTCCACGCCGAACTGGCCGAGCGGCGCGGGGCGTTTCGGGTGGAGGACACCTATGAGGCGATCTGCCGGAAGCTGCTGGACCGCCACCCGCACGTGTTCGGGACGGCGAGCGCCGAGACGCCGGGGCAGGTGCTGAAGAACTGGGAGGAGATCAAGAAGGAAGAGAAGCGGCGCAAGGCGGCGGGGGGCGCGGGAAGCGAGGGCGCGGCCTCGGCGCTGTCGGGGGTGCCCAAGGCGCTGCCGGGCCTGCAGCGGGCGGGGCGGATTCAGGAGAAGGCGGCGCGGGTGGGGTTTGACTGGGACAACACCGAGGACGTGGCGAAGAAGGTGCGCGAGGAGGTCGAGGAGTTCCTGGAGCACGTCGGCCCGGGCGCGCAGGGGCGGCTGAGCGAGGCGGCGCTGGAGGAGGAGTTCGGGGATCTGCTGTTCGCGCTGGTCAACATCTCGCGCTTCCTGAACATCCGGGCCGAGGAGGCGATGCAGAAGGCGAGCGACAAGTTCATCCGGCGCTTCATGGCGCTGGAGCGGGCGGCGGAGGGGCAGGGGCGCGAGCTCAAGCAGATGACGCTGATGGAGATGGACCGGTTGTGGGACGAGGTCAAGCGCCAGGAGAAGCCATGAGGCCGCGCATCCTGCAGGTCTGCGCCGTGGATTTTACGGCGCGCCGGTTTCTGCTGCCGCTGATGCGGGCGCAACGGGCGGCGGGGTTTGGGGTGGAGCTGGCGTGCGCCGACGGGCCTGAGCTGGCGGCGGTGGAGGCGGAGGGCTTCCGCTGCCATCGGGTCCCGTTCCGGCGCAGCTACAACCTGCCGGCGCATGCGCGCGCCTGGCGGGCGCTGGGGCGGCTGCTGGCGCGCGAGCGCTTCACGGTGATGCACGCGCACACGCCGATCGCGGCGGCGATCGCGCGGCCGTGCGCGCGGCGGGCGGGGGTGCCGGTGGTGCTCTACACGGCGCACGGGTTTTATTTTCACGAGCGGATGCGGCCGGCGTTGCGGCGGGCGCACATCGCGCTGGAGCGCTGGGCGCAGCGCCACGCCGATTATTTGTTCACCCAGAGCGAGGAGGACCTGGCGGCGGCGCTGGCCGCGGGGATCGCGCCGGCGGGGGCGGCCGAGTGGATCGGCAACGGGGTGGAGACGGCGCGTTTTGCGCCCGAGCAGTTTGGGCCGGAGGAGCTGGCGCGGGCGCGGGCGGAGCTGGGGATCGAGCCGGGGGACCACCCGGTGGTGGCGATGGTGGGGCGGCTGGTGCGCGAGAAGGGCTACCTGGAGCTGCTCGAGGCGTTTGCGCGGCTGCGGGCGGATTACCCGCGGGCGCGGCTGCTGGCGATCGGGGCGGCGCTGGCGAGCGATCATGACGCCGCGGGGGCGACGATCGTGGAGCGGGCGCGGCAGCTGGGGCTGGGCGAGTCGGTGATCTTTGCGGGGCTGCGCGGGGACGTGGCGCGGCTGCTGGCGCTGGCCGATATTTTCACGCTGCCCTCATGGCGCGAGGGGATGCCGCGCTCGATCATCGAGGCGATGGCGTCGGGGCGGCCGGTGGTGGCGACCGACATCCGCGGCAGCCGGGAGGAAGTGGTGGCGGGGGAGACGGGGCTGCTGGTGCCGGTGGGCAACGCGGGGGCGCTGGCGCGGGCGCTGGCCGAGCTGGCGGCCGACCCGGAGCGGGCGCGGGCGATGGGCGCGGCGGGACGGCGGCGGGCGGCGGAGCTGTTCGAGGAGCGGCTGGTGATCGGGCGCCAACAGGCGCGGCTGCGGGAGCTGCTGGCCGAGCGCGGGCTGGAGTGGCCGGCGGGGTGAGGAGAAGTAAGCCGCAGAGAGGCCCGGACCGCAGAGGGAGCCATCTCCGCCCACTTGCTTCTGGCCCAACGGCGGAGTAAACTGCGGTCGGCCCTGGTCGCGGAGGTCTGCCATGCATGTCTTCAACTCCCTTGCCCCGATTTTCCTGATCGTGCTGCTGGGCATGGCCCTGCGCCGCGGGCGTTTCCTGACCGCCGCCATGATCGCCGACAGCAACCGCCTGACCTACTGGATCGGCCTGCCGACCCTGCTCTTTCACGAGGTCGCCGTCTCGCGCATCAGCTTGCTCAATCACGGCAACATGCTGGTGGTGATGATCGTGGTTACGCTGCTGTGTCTGGTGGTGGGCTGGTGGTCGGGCCTGCTGCTGGGGCTGCCGCGGCCGGGCGCGGCCACGATGGGCATGGTCGCATTCCGCGGCAACCTGGCCTTCATCGGCCTGCCGGTGGTGATCTATGCGGGCGCCGGCGAGAGCGAGAAGGCCACCCTGCTGCTGCTGCTGGCCGTCGTGATCCCGTTCTACAATGTGCTTTCGGTGATGGCGCTGCTGGGCGGGAGTCATCAGATGAGCTCGTCGGCGCTGGTCAAGCTTGGCCGTCAGTTGCTCACCAATCCGCTGATCATCGCCTGCCTGGGTGGGGTGGCCTATGGGCGACTGTTGGGCCCGATGCCGCTGTGGCTGGACCGTTCGACGCTGGCGATCGGCCAGATGGCGCTGCCGCTGGCGTTGCTGGCCATCGGCGCCAGCCTGCGGCTCGACGGCCTGCGCCACGTCTGGGGGGCCACCGGCGTGGCCTCGCTGATCAAGGTCGCCGCCGCGCCGCTGCTGGGCCTATTGCTGGGTTGGATGTTGGGTTTGAGCGTGGAGGAGCTGCGCGTGGTGCTGATCAGCCTGGCCTGCCCGACCGCCGTCGTCAGCTATGTGATGGCCGACCAGCTCGGCGGCGACAGCTCGATGGCCGCCGGCACCATCGCCCTGAGCACCCTGCTCTCCTTCGCCTCGCTGTGGCTGATCCTCTGGCTGCTGCCGGTCGCCTGAGCGCTCAGGCCAGCAGGGCGGTGATTAGATAGTCCGCGATCAGCACCGTCGAGAGCGACAGCACCACTGCCCGCGTCGTCGACTGGCCCACCCCGACCGCCCCGTGGCGCGTCGAGAGCCCGACATGCACCGAGATTGTCGCAATCAAAACTGCAAAGACAAAGGTCTTGGAGAAGCCGTCGATAATGTCGTCGACGCGGAGCGCCTCGAAGGCGCGGTTGTAGTAAATCGCCGCCGGGTAGTTCAGGTAGCTCGCGGCCACCAGCGCCCCGCCCCACAGCCCGATCGCCACGCTGAAGGCGGTCAGCACCGGCTGCATGATGACCATCGCGAACAGCCGCGGCACAAAGAGGAACCCAACCGGATTGATCCCCATCGAGCGCAGTGCGTCCACTTCCTCGCTGACGGCCATCGTGCCGATCTCGGCGGCGATCGAGGAACCGACCCGCCCCGCAAGGATAAAGGCCGTGATGACTGGGCCCATCTCGCGCACGAGCGAGACCGCCACGATCGCACCGACGTGCTCCTCGGCGCCGAACTGGCGCTGGAGTTCGATCCCCGTTTGCAGCGCCACCACCAGACCGGTGAACAAGCCGATCATCAGCACCAGCGGCAGGGTCTCCACCCCGATCCGGTTGAGCTGGACCAGGAAACGCTCCCGCCCGCGCCAGAGCTCACCGCTCAGCAGCAGGCCGCGCACGAGCAGGATCGCGATCTCGCCCGACTCGCGGAAGAGCGTCTCCCCCTTGCGGTAGATGGTGTCGCCGATCCCCACGCGCCCGGGCTACTCCTGATAGATCTCGCGTCGCAGCTCGCCGATGCAGGGCAGGTTGCGATAGCGCTCGCGGTAGTCCAGCCCATAGCCGACCACGAAGACGTCGTCGATGTCGAAGCCGACGTAGCGCAGTTCCAGCTCGCGCTCGCGTGGCTTGCGCTTGCGCAGCAGCGCGCAGATCGCGAGGCTGGCCGGCTGATGCAGCGCCAGCAGGTCGTGGACCGTGTGCAGCGTCATTCCGCTGTCGTAGACATCCTCGATCAGGATCAGGTCGCGCCCTGCCAGGTCGCTGTCGACGTCCTTGGTGATCCGCAGCCGCCCCGAGGCCACGGTCTGGCCGCGATAGGCCGCCGCCCCCACCACCTCCAGCTGGAGCGGCAGGTCGATCTTGCGCATCAGGTCCGCCGTGAACAGCAGGCTGCCCTTGAGGGTGCAGACCAGCACCGGCTGGCGCCCGGCATAGTCGCGCCCGATCTGGTCGCCCAGCTCGGCCACGCGCTCGGCCAGCCGGGCCGGCTCGATGATGACCCGCGCCAGGTCCGCGCTCAGGGAAGGGGCCGCTTCAGTCATGGTTCGGAGGTCCAATGTCGTAGAGGTGCAAAGCAAAATTACTTGAGCAGGTAGGTCCCGCTGCCGGTGCCCGGCCCGATCCGGTCCTTGCTGACAATGCGCCCGTTTTCGATGGTCGCCTTCCAGCCGTGATCCACCCAGATCCAGGTCTCCATGTTGCGCCCCCCGGTCTGCAGGTGGGTGCGCCGCCCGGGGTCGCCCCATTGGCAGAGCAGTCCGGTGATCTCGTCGATCGGCTGCTCCCGAATGCTCATCCGGTTGGGCGAAAAGACCACCTCGATGTTGTTGTTGACGTAAATCCAGGACTTTTTCATGTTGTCGAGGTTGCCTTGGATCGTCTCGCGGTCGCGCCCCGACAGGTCCGAGGAGGTGATCATCGAGCCGTCCTCGCGCCACCAGAAGCGGATGAAATCGGGTGGTCCGTAGCGCTCCAGGACCTCATTTTCGACCGGGCCCATCGGCACCTTCGGGTCGGGGAACCAATAGGGCACCTTGGCCAGGTTCATCGAGAATCGGGGGTCCAGCTCGATGATGCGGCCCTTACGGCCGCAACCGATCACCCCCAGCGTCAGCACCGTCGCCAGCGCCGCCATCAGCAGAAACTTCATGCCTGTCTTCATCTTCAGTAGCACCCCCGCAAGCCTGTCCAGCGAATGATTATGGCCGCTCGCGCCGCCCCGGGCAATGGGAATTCGGCACCATGAATGGCTTCACCGAAAGTCCAATCGTCCCCCCCGGCTCATCTGGCGCTTGATATTGGCCGGCCGTTGGTCGATGCTGGGCAAATGGCAGACCCCACGCGCCGATGTGCAAAACCCAATCCATGGCCGGCAACATGAAAAAAGCACTGCTGATGATCACCCTCTACCTATCCGCTCAAATGACAGCTCTGGCCCAGACCCCCATTCCGCTTTGGGAGGGCGAGCCGCCGTTCAATCTCCCCGGCGTCACCGTCGAGGAATTTGTGGAAGATGGCCGCGTCTCCAAGGTTTCGCACCCCGAGTTGGCTCACTACCCCGCCGCGGGGGGGGGCGCCCCGCGCCCGGCCGTGGTGATCCTGCCGGGCGGCGGCTATGCCCGCCAGTCCACCCTCTTCGAGGGCACGATGGCGGCCCAGTGGTTCAACGAGCAGGGGATCGAGGCTTTCGTCCTCAAGTACCGGCTGCCCGACGAGGAGATCGTTTCGCAGCCGGCCTTCGTGCCCCTGCTCGATGCCCGCCAGGCGATTGCGCTCGTGCGCGCCCGTGCCGCCGAGTTCGGCGTCGACCCCGCCCGCGTCGGGATCATCGGTTTCTCCGCCGGCGGGCATCTGGCTGCCTCCGCTTCCACGCTATACGCCCTCGAGGTGCCCGGCGCGCCGACCCCAGCGCAGGCCCGTCCCGATTTCTCGATCCTGGTCTACCCGGTCATCACGATGGACGGGCGTTTCACCCACCGGGGCAGCCGGCGCAACCTGATCGGCGAGCTCCCCAGCCCGGCCCATCTCGCGCTCTTTTCGCTCGAAAATCAGGTCTCGGCCCAGACCCCCATGACGCTGCTGGTCCACGCCCTCGACGACCGTGCCGTGCCGGTGGAAAACAGCGACGCCTACGCTGCCAATCTGCACGCGGCCGGCGGCGACGTCACCAAGCTGATCCTGCCGGTCGGCGGCCACGGCTTCGGCTTCAAGCCTGACTCCCCTGTCCCCTACTGGACGCAATACCTGGCGGTCTGGCTCAGGGCCAAAGGCCTTGCGCCCTCATTTTTTTAACGCAAAGGCGCAAAGATTCATGCAAAGAACGCCAAGTGGGCACGACCGTGCTTTGGTGTGCGGGTGAGTTATGTGCTGGGGCTGAGTTAAACGGTCGACGGGTTCAGCATTTTTGTCATGAGATGTATGTGTTTAGAGAGGTGTTGAGGCGAAAAGCCATGTGGTGCTTCTGTCGTCACAGGCCGCTCCCACGGAGCTCTGACCACGGGGCGTTGGTTGCTACAAACAGGTCGCTCCTCCGGAGCTGTTTGCCCCGGTTAGCCACGCTCCGTCACGCTGAACACATACAACCGGCACTGCCGAAAAGAAAGGACGGAGCATGATGAACTTCGTTAAAAACAGAAATATGCTGCGAGCGCTTCCACTCCATTACTTAGCGGGAATTTTAATTTTGTGCCTCTTCAATGCATGTGGCGGCACCGATCATGAAATCGCCAAGGGGCTTATCATCCCCCGCAATGTCGAGAATGTGTCGGTTGAAAAGATGCCGAATGACTCTATGTTTGTCTATTTTACCGGTGAGATGACTTATCCAGCCGAAGAGTTCATTGAAGAACTTCGTCAGAAATTGCAGGAGCTTGGCCTCAACGGACCTTTGGATGAGAATCCCCTTTCTATTGGTTCGCCGGCTAATGAGTGGCATGAATACTTTGATAAAAATTCCAATAAGAATGTGGCCAACATGCAAATATTTTTTTTGGATGATGATATGAACCTAATTTGGTATGACTTTCGTTATAATTGGATCGGCCGGTCGGAAGTCCCGGATAGCACAACCCTCCATGTTCATGGTTACTTGCTGAGCCCACAAATGGTGCAGCAGTATCTAGGCCTGGAAGAGGCCTTGAAAGAGATTAGCTTGTAAATACCAACAGCTAACCAGCAAACATTATTCACATAAAAATTGTTGCGTTTTGGGTCCGGCAGGCCATACCCATTGCTTCATTTTTTAACGCGAAGGCGCCAAGATTCATGTAAAGAACGCCAAGCAGGCAGGACGGTGATTTGGTGTGCGGGTGAGCTATGTGCTGGGGCTGAGATAAACGGTCGACGGGTTCAGCATTTTTGCCATGAGATGATATGGAGCACCCCAGTGGCTGCCACTGGGTCGCCCTTGCAGGGCTCTGATTTTTGTTGTTCTTAAACCCAGGGTTACGCTTCGCTCACCCTGGGCTTTTGCACTGTGCCACCCTTTCAGGGTGGAGTGCGGGTGCCATACCAAGCCGTCACGCTAAACACATACGAAATGGCGGGCTGAGGGCGATGGTCCCTGCGGGACCGGGTGAGCTTGTGACAGGAGGCTCACAAAATAAAGCGGCTCAGGTCCTGGTTTTGCATCAGCTCGGCCAGTCGGTCCTTGACGAAGGCCTTATCGATGGTGACCTCGCCCTGCGCCACGTCGGGGGCGTCGAAGCTGATCGGCTCGATCACCCGCTCCAGGATCGCGTGCAGCCGGCGCGCGCCGATGTTCTCGGTCGTGCGATTGATCTCGCTGGCGGCATGGGCCAGCTCGTCGATCGCCTCCTCGCCGAAGCCCAGATCCACCCCGTCGGTGGCGAGCAGCGCGATGTATTGCTTGATGAGCGAATTCTCCGGCTCCACCAGGATCCGCCGCATGTCCTCGGTGGAAAGCGAGTCCAGCTCCACGCGCAGCGGGAACCGCCCCTGCAGCTCGGGGATCAGGTCGGAGGGCTTGGTGGTGTGGAACGCGCCGGCGGCGATGAACAGGATATGGTCGGTCCGGATCTGGCCATACTTCGTGAAGACGGTCGAACCCTCCACGATCGGCAGGATGTCGCGCTGGACCCCCTCGCGGCTGACGTCGGGGCCGACGCCGGCGTGACGGCCGGCGATCTTGTCGATCTCGTCCACGAAGATGATGCCATACTGCTCGGCGCGCTCCAGCGCCTCGCGCTGGATTTTGTCCTTGTCGAGCATCTGCTCGGTCGCCTCGTCGACCAGCACGCGGCGGGCTTCGGCAACCTTCATCCGCGTGCGATGGCGCTTCTGGGGGACCATTTTCTCCATCATGTCGCGCAGACCGCCCATCATCTGCTCGTCCACGCCGATCATGCCGAACATCCCCTCGACGCCCGGCTTGGCGCTAATTTCGAACTCAACCTCGCGCTCGTCGAGCCGCCCCTCGTCGAGCAGCCGCTCGAGCTGCTCGGCCGTCTCGGGGCGCGCCTCGTCCTGCTCGACCTCGGCGGCGGACTCGAGGCCAAACCCGCCGATGAACCGCCGCCGGCCGCCACTCCCCGGGGTGAGCAGCTCCAGCAGCCGAGCCCGCGCCCGCCGCTCGGCCTCGGGGCGCACCTGGGCCGACATCCGCTCGCGCACCATCGAGACCGAGGTCTCGACCAGGTCGCGGACCATCGACTCGACGTCACGCCCCACATAGCCGACCTCGGTATACTTGCTGGCCTCGACCTTGACGAAGGGGGCCGCCACCAGCCGCGCCAGCCGGCGGGCGATCTCGGTCTTGCCGACCCCGGTGGGCCCGATCATGATGATGTTCTTGGGATAGATTTCTTCCTGCATTGCGGGGTCGACCCGCCGGCGGCGCGTGCGGTTGCGCAGGGCGATCGCCACCACCCGCTTGGCCGCCCCCTGCCCGACGATATACTTGTCCAGCTCGCTGACGATCTGGCGTGGGGTCAGCTCCTCGTCGCGCTCCTCGGTCGGCTTCGTGCGCTCCACTTGGTTCACCTCTCGGCATGATTGGCAAGGCCCGCTGCCTTCGATCTTATCCCCCAGACGGCAAAAGGGAAGATGAAAAACCGCCGGTCCCGCTCCGGCCGCGCATGGGGGCGCGAATCCCCCGCAGCGTGCTTCTTGGGCCTGCCGCCGCGGCCATTGTATACTTGGCTTGAGCTCTCACCACGCCCCAAGCCAAAGGAGGGACCCCTGATGACCCGCTCGATTCTTGCCACCACACTCGGCCTGCTGCTGATCCTGGCCGCCCCCGCCTGCACCCTGCGCGCCGGCACCGGCGGGGCCGGCATCGAAAGCGGCCCCGGCAGCGGCAACCGCGCCCGCCCCGCCGCCCAGACCTTCTCCGTTGACGGCACCGTCAGCTGGCAGCCGATCGAGGGCGGCTTCTTCGGCATCGTGGCCGAAGACGGGCGCCGCCTGCTGCCGCAGAACCTGCCCGCCGAATTTGCTCAGGACGGCTTGCAAGTGCGCCTTGAAGCTGAAACACTGGACGTGGCCACGATCCAGATGTGGGGCCAGCCGGTCCGCATCCACCGGATCGCGCGCCGATAACCAGCGGAGGCAGCCCACGGTGAAAGCCTGGCGTTTTCATGAGCACGGACCGGTCGATCAGATGCGGCTGGAGGACGTGCCCCAACCCGAGTTGCGCCCGGGCGAGGCGCTCGTGCGCATCGAATATGCCGCGCTCAACCCGGCCGATCGCTTTCTGGTCATGGGCAAGTATCCGCGGGCGGCCAAGCCCCCCTTCACCGTCGGCCGCGACGGCGTGGGGGTGGTCGAGACCGGCGGCGAGCGCGGCCTGGTCAGTCCCGGCCAGCGCGTCGTGCTGCTGCGCAGCGAGGTCGGCGTGACCCGCCCCGGCACGCTCGGGCAGTATGTCGCGGTCGATGAGGAGGCGCTCGCGCCGTTGCCGCGCGGCTGGTCGCCGGCCGAGGCCGCCGCCGGCCCGCTCGTGCTGCTGACGGCGTGGCAGGCGCTGGTGACCGAGGGCGAGGTCGGCCATGGCCAGACCGTGCTGGTGACCGGGGCCTCGGGCGGGGTCGGCACGGCGGCGGTGATCCTGGCCAAGGCGCTGGGCGCGCGCGTGGTGGCGCTCTCGCGCAGCGAAGAAAAACGCGAGCGGCTGCTCGAGCTGGGGGCGGACTTCGTTTTCGACAGCGACGACCCGGAGCTGGTGCGGCGCGTGCAGGAGGCGCTCGACGGCGGCCGCGCGGATGTTGTGGTCGAGAACCTCGGCGGCCCCTTCCTGCAAAAGGCGATCCACCTGACCGGTTTCCGCGGCCGGGTCTGCGTCGTGGGCCTGCTGGCGGGGCTCAAGAGCGAGCTGGAGATCGGCACCTTCCTCTTCAAGCGCATCCATATCATCGGCATTGCGATGGGCGGCCAGACCCCGGCCCAATCGCGCGAGGCCTGGTGGCGCATCACCGAGCTGCTCGAGCGCGCCGACAAGCGTCCGATCGTCGACAGTGTTTTCCCCTTCGAACAGGCGCCGCAAGCCTTCGGCCGCCTCGCCGAAGGGCCCCTCGGCAAAGTCGTCATCGGGCCGATCACGTGAGATGGAGATGATTTGTCGCAAAGGGCGCAGAGGCGCGAAGGGCGCAGAGAAATTTATATTTGCGAGATTGTTGATGCGAAGATTCGGTCGCCCCTTCGGGGCTCGGATGGTCGGGCACCTTGACCGGGGGTTCCCTTCGGTCACCCCCGGCTACGTGCGTTCGCCCCTTCGGGGCTGGGTGGCGATCTTGGCACCTTGGCGCTTTGGCGTGAATCATGGCACCCATTCATGAAAATGGGTGATTACAACTCTTGATCATGAACCAGGCCCTCCAATCGGTTTTCTTTGACTTTTTTTCCATTCTGGCTTGAGATCCAAGGGCGGGGCATCCCCGGCCGGATCCATTCTGTGGCGCGAGGCAGGCTCTCCCATGGCACGACTTTTCAAGGACATCACCCAGACCATCGGCAACACGCCCCTGGTGCGGCTCAACCGGGTGGCCGCGGAAGCGGGCTGCAAGGCCGAGATCTACCTCAAGCTGGAGTTTTTCAATCCGCTCAGTTCGGTCAAGGACCGCATTGGCGTGGCGATGATCGAATCCCTGGAGCGCGACGGTCTGCTCAAGCCGGGCACGGTGCTGATCGAGCCCACCAGCGGCAACACCGGCATCGCGCTGGCCTTCGCCGCCGCCGCCAAAGGCTACACGCTCATCCTGACGATGCCCGAGACGATGAGCTTCGAGCGGCGCAAGCTGCTCAAGATCCTGGGCGCCCGCGTCGTGCTCACCGAGGGGGCCAAGGGCATGCGCGGCGCCATCGAGCGCGCCGAGCAGCTCAAGGAGCAAATCCCCGGCAGCATCATCCCCCAGCAGTTCGCCAACCCGGCCAATCCTGAAATTCACCGGCGCACCACCGCCGAGGAAATCTGGAACGATACCGACGGCCGCGTCGATGTCGTCATTTCGGGCGTGGGCACCGGCGGGACGATCACCGGCGTGGGCGAAGTGCTCAAGGCACGCAAGCCCTCCGTGCGCATGATCGCGCTGGAGCCGGCCACCAGTCAGGTCATCGCCGGCAAGCAGGCCGGGCCCCACCGCATCCAGGGCATCGGCGCCGGCTTCGTGCCCGCCGTGCTCAACCGCGAGGTGATCGACGAGGTGATTGCCGTGCGCGAGGAGGATGTGGCGCGCATGAACGTGGAGGTGACCCGCAAGGAAGGCATTCCGATCGGGCTGAGCGCCGGCGCGGCGGTCTGGGCGGCGCTCGAGGTCGGCTGCCGCCCCGAGATGGCGGGCAAGCTGATCGTTGCCATCATCCCCTCCTCCTCGGAGCGTTATCTTTCGGCGTGGATCTACAACGACATCAGCCTGGACAGTGACTCCATCGAGGACCTGCTCCAGTAGCGAGACCCAAGAGCGCGGAATTATGCCGCAGAGAACGCAAAGGCGCGGAGGATGGAACCCCCTCCGCGCCTTTGTATTTCCCGTCCAGCTTCCGCGCCGTTAGAGTTTTCATTCATCCAGCCCGGCAAGCCGCTCGCGGGCCGGGGCAAAGCCGGGGTCCAGGGTCAGCGCGCGGCGATACTCCCGGGCCGCGCCCGCTCGATCCCCGGCCAGCTCCAGATTCAGCCCCCGCGCCTGGGCCAGCTCGACCGCCAGCGCCTTCGGCGCCGCCGCCCCCAGCAGCTCCTGCCCGCGCTCCAGCTCGGCCAGCGCCCGCGCCGGCTCGCGCCAGTCCAGGTAGATGCGCGAGGCGACGCTGAAATCGGTCGCCCGCCAGCCGCCCAGCGGCCAGGCGCGGTCGATCCCCCGTTGGATCGCGACGGCCAGCAGCAGCGCCGCCGCCAGCACCGCCAGTCGGACCGGCCGGCGCCGGCGCAGGGCAGCCAGCAGCCCCACCGCCCCCAGCCCCGCCAGCGGCGCCAGCGCCGGCAGCAGGAACAGCCGCAGCCGCCCGAGCGGGAAGACCGCCGCCAGCGCCGGCACCATCAGCGCCAGCCACAGCAGCGTCAGGGCCATCGGCGAACCGCGCCTGAGCGCCGCCCACCACGCCCGCGGCCGTCGTCGCGCCAGTCCCACGGCCGCCAGCGGCAGCAGGATGGCAAAATCAAGGCTCAGCCAGAGCATCGGCACGTAAAGCCGGAAGTAGGGCAGGGCGGTGTTGTCGGGCGATTCGGCGGGGCTCAGCAGCGCCAGCGCGCGCCGGGCCCAGTTGAGCAGCAGCCGCGGCCAATCCCCCTGCCAGGCCGACCCCACCGCCAGGGGCAGGGGCCGCCCCGCCGCCACCTCGTCCATCATTTCGGCAAAGCGCGGGGTGGGGTTGCTCCAGCGCAGGCCGCCCTCCAGCGCATCGGGGTGGTTGGCGAGCGCCCAAGTGATCGCCGGGCGCGTCGAGATCGCCAGCGGCGGCGCACCGACCGCGACATTGCGCGCCAGCAGCGGCGCGAACCCCAGCAGAGCCCCCAACAGGAACAGCGCGGCAAAACCGGCCGCGCCGCGCGCGCCCAGCCGCCGCCCGCGCGCCAGACCCGCCAGCAGCAGCGCCAGCGCGATCGGCGGCGTGCCCTCGTGCAGCATCGCCAGCACGCCCACGACCACCCCGGCCAGCAGCGGGGCGGGCCCGCGTGGCCGCCGCAGCCAGCCCGCCACCAGCGCCAGCGCCGCCAAGGCTAACGCGAGGGCCAGCGGTTCCTTGAGCGGCTGGGTCTCGATCATCAGCAGCGGGGCATAAGCCGCCGTCGCCAGCCCGGCCGCCAGTCCCGCGGCCGGCCCGAACAGGCGGCGCGTGAATCCATACATCAGCAGGCAGGCCGCGATCCCCGCCAGCGCCTGCAGGGCGCGCGCCGGCCAGCCCGGCTCCACCCCCGCCCACGCCAGCGGCGCCAGCAGGTAGCTATACAGCGGCGCCTGATAGAAAACTCCCGGGGGATACCAACTCGCCCAGCGCCCGGGCGCGGCGGCGGCGGCCATCCAGGCGTGCTCGGGCCGCACCGGCCGGCGGGCCAGCCAATCGCCCCCGGCCAGCCGCTCGGCCTGCTTAAGGTAGACCGCCATGTCGGACTGGTCCCAGCGGTGCCACTCCGCCAGCGGATGCCCCCCCAGCGAGGCCAGCACCAGCGCCCGCCAAACCAGCGCCGCGGCCAGCAGGAGCATCAGGTGGCGGCCCGTGCGCGTCACGGGGCCCCGCGCCCCTCGATGAGGCGCCCATAAATCTCAAGCGTGCGGTCCAGGTGGGCGTCGATCGAAAACAGCTCGGCCACACGGCGCGGCCCGGCCAGGGGGTCGAAGCCCTCGCGCGCCAGCGCCAGCAGCGTCGCCCGCGTCAGGTCCCCGGCCATTTCGGGGCGGAACCGTTGCCCCGTCGCGGGCGTAGCGATGATCTCGCGCGGCCCGCCGCCATCGGGGCCCACCACCGGCACGCCCGCCTCAAGCCCCTCGGCCGCGACCATCGAAAATGATTCGGCATCCGAGGGGATGACCAGCGCGTCGAGGGCGCGCATCAGCCGGCGCGCGTCGGGGCGGAAGCCCAGCAGCCGCACCCCGCCCAGCTCGGCGGCCTGCCGCTCGATGCGCGCCTTGTGGGCCGCCTCGGCCTCGTTGAGCGCCTCGCCGATCAGCCAGACGCGCAGCCCCGGCGCCCGCGCGCGCAGCGCCGCCAGCGCCGCCAGCAGCCGCTCGTGCCCCTTGATCGGCTGAAAGCGGCCCACCACCCCGATGATCGGCGCCTCTTGCGGCTCGTCCAACTCCTGCCGGATCGCCGCCCGCCCATCGGCCCGCCCCTGCGCATCAAACGGCTCGATGCCGAGGTAGACCCGCGAGCAGCGCCCACCCCCCAGCACCCGCTCCGCCGCCGCCTGCACCTCGCCCGAGACGCAGGCCGCATGGCCCACCCAACGCCGCGCCGCCCAGCGCCGCATCGCATTGCCCAGTTCCCAGTCGCCGTGACAGGTCCAGGCCAGCGGCAGCCCAAGCCGCCGCGCCGCCGGTCCGCCCGCGAACATCCCGAAGAAGTGATAGACATGGATCAGCTCGGCCCGCTCGCGCCGCGCCAGCGCCCCCAGCGCGCGCGCCGGCCCCGGCCGCCAAGCCGGCACCAAGCCCCGGCGCAACCGCAGCGGAAAGGGCACGATCTCCACCGGCGCGCCCAGCCGCGCCAGCGCCTCGGTCAGAGGACCCTCGGCCGGCGCGACCACCACCGGCCGCACCGCCGCGCGCGCCAGCGCCCGCCCGATGAGAGCCAAGAAGCTGGTCTCGCCGCCCCCCAGCGCCACATGATCGATCAGATATAGAACCGTTGGCGGCGCCATCGGCCGGCCCTCAGCCCGGCCGCTCGACGTGGATCAGCGCGAGCCGGTGCAGCACCAGGTTGCGGTCCTCGTGCACCTGGCGCGAGGGCCAGGCAAAGACCGCGTCGTTGAGATAGACGAAGGTCAGCTCGTGGCGGCCGGGCGGGATGTTCACATCCACCGTCGCGATCGCCTCGCCCTCGGATTCCAGGTAGACCGGGATGAAGGGATCGTGATCCACCTGCACCAGCATGATCGGGTGGATGCCCAGCGCCGGGCTGGAATTGTAGCCGATCGCCAACTGGCGCACGGTGTCCGCCGTTTCGAGCTCAATCGAGCCGGCCACGTTCTGATTCATGTAGGCCCGCCCGCCGATCGACTCGAAGGTATTGGCCTCGTTGAAATAGCCCAGTTGCCGCACGCGCAGGTCGCGGAAGTCCTCCACCCGCATCCGCGAGTCCTCGGCAAAGGTGTCCATGAAGTTGGCCACCGACAGCCGGTTCTCCGCCGGTCGCTCGCGCCACATGTAGTCGAGCAGGCTCGGGTCGCGCTCGAACAGCATTCCGCCCGCGCCCGTGTTGGGCCACGAGCGCCAGAACTCGGTCATGAAGCCCGGGTCGCGCCCCCACTTGCGCGCCAGCAGCTGCTGGGCCTGTCCGCGCTGCCCGGCGTCCAGGTAGGCCTTGTGCAGGACCTGATCGAGCTGCTGCGCGACGGCCGGGTTGACCGCCTGCTCGCGCGCCCGCTCGAGCAGCGTCAGCGCCTGCCTGAAATCAGCCGCCGCCGGTTGCTCGCCCAGCAGCCGCAGCGCCCGCATGACGGGCGGCGGCAACTCCTGCTGCATTCGCCGGCTGACCTCCGGGTCGTCGGCGAAGGGCAGGGGGTCCATCTGGCTGGGCGGGCGCACCTGCTCCGCCCCGTGGGCCGCCAGGATGCGCGCCGCCTGGAAGGCCGAAAACCAATCCTCGTTGGCCGACTTGGCCGCGCACAGCAGCTCCCAGGGGATGATCAGTTCCAGCGGCCGGTTGGTGATGTGGTGCTCCAGCAGGGTCTTCCACGCCACCGTCTCGGCCTCGGCGGTCAGGTCGGCCCGAAGCAGCTCGGCGGTCAGCCGCTCGTAGATCGTGACCCGATCGCGGAGGACGGGGCCTTCCCAGATTTCGCTGAAGCGTCGGTTGAACAGCCCGCCGATGTAGATCGGCCGCTCCTCGGCCAGCAGCGCCACCTCGGCGCGCGCCAGATCGCGGTCGCCCGCCGCCAGCGCCGCCAATGCCCGCTCGGCGGCATAGCGCTCGCGCGAGCGCTGGTGCCCATCCAGCCAGCCGGGGTAGGCGCGAATCGCCCCCAGCACCGCGGCGGTCAGCAGGACCACAAACAAAACATAGCCGATCAGGTAGCGGCGGGCGCCCAGCGTGGGTGACCCTCCGCACGGTGGGGGCGGTGCGGCCGCCGTTTCCGGCGGGGTGGTTCGGGGGGCAGTCGGGGCCATGGGTTTCATCCGATGCGGCAGGCCGCCGGGCAGCCACGCCGTTCATTGGCCTCAAGATAGCTCATCCCCGGCCGCGACGCCAGCCCGGATCGCCCCGCCCGCCGGCGGGCGGGGGCGCAGAGGGATAGGGAGAGGAATGGGACGCGGATTCACGCGGACGGAGGCGCGGATGAACGCGGATCAGAGAGAATTATTTTCTCTGACGCGGAGGCGCGGAGGGGGCGAGGCTGCGGCAAGGCCTGAATAGGGATATTCTTAGATTCAGTCAGAGTGGGACAGGGTGGGGTTCAGCACATGCCGCTCCTAATGGAGCTCTGATTTAGGGGTGTTGGTTGCTACAAACATGCCGCTCCTAACGGAGCTATTCGCCCCTCTCGCCCCTCTGGGGGCTGTTTCGTGCCGGCCAGCCATCGGCTCTTGCTCGATGCGTCACGCGCAACACATGCGAAGTGGCGGGTTGAAGGCGGTGGTCTCTGCGGGACGGGGTGAATAATAAAGACAGGGGGTTAAAATGTCGGCTCGAAGAGCCGACCTACCATGGAAGAGTCGCCCTACGCTTGGGCTTGGCGCTTTTGTGGGCTTGACTCCCCTTTGGCCGCGCCAGTACGATACAATATACAAACGGCGAGGCCGTCACCGGCCCCGGCCCTCAACATATCCAAGGGGTTTGGACGATCAGCCGTTGGCCGAAACCATACAGAAAATCATTACCCTGGACCAGGACGAGTTGCTCAAGTTTTGCGGCTTGGGCGACCGCAAGCTCAAGTCGATCCAGCAGCGGGTCAAGGCCAAGATCGTCGCCCGCGGCAATGAGCTGCGCCTGAGCGGCTCGGTGGCCGATGTGGATGCCGCCTATACCATGATCAGCGAGCTGCTGGCCGTCCAGCGCGGCTCGGGCAATGAACTTTCCAGCCAGCAGATTCACATGGCCTCACGCCACTTCAGCGAGGCCGAGCCCGGCGCCATCAAGGAAGTCTTCCTCGATACGATTCCCGTGCCGCTCAAGCGGCGCCACGTCGCACCGCTCTCACCCAATCAGAAGCGCTACATCGACTCGATCCGCCGTCACGACCTGGTCTTCGGCGTCGGCCCCGCCGGCACCGGCAAAACCTATCTCGCCGTCGCGATGGCGGTGGCCCGCCTGGTCAGCGGACACGTCGGGCGCATCATCCTGGTGCGGCCGGCGGTCGAGGCCGGCGAGCGGCTGGGCTTCCTGCCCGGTGACATCGCCCAGAAGCTCAATCCCTACCTGCGCCCGCTCTACGACGCGCTCTACGAGATGCTCGAGCCGGAAAAGATGAAGGCCTACATCGAGGACGGCATCATCGAGATCGCGCCGCTGGCCTTCATGCGGGGGCGCACGCTCAACAACAGCTTCATCATCCTGGACGAGGCCCAGAATACCTCCATCGAGCAGATGAAGATGTTCCTGACGCGCTTGGGACTGGACAGCCAGGCCGTGGTGACCGGCGACGTGACCCAGATCGATCTTCCCAAGGGCCAGGCCTCGGGCCTGGTCCACGTACGCAAGGCGCTCGCGCGCGTCGAGGGGATCGACTTCATCGAGTTCTCGGGGCGCGACGTGGTGCGCCATCCCCTGGTGCAGCGCATCATCCAGGCCTACGAAAAACATGGCTAACCCGATCCAGAGCCCGCTGCGCTACGAGGACCCGGTCCTGGAGCCGCGCCGCCCGGGTGAGCCGACGCCCGCGGGGAGGCTGCGCCGCTGGCACGCCCGCCTGACCGCCTTCGGCTGGTATGCGATCATCGTCATCATCCTGGCGCCCTACCCGTTCAAGAGCCTCTACCCGACCGAGGAGGGCGTCGAGGTCCAGCAGACCATCCATGCCATCCGTCCGATCGAGCTGGTCGACCAGGTCGCCACCAACCAGGCGATCGCCGAGGCGCACCAGCGCCGCGTGCAGGTCTGGGTGCGGCGGGTCAATGCCGAGGAGCGGATGCTGCAGCGCCTCCAGATCCTGACCGAGGAGCTGGCCCGCGCGCGGCCGCAGGAACCCGAGGCCATCCGGCAGTTCACCGCCCGCATGGCCGAGACCCACAACATCGTCGTCTCCAACGCGACCATCCAGCAGCTCACCCCGCCGATGCTCGAGCGACGCACTCATCTGCCGATGAGCATGGAGCGTCTGCAGCGCGAGCTGCGCCTGATCCTGGAGACCCTGATCGAGCATCGCGGCATCGTCACCAACCTGAGCAGCTATCGCGCCCACAGCGCCGGCGGGGTGCTCGACGTGCGGTTGGCCGCCGAGATCGACCGTCGGGCGCTGGAGGCCCCGTCGGTCGCCGAGCCGCCCGATCCCGATCGCGTGCTGGAGTGGCTGTTTGCCCCGCAGGGTTCGGCGGTGCCGACCCGCTACGTGCGCGAGTTCCTCGACCGCGAGTTGTTGCCGCGCCATTTCGGTTCCGCCGAAAACACGGCCGACCTGCGGCGCGCCGTTCTGGACCTGCTGCTCCAGGTGCTGGAGCCCAACATTGTCCACAGCGCGGAGGCCTCCAACTGGCTGGCCCGGCTCAAGGAGCGTGAGCTCACCCGCAACCCGGTTGTTGCCTTCTTCCCGGCCGGGGGCGTCATCGTCCATGCCGGCGAGACCCTGACCGCGGTGCAGGCCCGCGCCCTTGAGGAACTCAATTTGCTGCGCTGGCGCATGGACAGCTTCAAGCTGCTCGGCGTCATGCTGCTGACGGGCATTTTCTTCATCGCCGTCCTGATCTACCTGCAGCGCTTCCGCCGCGACATGACCCTGGACGCCTCCACCATCACGCTGCACGTCCTGCCGGCGCTGGTGGTGCTGCTCATTGGCGAGGCGATGGTCTGGCGCGAGCTGGAGCCGCTGATGGTCATGATCTGGTTCCCGGCCGCGCTGGTCGGCATGCTTTCCTCCCTGCTCATCGCGCCCCAGGTGGCGTTCGTGCTGGTGCTGGCGGCCAGTTGCCTCTTCGGCGTCGCGGCCGGCTTCGAGCTGGAGTTCCTGATCTATGCCCTCTTCGGCGGCTTTGCCGGCGTCCTGGCCAGCCGCAACGTCCGCGGCCGGATCGACATTCTGCGCGCCGGCATCAAGGTCGGCCTGGTCAACGTGCTCACCTTGATGGTGCTGGCGCTGGCCGACCCGCACTGGCTCGTCCCCGATGGCTACGACAGCATCCTCGCCATGCTCAACGAGATCGACCAGCTCATGCTTTTCGGTTTCCTGAACGGTCTGGCCGCCGCGCTCGCCACCCTCATCCTGCTGGTGGTCTTCGAGTGGGCCTTCGGCATCGTCACCGACCTGCGCCTGCTCGAGCTGACCGGCCTGAAGCACCCGCTGGTGCGCCAGCTTGAAATGAAATCGCCGGGCACCTACCAGCATACGTTGAACGTCTCCAAGCTGGCCGAGGCCGCCGCCGAGGCGATCGGCGCCAACACGCTGCTGGTCCGCGCCGGCACCTACTTCCACGACATCGGCAAGCTGGTCAAGCCGAAGTACTTCAGCGAAAACCAAGTCACGCTCGATGACAAGAAGGCGCACAGCCGGCTCTCACCCTACATGAGCGTGCTGATCATTAAAAACCACGTCAAGGAGGGGGTCGAGCTGGCCCGCCAATACAAGCTGCCCGAAAAGATCGTCGACTTTATCCCGCAGCACCACGGCACCGGCCTGATCCGATATTTTTATCAGGAGGCGGTGCGCCGCTACGAGGAAAGCGAGACGGTGGACCCGGTGCGCGAGGATGATTTCCGCTACCCCGGCCCCAAGCCGCAGTCGGTGGAAGCGGCGATCCTGCTGCTGGCCGACTCGGTCGAGGCGATCGCCTCCAGCCGCTTCACCGGCGGTCAGGTCAGCGAGAGCGAGCTGCGCCGCACCGTCCAAAACGCGATCACCGAGCGTTTCCGCGACGGCCAGTTCGACGAGTGCAACCTGACGATGCGCCACCTCCAGCAGATTCGCGAGGCGCTGGTGGGGGCGCTGATGGCCCGCTACCACTTCCGCATTTCCTACCCGACCCCGCCCAAGCCGCGTGATGCGCAGCGCGAGGCCTACCAGACCTCGATCAACGTCGCCGGCCCCGCGGGCAGCTGACGCGCAAGCGACCCATGGGTGAAAGCCGTCCGATGACTGTCCGTGCTCTCGACCTCAGCCACCCACCCCGGCGCTGGGCCCCTCTGGCCACCCTTCTCGGCTCACCGCTGCGCTTTTACATGGCCGTGGCCTTCTCCCTGGCGCTGGTTGCCTGGGCGCTGATCCTCGCCAGCGGCCTGCCGATGATGATCTTCTATCATATCTACCAACTGCTCGACGTCGATCTGCTTCGCGACCGGCTCGGTGAATCGCTGCTGTATCTGCACGGCCAGCCGCCACTGCTGAACCTGCAGCTGGGATTGGCTCTCAAACTCGAACGTGCCATTGGTCTTCCCCACGAGCGCCTGCTCTGGCTGGGTCAGATGGCATTCGCAGTGGCGGGTCTGGCAGGATTGGCGGCGTTGAGCGCGCGCATGCTGCCGCGCCGACGCGTGCTGGGCACACTCGTGCTCGCGCTCGTCGTCTTTCACCCGGTCATCTGGATCTACATCCATTTTTTCTTTTATCTGATCCACGAGCTGGCCCTCCTGGTGGGAATCGCCTTCTACGCCGGCCGCTGGCTTGACCACCGGCGCACGCGCGACCACGTCATGTTCTGCCTCTGCGTGTTGTTGCTATGCTACTTCCGCAGCCTGTTCCATTTTGTCTGGGCGCTGCCGCTGCTGTGGCTGGCCCCCCTGCTCAACCGCCCTACCCGTCGCCGGGATCTGGTTGTCTCGCTGGCCGCGATGATGCTGCTGCTGGCTTGGCCAGCCAAGAACTGGCTGCTGCTGGGGTCCTTCACCTCCTCGACCTGGGGCGGCAGCAGCCTCGCCCGGGGGCTTGAGTCGCTCCGGCTCATGGATGCCTGGCCCGATAGTTATGGGCTTTATCGCTTTGAGGCCTGGGACGGTGAGCCCGTCCGCTGGTCCACCGCCGCCGCTGAGATCGGATTTGTCCGCGAGCCTGACCCCCTGCGCGTGCGCTACTGGGTCGGCCACCCTCATCTGGCCGCCAGCGGGGCCGCGCCCGTCCGCGTACGCATGCGGCTCGACAGTGGCCCTTGGACTGAGGCGGTCCACACCGCGCAGGGGCTGTTTGAGATGCAGCTGTCGGCCGCCTGCCCCCACGCCGCTGGTCCCCTCCGCCTGGAGATCGAGGTCGATCCCCCTTGGGAAGCCGCCGATGGACGACAGCTTGGGATCGGCTTCTATATCCCCGACTGGCTTGGACCCCAGGGGCCGGCGCCGGCTTACCAAGTCGAGCTGGCGCACGTCCATGCCAGCATCCCCGAGCATCTGCGCCACATCCCAGCCTTGACCCTGGTGCAGAAGTTTCCCTACATCGACAACTTCGGCAACTGGAACCATTACTCATACATTGAGAATAACCGGCGCCAGATGCGCCTCAGCACCACCTCCCTCCGTGAAAACCCCCGCCTGATCCTGCGCAAGCTGAGCACCTTTTATCTCTACACGACCATCTTCAGCTCGATCCACCCCTACATCGCCACGCTGACCCCGGCCGATGAATACAAGGCCTACCCGCTGCTCGTCAATTGGCTGAAGCTCTATCGGAGCTGCATCAACTTGGAATTCTTTCCCCTTGAGCTGCTGCTCTCTGACCGGCCGCGCCAGATCTATCGGACCCCCTCCGGCTTCATGCTGCTGTTTCCGCTAATGGTGCTGGCTCCGGCGCTAGTGGCCTGGCGGCGCCGCCGCACCGAGCCACGTCAGGCCGCGCTGGCGCTCCTCATGCTCTATGCGATCTGGTGGCTGCTGGCGATGGTGCTATTGGTGGATGGCTATGAGGGGGCCCGCATGCGCCTGCCGGTGATGCCCTTGCTCTACTTGCTGACGGCCTGGTCCCTACCCCGGGGCCGCTCCCGCTCCGCTTGTGCCAATCCTGCCGGCGCTATTTTCTGGAAAAAAAGTCATTGAGCCAGAAGACCGGCACGAGCGCCGCGCCCACGACCAGCGCCAGCGCGGCCAGCGGCCAGCGGCTCAAGCCGCGTCCGCCGGCCAGGCTCAGGCCCCAGCGCACCCAGCGCTTGCCACGCAGCGTCGCCAGCTCGGCTCCCGTGCGCGCCAGTTCCTCCTCGGCCCGCTCCAGTCGGCGGCCCTGCTCCTCGAAGGCCAGGCGAGCGGCCATCTTTTCGCGGCGGAAGCCGGGCGCCCGGCACCATTCGGCGAGCGGCCGCGTCGTCTGGTCCCAGTGCAGGCGATCGCGGACGGTCTCGAGCGCCGCGTGCCCGCGCGCGACCAGGTTCAGCTCGCCGCGCAGGATCTGCTCGAGCCGCGCCCGCAACGTCAAGTAATCGCCCGGCGCGATCGCCCAGCCCCCGCCACGCATGCGGATCAGCTCGCCCAGCTCCGAGTAATCATCGTGGATGACCGGCAGTCCGGCCGCCAGGTAGACGACCGTGCGCGTGGTGAAGGCCAGCTCGCGCTCCGCGTTGCGCGCCATCAGGTCCAGCGCCGTCCCGCCCTCGCCCAGCAGCGCCCAATAGGCATCAAACGGCATCGGCCCCAGCCGTCGCACCCGGGGATGGCCATCCAGCCGCGCCAGCAGCCGCTCAAACCGGCCGCGTGAGACGTCGAGCGAGGGATGCGCCCCGCCGATGAACAGCAGCTCACCGCGCCCCGTCGCCTCCATCGCCTCCAGTGCCGTCTCGATCGCGAACGAGGGGTCCTGCCAAGGCAGCAGATAGCCGCCATAGATCAGGCGCTCGGGGCGCGGCGGGGCGGGCTCGCGCGCCGGCTCCATCGAGAACGGGATCACCGGCAGCGCGTCGGCGTGCTCCACCGGCCAGCCGGCCATCGCCAGGTAGGGCAAAAAATAAAGCCGCTGGCGCTCCCCGGAGCAAACCAGATAATCGGCCCGCCGCAGGGCGTCGAGCTTCTCGCGCAGGTCGGCCTCCGGCCGCGCCGAGCCCCAAAGCCGCCGCTCGAGCAGGTGCGGCCCGGCCAAGTCGATCGCCAGCGGGCAGTCGACCTCTCCCAGCTCGGCCGCCAAGCCCCAGTGCTGCAGGACGATCGCGTCGGGGCGCTCCGCCCGGACCGCCGCCCTCAGCTCCGCCCGTCGAAAACTCCCCACCCACGGGCAGGATTCGGCGTCGAGCGCGCCCGCCGCGCCCGCATAGGTGGCCAGCGCCTCCTCGGGCGCCAGCAGCCGCACCTCAAGCCCGGCCGCCCGCAGCCCCTGCGCCAGCCCCCAGGCGCGCAACCCCGCCCCGCTGGTGGGGCGCCCGGGCAGCGGCAGCGGCTCGCCGGTCAGGACGAGGATCGGGCTCATGGTTGATCGGGGGGCAGGGCGGGCCGCGGGCTGCTGGTGGTGGCCTGCCCGGCGAACTCCCCGCCCAGCGCCTCCGTCAGCCGCTCGATCTGGTCGTTCAGTTTCGTTAACTGTTCGTTCTGCACTTTGATCTGCTGGTTGAGCAGCGTCAGGTTCGCGTCCAGCCGCTGGACCACCAGGTCCATCTCGCCCACCTCGCGGATCAGCTCCCCGCGATTGGTCGCCGTGAAGATCGCCACCACCAGCGCGATCAAGATCAGGCTCCCGCATCCGAGGCTGAGGGTGCGCCGCTCTTCCATAGATTCGAAACCTTTCGGGCCACGCTCGGGCAATACATGCAACGACAGATAAATAAACCACCGCGCCGAAAAAATCCACCATGATCGCCCCGTGGTGACGGCCGCGGGCGGATCTTGACTTTGCTGATCTCGCAAATGAAGCGCAGAACGTACACCACGCCCGGGCGGTCGGATTCGATTGGGGTGCAGCGGGAATTGTTTTGTCCCATTCGATGCAAGGTCGTATGATCAGAATAGTTAGAGAGTTGTCGAAACCAGGCGGCGAGCGTGGCTGGCGGCGCTGAATCGAGTGTGAAATTCATGAAAATACGAGCAATCATGATTGGGTGGCTGGTCGGGGCGCTGGCGGCCGCCGGGGCCGGGGCGCAGGATAATTCGCGCCCGGAGGTGACCGGCGGGGTCGGCGTGGCCACCGCGCCGGGAATCCAGCTTTATGGGGCGATCGTCGGCCATGGACTGGTCGGTGCGGGGGTGAGCAGCACGAGCACCTTCCGGCTGACCAACGGCCTGCTGCCGACGGTGGGGCCCTCGCTGATCCGCCGCAACATGGCTGACCCGATCTGGCTTGAAATGTCGGCCGGACAGGCCGACCCAACCCCGACGGTGCAACTGGCGGCCTGGCGCCAAACCGGGCCGGCGGCCCCCGGCGCGCCACTTGAAATGACAGGATGGCAGCTATGAGCAGTCGTAACGAAATGCGCGCCGCGCTGGCGGTGATTCTGCTGGCGGCGCTGGCCCTGACGGCGGCTGCGCAACAGGTCCCGCCACGCCTGATCCACTACCAGGGGCGGCTGACGGGGATCAACAGCCAGCCGATCACCAGCCAGCAGACGATGTGGTTCTCGATCTTCCAGGGGGGGGACGCGAACACGGCCAACTCCGGCACGCTGCGCTACCGCGAGCGGGCGGCGGTCACCCCGAACAACCAGGGGATCTTCGAGCACCGCATCGGCTCGGGGGTGATCGAAAGCGGGGCGATCAATCCGGACGATTTCAACACCACGCCGATCTTCCTGCAGGTCGCCATCGGCTCGGTCGGCAACGTGCTGCTGCCGCGCACCGAGATGACCAGCGTCGGCTTCGCCTTCACGGCGCACCGGGCGCAGGTGGCGCAGGACGTGGTGGGCAACATCACCCCGCAGTCGATCGCGATTGCCGGGGTGGGCCAGATTATCAATAACCAGGGGCAGTGGGTGGGGCCGGCGATCCCGGGCAGCACGCCGCTGGTCAGCTCGATCGTGGACGTGACCGGGGGGGCGACGGTGCCGGGCGACCTGATCCGGCTGAGCGGGCGCAACCTGAATGACGCGATCGTCTGGATCGGCGACCGGCCGGCGCGCATCAAGTCGCGCAGCGCGGCGCAGATGGAGGTCCAGGTGCCGGCGGGGCTGCCGCTGGGCGCCAACGAGGTGCGGGTGGCGCGCGTGGGGACACCCAACGAGGCGCAGGTGGCGGGCTCGATCAACCTGCTGCGCTACCTGGTGCTGATCGCGGGCCAGCAGAACCGCATCCTGTTCATCAACCCGACCGACCTGTCGCTGGCGGGCCGGATCGACAACATCAACATCGGGATGCCGAGCCAGGGCGGGGTGGATCACATCCAGACCGCTTTCGCGCACGAGGGGGCGCTGCTGCTGGTGCCGAGCAACCTGACCAACGTGCTTTATGCGATTGACATGACGGCCAACCCGATCGCGCTGGTGCAGCAGTTCCAGCCGACCAACGTGACGCGGCCGGTAGGGGTGGCGGTCAATCCCTCGCAGACCCAGGCGGCGGTGGCGGACCGCAACGGCAACCGCGTGCGGCTGGTGACGGTCCAGGAGGCCTTTCCGCCCTACAGCACCCCGCTGGCGAACATCTCCACGATCTCGCATTTGCACCCGCCGGTGCCGCCCACGTTTTATTTCCCGCGCAGCCTGCATTACATGACCGACAACCTGCTGATCGTGCACGGGGAGCTGGGCCGTCTGCTCAACTATCAGTTCCGCTACGTGCGGGCGAACAACCGGTTCGAGTGGGGGCTGTTCCCGCTGACGCCGGCGGTCTCGGGCTTCAGCAACCAGCTGACCACCGGCGTGGGCAGCCGTGACTTCATCCTGACCCAGGACCGGCGGCGGGGGCTGCTGCTGACCGACGCCACCGAGAACCTGGAGGCCGACTGGCTGAGCAACTGGTATGGCCCGGGGGCGGCGGGAGCGCCGGAGGTGGCGGGTTCAGGAGCGCGCCAGATCGCGCTGTCGCCCGATGAATCAATCTTCATCGCCTCGCCGGCGGACGACGTCATCCGCATGCTGCAGCTGACGGGCAACCAATTGGACCTGGTGGGGCTTTACCAGCGGCCGGTGCCGTTCATTCAGCGTACGGGGGAGCGCTTCCTGCTGGCGGCGGTCGAGCCGGCGCTGGGCCGGCTGCTGGTGACCTACATCAACAGCCCCGGCAACCAGTTCGAGGCGCTGATGTTCTTCACGGTCGAAGGGGCGGTGATCACGCGGATTGAGGCGGGCAGTGCGATCGACCCGGGCAACCGCCTCGATGACGACGGCCGGCTGCGGCTGGAAACGGCCTATGCGAATTCACAGATGGACGAAATCGTGGCGATGTTCTTCACGCCATAGGAAAAAATCTCGCATGCAATCCTTCCGGCGGTTTTCTGCTGACAATCGCTCGCGGCGGGTGATTGGATAGCTTGAAGGTGCATGCATGGTGACCGTCCGCAACCGCCAACCCCCGCCAACGCCATCCGAGCTGATCGACTTGGAAAACCAGCTCGAGCTGGACAGCCGGCGCTCGCGCCAGGAGCTGGCCCACCGTGACGCGCGCATCGCCCGCCAGATCGACGCGGGGCGGCTGGAGGGTGCGGCGCTGTATCGGGCCTGGCTGAGGGAGGCGCGCGACCCCGCGGCGGCCTCGCCGGGGGTGAAGTTCGAACAACTGCGCAAGCTGGTGGCGGCGCTGCTGACGGTGATTGGTTTTTTGGTGGGGTTTGGCGCGATGGGGGGCTGGCTGTCGATGCTCGACCGCCAGCCGATCAACGTCATTTACCTGTGGAGCGTGCTGGTCGGGCTGCAATTGCTGCTGCTGGCGGGGCTCGTGCTGGCGATCGCGCCCGAACGCTGGGCGCGGCGGCTGCCGGGGGTGGAGGGGCTGCAGATGTTAGCCCGCGGGCTGGCCCGCGCCCTGCCGACGCTGACTGGCTGGCTGGCCATGCGCCTGCTGCCGGCGGGGCGGGGCGAGCGGCTGGGGGACCACTACGGCCGCTTGCGCAAGCTGGACTGGCAATATGGCCGCATCCGCTTCTGGCTGCTGCTCGGGCTGACGCAACTGTTCGCGGTGGCCTTCAATCTGGGACTGCTGACGGCCTTCGTGCTGGTGGCGATGCTGAGCGACCCGGCGCTGGGGTGGCGCAGCGCGCTGCTGGACCCCCAGCACGTCCATGCGGCGGCGCGCGTGATCGCGCTGCCCTGGAGCTGGTTCTGGAGCGAGGCCGTGCCGCTGCTGGAGCAGGTCGAGGCGACGCGTTATTGGCGGCTGGAACAGCGCTACCTGCTGGCGGCGCCCACGGTCGGCACGGGGGTCTGGGCCGCGTGGTGGCCGTTCATGGTGGCCTCGCTGGTCACCTATGGGCTGCTGCCGAGGCTGGCCTTCTGGCTGCTGGCGCGCTGGCGTTTGAACAGGGCGCTGGCGGGGGTGGACTTCGGGCACGCCGACTACCAGCGGCTGCGCGAGCGGCTCAAGCGCCCGCTGGTCGAGACCGAATCGGAGGATCGCGAGGAGGAGGGGCCGCCGCCCGCGCCCGGCGTGGTGGGCGGGCTGGGTGAGGCCAATGCGGCCGGCGGCGAGGGGATGCTGTTGCTGCGCTGGGCGGGGGTGGAACTGAGCGACGCGGAGGCCGCCGAGCTGGTGCGCCGGCGGCTGGGGGGCGCCCCGGAGCGCGGCTGGGCCGTGGGCGGCCTCGACGTCGGCAATGACGAGGCGGCGCTGGAGGCGGCGGCGGGCGACCCGGGCCGCGGGGCGATCGTGCTGCTGGTGGCGGCGTGGGAGCCCCCGGTGGGGGATTACCTGGATTTTCTGGTCGAACTGCGCCGGCGCATCGGGCGGCGGCCGATCGTGGTGCTGCTGTTTCATCGAGATGAGCAGGGACGCCCGCGGGCGCCGCGGCGGCTGGACGAGGAGCAGTGGCGCCGGCGCCTGTCGGTGGCGGGCGACCCGGGGCTGCGCGTGGATGCCCTGGTCGAGGAGGCCGCGCCATGAGCGAGGGGCCGGCCCCGGTCTTTGTCATCGTCGGCCACGTGAACCGCGGCAAGTCCAGCATCGTCTCGACGCTGGCCGCGGATGAAAGCGTGCGGATCGACCAGACGCCCGGTACCACGCGCCAGTGCCGCAGCTACCCGATGCGGCTGGACGGGCGCACGCTCTATGAGCTGGTCGACACGCCGGGCTTCGAGCGCGCGCGCCACATGCTGGCCTGGCTGCGCGCGAACGAGACCAGCACGGCCGACCGGCGCACGCTGGTGCGGCGCTTTGTCGAGGCGCACGCCGGCGAGGGGAGCTTTCCCCAGGAGGTCGAGCTGCTGCGGCCGATTCTGGGTGGGGGCGCGATTCTTTATGTGGTCGACGGCTCGGTGCCGTTCAACCCCTCGCACGAGGCGGAGATGGAGATCCTGCGCTGGACGGCGCAGCCGCGCATGGCGCTGATCAACCCGATCGGCTCGGACAGCTACATCGATCAGTGGCGGCCGGTGCTGGACCAGTATTTCAGCCTGGTGCGGGTGTTCAATGCCCACCATGCCGACTTCCAGCAGCGGATCGTGCTGCTGAACACGCTGCGCGAGTTGAGCGACGAGTGGCGACCGGCGATCGAGCGGGCGATCGTGGCGCTCGAGGAGGACCGGCGCCTGTCGCGGCGCGAGAGCGCGCACGTCATTGCCGACATGCTGGCCGAGATGCTGGGCCTGGTCGAGCAGCGCCGGTTGGCGCACGACGAGCCGGTGGAGCCGCGCAAGCGCGAGCTGACGTCGCGCTTTCACGACCGGCTGCGCCGGCGCGAACAGGCCTGCCGGCAGGCGTTGCTCGAGATTTACTCCCATGCCCGACTGAAGGTGCGCGAGCGCGAGCTGGAGGCGGCCGGGGGCGACCTGTTCGACCTGTCGACGTGGTCGCGGCTGGGCCTGAGCCGCACGCAGCTGGCGGCGACGGGGGCCACCACTGGAGCCTTGATCGGCGGGGGGATCGATGCGGCGCTGGGCGGGGCGACGTTTCTGGCGGGGGCGGTCATCGGCGGGGCGCTGGGCGGGGCGGCCAGCTGGTTCGGCTGGAACAGCCTGACGCAGGTGCGGGTGCTGGGCCAGAGCCTGGGCGGGCCACTCTTGCAGATCGGGCCGATTCGCCAGCCCAACTTTCCATGGGTGGTGCTCGACCGGGCGCTGCTGTTCCACGACGCGGTCGCGGCGCGCGCGCATGCCCGCCGCGACGAGATCGCGCTGGATGCCGCCGAGGCCGTGCGCGAGGGTCCGGTCAGCCGACTGGACAAGCCGACGCGCCGCCGACTGCAGGAGTGTTTTGAGCGGCTGGCCCGCCGCCGCGACGCGCCCTCGGTGGACATGGCCCGCCAGGACCTGACCGGGGTGATCGAGGAAATCCTTGCCCGCCCCCCGGCGCCGGAATAAAGGAGCCGCTGGTGGCGGTCGGTCGGATGTTTTGACTTGGAAGATTGAACCGCAAAGGCGCGGAGAACGCAGAGGAAGCGCAAAGGGTTTTGAGTTCAAATCTCACCAATCGGGTAGAGACCCCTGCCCCGAAGGGGAGACGGAATCCAGTCTATAGGTGTTGGCCTCCCGCCTGAAGGCGGGACTACGAACCAGGCGGGACCATGAATCAAGCGGGACTACGAATTGGGCGAAATCCATTGGCCACCGGGCGAGGGCTCGGTTATAAACATAGGCTGTGACCTGATCCAAAAAAACCAGGAGCGAGGGATAATGGTTGAGCTGCTTGCGATCAACGGGGGCGATGCCGCGATTCAGGGAGAACTGCCGGTCTGGCCGGTCCGCGGGGCGCGGGAGGAGGAGGCGCTGCTGGGGGTGCTGCGCAGCGGTCGCTGGGGGCGACTGGAGGGGGAGTCGGTCGTGGCGCGCTTTGAGCAGCGCTTCGCGAAGGCCCATGATTGCGAGTATGGCATCGCGTGCAGCAGCGGGACGATCGCGCTCAAGCTGGCGCTGATGGCGATCGGGATCCAGCCGGGCGACGAGGTGATCGTGCCGCCCTTCACCTTCATGGCGACGGCGACGGCGGTGCTGGAGGTCAACGCGGCGCCGATCTTCGTCGACATCGAGCCCGACACCTACTGCATCGACCCGGCCGCGATCGAGCGGGCGATCACGCCGCGCACGCGCGCGATCATCCCGGTGCACCTGGCGGGCCAGCCGGCGGACATGGATGCGATCATGGAGCTGGCCAACCGCCACGGGCTCTACGTGATCGAGGATGCCTGCCACGCGCACGGGGCGAAATACAAGGGGCGCGCCGCCGGCTCGATCGGGCACATCGGCTGCTTTTCGTTCCAGGCCTCGAAGAACATGAGCGCCGGCGAGGGCGGCATCATGATCACCAACGACAAGGCGCTGGCGGAGATGATGTTCTCGCTGCACAACTGCGGGCGCGAGCCGGGGCAGCCCTGGTATCGGCACTTCCGGTTGGGGGGCAATCATCGGCTGGGCGAGTTCCAGGGGGCGATCCTTGATTGCCAGCTCGACCAGCTCGAGGAGTGGTGTGAGCGGCGCACGGCGAACGCGCGCGCGCTGGCGGCGCGGATCAACCGCATCGAGGGGCTGGCGACCCAGCCGATCGAGCGGGCCGAGGTCACGCGCCACGCCTTCCACCTGCTGGTCATCCGTTATGACGAACAGGCGTGGGGATTCCCGCGCGAGCTGTTCATCGAGGCGGCGCAGGCCGAGGGGCTGCCGCTGGCGGCGGGCTACCCGATTGCGCTGTTCCGCCAGCCGCTCTTCGAGAACCGTGAATTCGGACCTTACCAAGGTTACCGGGCGCTGGCGCCGGAGCTGGACCTGACGGCGGTGGATTGCCCGGTGGCCGACAAGGCCAGCCAGTCCGAGGCGATGTGGATCCATCAGAAGAACCTGCTGGGGACGCCCGAGCTGACCGAGGCGTTCGCGACGGCCTTCGAAAAGCTCGATGCCGGGCGCAACCAGTTGCGCGGGATCGCGGCGCAGAAGGCGAGGGCCTGAGCGATGCTGGTCGGCGCCGCGCAGGTTGACATCACCCCGACGGGCACGCCCGAGCTGTCGGGTTATGCCGGCCGGGTGCAGCCCGCCGCCGGGGTCCACGACCCGATCCTGGCGCGCGCGCTGGCGCTGCAGGGGGGCGGCGGGGGGCGGCTGCTCTGGCTCCACGCCGATGTGCTCTGCTTCAGGAACGAGTTCGTCGACGAGCTGAAGGGGGCGCTGCTCGCGCGCGACGGGCTGGCCCGCGAAGAGGTCGTGATCTCGGCCACGCATACGCACTCCGCCCCGACGACGATGCCGCTGATCAACGCCGGCGAGCCTGAGCCGGAGTTCGAGGCGATGCTGGCGCGGCGGCTGCTGGATGTGGCGGCGGCCGCGCTGGCCGACATGCACGAGGCGACGGCGGTGGCGGGCGAGACCGAGGCGGCGGTGGCGATCGACCGGCGCGCGCGGCCCTCGGCGCACGTCGACACGCGCCTGAGCGCGATCGGCTGGCGGCGCGAGGACGGCAGCTGGGCGGCGGTGCTCGCGAACCTGCCGATGCACAACACGATGCTCAACTACGACAATCGGCTGATCAGCGGTGACGTCGCCGGGGCGGCGGCGCGCCGGCTGGAGCAGAACCTGCCGGGCCGTCCGGTGGTGCTGTGGACCAATGGCGCGGCGGCTAACCTCAATCCGCCGGCCAAGACCACCGATTTTGCCAAGGTGGAGGCGCTGGGCGAGCAGGTCGCGCGGGCGGCCGCCGCGGCGCTGGATGGCGCCCGGCCGCTCGCCGATGAGCGAATTCGCAGCGCCAGCGAGATCATCCCGATTGCGCTCGAGGACCTGGCGACCAGTCGGCGCTACGCGGATCAATACCTGGCCGACCTAGAGGGGCGAAATCCAAAGGTCAAGGCGATCGCCGACTTCGACGATCCGACCGGCTACATCCGCAACCGGCTGGTGGAGGGGGTGCGCCGCTGGGAGGCGCTGATGGACCAGCAGGCGGCCAGCGGGACGCTGCCGCGCACGCTGCCGATGGAACTGCAGGCGGTTGAAGTTGGCGGGCGGGTTCTCGTCTGCGTCGGGGGCGAGGTCTTCTCGCGCATCCGCGGCGAGATCGCCGCGGGGGCCGGGCGCGAGGTCAGTATTGTTGGCTACGCCAATGGCTACAACGGCTACCTCTGCCCACCCGAGGCCGTCGCCGAGGGGGGCTATGAGCCCGACATGTCGTTCATCTATGGCGGGATCCCGCGCGTGGCGCCGGGCGCGCACGAGCGGGTGCGCGACGCGGCGGTCGAGCTGGTCGGGTCGCTGGGGGCGGGGGAATAGGACGCGGATTTGCGGATTTAACGGATTTTCGCGGGGGAATGGGACGCGGATTTACGGATTTAACGAATTTTCGCGGATATGGATGCATTGGGGATGCAATGGACAGTGAGGCGGGAATGTGATTTCTTGATTCAGATTCGGCTGTGCGAGCCATATTTCAGGGGAGCCATCGTAAATGATCAACGTCGGCATCATCGGCCTTGGGTTCATGGGCGTGACCCACTACAACATCTACAAGGCGAACCCGCGCGCGCGCGTGGCGGCGCTGTGCGACGCCCAGGAGTCGCGCCTGCGCGGGGAGTGGGGCAGCATCGGCGGCAACATCGGCGAGGCCAAGCAGGCCGAGGACCTGAGCGGCATCAAGACGATGACAGATTATCGCGAGATGTTGGCCGACCCCGAGATCCAACTGGTCGACATCTGCCTGCGGACCGATTTTCACCGCGAGGTCGCGGTGGCGGCGCTGAAGGCGGGCAAGCACGTGCTGCTCGAGAAGCCGATGGCGGCCAGCGTCAAGGACGCCCGCGCCATCCGCGACGCGGCCAAGGCGGCCAAGGGTTACTTCATGGTCGGCCACTGCATCCGCTTCTGGCCGGAGTATGCCGCGGCCCACGAGCTGTGCAAGAGCCGCCGCTACGGGCGCGTGCGCGAGCTGTTCATGCGCCGGATGAGCAGCCCGCCCACCTGGGGCTACCAGAACTGGCTGATGAACGCGGCCGCCAGCGGCGGGGCGCTGCTCGACCTGCACATCCATGACGTCGACTATGCGCTCTACCTGCTGGGCAAGCCCGAGCGGATCAGCGCCTGGGGCGACAAGGGCCCCAGCAAGGACATCGACGTGGTGCACGCGAGTTTTGACTACGCCAACGGCGCGCGGGCCACGCTGATCGGCGGCTGGTGCTACCAGGGGCCGTTCAACATGGAATTTACGATCCGCTGCGACAAGGCGACGCTGGCCTACAACCTGTCCTCGGGCGAGGGGCTGATGGTGCACACGACCGAGGGCTCGGCGCGGCTGGACGTCGGCGAGGGCGACGGCTACGCCCGCGAGATCGACTACCTGCTCGAGTGCATTGAAAAGCGGCGCCGGCCGAAGATCGTCACCGCCGACAGCTCGCTGGAGTCGATCGAGTTTGTCGACCGCGAGCGTCGCTCGATCGAGAGCGGGCGGCCGGTGCGGATCGCCCCGCGGGCGGCGGCCAAGAAGTAGCCGACGGTCGGGCGATGCGGGATGGCGCGGAGGAATGGGACACGGATTGGCGGATTTTACGGATATTCGCTGATGCTTATGCACCAATTCTTCGTCGTGCCGCCAGCCGTTGTATCGGCGGGCGGGCGGATGTAAGATGTATCTGTGCCGGTGCCAATGAGCCCACAGAGGATGCCGTAGAACATGTTGCGACGTGAACCACCACCCCCGCCGCCACCCGAACCACAGGTCACGGTGCTGGTGACGGCCCACAATGAGGCCGAACGGATCGAGGCCTGCCTGGGGGCGATCCGTGGCCAGGACTTTCCGATGGAACGGGTCGAGGTGCTGCTGGTTGACGATCGCTCCACCGACCAGACGGCCGAGCGGGCGCGCGGGGCGGGGCTGGCCAACCTGCGCGTGCTGAGGCTGGAGGAGCCGGTTCCGGGGCTGACCACCCGGCAGGCGGCGCTGGACCTGGGCCTGCGGGCCGCCCGCGGCGAGATCGTGCTGGTGACGGACGCGGGCGGGCGTGTGCCACGCGACTGGATGCGCGAGCTGGTCGGGCACATGGGCTATCGCGACGGCGCCGTCACGGGGCCGGTGATTTTTGCCGGACGGCCGCGCGCGCTGGCGCGCTTTCAGTCGCTCGACGTGTTGATGGTTTACAATCTTTATGCCTGGGCGCACCGGCGCGGGCTGGCCTGCGGGGTCTTTGCCGCCAACCTGGCGATCCGGCGGCAGGCCTACCTCGAGATCGGCGGCTTTGAACAGATCGGTTTCGCCCCCGCTCCCGACCTGGCGCTGGGGCAGGCGCTCTGCCGGGCGGGCTGGAGCGTGCGCATGCTGCGGTCGCCGGCGGTGCAGAATGCCTGCGCCCGCAACCTGGGCGAAATGATCTCGCGGCGGCGCCGGCGCAGCCGTTCGATGGCCACGGCCGTCACGCTGATCTTCCTGCTGATGATCATTTCAAATTGGGTGCTGCTGGGGATGGCGATTGGGGTCGGCGGGGGGTGGGTGACCCTGCTGCTGGCGCGCTATCTGCTGGGATTGCTCGCGATTGCGTTCTCGATCAGCAAGTATGGCCCCAATCGGCTGCAGTCACTCTGGCTCTATGAGCCGGCGCTGATGCTGATGGGAGTTTGGGTTTACCCGAGCCTGCTGGTGGCGCCCAGTTGGCGCTGGGGAGGCGTCACCTATCGCCGCGGCGGCGTGGCGCGCAAGAGCGCTCCCCCCGCGCCCGACGGCCCCGAGCAACACGCGGCGCCCTGAGGCACTAATTTTCCGCCTGGATCAATTCCTCAACCTCATCGGGGGGGACGGCCGCGACGGGCCCGTCCAGCCGGCGCACGATTTCGTCGGTGATGGCGTTTGAGGCCTGACGGTTGCCGAACATGCCGATCTTGATGGCGATGCGGGTGGCATGCGGGCTGAGGCTGGTCAGATCGATCGCCAGTCGCTGGGCTTCCTCGCCGGTGCCCAGCATGCCGTCGAGCCGGGCATTGGTGTTGGTGGCGGTGGAGTCCTCGACATCGACGCCGAAGCGGCCGACGGCCTGTGGGAGAACTTCGAGCACGCGCTCCATCGGCTGGTTCAGGGTGCCAATCAGGATGCCCTCGTCGGTGTAGTGGCGGCGAGTCGAGGTGGTGCCATAACCATTATCGGGTGCCGCTGCAGCCGGTAGCGGCGGCGGCGGGGGGGCCACGGGCCGGCGGCAGGCGGGCGCCGCGGCGAGCATGGCAAGCAAAGCAAACATTAAAATTGAACGGTTCATGATGGCGGCCTCCTTGGGGCACGGGGAGCTGGAGGTTTATTTTCTCGCGGCAGGGGGCTCGGGCGCCAACTTTGGCTGGTCAGCCGCCTGGCGGGCGATGCGCTCAAGCATGGTCTCGGTGGTGACCTCGCCCAGGAGCGGCAGGCCCTCCACGCGACCACCGTGGCGCTCGACGATGGCGCGGCCGACGATCTCGCCGCCGGGGGTCTTGCCCTTGACCAGCACGTCGGGGCGCAGGCGCTCGAGCAGCCGCTCGGGGGTATCCTCCTGAAAGACTACGATGAAGTCGACCGCGCCGAGCGAGGCCAGCAGCGCGGCGCGCTCCTCCTCGCCCAGGATCGGGCGCGGCGGGCCCTTGAGGCGGCGCACACCGGCGTCGGCGTTGATCGCCACCACGAGCACGTCGCCCAGCGCGCGGGCGCGCTCCAGGAACTTGAGGTGGCCGATGTGGAAGAGGTCAAAGCAGCCGTTGGTCAGCACGATGCGCTTGCCGGCCGCGCGTAGCGACTCCAGCTCGACGGCGAGCTGCTCCACCGAGCGCAGCTTCCAACTGGCGTGGCCGGGCCGGACTGCGGCCAGCAGCTCGCCGGGGTCGGCGGTGGCGGCGCCGAGCTTGCCGACCACGATTGAGCCGGCGGCGTTGCCGAGGCGGGCGGCCTCGACGGTGGAGCCGCCGGCCGCCAGCGCCAGTGCCAGCGTGGCGATAAAGGTGTCGCCGGCGCCGGTGACATCGTAGACCGCGCGGGCCTGGGCGGGCAGATGGGCGGCGGGGCGCCCGCGCTCGAAGACCGAGACCCCCTGGGCGCCGCGGGTGACGACGATGGCGCGGCCGGCGATGGTGCGCCGCAGCGCCGCGGCCGCCTGGGCGAGAGCGGGCTCGCCATCGATGCGGACGCCGGCAGCGGCCTGAGCCTCCTTCTGGTTGGGGGTCACGAAGTCGGCCCCGCGATACTTGCGCCAGTCGGTCCCCTTGGGGTCGATGACGATGGTGCGGCCGGCGGCGCGGGCGCGTTCGATCATCGCGCGGCAGAGCGCGGGCGCCAGCACTCCCTTGTCATAGTCGGAGAGGATGACCAGCTCGGCGCGCGCCAGCAGCTTCTCGAAGCGGGCCAGCAGGCGGCGGCCAAGTTCGTCGGCGAAGGCGGCTGAATCCTCGCGGTCCAGGCGCAGCAATTGCTGGCCCTGGCTCATGATGCGGGTCTTGATGGTGGTGGGGCGGGCGCGGTCGACGACGAGTCCGCGCGCGCTGACGCCGAGTTCGTGCAGGCGCCCGCGCAGCTGGTCGGCCGCCTCGTCCTCACCGACGACGCCAAGCAGCTCGGGGCGGCCCCCCAGCGCGCAGAGGTTGGCGATCACGTTGGCCGCGCCGCCCAAGTTGATCGACTGGCGGCGCCACTGGACCACCGGCACGGGAGCCTCGGGCGAGGTGCGCTCGACGTCGCCCCAGATATAGCGGTCCAGGATGACGTCGCCGGCGACGAGGACGCGCCGGCCGGCAAAGGACTGGATCAGTTGTTCGAGCCGCTCACCCGCGGCGGGCCGTCGCGTCATCATCGCCTCCCCGGCAGTTGCATCGCGGCCATATTAAACGCCCCGGCGCGGGCTGGAATCAAACTCCAATTTGAAATCGGGCGAGGGGAAAGGCTTCCGGAGAGCAGAAAACACGGCGCGGCTAATCGGTTCCTTTGGATTGGGTTCCGTCATGATTGCGCCGGGCGGGGGGCGGACTTATACTGACGTGGCGCGCGCCACGGTCACGGGCGCGCCGTCAGGAGCTCCACAGGCCGGTGGCATGAAGACGAGTCCCCTCACGACCACGATCGAGCCCCCGCGCGGCTGGATGGGCCTCAACACGGCCGAGCTGTGGCAGTATCGCGAGCTGCTCTGGTTCCTGAGCTGGCGCGACATCAAGGTCAAATACAAGCAGACGCTGCTGGGGTTTGCCTGGGCGGTGCTGGTGCCGGTCACCAACATGCTGATCTTCGGCACGATCTTCGGGCGGGTGGCGGGGCTGCCGACCAACCAGCTCAATCCGTTTCTGTTTTATCTGGCCGTGCTGGTGCCGTGGACCTATTTTTCGAACTCGCTGACGATGTCGAGCAACAGCATGGTGCAGGACGCGCCGATGCTGACCAAGATCTACTTTCCGCGGCTGTATTCGCCGCTGGGCCCGCTGATCGCCAACCTGGTGGACCTGGCGATCGGCTCGGTGATCGTGCTGGGGGTGATGCTGGCGTTCGGGGTGCTGCCGGCGGCGACGATCGCGCTGGTGCCGATTTTCGTGCTGATGATGATGCTGACCGCGCTGGGAGTGGGGCTGTTGCTGTCGGCGGTCAACGTGCGCTACCGCGACGTGCGCCACATGATCCCGTTCATCGTGCAGATCTGGATGTATGGGACGGTCATCCTTGGCTTTGCGGGGTTGCCCGAGAGGCTGGGGGCGTGGCGCTACCTGTATGGGCTCAATCCGATGGTGGGCGCGGTCGAGGGATTCCGCTGGTCGCTGCTGCAACACCGGATGGTGGAGGCGGTCGTGGTTGACGGCGTCGAGCGCGCGGCGCCGGTGATGACCGGCGGCGAGGTGGCCCTGCTGGCGGCGGCGGGCCTGCCGGCGATCGCGGTGCTGCTGGTGCTGGGGCTGTGGTATTTCAAGCGCACCGAAAGAATCTTTGCCGACGTGGTCTAAGGCGGGAAAGGAGGGGGGAAGGAATTATGAATGCGATCGAGCTCATGGAAAGGAACGGCTTCGGCCGGGTGTCCTCCATGTCATGATCGGCTTCATTTTCCCCGCATCCACCCGATGAGCAACGTCATGATCGAGATCGAAGGGCTGGGCAAGCGCTATCGTTTGGGCGAGTCGATTGATCTGGCGCGCAATTTCCGCGAGACGCTGATGAGCCTGCCGCGCCACTTTGGGCGCAAGGCCCGCCTGGCGGGGCGGCAACTGGCGCGCTCGGTGGCCGGCGGCGGCGCGGGCGCGGCGGCGGAGGAGCGGCGCCACATCTGGGCGCTGCGCGACCTGGACCTGACCATCGCCGAGGGCGAGGTGGTGGGGATCATCGGGCGCAACGGGGCGGGCAAATCGACCCTGCTCAAGATCCTGAGCCGAATCACGATGCCGACGACGGGGCGCGCGCGCATCCATGGGCGGCTCAGCTCGCTGCTGGAGGTTGGCACGGGGTTTCATCCGGAGCTGACGGGGCGGGAGAATATTTTCCTCAACGGCGCGATCCTTGGGATGCGCCGGGCCGAGATCGAGCGCAAGTTCGACGAGATCGTGGCCTTTGCCGAGACCGAGCCGTTCCTCGATACGCCGGTCAAGCGCTACTCCAGCGGGATGCGGGTGCGGCTGGCGTTCGCGGTGGCGGCTCACCTGGAGCCCGAGGTGCTGGTGGTGGATGAGGTGCTGTCGGTGGGGGATGCCTCGTTCCAGAAGAAATGCCTGGGCAAGATGAATGACGTCGCCCGCGGCGGCCGCACCGTGCTCTTCGTCAGCCACAACATGGCGGCGCTGCAAAACCTGTGCACCAGTGCCTGTCTGCTCGAGCAGGGCCGGCTGGTGTATCGGGGTGAGGTGGACCAGGGGATCGCCCGCTACCTGGATGTGTCGGCCAGCACCAGCGCGACGCCGCTGGGCGAGCGGATCGACCGGCGGGGCAGCGGCAAGGTGCGGCTGACGGCGATCCGGCTGGCGCCCGAAAGCGGCTCCTCGGTGATCTATAGCGGCGACTCGCTGCGCATCGAGCTGGATTACGAGTCGCGCGAGCCGCTCCACCGGCCCCAGATCATCGTCGATATCTATGACATCATGAACCAGCCGCTGTTTCGGCTCGATACGCTGATGGATGATCGTCTGCCGGCGCAGTTGCCCCGACGGGGCCGGCTGGTCTGCCGGACGGGTCCGCTCAATGCGACGCCCGGCCCCTGCCTGGTCAACGTGGCGGTGGTGCTGTTCAGCGAGATGGTGGACCACGTCTTTCATGCGACGGAGTTCAGCATCGAGCCGAGCGACTTTTACGGCACGGGCCGGATGTTCAACCGCTCCGAGGCGCTTTTTTTGCTGCCCCAGCAGTGGGCGCTCGAGGGCGACCCGGGCCAGTGACGACCGGCGTGGGCGGGGTTCGGACCGCCAACGCATGAACCCGATGCAGGAGGACCGCCATGCGGAGCATGCGTTATGAGGAATCCCCGGCTTGCGCGCGGTTGCTGTCGTATTACCCCACCGTGCCCTCCTTTGCGCTGGTGCGCACCCCAGAGGTCCATTACCTGAGCCAGATTGAATGGGAGGGGCCGCGGCTGGACCACTGCTGCGGTGATGGTTTTTTTGCCGGGCTGGTCCAGGGGGAAGGGTTTGAGGCGGGGGTCGATTTTTCGGAGTCGGCGCTCGGCGAGGCGCGTGCGCGCCGGCGGGCCGACGGAGGGCCCTTTTACGGGCAACTGGAGCGCGCCGACGTCAGCGCGCGCCTGCCCTGGCCCGACGCCTCGTTCGCGCTGGTGATCAACAACAGCGGGCTGGAGCACGTCGAGGGGGTTGCGCCGGCGCTGGCCGAGATCGCGCGGGTGCTGCGGCCGGGCGGGCGCTTCGCCTTCACGCTGGCCGGGGCGAGGGCGTTCGAGTGGTGGCCGGCCGACCTGCCGCCGGGCTCGCGCGAGGCCTACCTGAAGCACCAGCCGATTCACAATACGCTGGGGCTGGAGGCCTGGCGCGGGGCGCTGGCGGCGGCCGGGCTCGAGCTGATCGATTACGAGACGCATTTCAACCGCGCCCAGACCGAAGAAATCCTGCGGCTCGATTATTACTACTGCATGCACGCCTTCATCCGGCAGCCGCTGCCGCTGCGCCATCGCCTGCGCCGCAAGCTCCCCGCGCTGGACAAGCGCTGGGTGCGGCGGCTGCTGGGGGGCGCCGCGTGGCACAGTTGGCCGAACGAGGACCAGGGCTCGTTTTATTGCCTGACCGCGCGCAAGCAAGGCGCGGGGGGAACGGCCCGGTGAAGGTCTGCATCAATCTTTACCCGCTGCGGCCGGGCATGACGGGCGGCATCGAAAGCTTTTCGCGCTACATCGTCCGGAACCTGGCCGCACATCCGGACTGTCCCGAGGTCGATGTGATGATGCCGGCGGCGACGGGGGGCGGGCTGTTCGGGATTCATGAGATTGACATCATGGAGCCGCGCTGGTGGGCCAAGGCCGAGCCGCGACCGGCCCCCCCGCCGGCGACACCGATCGGAAAGCTTTACCGCAGCGCGAACTGCCCTGCGTGGGTGAGGGCGGCGTTGCAGTGGGCCCACGGGCGGGTGCGCCGGCCGGGAGCAGGCGCCGACCTCGAGCTTCGCGCGCGGCTCGAGGCCGGGGGCTATGACGTCATCCACTGCCCGTATCAGGCCTTTCACCCGGCGCACCCCACCTCGGCGCGCATCCCGTATGTCTTCCACCTGCACGACCTGCAGCACGAACATTTCCCGCAGTTCTTCAGCCGGGCGGAGCTGGCGTCGCGGCGGCGGATGTATCGGCTGTATGCGCGGCAGGCGGGGGCGGTGGTCTGCGCGGCCGAGCACGTGCGGCGCGACATCCTGAAGTATTGCGAGGTCGAGGCGGAAAAGGTTTTCATGGTGCAGTGGGGGCCGCCCGAAATCAGGCCCGTTGCGCTCGACGAGGCGACGCGGGCGCGGGTGCGCGAGAAGTATCGGCTGCCCGCGCGTTTCATGCTTTATCCGGCGGCAATGTGGGAGCACAAGAACCACCTGCGCCTGCTCGAGGCGATGGCCCTCTTGCGCGGGCGCGGCGTGCGGACGCACCTGGTCTGCACGCGCTCGGCCGAGCCGGAGTTTCAGGCGCGGGTGTTTGAGGCCGTCGGCGCCCATGACCTGCGGGATGCCTTCACGCCGCTGGGCTACCTGCCGATCGACGACCTGCGGGTGCTCTTCGAGCTGGCCGATTTTCTCGTCATCCCGTCGCTGCACGAGGAGTCGAGCGGGCCGCTGATGGAGGCGATGACGCTGGGGCGCCCGGTGGCCTGTGCCGACATCGCGGACCACGCCGAGCTGGTGGGCGATGCCTGTCCGCTGTTCGATCCGCTCGATGTCGAGGGGATGGCCGCGGCAATCGAGCGGCTGGCGCAGGACGATGCGTATCGCCTGCGCTGCGGTGAGCGCGGCCGCGAGCGGATTCACCAGGCGCGCAGTTGGGACCGATTCGTGCGTGAGCTGATGCAAGTTTACCATTATGCGGCGGAGCGCCAATGAGCGCCTGCCGCCGGAGTCGAACCACCAGATGACCAGCCCGCGCTTCAGCATCGTCACCCCCTCCTATAACCAGGCCGAATTCCTGCGGCGCACGATCGAGAGCGTGCGGGCGCAGGGGCGGCTCGATGACGTCGAGCACCTTGTAATTGACGGCGGCTCCAGCGACGGCTCGGTCCAGGTCCTGGAGTCCTATCCGCACCTGCAGTGGATCAGCGAGCGCGACAGCGGCCAGACCGAGGCGCTCAACAAGGGGATTGCGCGCGCGCGCGGCGAGTGGATCATCTGGATCAACTCCGATGACCCGCTGCTGCCGGGGGCGCTCGACATGCTGCGGGGCTTTCTGGAGGAGCATCCCGAGGCCCAGTTCATCTACAGCAACCTGACCTTCATCGATGCCGAGGACCGGGTGCTCGAGCAGCGCCGGGCGATGTTCTCGGTGGAGAGGCTGCACCACTGGTGGCGCGCCGGCGGGGTCGGCTTCCCCCAGCCGGGCAGCATCTTCCGGCGGGAGCTCTGGGAGCGCTTCGGGCCGTTCGACGAGCAATTGCACTACACGATGGACTTCGATTTCTGGTTCCGGTTGGCGGACCGGGTCCCGTTCCTCCATCTGGATGGCTACCTGGCCGCCTACCGGCTCCATGAGGAGGCGAAAACCAGCGAGGGCTGGTTGCCCTTCACGCGCGAGCACATGCGGGTGGCGCGGCGGCATTGGGACAGCGTGGGTGGCTGGCGCAAGTGGAAGTGGCGGCTGGTGTTGGCGCTGGTCATGGGCCAACTGACGATGATCCAGGGGCTGCGGCTGTGGGAGCAGGGCGATCGGCGGCAGGCCATGAAATATCTGGCGCGCGGCTACGCCAGAAACCCCTTCAGCCTGCTGTCGCGGCCGCATGTATTGTTCTGGTTGCGTGAACTCGTGGGACGCAAGCGCGCCGCGAGGCTGCGCCAATGGCTGCGGCCGGGGCGTTGAGAAAAAAAAAGGTTCCTCTCAAGAATTTATGGGTCTTGAAGGCGCAGTATTCCACCTTGAAAGGGTGGGCACAGTTCGAAATGCCCAGTGCAGCCTTCGGCCGCGTCCAAATCAAATTGAACCGCAAAGGCGCAGAGGACGCCGAGGAAACGCAAAGTGATCGAGCTTGGACGAAGACCGGAATGGGGGTTGACTGCCATGGGTTGATTCCCTGCCCCATCCGTCAATAACCCAGCCCCAAGGGGCGACCGCAAGTAGTCGGGGGTGACCGCAGGGAACCCCCGGTCAAGCGCCAATTCATCAGAGCCCTGAAGGGCCTTGATTTGATTCTCCATTTATGTCGCAAAGGCCGCAGAGATCATTTAAAGAACGCAAAGTCGTTGCGGAGGCGTTTCGGGTGGGTGACATCATGAGCATCATGATGGGCCTGGAGATCATGATTCAATGCCTGCCTTTGCGACCTTTGGCCATTTACTCTGCATCTTTGCGAAAAAAAAGATGAAGGATCGAGCCTGAAGGGGCGACACAGTCTTCCGGCTGCCACTATATCGCCCTTCCAGGGCTCGGATGAAAATGAACCACTGACCCAGGGTTTCGCTGCGCTCCACCCTGGGCTTCTTGACTGCCGCTGCCCCTTCAGGGCAGCAGAAGCAAGCGTGAGGTTGCCAGCGCCACGGCCTTGCTAAAACATACTCATCGCAAGGTGCGCCGACCCATATTCCCCCGCCGGCTTCAGCCGGCTACGCTCCCCAAACCCACAAATTCTTTCTTAGAGCTTTTCCGGGGTCAGAGCGCCGGGGCGTCGAAGGGCGGCCGGCCGGGGCGGTCGACGCTGACCGTGCGGTCGAGGCCGATGCGGAACTGGTCGATGGCGCCGCCGGTGCGATGCACGCGCGCCAGCAGCTGGCCCGACCACTCGGCCAGCTCGACCGACTCGACGGTCGGGCTGCCGCCGGTGGCCACCGGCTCGAGCACGGCGGCAAAGCGCCCCTGCCGGCCCTGGCGGGTGACGATCGCCAGCGGGATGCGCTCCTGCACCGAGGGGCCGGGGCCATCACCCAGCAGCAGCTCGGTGGCGGGCTGGGCGTCCAGCGTGAGGTGCGTCTGGACCTGCTTGCCCTCGAAGACCACACGCAGGGCATCGTCACTGCGCCCCTGGCGGATTTGCTGGACGAATTCAAGGCCCGCGAATTCCTTGGGTGCCTTGCCTTCCTGGGTGGCCTGCTCGCTGCGGGCGAGGGTGCCGATATTGTGCCAGGCCCAGTCGAAACGGCGCGGCTTGTCGGCGGCCAGATCGTCGATGATCAGCAGATACTCGGGCGTCTGCACGAGCGCGCGGGTGTGGGCGACGCCGGGGTAGCCCTTATCGCTGAGGGTGACGGCGGCGGAAAAATCATCGTTAGCGCCGAAGGCCAGCAGCCGGCCCTCGGCAGGAGCCTGCGACGCCATGTCGACCAGCACGGTGTTGTGGCTGATGGTGGCCTTGTACCAGCGGCGGTGGATCGGCAGGCGATAGGCCTGGCTGCGCGCGCTGCCGGGGTCGTAGCCCAGTTCCTGTCCGAGGGCGCAGAAGATCACGCTGTTCTTGTCGAAGTGGCCGTGACCGCCGCCATAGGGGCCGTAGGAGAGCACCGAGACCAGCTCGGCGGGGGCGGGCCCGCGCAGGATGGCATGGCCGGCGCCGTTGAAGTATTCGCTGCGCAGAGGCTCGGCGGGGGCGACCTCGCGGGTGTCGCGGCCGAACAGAATCGACTCCAGGCTGGGCCCGGCGGGCAACAGCGCGCGCAGGGATTCGTTGCGGGTGGCGTGCCAGGCAATCTCGTTGTCGGCAGTACGGCCCCTGGCGTTGCCGCCGCCGCCGTCGCCCACCCGCGGCAGGCGCCCGCCGGGCAGGGCATAACGCGCCGAGAGAGTGAACATGCGCTGGAAGCGCTCGTCGCCCCAGAGGTCGATGCCGATCCGGCGGGCGGTCTCGGCGGTGCGCACCAGCGCCCCGAGCGTGTAGAAATGGTAGCCCCAGCTGTTTTCGTACCACATACCGTCGCTGGTGATTGAGATTTCCATCTGGCGGCGGAAGCCGTTTTCGGGATCGTCGATGGCGCGCTCGATCCAGCTCGGGTCGCGCAGGAGGACCCCGCCGGTGATCATGGCCGCGTTGTGGTAGCTCTGCCAGTTGCTGCGGCCGGCGCGGTTGCGGACGAGGTTTTCGAGCATCGGCCGGATGAAGCCTGCGCCGATCCGCTGGTGATCGGCGGCCGAGAATTGCGGGCTGTCCATGACCAGGTCATAGGCCGGGGCGATCGAGCTGGACATCACGCTGGCCTCGCTCAAGGTCTGTTCCAGCATATGGCCGCCAGAGTTGCCCTGGGTGGTGCGTCGGTTGTTGTGATAGGGATAGTTCTGGTAGCGTTCGGCATAGCCGAGCAGCATCTCGCGCACGAAACCGGCAAACCGTTCGTCGCCGGTGATGGCGTAGGCCCAGCCGGCGGTGGCGGCCCGCGCCCAGTTGTTGCCGTGGTCGTGCTTGAACAGCACGTCGTCGTAGGGTTCGCCGCTATAGACGGTCTTGCAGCGGGGGCATTGGTGACGCGTGGGGGAGAGCGTCTTGAGGCCGAGCTGGCAGGGCTCGCACTGATACCACTGGTTGTGCTGGCCGCCGCGCGGGGGATAGACGATCGGCTGCGCGATGATGGCTTCGGCCTCGCGGACGATGCGGGCAAGGATGGCGCGTTCGCGGCCGGCCTCGCCGGCCCAGACGGCGTGCAGGCGCGCGAGCTCAGTCTCGTCGGCGGCCAGGCGCGGCCGCTCGGGCAGTTGAATCGGAGCGGCCGGGGCGCTGGAAAGAACGCCGACCAGGATGGCGAGCAGCAGAATCAGGCGAGTGAGGGATGGGTGACTCATGATGTGGCTCCACGTTGCAGATTGGGAAATCAAGAATGTTGACCAGATCACTGGCTCAGAACCTGGCGCGCAAGGCGGCTCAGGTGTCGCGGTCGCGGGTGTCGATGTCGAGCGGGCCGTGAAGGTGTTCCTCGCTGCGCGGGGTGGACAGCACCTTGGCGAAGCAATAGACGTTGAGCGCCAGCACGAGGCCGACACTGAGGGTCATCATGATCCAGCCGCCGGCGGTCATGGGATGGTATCCTCCTGCGTTTCAAGCTCAAGGCGCCGCTCCCAGCGTCGGCCGGCCTCCTTGATCAGAAATGTAAAGCCAATCATGAGCAGGCCGACAAAGGCCAGCACGAAGAGGATGGTCTCGCGCTGGTTGGACTCGATGATGCCCCGGATGCGATCGGGCAGGTTATACCAGCAGAAGCCGACGAAGATGGCGACCAGGTAGACCGGCGAGATGTATTTGATCACGAACCAGTAGAGGCGCGGGATCGGGATCTCGGCGCCCCGAGTCAGCTCGGCCCGTGCGAGCCGGACATCGAAGACCCAGCCGAAGAGGATGACGTGGACCATCGCCAGGATGAACAGCAGGAGCGTGGCAACCCAGAAGTCCATCGTGTCGAGCGCGACCAGGTTCTCGGAAAAGTGGATCACGATGAGCGCCCCAATGGTGACGATCATCGCCAGGAAGGTGACCGAGGCGCGCCGGCCCAGCGCGAAGCCTTCCTCGAGGAAGGCGATGGCGGGCTGCAGCATGCTCAGCGAACTGGTGATCGCGGCGATGAACAGCATCAGGAAGAAGAGCATGCCGAAGAGGTTGCCCAGCGGCATGCGCTCGAAGACCGAGGGCAGGGCATGAAACCCCAGCGACAGGGTGGAGCCGAAATCGACATCGGTCAGGTTCAGGAAGAGGTAGATCGCCGGCACGATCATCAGGCCGGCCAGCACGACCTCGCACAGCTCGTTGGTGGCGGCGCTGGTCAGGCCCGAAAGGGCGATGTCGTCGTCGGGGCGCACGTAGCTGGCGTAGTTGAGGATGATGCCGTAGCCGATCGAGAGCGAGAAGAAGACCTGGCTTGCGGCGGCGAGCCACATCTGCGGGTTGGCCAGCGAGCTCAAGAGGCTGGTGCCCTCGGCCAGGCGCGGGTTCCACATGAAGCCCAGGCCGTTGAGGATGTTGCGCTCGGGCATGCTGGGGTCGGGCGTGCCGAGGGTCAGGACGCGCACGACGACGATCGCGGCGATCACGATCAGCGCCGGCATGGCGAACTTGCTGAACCACTCGATCCCCTTGTTGACGCCGCGGTAGATGAGGAAGAAGTTGAGCATGAAGGTCAGCACGACCAGCCCCAGCATCTCCTTTGAGGGCCAGCCGTTCTCGGTCATGCCGACCAGAGATTTGAAGTAGTTGCTGTAAGCGGCGACGCTACCCTCAGCGCCGGCCCCGGCTCCGACCTGGGCAATCGCGCCGGTGGCGTAGTCGATGGCGTAGCGCAGGCACCAGACCTCGATGTAAACATAATACATGTAGATGACGACGGGGATGATCATCGCCAGCACGCCGAAGTACTTGCTGGCGGGGTGGCGCCAGAGCAGGTTGAAGATGGCGGGGCTGGAGTTGAAGCCGCGCGCGCCGCCGAAGCGGCCCATGGTCCATTCGGCCCAGACCAGCGGCAGGCCCACCAGCAGCAGCGAGATGAAGTAGGGGATCATGAAGATGCCGCCGCCGTTGCCGGCGGCCTGCCCGGGGAAGCGCAGGAAGTTGCCCAGGCCCACCGCCGAGCCGGCCACCACCATGATGACGCCGAACTTGCTGGCCCAGTTCTCCCGGCGCGGCCGCAGGTCCTGGTCTTGATGCCCGCTCATGTTGTGATTTCCCATGCCGAACGCCCCGCTTGGTGACTGCTGATTCGCGCAGGCAGTTTAATGTGAGGCACGGGGCATTTGCACGGGTTTTTCAAGGTGGTGGGTCGGTTACGCTTCGGTATAGGTGTTTAGCGGGAGAGGAAAAAAAATATGCAACGGGTGCCGGAGTGAGATTTGCGCAGCAAGATGCGCTGTGCGAGTTCTTCTCGTGCACAGCATCAGCACCGCTCGAGATCAAAGCCGCGGTAGCGGCGACACAGGCTGCTCTCGACGTGAGTGTCGCCCCTGCCGGGGCTTATGGGTTTCATCAGACCCCCACCCATGGCTCACGCCATGGGCTACCGAAGTATCGCCCCTGCCGGGGCTTATGTGGCCGGCAGGGACGGCAAGGTATCGAATGGTTTTTCGGCCTGGACAGGCACTTCCAAATGATCAATGGATCGGCAGAATGTCGCTAAACAAATATCAACAAACAGGCCGCTCCTCTGGAGCTATTTGCCGCTCGGGGGCTGATTGGCGCCGGCCAGCCACACTCGATGCGACATGCTACGGAACCAAATGGTCCGGCGAGGAGTCAGAGAGCGGGGGAGGTGGATTTGAAAAAGGATTTTCAAAAAATGTGGGTCGCGGTGCTGTTAAGATTTGATTGTCAGTTTGGAGAGGGGCATACTGGGATGCTGAAATTTTCAGCGGAGCCCGCCTTTTGAGCGGGTGCAGATGCGTGGGGGGAGAAAGTCGCATGAATATCATCGGACGCAGGGATTTCATCAAGGCGACGCTCGGTGCGGGCGTGGCGATGGCGGTGCCGGCTTGGGCGGCCGAATCGCGTGGGCGCGTGGCCGGGGCTAATGACGCGATTCGCGTGGCGGTCGTTGGGATGCGCAGCAAGGGCCGCAGCCTGGCCAACCAGATCAAGCAGATTCCGGGGGTTCGGCTGGTGGCGTTCTGCGATGTCGACAGCCAGATCCTTGAGGAACGGGTAGCCCAATTTGCCGCCGAGGAAATCAAGGTCACCCCCTATCGCGACTACCGCAAGCTGCTCGAGAACCCCGAGATCGACGCGGTGGTGATCTCGACGCCCAACCATTGGCACGCGCTGATGGCGATCTGGGCCTGCCAGGCCGGCAAGGATGTTTATGTTGAGAAGCCGGTTTCGCATTCGATCTGGGAGGGGCGCAAGATCGTCGAGGCGGCGCGCAAGTATAACCGCATCGTGCAGGCGGGCACCCAGTTCCGCTCGGAGGAGGGCGTGCGCGAGGCGATCGAGTACATGCGCAGCGGAGAGGTGGGCAAGATGTTGTGGGTCAAGGCGGTCTGCTTCAAGCGGCGCAAGTCGATTGGCAATCCAGCCGTGCTGACCGAGGTGCCCGCCACCGTGGACTATGACCTGTGGGCTGGGCCGACGCCGATGGAGCCGGTTCGGCGCGAGCAGTTCCACTATGACTGGCACTGGTTCTGGACGACGGGCAACGGCGAGATCGGCAACACGGGGCCGCACATGATCGACGAGGGGCGCTGGGCGCTGGGCGACGTGGGGCTGCCGCGACGCGTGCTGAGCGTGGGTGGCCGGTTTGCCCTTGGCGACAACGCCGAGACCCCCAACACGCAGGTGACCTTCTATGACTACGACGTGCCGCTGATCAGCGAGGTGCGCGGCCTGCCGATGAACACCGAAGTGGAGGCGATGGATCACTACCACGGCCTGCGCGAGGGGATCGTGATCAAGTGCGAGGGCGGCTACTTCGCCGGCCACGGCAAGGGCTACCTTTATGACAACAACAACCAGCGCCTGCGGCGGTTCGAGGGGGTGGGCGGCGAGGATCACCTGCCCAACTTCTTCGCGGCCATGCGCAGCCGGCGCGTCGAGGACCTGAATGCCGACATCGAGAAGGGCCATGTCTCCTCGGCGCTGTGCCACCTGGGCAACGTCTCCTACCAGCTGGGGAGCGAAGTGGGCCAGAACCAGGTCGCGCAGGCGATCGTGCGCGAGCTGGAGAGCGAGCCGCAGGCCTGCGAGTCGTTCGTGCGCCTGCTCTCGCACCTGGAGGCCAACGGGGTCGATCCGGCGGCCACTCCGCTGACGCTGGGGGCGCACCTGGAGGTGGATGTCGAGAATGAGCGGTTCGTGGACAACGAGCGCGCCAATGAGCTGGTGCGGCCGCAGTATCGCGAGCCCTACGTCGTGCCCGAGCAGGTTTGAGGCGGTCACGGTCGGAAACTTCCATGAATGCCGGTGTTGACTCTGTCGACGCCGGGGGCGATGATATTCGGAAATTCTTAACCACGGTCGCGAAGATTTTCGCCGTGGCAAGCATGCGATCGAAAAATAACGAAGGAGCCTGATCATGAGTGACCTGATGAATCGGCGGCGTTTTCTCCAGCAGGCCGCTGCGGCCGGAGTCGGCATGGGCCTGGCGGGCCCGTTCCTGATGAAGGCCCGCGGGCAGGGGGCCCCCAGCCAGCGCATCCGCGTGGCAATGATCGGGGTCAACGGCCGCGGCACAGCGCTGTCGAACGTTTTTTCGGGGATCGAGGGGTCCGAGATCGCCTATGTCTGCGATGTGGACGAGCGCGCGATGGCCAAGGTGATCAAGTCGGTCACGGCCAATCAGGGCACCGCACCGCGCGGCGAGAAGGATTTCCGCCGCGTGCTCGAGCGTGATGACGTCGACGCGGTCGTGATCGCCATGCCCGACCACTGGCACGCGCCGGCCGCGATCATGGCCATGGCCGCCGGCAAGCACGTCTATCTCGAGAAGCCGGGCAGCCACAACCCGCGCGAGGCCGAGCTGGTCGTCGCCGCAACCCGCAAGTACAACCGCGTCTGCCAGCTGGGCAACCAGCGGCCGTCGTGGCCCAAGGTGGCCGAGGCGATCGAGCTGGTTCGCAGCGGCGCGATCGGCGACGTGCGCTATGTGCGCTGCTGGTATGCCAACCGGCGCGACCCGATCGGCAACGGCAAGCATGTCCCCGTGCCGGAATGGCTGGACTGGGAACTTTGGCAGGGTCCGGCGCCGCGTGAGGACTTCCGTGACAATATCGTGCACTACAACTGGCACTGGTTCTGGAACTGGGCCACGGGCGAGGCTGGCAACAATGCCGTCCATGCGCTCGACCTGGCGCGCCGGGGCCTGAACGTGGATTATCCCACGCGCGTGACCAGCCTGGGCGGGCGCCTGTATCACGAGGATGACTGGGAAGCGATGGATACCCAGATCATCAACTACGAATTCCCCGACAAGAAGATGGTGATTTGGGAAGGCCAGAGCTGCAACCGCTTCGGCGCCTTGGCCGATGGCTTCGGCGCGACCTTCCACGGCTGGGAGGGCACGCTTCACATCCCCGCCGGCGACACCTACACCATCTATGACGAGAAGGGCAAGGAAGTGCGCAAGGCCGAGGCCGCGGGCGAGCCGCAGCAGGCGGTCACCACGCGCGGCCCCGGTTTCGCCCGCGATGCGCCCCATGGCATCAACTTCCTGGACGGCATCCGCAACGGCACCCCGCTGATCTCGGAGATCGAGTATGGGCAGAAGAGCACGATGATGACGCACCTGGGCAACATCGCGCAGCGCACCAATACGATCGTCGAGTGCGATCCCCAGACCGGCCGCATCCTCAACAACCCCGCCGCGCAGGCGCTGTGGGGCCGTGAGTATCAGCCCGGCTGGGAACCCAAGGTCTGAGCCGCTTCGCAAATTCAGAGGATAGAGCAAAGGAGCTCGTCAGATGAGAAAGTTAATTGCATGGCTGAGTCTGGTTCTGTTGGCCGCGCCGGTGCTGGCCGCGCCGGCCGCCACCCCGGCCCCTGAATGGGTCACCGAGGCCCCCGCGGGCAAGCGCGTGGGGATCATCGGGCTCGACACCTCGCATGCGCCGGCGTTCGCCAAGGGACTCAATGCCGCCACGGCGGGCGAGGAGTTCCGGGGCTATCGCATCGTGGCCGCCTTCCCGGGCGGCAGCGAGGACCTGCCCACCAGCCGCGACCGCGTCGAGGGCTTCACCAAGCAGCTGGCCGACATGGGCGTTGAGATCGTCGATTCGATTCCGGCACTGCTGGAGCGGGTCGATGCGGTGATGTTGCTGAGCGTGGACGGGCGCGTCCACCTGCAGCAGGCGCTGCCGGTCCTGAAGGCCCGCAAGCGGATGTTCATCGACAAGCCGCTGTCGGCCTCGCTGGCCGAGGGCCTGGCGATCTTCCGCGCCGCCGAGCACTACGGCGTGCCGGTCTTCTCGGCCTCCTCGCTGCGTTACATGAAGGGGGCGCAGGATGCTCGCGGGGGCAGCATCGGCGAGGTCGTCGGCGCCAATGCCTTCAGTCCGGCCTGGCTTGAGCCGACCCACCCCGACCTGATCTGGTACGGCGTCCACGGCACCGAGCTGCTGTTCACGATGATGGGCACCGGCTGCAAGCGCGTGATGCGCGTGATGAGCGAGGGTTCGGTGGATCGTGAAGGCACCGATGTGGTCGTCGGCGACTGGGGCGGCCCGCGGCTGGGCGTCCTGCGCGGCCTCCGCACCGGCAAGGCTGATTACGGTGGCACGGCCTTCGGCACCACCGGCATCCTCTGGCTGGATCGCAAGGGCTATACGGGTTACCTGCCGCTGGCGGTCGAGGTGATGAAGTACTTCGAAACCGGCGAAATCCCGGTCGAGCCCGAGGAGACGATCGAGATGTTCGCCTTCATGACGGCCGCCCAGGAAAGCAGCGATCGCGGCGGCGTCTGGGTCGACATGCAGGACGTGATCGCCCGCGCCCGCGCCGAGGCCGAGCAGATCAGCATCGAGTAGCATTGCTGGTTGAAACACAAGCGGGGCGGACGGCCATCAAGCCATCCGCCCCGCTTTTTGATTCTTAGAGCAGTTGCCAAAAGTCTTTGCCGTTTGCAGTCGGCTGTGAGCGGCGGCTGAAGGCTCCCGCAATGCTCGGAATAGCGCTGCTATGCCTGCGCTTGCGGAACCCTTGATCCTTGCTCTCGCTCGACCGCCATTCGGCACTTCCTTTCGGCAACGGCTCTAGAAGGAATTTGCGGGTTTCGCAGGGGTGATAAATTGTTGACCTAGTGATCAAAATGGTATCGCCCCTGCCGGGGCTTTCTAATGAATGCATTCTGACCCAGGGCTCACGCCCTGGGCTACCCTATGTCGCCGCTGCCGCGGCTTTGGTTTCGAGCAGTGCCGATCGATGCGGTGCCTTGGGCACGGCGGCGAGAGAAATCTCGCATGGCGTATCTTGCTGCGCAATCGCTCCGGCAGCCGTGGGACAGTCGCGGACTTCTTCCCTTCACGGCTCCAGCAGGCGACCGGCGAAGAGGACGGCGCCGCTGGAACGTTCGCGCAGCAGGAACAGGAACGGGTGGTCGGCGCGGAATTCAGGCTCGGGCGGGGCCACCCCTGTCAGGCCCATCACGGCGCCGGTGGCGGCCGCCGCCTCGGTGCCCTCCTCATCCACAATGATCAGCGCCTGGTGGACGACGGCCGAGATGAACAGCTCGCGCCCGCCCGTCATGCCTGAAAAATCGGCCGCGCCGGCGCTGAAGGCGTCGGTTGCGCCCAGTGCGCCGAGCGTGTCGGACAGGCCGAACTTGCTTTCGATGCGGAAACGCGGCAGCCAGACGCGCACGGTGCGCGGGGTCATTGCCGCCAGCCAGCGCTCCAGCTCGGCCGGGGTCAGGCGCGCCTCGAGGGCGGGCAGGCCGTCGACCGCGCGCGGCAGCAGCACCACCAGTTCAATCGCATCGCCCTCATAGGGCAGGGCGAGCGCCTGAAATGATTCATTCTCGTAGTAGCGGAACCGGTTGGTCTGGTGCATCAGCGGCACCGGCTTGGAGCGACCCTCGCCGGTGGTGAAGGGCGCCTCGGCGGTCATCTGCTTGTCGAACGGGCGCAACCAGAGGCCCTTGAAGTAGATCGCATTGGTCAGCACCAGCCGTGAATCGGGGGTCAGCACGCCCGGGGGCAACAGCTCCTCGATCAGGCCTTCGGTCCGCTCGGCAACCCACCGGTTGATCGTCAGGCGGGCGGGATCGGTGGCGCCGACGAAGTCGACTTCCTGAAACCCCCCGCCATAAGCCTGTTCGACCAGCGCCAGATACTGCGGGCGAAAACTGAAGCCCGCCTGGCCCCAGAGCGCGTTGGCCACGACGAGCCGGTTCATCTCTCCGGCGGCCTCGGAGAGCCGCTGGTTGAGCAGGCGGTAATCGGCGTGCGGTTCAACGGAGGGGTCCTCGCCCGTCGGCAGCGGCAGGTGCAGGACCGAGGCCAGTTGGCGTGCGGTCTCGCCGCGGGCCCCGGCCAAGGTCATCGCCATCGCGCTGGTGATGCTGTAGGGGGAAAAGACGAGATTCTCGCCCGGCCGGGCAAGCCGCGTGTGCAGGTCGAGCGCGAGGGATTGAGTGGCGCGGCCGAGCGACTGGTCGGGATCGGGCTGCTGCAGGCGGGCGGCGCCGGCGGCCTGGGTCGCCAGCAGGGTCGCCAGCAGGATCGCCACCGTCCAAAGTTTGCGGTGCATGATCATGTCCTCCGGGATGAATGCTCCCCGAGTTCATGATCCCACCGCGGCGGGTTTTGTTCCAATTTAGGAGACGTATTGGGCGTGGAGGTTTACAGCGGGGGGAAGGCTGCACGTGTCGCTCCTAACGGAGCTTTGGGGATAAAAAAAACGTGCATATTTCTACAAACATGTCGCTCCTAACGGAGCAATTTTGCCCCTAACGGAGCTATTTTGCCCCTAACGGGGCTAATTGGAACCTCAGGAGCAATTTGATCCCTCGGGGGGTATTGCGCCCAGGCCGGCTTTCGATCCGATTTGGCAGCCGATGTCGGCTCGAAGAGTCGACCTACCTATCGGCCGAGCAGGCGGTCCAGGTAGATTGAGACGGCCGAGCGGACGGAGAGGTGGTTCCAGGGCATCGGACCCTGGATCGGCTCCAGGATGGCGTCGGCCAGCTCAATGACCTCGGGGTGCAGGCCGTAGCCGGTGCCGAAGATCAGGCAGACCGGCTCGGCGGCGATCCGCTCGCGCATGGCATCCAGGCTGATGCTGTGTGGGTAGGGCTTGGCCGAGGTGGCCACCCAGTAGGGCTGGCGACCGGTGTCGCGCTCGATGGCGTTGCCGACGGCGACCAAGTCACCGGCCACCTGCACGTTGGCGAGCGCCTCGCCGCGCGAGGGGTTGTAATCGGCGCCCCAGCCATCGACCCAGTGCGTGATGATGCGGCGGGCGAACTGCTGCTGGAGCTCGACGGGGGTGACGATGAAGTAGCGTTCGACGCCGTAGGTGCGACCCGCGCGGGCGATATCGTGGATGTCGAAGTTGGTGATGGCCGTGGTGACGACGCTCCCCTGCTTGTTGATGCAGGGGTAGTGAACGAGGGCAAGGCTCAGCATGGGTCCATCTTTCTCTGTTCGCCCGCGGGCGGCTCCCAGCCGATCGAGCGCAGGAACTTGAGGTCGTGCTTGTCGAGCCGGGCGCGGGCGAGCAGGTCGGGCCGGCGGCGGACGGTGCGCTCCAGTTGCCGGTCCCGGCGCCAGCGGGCGACATGGGCGTGATGGCCCGAGAGCAAGACCGGCGGCACGGCCAGCCCCTCGACCGCATCGGGCCGGCTGTAGTGGGGGAAGTCGAGCAGGTCGCCCTCGAAGCTGTCATGGGGGACGGAGTCGGGGTTGCCGAGCACGCCCTCGAGCCGGCGGGCGACCGAATTGATGACGACCAATGCCGCCGGGTCGCCGCTGGTCAGGACGTAATCGCCGATGGACAGCTCGCGGTCGACCTCCAGCTCGACGATCCGCTCGTCGATCCCCTCGTAGGCGCCCGCCAGCAGGATGAAGCCGGGCAGCGCGGCCAGCTCGGCGGCGACGTCGCGGCTGAGCATCTCGCCCTGCGGACTGAGGTAGATCAGCGGCGGGCGGGCGCCGCCGAGGGCGTCGGTCGCGCGCGCGCGCACGTCGCGGATGGCGCGCAGCAGCGGCTCGGCGAGCATCACCATCCCGCCGCCGCCGCCGTAGGGGGTGTCGTCGATCATGTGGTGGCGGTCTGTGGTCCAGTCGCGCAGGTTGTGGACGTGGCACTGGATCTGGCCGGCCGCCTGCGCACGCCCGAGGATGCTGGCGCGCAGCGGCGACTCATAGAACTCGGGAAAGATCGTGAGGACGTCGAACCGCATGGCGCCTGTCAGGGGAAGATTCCGCGCAGGGTATAAACCCGCGCCAGATGCTCGAGCGCCGTGCAATAGGCGGCGGTGCGCAGGTCCACCGAGAGGCGGCGGGAAGTTTCAAGCGTGCGGGCGCAGGCCGCCACCACCATCTTGCGCAGCAGGCTGTCGACATGATCGGCGTCCCAGGTCTCGGCCTGGCGGTTCTGCTTCCATTCAAAGTAGCTGACCGTGACGCCGCCGCTGTTGCAGAGGATCGCGGGCAGGATCTGGACGCCCCGTTCAATGAGATAACGCTCGGCCTCGGGCATCGTCGGCGCGTTGGCCGCCTCGACGACAACCTTGCAGCGCAGCAGGCGCGCGACCCGGTCGTCGATCATCTGCTCGAGGGCGGCGGGAATGAGTAAGTCCACATCGAGCGCATAGAACTCATCGGCGCTGATGGCGTCGGCGCCGGGATAGCCCGCCACCCCGCCGGTGGCCGCGACGTGGCGGTCGAGGTCCCGGGCGTCGAGGCAGGCCTCGCTGGCGATCGCGCCGGTGTGGTCCATCACCGCCCGCAGCCGCGCGCCGTGGTCCTGCATCAGCTTGCCGGTCCACGAGCCGACGTTGCCAAAGCCGACCAGGCTGTAGGCGACCTTGCCGATATCGAAGCCCATCTGCGGCAGGAGCTGCTCGAGCGTAAAGACGACCCCCTGGCCGGTGGCCTTCTCGCGCCCGAAGGAGCCGCCCAGCTCGAGCGGCTTGCCGGTGACGACGCCGAGCCCGTCGAGCCGGCGCACCGGGTCGTGCAGATTAGTGTAGGTGTCGGTGATCCAGGCCATGATCTGGGCGTTGGTGCCGACGTCGGGCGCGGGCACGTCGTAGAAGGGGCCGATGTTCTGGCCCAGCGCGCTGGTGAAGCGGCGGGTCAGGCGCATCAGCTCATCCTGCGAAAGCTCGCGCGGGTTGACGCGCACGGCGCCCTTGCCGCCGCCGAAGGGCAGCCGGTAGAGCGCGCTTTTCATCGTCATCAGGGCCGAGAGCGCCTTGACGTGATCCAGGCCGACGTCCTGATGATAGCGGATGCCGCCCTTGAACGGCCCCAGCACGTTGTTGTGCTGCACCCGGTAGCCGGTGAACAGGCGGAACGAGCCGTCATCCATCCGGACCGGGAAGTGGACCGTGATCTCGTTCTTGGGTTGGGCGAGGATCAGCTGCAGGTGCTCGGGGATGTTCACCAGGTCCGAAGCGGCGGCGATATAGCCGATCACCTGGTGATAGATGTTGTCGCGGTCGTGGGTCAGGCCCAGCTCGTCGAAGATGTTGCGGTTGTCGTGCATGGGCGGTCACAAGAATGAAGTGGCGTGTCCCGCCGGGGGGCGGGACCCCGGACCCATCATATCACTTGCCGGCGTTTTCGGGGGCCAGCATGAACGTCAGGATGCCCTCGGCGCTGGTCTCGCCGTCGACGCTGGCGACGCCGCGGGCGCGGCCGTAGCCCTTGCGCAGCTTCTCGATTTCGACCTTGAGGGTGAGCACGTCGCCGGGCACGACGGGACGGCGGAACTTGAATTCATCGGCGCCGGTCAGCAGGGCGATGCGGCCCTCGTTGCCGGGGATCGTCAGGCCGAGGATCGCGCCGGCCTGGGCCAGCGCCTCGACCTGGAGCACGCCCGGCATGACCGGCAGCTGGGGGAAATGGCCGGCGAAGAAGGGCTCGTTCTGGGTCACGCACTTGATGGCGTGGATGTTCTTCTCGTCCAGCTCCAGCACGCGGTCGATCAGCAGGAAGGGATAGCGGTGGGGCAGGATGCGGCGGATGGCATTGGCGTCGAGCGGCAGGGTCAGCGTGGTCACGTGACGAGTTCCTTTCTGAGCAACTGAATGAAACGGTGGTGGAGTTGGTGGCCGGAGCCCCGCGCCGTCAGCAGGGCGTGCACAGGCCGACCCAGTATGGCAAGGTCGCCCAGAAAGTCGAGCAGTTTGTGGCGCGCCAGCTCGCGGTCGAGCCGCCAGGCGGTCTCCATTGGCTTGCCGTCGCGCAACACGACAGCGCAGTCGAGCGAGCCGCCGCGGATCAGACCCTTGGCGCGCAGGGCCTCGACTTCCTCATAGAGGCACCAGGTGCGGGCGGGGGCGAGCGTGGCGGCGAAGTCGTCGCTGCCGAGCTGGAACTCGGCGGCCTGGTCGGGCAGGCCGGCGTGGGCGAGGTCGGCAAAGAAGGCCAGTGACATCGCCGTGGCCGGCACGGCGGTGATCTGGGCGCGGCCGGTGTCGAGCACGACCGGCCGGCGCAGCCGCCAGGCCCGGCGCGGGGCATCGAGTTCCCGACGGCCGGCGCGCGCGAGCAGCTCGACGTAGGGCAGGGCGCTGCCGTCGAAGATCGGCAGCTCGGGTCCGTTCAGCGCGACGCGCAGGTTGTCGATCCCCAAACCGAGGCAGGCGGCCAGCAGGTGCTCGATCATGGCGGCGCCGGCGCCGCCGGGGCCCTTGAGTTCGGTGCGGCGGCCGGCCTCAAGATCGACGGCATCGGGGGTGGCGGCGATCTCGGGGCGCCCCGGCAGGTCCTCGCGGATGAAGACGATGCCGCTGTCGGCCGGGCCGGGCGACAGCTCGAGGCGAACCTGGCGACCGGTGTGCAGGCCGATCCCCTTGGCGGCGGCCGGGTGGGCGACAGTGGCCTGATGCGAAACGCTCATCGGGCGGGCTGCCGGGCGGGCCGGGCGGCCGAGAGTTTCTTCTCGGGCGCGGCGGCGGGCGCCTGCGAGGCGCGCCGGTCCAGGTGCTGCACGACCAGCGGCGTCAGGTCGACCCGCTCGGAGTGAAACAGCACGAATTCGGCGGTCAGCACCATGTCATAGCCCTCGCGGAGGGCCACCTCGCGCACGGCCACCATGATGCGGTCGACCTCGGGGGGCATCGCCTGCTGCTGGATGCGGCTGAGCTCCTTGTTCGTCTCGTGCTGGAGGTCCTGGATTTCCTCGCGCAGGCGCAGCTGCTTCTCCTCCTCGGCGCGGATCTGCTCCTCGCCCAGCACCGAGCGGCGACGGGCGAGGTCCTCGCGCGACTGGCGCAGCGCTTCCATCTTTTCGTCGACCTGCTGCTGACGCTCGCGCAGCGTGCCTTCGGCGCGGCGGACGGCCTCGCCGATCGAGCTGGAGCGGGCGATGATCTCATCGATGTTGACGATGGCGATGCGGGTCGGGGTGGTATCCTGGGCCGGGGCGGGGTGGGCGGCCACCAGCGCCAGCAGCGCCAGCGCGGCCAGCGCGCCAAGGGGTCGGGTCAAGCGGGTCATCGGTTCGGTCCTCCAATCCTGAGCGGGCGGTTGCCCGTGCCTGATTGTCCGAGCCCGGCGCTTCGCTGTCAACCGCTACCCCGGGGCTTCAAGGTATGGTAGGTCGGGTCTTCGAGCCGACATGGCCTCCATTATCGGCACGAGTATATGTTTAGCGGGACGAGCGGCCTGTGAAACCACCTGCTCCCCGCGACGCTGGGGGTCGTCGGCCATTCGTTCTGGCCATATAAGCCCGGGCAGGGGCGATACCATTTTGATCATTCGTCAACAATTTATTAGCCCATCCGCAGCTTTTGCGTTCGGCCGACCTTTCCGCCTGAAGGCGGGACTACGAACTGGGCGGCTGCGCCACTGCCTCGCTAAGCTCATGTCGGCTCGAAGAGCCGACCTACCTTGGAGATGATTTCAACGGCGAGCAAAATTTCTGGTAATAAATGAAGCCTCGATCGCGTCATGCTTGTCAGTGAAGAGCAGGACCGAATCAGGCGCGCCGGAAAGGGGCCCTTTTTGTGAACCAGGCCAACGATTGGGTCGGACGGCTGGCCGAGAGCCATGGGCGGATGGTGCTGGCCGCGGCGTGGCGCGTGCTCGGGCGGTCCGATGATGCCGAGGACGTGCTGCAGGAGGTTTTTCTGCGCCTGTTGCGGATGGACCCGGCAACGCTGGATGTGCGTGATTGGGGCGCCTACCTGCGCGTGGCGGCGGTGCGGGCGGCGATCGACCAGCTGCGCCGCAACCGGCAGCTGCGGCACGTGGACCCGGCGGCGCTGGAGCGCGTGCCCGATGGCGCCGACCGCTCGCCGACGGCGCTGGCCGAGCGTCATGAGCGGGCCGAGCTGCTGCGCGCGGCGCTGGCACGCCTGCCCGAGCGCGAGGCGACCCTGTTCGCCCTGCGCCACTTCGAGGAACTCAGTTACGAGGAAATTGCGGAACGGTTGGAGATCCCGGTCGGGCGGGTCGGGGTGGCGCTCCACCGCGCGCGCAAGCGGCTGGCGGCGCTGCTCGCCCCGCTGCTGCGGCCCCAGGCAAAGGAGATCGCACGATGAATCGCGACAATCATAGCCAGATTGATGAACTGCTCGACGAGCTGGCGCGCGACGCGGCCGGCGAGACCCCCGATGACGCGCAGTGGGAGTCGGCGGCGGGGCGGCTGCGGCGCCGATTGGCGCTGGCGAGCGAGGCGCGGGCGCCCCGCTGGTCCTGGCCGCGACGGCCGGCGTTCGCGCGGCTGGCCTTGGCGGCGGCGGTCCTGCTGGCCCTCATCTGCATCCCGGCGCTGCTGATGCTGGGCGGCGCGCCGGCGCTGGCCACGCCCATGACCGGCATGGGCGAGCTGATCGTGCTGGGGCCCGATGGCGCGCCGGCGGGGGCCTGCCCGCTTGAGCGCACCGACGTGAGCGCCGACCTGGCGGGGCCGATGGCCCGTGTGCGGGTGCGCCAGGCGTTCGTCAACAGCTTCGACCGGCCGATCGAGGCGGTCTACCTGTTCCCGTTGCCGGTGGATGCGGCGGTGGACGAGATGACGATGCGGATCGGCGCGCGCGTGATCACGAGCGAGGTCAAGGAGAAGCAGGAGGCGCGCCAGCTTTATGAGCAGGCGCGCGCGACCGGCCAGCGCGCGGCGTTGCTCGAGCAGGAGCGCCCCAACGTCTTCCGGCAGTCGGTGGCCAACATCCAACCCGGCGAGCGGATTGAAATTGAGATCGCCTACAGCGAGGTGGTGGCCTGGGTCGATGGTCGGTTCGAGTTTGTCTTCCCGCTGACGGTTGCGCCGCGCTACGATCCGCGCCCGGCGGCCGATGACGCCGCGTCGACCGCGACCGCGGGCGGGCCGATCGTGGTGGCCGCCGCGCCGACGCCCGAGCCGCCCCTGCTGCGCGCCGGCCACGATATCAGCCTGACGGTCAACATCGCGGCCGGCATGATGCTCCGCGAGATCGAGAGCCCGTTGCACGAGATCGAGGTGGAGCGGCCGGCGCACGACCGCGCGGCCGTGACGCTGAAGCATCGCGACGAGATTCCCAACCGAGACTTCGTGCTCCACTACACGCCGGCGGAGGACAAGATCGCCGATGCGCTGTTCGTGCATGAGGACGCCCGCGGGCGCTTCTTCACGCTCATGCTGGCCCCGCCGCGGCGCGCGCTGCCCGCGGACATCCTGCCGCGCGAGCTGCTCTTCGTGGTCGATACCAGCGGCTCGATGCGCGGCTGGAAGTTCGAGCAGGCCAAGGCGGCGATGCGGCGCTGCATCGAGAATCTCAACCCCGGCGACAGCTTCAACCTGCTCAGCTTCGCCAGCGACCTGGGGCGGTGTTTCGAGGCTCCGGCGCCGGCCACGGCCGGGAACATCGCCGAGGGGCTGCTCTACGTGGATCGGCTGGAGGCCGGGGGCGGCACCGAGATGATGGCGGCGGTGCTGGCCGCGCTGGCCGGCGAGCCAGACCCCGCGCGCGAGCGGATCGTCGTCTTCATCTGCGACGGCGAGGTGGGCAATGACTTCGAGCTGATCCGGGCGGTCAAGGATCACGTGGCCATGGCCCGCGTTTTTACCTTCGGCGTCGGAGCGGCCACCAATCGCCACCTGATGGAGGCGATGGCCTGGGTCGGGCGCGGCGAGGCGCAGTGGATCGACTGCGGCTGCGATGCGAGCACCGAGGCGGCCGACCGGTTTTATGTGAACCTCAACGCGCCGGTGCTGACCGACGTGCGGCTGGACTGGCAGGGGGTCGAGGTCGAGGAACTCTATCCCCCGGCGCTGCCCGATCTTTTCGACCGAAAGCCGCTGCTGATCCATGGCAGGATGAGCGGCGAGCTGCGCGGCAAATTGATCCTGAGCGGGCGAACGGCGGCGGGGGCCTGGCGGCGCGAGATCGAGCTGCCACGCGAGGCCGCGCCGGTGGCCAACCCCACGCTGCCCTTGCTCTGGGCCCGGGCGCGGGTGCGCCACCTGATGCTGGAGAACCCTGTCGCCGCCAAGAGCGGAAGCTTTGATGACGAGACGCGCGCGGCCGTGACGGCGCTGGGGCTTGAGTATCGACTGATGACGCAGTTCACCAGCTTCGTTGCCATCGAGCGCAACCCGTTTGCGCCCCACGGCGAACCCGTGCGGGTGGATGTTCCGAATGAATCCCCGCAGGGGGAGCAGGCGAGTGAACAGTATCATTATTTTGGAAGGTTGGCCCGCGGGTCTGTCGTCAAAGGGCCTGGCGAGCCTTTCGCGGCGGCTTATCCCCCCGCCTACCCGGACTCGATCGATTTAAACAGAGCGGTGGACATCGACAATGATGGTGATGCGGACCCGGTGGTCTTTGGATCATGGTTCTTGGAGCAGGAGGGTGTAGCCGGCCATTACGAGATCAGCGAGGAGCGTTATGCCGGAAAGCTCTTCTTCGATGGTGACATCGCCGTGGAACCGGGCATGTTCGGACCCCAGATTTATTCAAATAGCATTTATCCATTGCGGCGGCCGTGGCCCGAGGCGGGCTCGACCGACACCTTGGCGCTGGCGGCCCTGCCGCAGTTGGAAAAGTTGCTCGCCCGGCGCGCGGAGGGAACCCCGACCTCGCCGACATTGAAGCTCGCCCCGGAGCTGCGCGCGCTGGCCGAGCGGAGCGGTGCGGTCGATGCGGCGGCGGCCGGCCAGGTTAGGGGCGTCCTCGTCCTGGCGTGGCGCGGCGAGGGGCGGGCCTTGGCGGCCGATTTGGCGGCGGCAGGTTTCGTGGCCAGCGAGGCCCGCGAGTTCGAGCGCATCTTCGCCGCCCGGCTCGGGGAGTCCTTCGACGTGCTGAGGATTGCCATCCTTAACCCGGCCCGGTTGAAAGAACTGGCTCGGCTTGAACGGGTGGTGCATGTGATGCCTGCACCCGCTGGCGCGGAAGGGAATGTCCCCTGAAT
>JAWLCE010000024.1:0-65667 GCA_041687335.1 Sumerlaeia bacterium | reverse complement strand
TCAGGGGGGCGCCGGGGGGGGGGGGGCGGGCGCCGGGGGCGGTGGAGAAGACGCCTCCGGCGAAGCAGCCTTGGGTGCGGGCGCGGGCGCGGGTGCGGCTGCCGGCCGAGACTTCTGGATGGCCATGCCTTCAATGGCCGTGCCGAGCAGCTCGCGCAGGTCGCCGCGCAGCGGGGCGCGCCGGCTGGCTTCGCGCAACAACGATGCCGCTCGTCGATAGCGGCTTTCCTGAATGGCTTGGCGGCCGTGACGTATCAGTTCGGCCTGTTCGAGCCGATGCAGCTCGCGTGGGGTCAGGCTCTGGTCCAGCCGGTCATCCATGTGGTGGGTCAATTCCTTGTTCAAGGCGCCGTTGCGAGGTTCCGGGGATGGGTTCAGGGGCATGGCGTGCTCAGGATGCGCACCAGCACGGCCGAAATATTGTCATTCCCGCCGGCATCATTGGCGGCTTCCACAAGGGCCTTGCATGCCGCCTCCAAATCCTCGCCGCGCTCCAGCAGAATCTGGCTGATCCGGTCGTCGTCCATCATTCCGGTCAGTCCATCCGAGCAAATCAGGTAGAGGTCATTCGGGGCGGGATCAAGGGTTTTGACGTCCACCTCGATCTCCTCGCGATTGCCCAATGCTCGCGTGATGACGTTGCGCCAGCGATGGCTGCGGGCCTCGTCCTCGGTGATGATATTGCGCTGGAGCTGCTCGTTGACCCAGGAGTGATCGATCGTCAGTGGCTCAAGCTCTCCCTGGCGCAGCCGATAAATGCGCGAATCGCCAACGTGGGCCACGTGCAGGCGGGCGTCGGGAATATAGAGGGCCGCCAGGGTGGTGCCCATGCCGGCATATTGGGTGTTCTCCTCGGCCAGTCGGCCGAGCTTGCGGTTGGCGAGCATGAAGCCATTGATGAGCAGGTTCTCGGCCTGATTATGCTGGCGATCCATGCCAAAGGGCCAGGTCATCCCCATGTCGCCGGCGGCCTGGGCCATGAATTCGCGCACGCAGTCGGCGGCGGTCCGGCTGGCAACCTCGCCGGCGGCATGGCCGCCCATGCCATCGGCAACCATGAAAAGTCCGAGTTCGGTATCGACGCTGATACTGTCCTCGTTCTGGGGCCGCCGCCGGCCTCGATCGGTCAGGCCGTGGGCGGCCAGGCGGGGGCGCTGGGATGTGCTGAGATCGCTGGACTCGCTCACAACCGGTTAAATCCAATGTTAACAATTGGCCTGGCCGTATTCGCGCGTCTGGCCGCGACAGCCGGGGCACGGGGCATCAGGCAAGATTACATCATATGGATTTACGCCGCACAAGCAATTATACCCGCCCGCGCATCTGGCCAGGGCGCGGATCGGTTAAAGAAAATTGGGATTTGCGACTGCGAGTCGCTTTGTGGCACAACATGGTGCGATTCCCTCCCGCCGCGCGTCATGCGGCGGGAACCCTGGGCGGCGGCCATCTCATGATCGAATACCTGCGCGGCCAGCTTCTCTCGACCAGCGGCAACCACCTCGTGATTGATGTCGGCGGCGTCGGCTATGGCGTGACGGTACCGGCTTCGGCGGCCGAGGCGCTGGGCGCGCCTGGGGTTGGGGTTCAGGTGTGGGTGCGCACCTGGGTGCGAGAGGATATGCTGCAGCTGTATGGTTTCCGCCAGCTTCACGAGCGTGATTTCTTCGATGAGCTCACTGCGGTCAGCGGGGTTGGCCCATCCATGGCGCTGGCCCTGATGTCGGCCTTGAGCGCGGGGGAGATTCTGCAGGCGGTGCTCGCGAGCGACATCAGCCGCTTCAAGCGCGTCAAGGGAATCGGCCAGCGCATGGCCGAAAAGCTCGTGATGGAATTGCGCCGACGGGCGGATCGACTGGCGGCGGGGCTGCCGGCCTCGGAACGAGGCGTCTCCGGAGCCGCGGGGGAAGAGCCGGCGCCGGCGGGGGAAGCTGCACGCGAGGCCGTCATGGCGCTGGAGGCACTCGATGTTCGTCCGGCCCAGGCGCGGCGAGCGATCGCGCTGGCGCTGGAGGCGCTGGGCCCCGACGCAACAACCGAGCAGCTCGTCCGTGAGGGGCTCAAGCACCGGCGCGGGTGAACGCGCGGCCCCATGGCTGGATTTTGCTCCCTGTCCCTTGGTAAACTGAGTCAATTGCAGATGAAGTTTGACACGCAGCAGTAACATGAGCGATCTGTCACCACCCGCGTCCGCCGGTTCGGCCGCGTCCGCCCAATCAAATTTGGCCCTGTTGGCGCTTCCAGCCGTTCGTAATCTGGTTCTGTTCAATATTTTCAATGCGGTCAGCTTCAACATCGTGCTGGGGGCGCCGATGATCCTGCTGGCACGAAGCTGGGGAGCCTCCAATCTATACATTGGTTCATTATCGGCTCTGCTGTGGCTGATGATGTCGACCCAGCTCTACATGGCGCCGCGGGTGGAATATATCGGTTTCCGGAAGTTGCTGCTGGCGGGCTGGACCGGGCGCACGGTGTTTCTGGCGATTGTGGCGCTGCTGCCCTTCGCCAGCGGCTGGCTGACAGGGCGCCTGCCCGGGCGCGGCCACATGATCCTGCTGGTCATCGTCTTCGTCTGCATGTTTGCCTACAATTTTCTGCGAGGGATCGCCACGACCAGCTACATGCCCTGGCTGCGCACGCTGATCGACCCGGAGTGGCGAGGCCGTTATTTTTCGCTCGAGCATTCAGTCGCCAATATCAGCGCGGCGGTGACATTCCTGTTCTGCGGCTGGGTCCTGGGCGGGGAGCCGACCGACACTGAATTCGGCATGATCTTCATAGTCAGCGTGCTGGCGGCGATGGTCAGCATCGTCTTTCTGGCGCGGGTGGATTCGCCGCCGCCGCTGACCGGCCGGCCGCAGATCGAGCCACTTCGCATCTGGGTGGTGCGGGTGTGGCGGGTGCCGGTCTTTCGGAGCATCATCCGCACCTCTGTCGTTTATTATTTGTCGATCAGCGCCTGGATGACCTTCACCGTCATCTTTCTGCGCGACCAGCTCGGGGTTTCCGAGCGCACGATCATGTTGATGAACGGAGCCAACATGACCGGCATCGTGCTGAGCGCGTGGTATTGGGGCATGCTGGCCGACAGGTTTGGCTCGCGGCCGGTGATGGCGTTGGCCACGCGCCTGCTGCTGCTGATGCTGTTCTGCTGGCTGCTGCTGACGTTGGGGTTGCTGCCTGTCGACCCGTGGCTGCTGACGGTCTGTTTTTGCCTCTATGGGGTGGGCTACATCGGTTACCATGTTTCCAACCTGAGGTTGACGCTCAATCAGGCCCCGCGCGAGTTCCCAGTGCTGGCGCTCTCGCTGTTCATGGTCTGCTATAGCCTGAGCTGTGCGGTGGCGCCGGTTGTGTGGGGTTTCGTGCTGGACTGGCTGCATGAGTTTGAATGGGGGCTGCGCGAGGGGGTGCATTTCGATCGCTTCAGCTTGTTTTATGGGGGCTCATTGGTGCTGCTGCTGGTGACCAAACGAATGGTGCGACAGTTGCCCAATGAGCGCGGAACCCATGCCCATATGGTGCTCTCGCACGTGTTTTACGATGCTCCATTGCGGACGGCGTCGGGAATCTATGAGTTGCTGCGGGGGCAAGGGGGGCGCCTGGGGGACCGACCCGCGACCATTGAAGCCGAGACCATCGGCGCCGACAAAGGGCTTGACAAATAGCTTGGCCCCGGGTGTATCCTGCATTGTTGGCGTTAGAGTTAGATTTGTACGCTGTCGTTGCCTCGAACTGTTGCACGTTCCCGCAATACCTGAAGGATGCTGACCCATGATCCAGTCTCGTCTGATTCTGCTCAAGCAGTGGCTGCCCATTCTGTTGCTGCTGGTAATGTCGGGATGCTCGCGCGTCCAAAATCCCGACCATTACTTCATGAACCGCTACTATGATTTTCGCGACATGATCCATCTGGGCGTCGGCGTGACGGCGGCCAATGACCATACCGGTGTCATTCCGCCCTCTTTCGGCGTCTATGCGCAGGTGACCGACCTGCTCAAGCTGGGCGCGATCACCCACAACGGGCCGGTCGCCGAGCTTGACCACCGCGGCACCGGCGTCTACATGGAAAACCGCGTCCGCGCCGGCCTGCTCTGGTGGGAGGCGATCCTGCTCAACCAGTATTATGACGATCCCGAACTGTCCTTCTACACCAACTACTTCAAGACCCGCGACACCCTCTGGCGTGAGCGGATGCGGCGGCCGTCTCGCTACTGGATGGGCGCGCCGCCCAAGGATTACGTCTACGATCATTGGAACTCTCGTATTCAATATAATGGGCCGCTGCTGCACAACGGCTGGCAGCATATCTACAACAGCCAGCTCGAGGTGGCGCTCAGCGAGCCCTTCATCACCAAGGTCGGCTTCACGGCCCGCGTCGGTTTCGATGTTTCGGAAATCGGTGATTTCCTGCTGGGCTGGTTCACCCTTGATTATTATGGCGATGACCTGACGCCGGCCGAATACCGCGAGGCGCGCGGGCTGGTTTCGACCCAGCCGGTGACGGCCGCCGTGCCGCAGCCGCAGCCGCAGCCGACCCCCGTGGCGGATCTTTCGGCGGAGGAACTGGAGCGGCTGCGCCGCGAGAACGAGGAACTGCGCCGCCGCATGGAGGCCTCCGCGCCGACCGAGGTGATCGTGCGTGAGCTCCCCGCCCACATCCTTTTTGACATCGGCACCGACCGGCTGCGCCCGGAAGGTCGCCAGGTGCTCAGCCAACTGGCCCAGGACCTGCGCGCTGAGTTTGCCGGCCAGCAAATCATCGTTGAGGGCCACACCGACTCCCAACCGATCCGCGCCACGCGCAATCGCTGGCGTTCCAACTGGGATCTTGGGGCGGCCCGTGCCCTGGCGGTGCTGCACTACTTGATGAACGAAGAAAAGATTCCGGACGCGCAATTCGAGCAGGCGCGCACCTTCTCCGACCATCAGCCGGCGGTGCCCAATACCACGCCTGAGAACATGCAGGCCAACCGCCGCACGGTGATCCTGGTCAAGGCCCGCGCGCGGTAGCAAAAGCGATCCACCCGATTCCCATCGCAGCCCGGGCCATCACGGCCCGGGCTGCTCTTGATTGGGGGCAACTTGATTCCGCTACGGAAAAGAGGCAGGTTGGGGGCTTTTTGACGGCATGGCCTTCCGTGTCGGCTCGAAGAGCCGACCTACCCGTCCCTGCCGCGAGCTGTGGTCGCGAGATCAAGATGCGCCCTGCTTCAATTTGCGTAGTGAGTTCAGCTTGACACTTTCGATGCCGCTGGGCAAAGATGTGGGGATTATGCTACCGGCGGAGATGCTCGAACATGCCACTGGAACCCCCCAAAGCGATCCTGATGCTCGAGGATGGCACCTTTTTCGAAGGCCGCAGCTTCGGCGCAACTGGCGAAGTCGCCGCCGAAGTCGTCTTCAATACGGCCATGACCGGCTATCAGGAAATCTTGACCGATCCAAGCTATACCGGCCAAATCGTGACGCTGACCTACCCCTTGATCGGCAACTATGGCACGGTCGCGGCCGATGACCAGTCCGAGCGCATCCAGGCGGCAGGGCTGATCGTTCGCGAACTCTCCAGTATCGATTCCAACTTTCGCTCCACCGGCCAGTTGCACGACTACATGGCGCGCGCCGGCGTGGTGGGCATCGAGGGGATCGACACGCGCGAGCTGGTCCTGCGGCTGCGCCAGTGCGGGGTGATGAACGGGATCATCTCGAGCGTGGATTTTGACCATGCCTCACTGCTGGCCAAGGTGGCGGCCGCCCCGCCGATGGCCGGGCAAGATTTGGTCAGTCGCGTCACCTGCGAGCGGATCTGGCACTTTGAGCCGAGCGAAGACTATCCTCGCCGTGAAGGGCCCCGCCACCGGGTCGTGGCGTTTGACTTCGGGGTCAAGCGCAACATTCTGGAGTTGCTCGCGGCCGAAAATTTTGACGTCACGGTCGTTCCGGCCTCCACCACTGCCGAGGCCGTGATGGCGCTGGAGCCCGATGCGATCTTCTGCAGTAACGGCCCCGGCGACCCTGCGGCCGTCACATATGCCATTCAGACACTCAGAGATCTGGCGGGTCGCCGCCCCATGTTCGGCATCTGTCTGGGTCACCAGTTGCTCGGGCTGGCGCTGGGCGCCAAGACTTATAAGCTGAAGTTCGGCCATCGCGGCGCGAACCATCCGGTGCGTGACGAACAAACCGGACGGATCGAGATCACCAGCCAGAACCACGGCTTCTGTGTCGATCCCGGCACCCTGCCGGCGGCGCTGGAGGTGACCCACTGGAACCTGAATGACAATACGGTCGAGGGCTTCCGCCACCGCGACCTGCCGTTGTTTGCGGTGCAGTATCACCCCGAGGCCGCACCCGGACCCCACGATAGCGCCTATCTTTTCCCTCGCTTCCGGGAGATGGTGGATGAATGGAAGGCGAAGCGGTAAGGTGGGGCAGGCAGCCCGGGTTGCCAGTTATGAGATGAGGGAATCGAATGTCCATCGCCGTCGCCGTTCAGAAGCAGGGCCGCATCGTTTTGGCTACGGACAGCCAGACCAACTTCGGTTCGCACCGCGAGGGGGCGCCCAATTATCATTGCGTGAAATCGCTGCAGGTGGGTGAAGCCTGGGTGGCCACCACCGGCTGGGGTCTCTACGCGAACATCCTTGAGGATTACTGTGAACGGCGCAAGGCCGCACTGACTGACGAACGTGCCATCTTCCGCTTCTTCATGCGTTTCTGGTCCGACCTGCACGAGCGTTACCCATTTGTGAACGACCAGTGCCAGAAGGATGACCCGACGCCATTTGGCGACCTGGACGCGGATTTCCTGATCATCAACCCACAGGGGATTTTTCAGGTCTCCTCCGACATGAGCGTGATTGAGCTGCGGCAATACGGCACGATCGGCTCGGGCAGCGACTATGCCTCGGGGGTCCTCTGGTCACGTTACGAAGACGAGGACGACCCGGCGGCGCTGGCGCGGCAGGCGGTGCAGGCGGCCATCCATTTCAATATCCATTGCGGCGGCGAAGTGCAAATGCGCGAGGTCGCCGCCCGGACTTTAAAACGAAAACCCCAAACCAGACCCGCCCGAAAGGCAAAGTCATGACCGCTGATCCCCAACTCTCCAAACTTCTCGCCGAGATGCTCGCCGGCACCGCGGACATGGAACAAGTCTTCGACTTCCATGAAATGCCGCTTGAATCGGTTGAGGATGTGCGCCAGATCTGCGATGCGCTGGCGTCGGTGGCCCAGCGGCCCGACCTCGTCGAGGATGGCGAGTTGATTGACGACCTGGCGGCGTTTTTCCTGCAGGTGGCCAATGAAGAAGTTGTGCTTGCCTTCCGTGAGCAGGGTTTGCCGCTGCTGCGCGAGTTGTCGCGCCGCAAGCTGCAGGAGACCCCGCCCGACAGCGAGACGGTGATGTTCCTGATGAAGGTATTTGCGCTCTACGCCGATGCCGAGGGATTGGCCCCGTTGCTCGCCCTGGCGCGCGATCCGGACTACAACGAGCATTACCTCTGGCCGGTCATATCTGAGACTTTCGCCCAGGATGGCCATCCCTTGGTCGAATGGATCGCTAGCGAGCTGCGCGAGCCCCTGCCGGCGGGCATGGCCGGCATTGGATACCTCGACCTGGTCAACGAATTGATGTTGCGCCGCGAGATCGAGAAGCACCCATACGACACCGAGCCCGGTTGGGAGTTGCTGCGCGGGTGGCTGGGCATCGAGGATGAGGATCTCTCGCAGCATGTCGGCAGCGCCGCGACTGCACTGGCGTTTGTTCATCCGCCCGACCGCGACGCGCTCATTGAGCAGGCCACCATGCATGAGGATTACAACGTGCGCATGCAGGCGGCGTGGGTTGAGGCGCGGCTCGGACGTGAGCGCGGGATCGCATTTCTGGCCGAGGCGGCCGCGGACCCGCTCTACGCCCGCACGGCGATCAACTACCTTCAGATGCTTGGCCACGAGGACCGGATCCCTGAAGTCTGCGGCAATTCCCGCTTCCAGGCTGAGGTCGAGCTGATCGAGTATCTGTCCGATCCCGAGGCGATGGGCATTGTGCCCGATCAGCTTGAGCTGCTGGACACGCGTGAGCTGGATTGGCCTCCCACAGAGGACCGGCGACAGTTCTGGATTTTCAAGTTCAGCGTCGGCCAGGGAGAGGAAGCCGTGACCAGCTACGCCTTGGTCGGCTCGGAAACCGAGTCCCTGTTCGACGACTACAGCGAAAACCCAACCCCCGAGGAGATTTATGCACTGCATTGCTCCTGGGAGATGGATGGGGAGCCCAACCTGGACCGAGGGCGCGAGCTGCTCGGTGGGCAGGTGTAAGGTCTTCCGCCGAGGAAGGGCGCGCTTGATTGTCGCCGACGCCACGTTAGTGGCGCATCTTTATGGGTCGTTTGAATTGACGGAGCCGATGGGAGTTCGCTGCCGCACACGGATGACGAGACCGATAGCAGCCTGCTCATATTTTGGAATTTATTGAGGTTTACCATGCCCAAGCGCACCGACATCAAGAAGATCCTGATCATCGGCTCCGGTCCGATCGTCATCGGCCAGGCCTGCGAATTCGACTACTCGGGCACCCAGGGCTGCAAGGCCCTGCGCGCGGATGGTTACGAGGTCGTGCTGGTCAACTCCAACCCGGCGACGATCATGACCGACCCCCAGTTCGGCGACCGCACCTACGTCGAGCCGCTGACCGATGAAGTCGTGACCGCGATCCTGGAGAAGGAGCGCCCCGATGCCGTGCTGCCGACGCTGGGGGGCCAGACCGCCCTCAACCTGGCCACGCGGCTGTCGGCCCAAGGGGTGTTCAAGCGGCTCGGCATCGAGCTGATCGGCGCCAAGGAGGACGCCATCGCACGCGCCGAAAACCGCGAGCTGTTCAAAAAAACGATGCTCGCCCATGGTCTGGATGTGCCGCGCTCGGGGCTGGCCCACTCGATGGAGGAGGCGCTCGAGGTCGTCGAGCAGGTCAAGTTCCCCGCGATCATCCGGCCCGGCTACACGCTGGGCGGATCGGGCGGCGGCACGGCCTACAACATCGAGGAGTATAAGGAGATCGTCAAGCGCGGGCTGCACCTTTCAATGAACAAGGAGCTGCTCATCGAGGAGAGCCTGATCGGCTGGAAGGAATTCGAGCTCGAGGTGATGCGCGACCACGCCGACAACGTCGTCATCATCTGCTCGATCGAGAACTTCGATCCGATGGGAGTCCACACCGGCGACTCGATCACCGTGGCGCCGATCCAGACCCTCACCGACCGCGAATATCAGGCGATGCGCGACGACGCCAAGACGATCATCCGCGCCATCGGTGTCGATACGGGCGGCTCGAACATCCAGTTTGCCGTCGATCCCAAAACCGGCCGCCGCACCATCATCGAGATGAATCCGCGTGTCAGCCGCTCCTCGGCGCTGGCGAGCAAGGCCACCGGCTTCCCGATCGCCAAGATCGCCGCCAAGCTGGCGGTCGGCTACCGGCTCGACGAGCTGGCCAATGACATCACCCTCAAGACGCCGGCCTGCTTCGAGCCGACCATCGATTACTGCGTGGTTAAAATCCCGCGTTTCGCCTTCGAGAAGTTCCCGGGCTCGGAGCCGGTGCTGGGCACGCAGATGAAGAGCGTCGGCGAGACGATGGCCGTGGGGCGGACCTTCAAGGAGGCGCTGCAGAAGGGGTTGCGCGGTCTTGAGATCGGGCGCTTTGGCCTGGGTGCCGACGGCAAGGGGGAGATCAACCCGCAGGAGCTGCGCGGCAAGCTCAAGACCCCAAACCCGGCGCGTATTTTCTACATCCGCCATGCCCTCGCCACCGGCATGAGCCGTGACGAGGTCCACGAGCTGACTGGCGTGGATCCCTGGTTCCTGCGCAACATCGAGGAGCTCATTGCGCTGGAAGAAGAGATCGGCGCGCTGGCGACGGAAATGGGTTGACCGCCCTGTAGGAGATTGTAAAATAATGGCATGGTTGCCCACATACATATACCACGCGAGAAAATAACGGAGTTCTGCCGCCGACACCGGATTCGCCGGCTGGCGCTGTTCGGTTCCGTCCTCCGCGAGGATTTCAGCCCCTCAAGCGACGTGGATGTGCTGGTCGAATTCGATCCTGAAGCACGCACCGGGCTGCGTTTCTTTTCGATGGAGCAGGAACTTTCCGATCTGCTCGGTCGCAAGGTCGACCTCAACACGCCCAACTTTTTGAGTCCTTACTTCCGCGACCAAGTCTTGGCCGAGGCTCAGACACAATATGAGCAGGCATGACGATCGCACCGCATTGCGGCAGATGTACGATCATACCCGTGAAGCCATTGAACTCACCCACAACCAGCAGCGCCAGGCCTTGAATGACAACCGATTGCTGAGTCTCGCGCTGACCCGCCTGCTGGAAATCATTGGTGAGGCCGCCTGTCGTGTTTCACCCGCCTATCGAGCGGTTCACCCCGAGATTCCCTGGGCTCAGATGATCAGCCTGCGCAATCGGCTCATCCATGGATATGACGCAATCGATTTTGACATTCTTTGGGAGATCGTTCAGCAGGATTTGCCGCCTCTTGTGGAGATCCTGAAACAGTCCTTCGAAGAGTAGAAAACTTCAGTGACCCCTCCTCTCCACGTCGTCACCGGCGCTTTTGGCTATTCGGGGCGGCGGATCGCCGAGCGGCTGCTGGCGCGCGGGTTTCGCGTGCGGACGTTGACCAACTCCCCCGATCGGCCCCACCCTTTTGGCGACCGCATTGAGGCGCAGCCCTTTCATTTCGATCGGCCCGATAAGCTGCGCCGCTCGCTTGAGGGGGCGGCGGTGCTTTACAACACCTATTGGGTGCGCTTCAACACCCGCAACTTCAGTCATGCCGAGGCTGTGCGCAACACGAAGGTGCTATTTGAGGCCGCGCGTGAGGCCGGCGTCGGCCGCATTGTCCATGTCTCGATCACCAGGCCCTCGCTCGATTCGCCGCTGGAATATTTTCGCGGCAAGGCCGAGCTGGAGCGCGCGCTGGCGGAGACGGGGTTGCCGCATTCGATCCTGCGCCCGGCGGTGCTCTTCGGCGGCGAGGATATTCTGGTCAACAACATCGCCTGGGCGCTGCGCCGGTTGCCGGTCTTCGGCGTCTTCGGCGATGGGCTTTACAAAATTCAGCCCATCCATGTCGATGATTTTGCCAGCCTGGCGGTCGAGCAGGGCGAGGGGAGCAAGGATGCCATCATCGACGCCATCGGCCCCGAGACATTTACCTTTCGCGGTCTGGTCGAGACGATCGGCGGGATCATTGGCCGGCGGCGGCCGATCATCTCCACCCCGCCCTGGCTAGGTTATCAGGCCGCGCGGGCGCTCGGCTGGTGGACGCGCGACGTAATGCTGACCCGGGAGGAAATTGCGGGATTAATGGCCGGGCTGCTGGCGGTGGATGCCCCTCCCGCCGGCGCCACCCGCCTGACCGACTGGGCGCGCCAACACAGGGAAACCCTCGGCTGCCGCTACGCCAGCGAGCTGGCCCGCCGCCGCGACCGCACCCGCGCCTACAGCGAGCTATAACAGCGGTCATCCGGTGAACCGCCGATTTCACGCAAGGTGGGCTAGATTATTGCCGCATTTTGTGCGAAAATTTCGGCGTCCGATAGGGGGCGTAATTTTCTCCCCAAACATCAGTTTAAAACGCAATTGAGGACGACTGATTGCCGTCATATTCGATCCCAACGCCAAGGCTCCAATGGCGGCCGCTGATCTTTCAGACAGCCATTGGGTTAACCATTTTCCTGGGCTTGATGCTGATCTGGCATCCGCTTTTCCTGGGCAATTACCTGCTCTTCCATAGTCTTGTTGAGCTATTTGCCATTGTGGTGGCCTTTGCTGTTTTTGCGCTGGCCTGGAACACACGCCGGCTGGTCAGCAATGATTTCCTGTTGTTCCTGGGGGTGGCGCTGCTGTTCGTGGCGGGGCTCGACCTCCTGCACACGCTCGCTTATCGCGGCATGGGCGTCTTCGAGGGCGGTGGGGCCAACCTGGCCGCGCAGCTTTGGATTGCGGCCCGGCTGGTGGAGGCCTGTTCACTGTGGGCGGGCGTGATCTTCCTTCGCCGTCGCCTGCCGTTGAAGCTGGCGCTGACAGGGTTTGGCGCTCTTGCCGGGCTGCTGGTGCTGGCGATTTTCCAATGGCAGATCTTCCCGACGATGTTTATCGAGGGCCAGGGCCTGACGACGGTCAAGCGTCTGGCCGAGGCCCTGATCATTTTTATATTATTGCTGGCGCTCGTCGGGCTCTTCCGCAATCGCGAGCGCTTTGACCGCCACGTTTACCGTCTGGTCTCGGCGGCGGTCGTGATGACAATCTTGGCCGAGTTGTGCTTCACGCTCTATGAGGGGCCCGAAGGCTTCTACAACATGCTGGGCCACTACTTCAAGGTCACCTCGTTCTGGTTGATCTATAAGGCGCTGGCGGATTTTGGATTGCGCCGGCCCTTCGACCTGCTCTTCCGCGACCTGAAGCGAGGGGAGGAACTGCTGCGGCTCGAACGCGATGAGCTGGAGCGCACCGTGGCCGACCGCACCTCTGAGCTGCGCCAGGCCGTGGCCCAGCTCGAACACCGCACCGAGATGCTGCAGCGGTTGGCCGCGCAGCTGACCGAGGCCGAACAGCGCGAGCGGCGTCGGCTGGCCCAGGTGCTGCACGACCACCTCCAGCAGTTGCTGGTGGCGGCGCGGATGCAATTGGCGGTGCGGCTACGGCGCGAGGAGCCGGGATCCCAGCTTGGCATGATCGACAACCTGATTGAGGAGGCGATTGGTGTTTCGCGCTCGCTGAGCGTCGAGCTCAGCCCGCCGGTCCTGCATGACGGCGGGTTGGTGGCGGGGCTGCGCTGGCTGGCTGAGAGCTTTGGAGCCAAGCAGGGGCTTCAGGTCGAGGTCGAAGCCCAGGCCGATGCCGAACCTGAAGACGTCAATGTGCGCGTGACAGTCTTCAATGCCGTGCGTGAGCTGCTCTTTAACGTCGTGAAACACGCCGGTGTGGACCGTGCGCGGGTTGAGGTCGCGCGTGATAGTGACATGATGCGCGTGACGGTCAGCGATCAAGGTGCGGGCTTTGAGCCCGAGGGCAATACCGAGAACTTTGGCCTGCTCACCATCCGCGAGCGGATCGGGTTCATTGGCGGCCGCATTGAAGTCCATTCGGCGCCCGGCCAGGGCGTGCGTGTGGACCTCTACGCCCCGCTGGCCCAGTCCCCTGTGGAACAACCCGTCCCCACGCAGGGTTAATCAACCCAAAAAAAAACGAGCCGGGGGTGCTTCAGACCCCCGGCCGTACGCTTACGATAGCACCTAAATGGCATGGCCGGCAGTGTCGACTTGTAGCGCCGACCGACCCTCCACGGCTTATTCCTCGTCTTCGCCTTGGCTTTCGGCTGCGGCGGCGGCGGGGGCGGGGAGCAGTTGCTCGCGCACCAGTCCGGCAATCTGCGTGGTGATATCGGGCTGGGCCCTCAGGAGTTGGCGGGCGTTCTCGCGGCCCTGGCCGATCCGTTCGCCCTGAAAGCTGTACCATGCGCCCGATTTGTCGACGATCTTGTGTGTGACGGCCAAGTCGAGCAGGTCGCCCTCGTAGCTGATCCCCTCGCCGAAGAGGATGTCGAATTCGGCCAGCCGGAAGGGCGGGGCGCACTTGTTCTTGACGACCTTGACTCGGACGCGGTTGCCGATGTTCTGGTCGCCATCCTTGAGCGCGCCGATGCGGCGGATGTCCATGCGCACCGAGCTGTAAAACTTGAGGGCATTGCCGCCCGGGGTGGTCTCGGGGCTGCCGAACATGACGCCGATCTTCTCGCGGATCTGGTTGATGAAGATCAGGGTGGTCTTGGAGCGGGCGAGCGCGCCGGTCAGCTTGCGCATCGCCTGGCTCATCAGGCGCGCCTGCAGGCCGACGAAGGTATCGCCCATCTCGCCCTCAATCTCGGCCTTGGGCACCAGCGCCGCCACCGAGTCCACCACGATCACGTCCAGGGAGTTGGTGCGGACCAGTTGTTCGGCGATGTCGAGGGCCTGTTCGCCCGAGTCGGGCTGGCTGATCAGCAGTTCGTCGAGGTTGACCCCCAGCTTGCGGGTATAGATCGGGTCGAGCGCATGCTCGGCGTCGATGTAAGCCGCCAGCCCGCCCATCTTTTGCGCGCTGGCGACGACGTGCAGCGCCAGCGTGGTCTTGCCCGAGCTTTCGGGCCCATAGATTTCAATAATGCGCCCACGCGGCACCCCGCCCACGCCCAGTGCCAGATCCAGGGAGATCGAGCCGGTTGGAATGACGGCGATATCCTGCATGCCCCAGTCGCCAAAGCGCATGATCGCGCCCTTGCCATAGTGCTTCTCGATCTGGCCCAAGGCCACGTCGAGCATGCGCAATTTGTCGGAGGATTCATTCTTGGGTGGGGTGGGGGGCGTTTGCTTGGCCACGGCGGGGCTCCTTCGGGGGATTAAAAAATCGTTATGTTTTTAGAGCTTGTCCAAGTCGGGGGAGTACGCCCCGCTACTTGGGGTCGGGCACAATCTCGATGCGAGTCTCGATGCGGCGGATAATTTGTTCGAGCCGATCGCGAGCCTCTCGCTCCGCAGCAAGACTGCGCTGGAGCTGCTCAATCGTTTCCTCGAGCGTGACGCCCAGCTCGAAGGCCACCATCGCCATCAGCCGAGGCCCGCCGACGACGCCGTTGGCCGTCAGGTCCTCAAGGATGGTGTTGATGCGGCGGGCAGCCTTCTCGTAGCGACCGCGCTCGCCGGACTCGGCCCGCACGCGCAGCAACTGATCGCCGATGGTGATTGTGATTGGTTCCTGCTCGGCCATAAGGACTCGCTCAGGTTCCCTTCATCTCGCCGGTGCCGATGATTTCATGTTCGATCGAGTCAATTTTGCCCAGAATGTGCAGCAGCCGATCGCGCATCTGACTTTCGCGGCCAAGCATCGCTTCCAGCTCGCCCTCCAGGCGCGCAATCTGCTGCTTGAGCTGCTCGTTCTGCTCCTGAATGCCGGTCGCCTCGTCAAGGCGCCGGCCCAGCTTTTCACACTCCTCCTCGAGGCGTTGATTGTGGCGGCGTGAGTGCTCGAGGGCTTGCAGGACGCGTTCCACGCGCGTCTCAAGCTGTTGAATCTGCTCCATGACTGCAAACATCCTTGCGACGGGTCAAAAGCCCTGATCTATCAACCATTTCGAGAATCGGCTGGACGCCAGCGGCGACGGCCCATTAAGACAGAGCCGCCGCGGCATTGCAAGCGCGAAATCGGCCCGCTTTCGTTTTTTCTTTGGGTGGCCCCCGCCGCCGTCATCCGCTCAGAACTGGCTCTGCAGGCTGAAGTGGAAAAATTGGGTCCGGTCGCGCCCGCGTCGCACCAGCGGGGCGGCCAGGTCCACCGCCACCTGGACCTGTTGCAGGTCAAAGCGCAGCCCGGTGCCGGCCGATACCCGCGGCGACTGCCAGCTCCAGGGGGTCTCGCCCAGCATGCCCGCATCCGCGAAAATCACCCCGCGAATCGGGTCGGCGATCGGGAAGATCAGCTCGTTGCGCACCAGCAACCGCGCCGCCCCGCCGATCGGCACCCGGCGCTCATCCGCATCGAAATACCCCGCGCCGCGATAGCGAAAGCCGCGCAGATCGTGGCTGCCGCCCAGGAAGTAGCGCTCATGGATCGGCACCCGGTCCCGGTCGAACGGCATCGCCGCCGCGCTGGCCGTCAGCCGATAGGTCAGGCGCTCGTGGATCGGAAAATACTGGTCGCGCTCGGCCTCCAGCCGCACCAGCGCCGCGCCGGCATAGCCTGCTTCGATGCCGAAGGCCTGCAGGTGCCCCTCGGTATATGGCCGCCCCACCGGTCCGCGTACGTCCTCCACCAGGCGCAGCCGCGCCGTGGCCACGCCATAGTTTTGGTCCAGGTCCTCGGCCGCATCAATCCCCCGCCGCTCACGCAGGTCCACATACTCGAGCCGGCCCAGCAGAAAGAGCCGCCAGTTGTGGTCCAATGGCCGGCTCCACTCGACATTGACCCCGCCGGTGCGGGCATCGTAGCCGGTCCGGCGCAGCGTCTGGAAGAAGACCTCATAGAGCATCGAGTCCAGGCTCTCGCCAAAGTGGCGGTCCAGGTAGCTGATCGAGGCGCGCGAGTCACGCGTGCCCAGCATGGCGCTCAGGCGCAGCACGTCGGCCCGCCCGCCGACGTTGCGCTCCTCGAAGCGCCCGAAGACGAACAGCCCCGTCACGTCGCCGTAGCCGACCCCGCCGACCAGGTCGCCGGTGACGGCTTCCTCGACCTCGACCACCATGTCGTGCAGGCCCGACTGGCCGCTTGGCTCGGACTCGATGCGCAGCTCCTCGGGCTTGAACACGTTCAGCCGCGCGAGGCGGCGCAGCGAGTCACGCTCCAGCGAGCGGTCATAAACGTCGCCCGGCTCCAGCAGGATCTCGCGCAGGATCACTTCATCGCGCACCTCGGGCCGGAACTGCTCATACCAGCGCTCGAACCAGCCGGGTTCCTCCTCGAGCTCGGGGAACTCCGGGCGCGCCAACCGGATGCGGTTGACGTAGATCCGCTCGCCCTCGGTCACTTCGATCTCGATCGCGAGCCGGGCCTGCGCGGAGTCGGGCTCAAAGCGGGGGGTGAAGCGGGTCGTCAGCAGCCCATGATTGAAATAAAGCTCGCGCAGGCTGTTCATTGCCTGACTGAAGCGGCGGGCGGTGAAGTATTCCCCCTCGATCGCCGCAAATGGCGCGCGGGCGTCCTCGGCGGCGAACATCGTGACGCCGCTAAGCTGCACCGGGCCGAAGCGATAGCGTTGTCCCTCGGTGATGAGCACCACCGGCGACACGACCGCCTTCCCGCCGCTTTCGCGCTCCTCGAACAGGCCGCGCTCAACCCGGGCGTCGAGATAGCCCTGACCGGCATAAAAATCGCGCAGCCGCAGCAGGTCATCCATGAAAACAGTGTCGCTGTAATAGTTGCGCAGCGGCCCCCATGAGCCGCGCGTCTCCATCCGTTGGCGCAGCCGCAGCCCGCTGAACGACTCGTTGCCCTCGATGATGACGTCCTCGACGCGCACCTGCCGGCCCTCGTTGATCGCCACCTGAAGGTCGGCACGCGGGCCGGCCTCGCCGGCGGCCGCCGGGTCGGTCTCAACGTCGAGCACGTGCAGCCGCACCTGGGCCTCGGGCAGTCCCAGCATTTGATACTCATTCAGCAAAGAGCCGCGAAGCCGGTCCAGCAGCCTGTCCTCAAGCACCGCGCCCGGCTCCAGCCCCAGCAGGCTCTGGATGCGATCGGTGGGCAGGCGCTCGTTGCCCAGAATGGCCAGTTCGCGCAGGCGGGGGTATTCCTCGATGATGAATCGCACGCGCACCCCGCCCTCGGGCAGGTCATTGGCCTCCACCCGGGCCGTCCGCACGACCGGGTCGAGTCGGCGCAGGTCCTCGCGAATGGCCGCCGCGCTATAGGGATCTCCCACGCGGCTGCCGATGCGCCCGAGCAGTTGCTCCTGGCTGGAGCCGGCCAAGCCCTCGAACTCAATGGCGACGATGGTGCGGTTCTGCGAGGGCGTTTGGGCCGGCGAGGGGAGAGTGGCCGCCAGTGCCGCGACCCACAGAACGGTTCGCATCAGTGCCGGTAGGAACCGGATTGCGAGGCGGTTCAGGCTCATGCGCATGCGGCACACCTTTGCAAAAATCTTCCGGCAAAACCTATCCCCCCGCCACCGAACATGCAACCCAAATGTGCTGTTTTGCGATCGATCCTCGATCTTGAGGCATTTCACGAAAAAGCAATGCTGCGATGCGTTCCTGGAACTGAGCTCATTCTCAGTTCCTAACAACGATCCATCCCGGATCGGAGGCCGGTGGGCGAGAGAGTGTCATAAAAAGTGTACCGGCCACCAGAACCAGTATTTATTACAGTTGGCTGCGCTGGAATGTCCTAATGTTTCTTTCCGCCCCGGCCGTTAAGGAGAGCGAATCGCCATGGACTGGGAATTTTTCCCATGGCGTCGATCCGCCCAGAGCCGGCGGATAACGGGAGTCGGATTGCCAGATGCCCACCGCCATGGAAAAACGCCTGGGCGAGCTGCTCATCGAGGAGCGGATCGTTTCGGAGAGCGACCTGCAGATGGCCTTGCGCCGGCAGGTGGAGACCGGGGTCAGCCTGGGGCGGATTCTGATCGACATGGGCAAGGCCTCCGAATGGGAGGTCGCGGCGACGCTGGGCAAGCAGCTCAATGTGCCGTTCATCACGCTTTCGCACTACGACATCGACAAGGACGTGCTCGAGAGCATTCCCGAAGAACTTGTCCACAAATACAGGATCGTGCCGGTGGACAAGACCGGCGACGCGTTGACGATCGCGCTGGCCGACCCATCCAACATTTACCTGCTTGACGAACTGAAGCTGCTGACCCATTGCCAGATCATTCCGGTGATCAGCTTCGAGTCCGACATCCGCGAGGCGATCGACAAATATTATCCGCAACATCGCGGCGGCGATTTCGAGGAAGCGCTCAAGGATATCACCGACCAGGATCTGGAGATCCTGGACAAGGAAAAGCAGGCGCTCGAGGACAGCGACCTCGCGGAGGACGACCTGTCGCTGGCGGCCGACGACGCGCCGGTGGTGCAACTGGTCAACCTGATGATCAGCGAGGCGCTCAAGACGCGCGCCAGCGATATTCACATCGAGCCCTACGAGCGTTCGCTGCGACTGCGCTACCGGATTGACGGCGTGCTCCATGAGATGTCGCCCCCGCCCAAGAAGTTCCAAGCCGCGATCATCTCGCGCATCAAGATCCTGGCCGATCTGGACATTGCCGAGCGGCGGCTGCCCCAGGATGGCCGGTTCAAGGTGCGCGCGAACAATCGGGCGGTGGACTTTCGCGTCAGCACCTGCCCGACCAGCCACGGCGAGAAGGTCGTGATCCGCGTGCTGGACCAGGGCAACCTGCAGGTGCGCCTGACCGACCTGGGTTTTGAATCCGAGGTGCTCAAGAAGTTCGAGGCTGAAATTCGCAAGCCGTGGGGGTTGGTGCTGGTGACGGGCCCGACGGGTTCGGGTAAATCCACCACGCTGTATTCGGCGCTGTCGACAATCAATGATCCGGCCAAGAACATCATGACGATCGAGGACCCGGTGGAGTATCAGCTTGCCGGGATTAACCAGGTGCAGGCACGCCAGGAAATCGGCTTGACCTTTGCCGCGGGCTTGAAGAGCTTTTTGCGCCAGGACCCCGACATCATCATGGTCGGTGAGATTCGTGACTTCGAGACGGCTGAGATCGCGGTCAAGGCGGCCTTGACGGGCCACTTGGTGCTCTCGACGCTGCATACCAATGACGCGCCCAGTTCGATCAGCCGCCTGACCAATATGGGGGTGGAGTCGTTCCTGGTGACGGCATCGCTCAACATGCTGGTGGCCCAGCGTCTGGTGCGGCGTATCTGCGTGGAATGCAAGAGTGAGGTCCAGCCGACGCCGGACCGGCTCAAGGCGATCGACATTGAGTCGGCGCCGGGGGTGACCTTCCATGAGGGCACGGGCTGCGGACACTGCAACGGCACTGGATTCCGTGGTCGGCTGGCGCTCTACGAGGTGCTGCTGATGAGCGAGGCGCTGCGCGAGGCGGTCATCCATGGCGCGCCGACCAACAAGCTCAAGCAGGTGGCGATCGAGGAAGGGATGCGCACGCTGCGGATGTCGGGGCGCACCAAGATCCTGGAGGGCCGGACGACCATCAGCGAGGTGCTGTCGGCGACGGTTGCCGACACGTTTGCCGCGCCGGCAGCAGAAACTGTGGTGGACATGGTTCATGCCGGGGCGATTGAGGCCGATTAGGAACTAGTGGAGACGTAATGCCAGCGGAGCCTGAATAATCATGCCTACTTTCTCTTATATCGCGCGCAATGCGCAGGGCAATATCATCAAGGGCCAGACCGAGGCGCCCAATCAGAACATGGTGGCGCGAGTGCTGCGCGACCAGGGGCTGATGCCGACGCTGATCGAGGCGGGCGGCAGCATCAGTGCGCGCTCGGCGCGGGCGGCCATCGGCAAGGGCGGCCGCGTCAAACTGGAAGATCAGGTGATCCTGACGCGCCAGTTCTCGGTGATGATCCGGGCGGGCCTGCCGATGATCGAGGTGCTCAACATTCTCGCCGAGCAGAGCGAGAAGCGTGAGCTGAAGGCGGTCATGAAGCAGGTCGAGCGAGACGTGGGCGGCGGGGCGAGCCTTTATGAGGCGCTCAGCAAGCACAAGAAGGTCTTTTCGACCTTCTACCTTTCGATGGTCATGGCCGGCGAGGCCGCCGGTATGCTCGACAGCATTCTGGACCAGGTGGCCAGCTATCTGGAGAAGGTGGCCTCGATCCAGCGCAAGATCAAATCGGCGATCATGTATCCGTCGGTGGTCTCGGTGGTGGCCTGCCTGATCACGGTGTTCCTGATGGTCCAGGTTGTGCCGGTCTTTGCGGAGATTTTCGCCGAGATGGAGGGCAACCTGCCGATGCCGACGCAGATCGTGATCGGCATTTCGGAATTCCTGCAGAATCACATGCTGCTGGCGGCGGTGATGGTGGGCGGCACGGTGCTGGGGATCTGGCAGATTTCGCGCACCGAGAAGGGGCGGCGCATGCTCGACCGCTTCAAGCTGCGCATGCCGATCTTCGGGCCGCTGTTCCTCAAGGTGGCGGTGGCGCGCTTTACGCGCACGCTGGGCACGCTGATCCGCTCGGGCGTCAACATCCTGACCGCGCTTGAAATCTGCGCCAAGACGGCAGGCAATATGGTGGTCGAGGATGCCATCGTCCGCACGCGGGTGGCAATCCAGACCGGTGAATCGATCGCCACGCCGCTGCGCGAGAGCAACGTCTTCCCGCCGATGGTGGTCCGGATGATCGATGTCGGCGAGCGCACGGGCGCGCTGGAAGGCATGCTGACCAAGATCGCCGAGTTCTATGAGGACCAGGTGGATTCGGCGGTAGCGGGCTTGACCTCGATGATCGAGCCAATCCTGATGGTCTTCCTTGGCCTGGTGATTGGATCGATCGTGATTGCGATGTTCATGCCGATGTTCAAGATGATCGAGATGGTCGGCTAAGCCTACGATCACCCCTCGAAAAATAATGTTCCCGTCCTTGGGCGGGAACATTTTCTTTTCTGCCGATCCAATCCCCCGCTTGATCATGCCGCCGCCCTCGGCTAGGCTTTGGGACGTTCGATCAACATCACTGGCGGCGGTAACATCCTCATGAATCCACATCGCGTTCGATTGCTGGTTTGCGCATTTTGCCTGTCGGCCATGGCGCTGGCGGGCCGGGCCGAAGGCGCGCCCGCCTTCGATGAGACGCCACCCGCGCCGCGGGAATGGGGCTTCAGGCCCGCCGAGGGTGAAGTCTGCGGCGTGACTCCGCCGCCGTTCGTCTGGCGACCCCAGCGGGGAGCCCTGACGTATCACCTTCAGGTCGCGGCCACCCGCGAGTTCAGCCCGGTGGCCTATGAGGCCCGGGATGTGACGCTCAGCGCGCATTGCCCACCGCAGGTGCTGGCCGCGGGGGATTATTATTGGCGGGTGCGGGTCCTTAAGGAGGGCGAAGCGGCGTCGGAGTGGAGCCAGCCGCGCCGGTTTACGATTGCCAGGGACGCGCTGGAGTCCCCGCTGCCGACGCGGGCCGAGCTGATGGCGCGTGTGCCGAAGGAACATCCCCGGGTTTATCTGCGCCCGGAGGACCTGCCGCGCCTGCGCGAACTGGCGGCGGGGCCGCTCAAGAAACGTTACGAGCGGTTGGTGAAGCAGTGTGACGCGTTGATTGCCAATCCGCCGACCACCAGCGATTATCCGACCTACCCCGAGGGGACGGTGCGCCTGAGTGAAGCGTGGTCGAGCCAGTGGCGCGCGGCGCGCGGCCACGTCGAACGACCGCTGGTGGGGGCGTTTACGCTGGGGCTGGTCTGGCAGCTGGGCGGGGGCGAGAAGTATGGCCAGGAGGGCCGGCGCATCCTGATGGAGGTGGCGCGCTGGAACCCTGTGGGCGGGACGGGCTTCATTTACAATGACGAGGCGGGGATGCGCTACGCGTTTCTCTTCGGGCGCGCCTACTCGATGCTCAACGGGCTGTTGACCGAGGAGGAGCGGCAATTCTGCCGCCAGATGATGACCGTGCGCGGCCGTGAGATGTATCAGTATCTTGCCGTCCGGCTGGAGCACCTGTGGCGTCCCCTCAACAGCCATTCAAACCGTTCATTTCATTTCCTCGGCGAAGCGGCGATCGCCTTTCTGGGTGAAATTCCGGAAGCGGAGGACTGGCTCTGGTGGTCGGCCAATGTCTTCGCGACGGTCTACCCGGTCTGGAACGATGACGACGGCGGCTGGCATGAGGGGGTGGGCTACTGGCATGGATACATGAGTTTCATGACCTGGTGGCTTGACGTGCAGCAGTCGTCGCTGGGGATTGACGGTTTCCGCAAGCCTTACTTCTCGCGGATCGGCTACTTCCCGATCTATGCCCAGCCGGTCGGCTCCAAACGGCATATTTTTGGGGACCAAACCGGAATCCGGGATCCGATCAATCTCGTGGGGTTGATGACCTACTTCTCGAGCAAGGCACGCAATCCGTATTGGGTGGATTATGTCGAGCGGATCGGCGGGCCGTCGGATCAGGATACGGCCGTGGGATTCCTGCGCGCGGCCTGGAACCTGGATGCCCCGCCGCTGGAAAAGGCTTCCATTGCCGAGTTGCCCACCGCCCGCCTGTTCAGCGGCACCGGGTTGGCGTTCCTGCACACCGACCTGACCGATTATCGCAACAACGTGATGATCGCCTTCAAATCCAGCCCCTTCGGGACGCAGAGCCACGGCAACGAGGCGCAGAACTCGTTTGAGTTGCATGCCTGGGGCGAGCCCCTGCTCGTGCGCAGCGGCACCCGCGAGATCCATGGCAGCCCGCATCACCGCGACTGGATGTGGCAGACCCACTCCTGCAATGCGATCCAGGTTAATGGCCAGGGGCAGGTGCCGCATAACGCGGCGAGCGTCGGCCGCATCACCCGGTTTGTCCACGAGGCAGCGGCCGATTATGTGGTGGGCGATGCCACGGGGGCCTATCCGGAGGGCCTTGTGGATCGCCACGAGCGCCACATCCTGTTCATCAAGCCCGGGCTGGTCTGTGTCTTCGATGAGGTTGAGACCCCTGAGCCGGCGCGGCTGCAATACTGGCTTCATTCGCCGGAGCCGTTCGCGCTTGATGATGGCCAAAACCGGATCGGCCTGGCGGTGGGGGATGTGCGCGGTCGGATCAACTTGCTGGCGCCGGCCGGGCTCAGTATGAGCCAGACCGATCGCTTTGACCCGATGCCGCGGCGGCCATACGACAAGAGCATCGTGGAGCATCACTTCCGGGCGGAGACGCCCGCGCCGGCCAAGAGCCAGCAGGTCGTGGCGCTGATCTGGCCCCACCGAGCCGGGGAGACCTTTGGCGGCGAGGCCCGCCACGTGCGCACCGATGCGGGGTATGCCATCGAGGCGACACTGGCCGACGGCCGGGTGATCATCCTGTGGCGCACCGGCCCGGGCCGGTTGACAGGCTATGGCCTGGCTACCGATGCAGACGTGGCGATGGTTAGACTGGACGCGCGTGGGCTGCCGGTGAGCCACTTTGTCTCGGGCGGTGAGGGGCTGACCCTGCGAGGCGAGCGACTGCGTTAGGAAACGCCAAAAAATAAAAAAACTTGCTCCTCCACCGCGGGGATCGAAATAATGATGGGCGTTCAAGCATCGATTTCGAATCAAATGCCAGTGGAGGCAACCCATGGAATATACGCGACTGGGGCGAACCGGCTGCGAGGTCAGCCGGATCTGTCTTGGCACCATGAACTTTGGCAACGTGACCAGCGAAGCGGACGGTTTTCGCGTGATGGATCGTGCGCTCGAGCTGGGCATCAACTTCTTCGACACCGCCAACATGTATGGGTGGGAGCCCCGCGGTCTGACCGAACAGATCATCGGGCGCTGGCTGGCGCAGGGCGGGGGGCGGCGCGAGCGGATCGTGCTGGCGACCAAGGTCTATGGCACGATGGGCGAGGGCCCCAATCGCGGTTCGGGGCTGTCGGCGTATAAAATCCGGCGAGAGCTGGAGGAAAGCCTGCGGCGGCTCCAGACCGATCACGTGGACCTCTACCAGATGCACCATATTGATCGGCGCGTGGGCTGGGAGGAGTTGTGGGGGGTGTTCGAGGACCTGGTGGCCGAGGGCAAGGTGGTCTATGTCGGGGCGAGTAATTTCGCTGCCTGGGACCTGGCCATGGCGCAGGGCTACGCGCGCGAGCGGCGCTTCCTCGGGCTGGTCAGCGAACAGCACAAATATTCACTGGTCTGCCGCCAGCCCGAGCTGGAGGTGCTGCCCTGCTGCGAGGCACTTGGCATCGGCGTCATCCCCTACAGCCCGATCGGCGGCGGTTTGCTCGGTGGCAAGGCTCTAAACCCGGAGAAGGGCACCCGCTCGGAACGGGACTGGGTGCAGCACCTGGTGCCGCGCTGGCGCGAGTCGATCGTGGAGTATTCCAAGCTCTGCCGCGAGCTTGGCCTGCGCGAGGCCGATGTGGCCCATGCCTGGGTCATGCGCCACCCGGCGATCACGGCGCCGATCATCGGACCGCGTAATATCGAGCAGATGGAACAGGCGGTCGAGTCGATGAAGATCAAGCTGGATGAGTCCACGCTGGCGCGGTTGGACGAGCTGTTCCCGGGCCCCGGCGGCAGCGCGCCCGAGGCCTACGCCTGGTAAGTATCAGTTGGCACATAAGGATTCCGCGCCCGCTCGTGCTTGCGCATGGGCGGGCGATTTCATAAAATGCCCGCTTCGACTTGTTTGCTGATGAAATGATTTTACCAAAAGGAGCGCGACGATGGCTGCACGTGAAAAAATGCCCATCGGTGTCTTCACCTCGATCGGCGAGGGATTGGGCGCTGGGCTGGATGCGGTGGCGGGGCTGGGTGTGCCGACGGTGCAGGTGCATGCGCCGCCGATCGAGCTGCGGACGGCCGAGCATGCCGCCACGGTGCGGCGCCAGTTTGCCGAGGCGGGCATCGAAATTACGCTCGTCTTTTGCGGCTTCCCGGGCGAAAGCTACGCTGATATTCCCACCACCCAGCGGACGGTGGGTCTGGTGCCGCGAGAGACACGCCAGGAGCGCATCGCCCAGACCCGACAGATCATCGATTTTGCCGCCGCCCTCGGGGCGCCAGGCATCGGCATCCACATGGGGTTCATCCCCGAGGACCACGGGTCGGAGGATTTTGCGGATCTGGTTCAGGTGACGGCCGACCTCTGCGACACCTGTGCCGAGCGCGACCTGATCATGAACCTGGAGACGGGGCAGGAGACGGCCGCCGGCCTGCTGGCGTTCCTGGAGGCGGTGGGGCGGCCCAACCTGGGCGTCAATTTCGATCCTGCCAACATGATCCTCTATGGTAGTGGCGAGCCGATCGAGGCCCTGCGCAAGGTCGGGCGTAATGTGCGTAGCTGCCACGTCAAGGATGCGCTCTGGAGTGACCAGCCGGGCAAGACCTTTGGGAAACAGGTGCCGCTGGACGAGGGACAGGTGGGGATGGAAACCTACATCCGCACGCTTGCCGAATTGGGCTACGAAGGGCCCCTCACGATCGAGCGGGAGATCGAGGTGACCAACGAGGCTGACCGCCAGCGCCAGATCGCCGACATCCGCGCAGCGATCGAGCTTCTCCACGACATCAAGCGTCGTTTGGGCATCGCTTCGTAAAATTGCCCGGCGGGCAGCACAGTTGCGCCCCGGCACGGCTTGACGAGCCGCGGCCGGGGCGGCATACTGCTGGGCATATATTGGCGCGGTGGCGGGGCGCCTGAAGAGGGGATACGGTTTCACATGATGGTCGAGCAGAATCGGCAGACGCTGGGGATCCTGCTGGCGGCGGCGTTGCTGCTGGCCTTGGGAGTTCTGCTGCAGTTTTATCGCCTGCACGACCCGGAGTTGCACTTGGATGCCCCGGCGCGGATCGCCGCCCATGCGCGAGACATGAACGCGGAGGGTCTTTGGCTGGCGCCGGTGGAGCAGGGCCGGCCGCAACTGGATGTTTCGCCGCTGCACCTGTGGTCGGTCAAACTGGCCGCGCGCCTCACCGATGATGTTCAACCCGCACATGTGCGTTTCCCGGGGGCGCTCGGGGGCCTGTTGCTGGCCCTGCTGGGGGCCTGGTGGTTCTATAATCATGCGCAGCGCTATGGCCGCGAGGATATGGTCGATGCGCCGGCGGAAGGTTTTGCCCTGCTGGCGGGACTGATCATCCTGACCAATCCGCTGATCGTGGCGGCCTCGCGTTCGGGCACACCTGCGATGATTTACGCCGTTTTGGCGCTGGGTGCGGCGTTTTGCTGGGGCGAATCACTCGAGGCCAGGCGCTCTTTTTATGCGGGTCGCCCGTGGCGGGTCTGGTTGTTGTGGGGCTATGTCTTGGCGGGGCTCTCGACCCTGATTTATGGTCCGCTGGCCCTGCTCCTTCCGCTGGTGCCCTACATGCTGGCGGCACGCTCATACCGACTGCGACGGGTGGATTGGATACACCTGCCGGGGATGGCGCTGGCGCTTGCGTTGGGGGGCTGGTGGCCGCTGGCGGTGGGGCTGGCCTGGCCCGATGCGGCCAGCGAGGCGTGGGGAGCCTGGCTGGCACTGGCTCTGCCGATGGTCGGTCAACCGGAGCGATATACGTTGCCGGGCCTGGCGGTGATGGTTCTGGCCTCGCTGCCGTGGCTGGCGCTGGCGCTGGTGATGGCCGGGCGTGTCTGGAGTCGCAAGGACCGCTCACCGACGCTGGTCTACTGGATGATGCTGCTGGTGACCGGAGGTCTGCTGCTGACGCTGGCAAGTCCCTGGACCGGATTACTGGTTTCGCCGCTGGCGGTGCTGGTTGCGCTGCTGGCGACCGATGCCCTCTTTCGTTGGAATTTCGAGACGCGCGCGGCCGAGATCTTCCGCAGCGTGCTGCGCGTGGCGATTATCCTTGCTCTTGCCGTGGGCATATTTTTGGCGATCCTGACCGAGTCGGACCTGGGCTTGGCACTGCTGGCGCTGATCGCGATCAGCTGGGTCGTCTGGACGGTGCGTGCGAGCCGCCATGGCATCATCTATACGCAATTTGAGACGACCTCGCGGCTCGCCACGATGTCCCTGCTGCTGTTCATTGCCGCGGTCGCGTCATTCCTTGGCGATTGGCTGCAGCGCGAAAACCTCATCCGCCCCACGGTCCATTACTTTCGACGCGCCGAACAACTGGCGGCGATTCATCGCGCTCCGACGTATTACCTCGGCGAGGATGTGCCGGGTCTTTACCGCTACTACTTTGGAGCGGATCAGGGAATGGCGCCGGAGCCTGACGTTGAGGCGCTGCGTCGGCGTTTGGATGAACCTGCGATCTTGTTTGCGCGGGGGGATCAATCGCGGCTGGCGGAGCACCCCGGGCTGGTTCAGTTGACGGTCAATCCGCAGGGGACGGATTTCGAGCATCCTGCCGATGTGATGTATCTCGTGCGGCCGGTCGGTGCCTCGCCGCCGTATGTAGCGCCGATGCGCGTGGCGCTGCTGGGCAACACGGGCACGCGCACGCAGTCCGCTCGCAGCGTGGGCCACGAGATGGACCGCCGGGCGGCCGAGTTGCCGATCCACCATGCGATCCTGCTGGGCAACAATATCCATGGCCCAACGGTGTTCAACCACCTCGACTTTATCGAGAGTTTCGAGAACACCTTCCGCCGGCCTCTGGCGCGCGGGACTGTTTTTCATGCCGCGCTCGGCCACGAGGATCAATCTTATGCATTCCTTCAGACGCGCTATCCGCCGTTCAACATGGGCGGACAGCGTTATTACCGGGCGACGCTGGGCGATGGGCTGATCGATTGCTTCATCCTGGATTCGGAGCCCATGCGCGACGATGCGGCCGCGATGGAGGAACAACTGAGCTGGCTGGAGGCGGAGCTGGTGGCCTCGCGCGCCACTTGGCGGTTGGTCGGCCTGCACGCTCCGCTGCTGACGGCTGCGGGACGAGGGCGGGTTTCTGAGCCTCTTGCCGAGAGCCTGCTGCCGCTGCTGCGCCGTCACCGGGTGGACGTGGTCAGCTGGGGGGGCAACCCATGGTATGAGCGCCTTCGCCCGCGCGAGGACGATCCGATATTCTTCAACACCGGCTGGAGCGGGAGAGTCGAGGAGGCGAAGTTTGCTGATGCACCCATGCTGGAGGCCGGCTACGATGCGCGCACCGGCTTCATCCTGCTGGAGGCGACCGCCGACAGATTGGAGTTCCGTGCGATCAACCGCGACGGCGAAGAGATCGACGCTGGAGCATTGACGCGCGGCGGGTCGGTCACCACCGGGCCGTGAAGCTGGCGGCGGCCAACGTCCGACCCGTACGCGCCTGGGCTGGCGCGGCGCTCGACTTCATCTATCCCCCCGTCTGTCCGCTGTGCCTTGCTCGGCTGGAGCGTGGTGACATGGTTGTCTGTGCCGGCTGTCGTGACCTGCTGGCGGCACGGACCGAGTGGCGCTGCGACTTATGCGGCGGGGCGGGCTTCGGCTCGGGTCCCGACCCCGGGCGTCGCTGCCGCCTGTGCCCGTCGCCCAGCGCCCATTATCAAGGCGTCTTCAGCCTGACCGGGTATGGGCCGATGGCCGCACGTTGCATTCATCAGTTCAAATACGGGCGACGGATCAAGCTGGGGCGGCTGATGAGCCTGTTGATGTGCGACCGGCTGGACGTTGCACTCTCGCGCCTGCGCGGGCGGCTGGACGTATGTGCCCCGGTGCCGCTGCATCCCTTGCGCCGAATGTGGCGCGGCTTCAACCAGAGCATTGTGCTGGGTCGCCCGCTGGCGGGAGTGCTGGGATTGCCATTCGAGCCGCGGCTGCTGCGGCGCGTGCGTCACACCCGCCGCCAGGCTCTTGTGCCGCGCGAACAACGCGAAGGCAACATCCGTGGTGCCTTCCGGCTCCAGCGCGGCCACCTGATCGTCAATCGCGGCATCTTGCTGATCGATGACGTCGTGACCAGCGGCGGGACGGTGAACGAATGCGCGCGTGTGTTACGCGAGGCTGGCGCACGCGAGGTCTGGGTAGCCAGCTTTGCGCGAGCGGGAATGGAAAAGCCGGAGACGGATTAGCGATCGGGAAGGCCCGCGAACACGGAATCCCCCCTCCACAGGCCGGTTTTGGTGTGATAGGATGAGTTTTTGAGCGGACCGAGGCCGCGTGTTGGAACGATCTTGGGGCGAGGTTGTGCGCCAGCTCATGGGTATCGAATACAAGGATTACTACAAGATACTGGGGGTCGCTCGCGAAGCCTCCACCGATGAGATCAAGAAAGCCTTCCGCAAACTGGCGGCAAAGTATCATCCCGACCGCCACGCCGGCGACAAGCGGATGGAGGAGAAATTCAAGGAAGTCAGTGAGGCCTATGAGGTCCTGCGCGATCCCGACAAGCGGCGCGCCTATGACGGCCTTGGGACCAGCTTTCGGCCGGGCCAGCAGATCAATCCAGATGATCTGGGCAATATATTCGGACAATTTTTTGGTGGCGGCCGGCGGCCAGCTGGACAGCCGGGGGCACGGCCGGGGGCCGAGCAGGTCTTTACAGGCCCGGGCGGGGCAACCTTCACCTTTCATGGGCCTGGCAGCGGCGGGTCCTTCAGCGATTTTTTTGAGACGCTATTCGGTGGTGGCGGCGGGCGCGGGGGGAATCCTTTCGCCGGCATGAACATGGGCGGCGAAGAGGCTGATCCCTTTGCCCGGTTGCGCGGCGGCGCGGGCGCTACGGGCGGGCCACAGCCGGGTTTCGGGATGGGGCAAACCGCAGGAGCCCATGTCGAGACGGAATTGACCATCTCAGTCGAGGATGCGCTGCGCGGCACGACACGGAGAATTGCTTTTCAACGCGGCGCGCCGGGTGGACCGGCGTCCACGCAGACCTATGATGTCAAGATTCCGGCGGGCATCCGTGACGGCCAGAAAATCCGGTTGCGCGGGCAGGGGAGCAGCATCGGTGGCCAGACGGGGGATATCCTGATTACCGTGCGCCTGGCGCCGGATCCGCGTTACAAGCTTGAGGGCGACCACCTGGTGATGGAGCTGCCGCTGACGCCCTGGGAGGCCGCGCTGGGCGGGCGCATCAGCGTCACGACCCCGGCGGGGCCAGCCGAGGTCAACATCCCAGCCGGGATGGCGAGCGGCAAGCGATTGCGCCTCAAGGGGCGCGGCTGGCCACTCAAGGGCGGCGCGCGCGGTGACCTCTACATGCGCATTTCGATCAAGATACCGAAGGAATTGAACGATCAGGAGCGCGACCTGTTCGAGCGGCTGGCGCGGGTCTCGACATTCAATCCTCGCACGTAACGCGGGAGCCGACTGGAAAAAGCAATCCGCCTGAAGGCTGACAGAATGCTGCCTTCAGGCGGATTTGATTCTACGCTGTTTGCTTACTTGCCGACGTGGCGCGGCAGTTCGAACAGCGGCAGGTAGAGGGCGACGACGATGCCGCCGACGAGCACGCCCAGGAACACAATCAGCACCGGTTCCAAGATCGAGGTCAACGCATTGACGGTGTCATCGACTTCGCGCTCATAGGCCTCGGCGACCTTGGTCAGCATGTGGTCGATGGCGCCGGTTTCCTCGCCGACGGCGATCATGTGGACCACCAGCGGGGGAAAGACCGGCTCTTGCGAGAGCGGTTCGTGAATCGATTCACCATCCTTGACGGACTGGTAAATCTTTTCCATCGAGCGCGTGATGACTTCATTGCCCGAGCTGTCGCGCACGATGTCGAGCGCCTGAAGGATCGGCACGCCGGCGTTGATCAGGGTCGAGAGCGTGCTGGCGAAGCGGGTGATGGCGATCTTGCGAAACAGTTCGCCAAAGACGGGCATCTTGAGCTTCATCCGGTCGAACAGATACTTGCCGTTGCGGGTTTTGTTGATCTGCTTGTAGATCACAACAAGGATGATGATGACGATCAGGGGCTGCCAAGTGCGGTAGATGAGGACATCGGAGGCTTCGATCAGGATGCGCGTGGGCAGCGGCAACTCGCCGCCAAGCATGTCGAAAATGCCTTCGAACTTGGGGATGATCGACACCAGGATGAAGCCGACGATGCCGGTGGCCAGAAACATGACGACGATGGGGTACATCATGGCTGACTTGACCTTGCCCTTGAGCGACTCGCGCTTTTCAAGGAACTCGGCAATCTTGTTGAGCACGTGTTCGAGCACGCCGCCGATCTCGCCGGCGCGCACCATATTGATGTAAAGTCTGTCAAATTGGCGCGGATGTTTGGCCATGGCATCGGAGAGGGCCGCGCCCGATTCGATGTCGACCGCCATCTGCCTGATCTTGCCCTTGAAAATCGATGACTCGACCTGTTCACGCAGGATCGTCAGCGAACGCATGATGGGAAGGCCGGCATCAATCAGCGTAGCCAGCTGGCGCGTGAAGGTCATGATGTGCTTGGTCTTGATGCGATGGAAAATATGGCGCAGGATGGGCAAGGAGAGGATGTCGGTTTGGCCGGCCTTGCCGCGCTTGTTGGGGGTCACCCGAAGCGGGTAGTACCCCATGTCGCGCAACTTCTCGATGATGACATCTTCATTGGCGGCATCGATGACGCCCTTGACTTGTTTGCCACCCTTGTCGAGCGCTTCGTATGAATATTCAGGCACCTTCAATACCTCCCCCCGCATGGGGCGATCGGAATCTACATCAGACAAGATATGTCATCGCGAGGCCGCTGCAAACCAAATTTTTTCAGTGGCCGCCAGGCTGTGCGTCGACAGCTGGCGAATAAGGGATTGCCACGGCTGTCATTTTCTGGAAATCTGAGGGAGGCGGGGTTGCAGGCCCCGACGTGCCAACTCGACCCGAAGGAACAAGCATGAGCGCCCCCGTACCAATCGTAATGATCGGCGCTGCCGGCCGGATGGGCCGGATGATCATGGCCGAGGCCGTGCGCCAGCCGGAGCGCTGGCGAATCGCGGGGGCGGTGGACCACGCCGATCACCCGCTGCTGGGCCAGCCGATATCGGAATTGGTGGCCGGGGCGCCGGAGTCGGTCACTCTGACGGCTGCACCGCCCGACCAGGTTGAGCCGGGGACCGTGGCGATTCATTTCGCGCTGCCCGAGGCCCTGGCCGAACGCCTGTCATGGAATATCAGCATGGGTTGTGCGGCCCTGATTGGCACCACAGGAATGGGACCCGAACAGTTGCGGCAGGTCAAAGCCGCTGCCGAACAGATTGCGGTGCTGGCGACGCCCAACACCAGCGCGGGGGTCAACATCGTTTTCTGGCTTGCTCGCGAGGCCGCGCGGCTGCTGGGGCCGGATTATGATATTGAAATCGTTGAGATGCACCATCATCATAAACAGGATGCGCCGAGCGGCACGGCGCGCCGATTAGCCGAGGTCGTGCTCGAGGCGACCGGTGGCGAATATGAGCGCGACAGCCGCCATGGCCGGCAGGGTCAGGCGGGGGCGCGGCGGCGTGGCGAAGTTGGCATTCATGCCCTTCGTGGGGGCGATGTGGCCGGCGACCACACGGTGGTCTTTGCCGGGAACGGGGATCGGATCGAGCTGACGCATCGTGCCAGCAGCCGCCAGATTTTTGCGAACGGGGCGCTGTTGGCCGCTGAATGGCTCAGCGGCCGGCGCCCCGGCCAATACACGATGAAAGACGTGCTGGGTCTTTAACCCTTCCGCAAGGACCGTTTGTCTGCCTCATGCCGTATCAGGCCGCCCATCCGACCCGCCGTTCGATCATGTCGCCATGGCTTGCCCTGCTGGTAGCCGCCTTGGCCGTGGTGCTCTATTGGAACACCATCGACAATGAATTGCTTGATCCCGACCGGGTGCTGACATCGGCCAACCCACAATTGAAGAGCGACGCTCCGCTTAGCCGGCTCTGGCTGGCGCCGCTGCCGGCCATTGAGGGGGCGACGCCCTATCGACCGGTGCATGCCATGCTGCTGCGGATGCAATGGTCGAGCTGGGGCGAAAGCCCCTCCAGCTACCATGGCTTCAATCTGCTCCTCTGGGTGGGTGTGCTGCTGGTGATGCTGGGCTGGATCAGCCGGCTGACCCCCCATCAGGGGATGAGGCTGGCGGCGGTTCTGACGGTGGCCGTCCACCCAATGGCGGGGCATGCCGTTCGCCTGGTGGAGGGCCAGGGCCTGATGCTGGCGCTGATCGGTGTGCTGGGGGCGCTCTGGGTGCTTCAACTTTATCGGGATGGCCGCATCGGCCACGGGTTGACGGCAGCAAGCTTGATGTTGCTGGGCATATTGGCTATCGGCTCTCACGAGTTGGGGGCAATCCTGCCGCTCTGGCTGGCGGGACAATGGGTGCTGACGCCGCGAGAGAAGCCGATTTCGCTGACGCGCGTGGGGCGGGAAGTGGCCCGGAGTGCGATGAGTGCGCGTGAGTTTCAGCCAATCCAGTTGGCCGTGGTCTTTCTGCCGCTGGCGCTGGTCGGCTCGATATATATGGTGCTGCGCACGGTAGCGCTGGGTTCCTTGGCTATGAATTCCATCGCGGGTGGTGAAAACCTGCCGGCGACGCAGTTTGGCATGATCGGCTCATCATTCGCCACCGGCTTGGGGCGCCTGCTGTGGCCGGTCAACCCGACGGTCAATTGGTCGCTGGCGCATGATGCGACGCTGGCCCCCCCGGCCTGGCTGGGATGGCTGGCGCTGGCGGCCCTGGCGGGGCTGTGCGTGTGGTTATGGCGGCGGCGCTCGGTGGGGGGGCTGGGGCTGGCAATGACACTGACGGCGCTGCTGGCAATCTCCCATATCGTGCCGCGGCCGGTATTCTTCAGTGAGACACCCTTGCTTTTTGCCCTGCCGGGGCTGGGGTTGGGGGTTGGAGTGCTGGTGGCGCGCCTGACACCGGCCTGGCTGGCGTTGCCGGCTGGGTTACCAGCGCGTGCGTTGGTGCTGGGTCTGCTGGCGGTCTGGTCCCTGCTTGCCGTCCATGGCTGGATGCGCGGCCAGGCGTGGCGCGACGACGTCAGCTTGTGGCAGGCCGAGGCGCGCCTGCAACCGGAAAATCCCTACCCGCGGCTGATGCTGCTTGACCAATTGATCCGGCGTCAGCGGCTCAGCAGCGCCCGTGAGGTCGAGGCCGAATTAAACGATCTGCTGACGCGCCCGGCTGATGTGGATCGGGCCATCGAACTTAGGGCCGGGCTTTATGCCGCTGCGGGCGATGACGCTGCATTGGATCAATTGCTTGCCGACCAGATCGCGAGCGAGCAACCCCACCGGCGGGGCCATATGCAGAGGCTGGCGCTGGTGGCGAGCCTGCAGGGGCTGGACCGGCGCATCGCGCCATTGCTCGAGCGCGAACTGGAGCACCATCCAGACAGCTATGGCGCCTTGATTGACCTGGCCGACTTGGAACGCAATCGCGGCCGTTGGCAACGCGCCAGCGAATTATACCAGCGCGCGGTGACGGTGGCTCCCGACTCGGCACGCCGGGCCCAGGCGTTGGAGGGTTATGGCTTGCAACTGGCCGAGCGGGGGCTGATGCGCGAGGGCGCCCACCAGCTTCAGACCGCGCTGGAACTGGACCCGACCCGTTACCTGAGCTACCTGCACCTGGCGCGGATACATCGCGATCTGGGCAACCATGAGACCGCCCGCACGATTATTAATACATGCATGATGCGGCTTAAGCTGGTTTCTTATGTTGATTTGGCAAGGATATATGTTTCGGTGCTTGAGGCGCAGGACAAGAATGACGAGGCTGCCACATGGGTCGAATATACCGCCAACAGCTACCCAACCGACTTTGACCTCGGCTTGTTTGCGGCCCGTTATCTGATCGAACTCCAGCGCTACGAACCGGCGAGGCGGTTGCTAAATGGACTGGCCCCACGGGTCCAGCAGCCCACCCACGCCATCGAAGTCTGGAATGCGATGGCATTGGTCGAGTTCTTTGGGGAGCGCGATTATGCCGCTGCCGAGCGGCTCGTCCGGCGGGTGTTGCAGGCCTCGCCCGAGCATGTGGAGGCGGGTCGGTTGCTTGAGCGGCTCAAGGCTACGCGCGAACGCATCGACCAGCAGCAACGCGCGGCGCAGGAATCTGCTGTAAAATAGTTGTGGCCGTGGACGCAACGGAAGGCCCCAGGGCCTATGACTCAGGCCGAAGCGATGACCGTTGCTGAGGCGTGCTCGGGTTTAATCGAGCGCGCGCAGGACGAGAAGAGTGAAGTCATCGAAGGGGTCGACGCCGTTGCTGTAGTCAAGCGCGGCTTCGTCAATACGGCGGCAGATTTTTTCGGCCGGTTGTTTGCCCAAGACCCCCAGCAGATCGCTCAGCCGCTGATGGCCAAAACATTCATTACGCACATTCATTGTGTCGGTGACGCCATCGGAATACATCAGCAGCGTTACGCCAGGCGCCAGTTCGATCGTGTCCTGCTCGAAGACGGCACCGGGAATGACACCCAGCAGGCAGCCACCCTTATCGAGCATCTCGATCCGCCCATTGGGACTGCGCAGCAGGGATTGGACATGACCTGCATTGCAATAAGTCAGGCGTCGACTGGCGGGGTCGAGCACCGCCAGGACCATCGTGACAAACATGTTGTCTGAGGCGTCGCGGCAAAGCAATTCATTGAGCCGGCTCATGATATCGATCAACTGATGACCACTCAGGCCACGGGTTTCAAGCTGAACCGCGGTGCGCACCTCGGCCAGCAGGATGGCTGCCGGCACGCCCTTGCCCGAAACGTCAGCCACGGCCATCACAACCCGCCCGTCGGGCAGTTCGATGACGTCATAATAGTCGCCCCCCACCATTTGCGCCGGGCGGTTGAACCCGAACAGCTCGAAGCCGGGTGGGCTCGGCAGGTCGCGCGGTTGCAGGTGCTCCTGAATGGAGCGGGCGATCGCCAGTTCGCGCTCATGGACGTGCTTTTCGAGCAGTTGGCGGTGCAGGCGGCAATTGGCAATGGCCACGGATGTTTGGTTGGCGATTCCGGCGGCCAGCCGCAGGCTGTTTTGGTCATAGCCAGCCGAGCCGCCGCGACGGTCCAGGTAAAGCACGCCCTGCAGCACTCCCTTGCAGCTTAACGGGGCGCAGATGACCGAGCGGATTTGCTGGGTTGCGATTGACTCAGAGGCGCTGAAGCGCCGGTCCTGGGCCGCGTCGCCCACCAGCAGCGCCGATTTCTCGTCGATCGCACGCTCGATGATCGAGTTCGAAATAATGATGTCCTCGTTGGAATTGAGTGGTCGTCGGATCACCTTGGGCAGCAGCAGATTTTCTGCGGGGTCGTAAAGCAGGATGCCGACGCGATCGGGCGTGAGCGCCGAGAGGATCAGGTCGACGACGTGTTCGAGCAGGTCATCCAGGTCCTGCAGCGTGCTGGTCACATCCATGACCTTATAGAGTACTTCGAGCCGATGGCGGTCGTTGTCGTGCAGGATGCGGGTGGAGGAGGGGACGGGAGTATTTTCTTCATTGAGCCGGATGACGTGGCTGGGCACGATCAGCTTGTCGTCCTGCAGCAGCCGCATGCCCGAGCCCGAAGTGGCGGCCAGGTCACGAGCCACACTCTCCTGCTCAAAACAGAAGGTTGTCTCGCCCACCTGGATCAGGTCGCCGAAGGTGAGCCGATATTCGCCACAAATCTGCTCACCATTAACCCAGGTTCCGTTCTTACTGCCGTTATCGCGCGCATGCCAGCAGGTGTCCCGGAACTGCAGAGTTGTGTGATTGCGAGACATGCGTGGGTCAATGATCTGGATGATATTGTCGGGGCCTCGGCCGATGGTCACGACCGCCTCGTGAAGCGGATAGATCATGCCGGCATGCTCGCCAGACTCTATGACAAGGCGGCAGGTGCGGAGGATAGGTGAAAGTGGCGGTTGAACGAGCATAGAATGAGATTATGTTCACTTTCGAGTTGAGGTTGCAAGCTCCACCATGGGCCGGGGATCACGGGAAATCGGCAGTTCTGCTTATCGACCCGACATGCCGCCTACTAAAGCGTATGACGTGGATTTCAGTCCGGCACGCCAATCGCCGATATGAGAGTTGCAGGATTGTGGCCGGTCGGCTGATCCTGGTTTTATCCTCTGCCTAGAGCGAATGCATGCATCTGATTACCATGCCGGATCATTGCCTGCCGTCGGCGTCCGCCGCTGACTCGCGTTGGCGCACGCGACTGATCATCAGCATTCCGGCCATGCTGGTGTTGTTCACCCTGATGCATGCGATCTTTTCGCGGTGGGCACTGGGGCGGCATTGGGACGAGTTGGTTGCCAGCGGGGGGGGCGAACTGGCAAACGACCTGCTGCGGCTGCACCTGTCGGCGATGATTGTGCTGGCGCTGCTGGCGGCGCTGGTCGGGCTGCTGCTGGCTCTGGCGGTGTTGAGACCCATCCGGGCGTTGGAGGCGGTCGCCCGAAAGGTGGCCACAGGATGTTATGAGACACCCCCGACGCGTCCGCCAGCTGCGGCCGAGTTGGAGGATTTGGGACGGAGCTTTGATGACATGCTCGCGAGGTTGCGCGCGGTGACCGCAGAGCGAGATCGCCACCTGATGGCCTGCCTGCCTTTGGGCGCAATCGCCACCGATGCCCATGACGTGGTCACGGCGGCAAGCCCGCTGGCGGCGCGGATTCTGCAGTTGCCCGAACAGGCGCTTGTCGGGCGTAATCTTCAGGATCTGGGGGATGAGCTGCCGGACGCCACGCGTCAGTTGATGCTCGATGCAATGGCGCACCTGCTGGACCTGGCCGAGGGCCGTCCCACAGAATTGACCCTGGCCACGGGGGAGGGCAACCGGATCACGGTCAGTTCGACATGGCTGCGCGATTCAAATCAGGCACCTCAGGGTCGGCTGCTGTTTTTTCGGGATACCGCGCCCGTGCGCGACCTGACGGAACATCTGGGCCGCACCGATCAGCTTGCCGCGCTCGGCACGTTCTGCCTCGGCCTGGCTCATGAGCTGCGCAACCCGCTGGGGGCGATCAAGGGTTTGAGCCAGCTGATCCAGCTCGAGGATCAACTGGGCACCACCGGACGCGAGTGTGTCGGGCGCATGGTGCGGGAGGTTGACCGGATCGACCTGCTCATTGGACGGCTGCTCGACCTGACCGATGCCTCCAGCGGAGCCGCGCGGCTGTCCGATGTCGAGGAGATCATTCAGCTGGCGCGGGTGCAGGTCGATGGCGAGGTCGAGGAAACGCGTCGGGCATCCATTGTGCTCCAGCAAATGCTAGGCGAATCACTGCCGCCCTTGCGCATCGAGGCCGAGCGTGTCGCGCAAGCCCTTGCCAAGCTGCTCCAGAATGCCTATGAGGCTTCGCCGGCCGGTGCCGTCGTGACGCTGTCGGTGGCCGTGGCGGAGCATGAAAACCGGCCAGTCTGTGAATTTCGCGTCCACAACCAGGGCTCAACGATAGCTTCGGATGCCTGCGATCGCATATTTGATCCCTTTTACACCACGCGCGAGCGCCACAGCGGGCTGGGGTTGACCATCGCGCGCCAGATTGTGGTCCAAAATGGTGGTGAACTGAACGTGGAGACCGGCCCCGACCACGTGGCCTTCGTCATGCGCTTCCCCATTGAATCGGCCGCTGCAGGCGACAGGAGCGGGCCATGAATGCGGCGCCTCATCGTGTGCTGGTCGTCGATGACGAGGAGGCGTTGCGGTTCGTGCTGCGCCAGCTCCTCGAACGCGAGGGCTGTGTGGTCGATGAGGCGGTCGACGGCGCCGAGGCGGTTGAACGAGCCCGCCACCAGCCATATGACCTTTACCTGCTCGACATGAAGATGCCGCGCATGGACGGCATGGGAGCGCTGGCCAGCATCCGCCAGCTCTATCCCGAGGCGCTGGCGGTGATGATCACGGCGTTCAGCTCGCAGCGGCAGGCGATCGAGGCGCTCAAGGCCGGAGCCTACGATTACTTCAGCAAGCCTTTCAACATTGATGAGCTGCGGATCGTGGTGCTGCGCGCGCTGGAAAAGCAGCAGTTGTTGCGACGCCTTAACCAGCTCAGCCTGGCGGCTCCCGAGCGCCATGGGATCATCGGGGCGGGGCCGGCGATGGCGCAGGTGTTTTCGCTGGTCGAGCGGGTGGCGGCGCACGATGTCACGGTGCTGGTGAGCGGCGAGAGCGGCACCGGCAAGGAGTTGGTCGCGCGGGCGATTCACAAGGCAAGCCCGCGGCGGGACGGTCCCTTCGTGACGGTCAACTGTGCGGCAATCCCTGAAAACCTGCTCGAAAGCGAGCTGTTTGGCCACGAGCGCGGCGCCTTCACGGGCGCCACCTGCATGCGCCCGGGTCGCTTCGAGGCCGCCGGTGGCGGGACGATTCTTCTAGACGAGATCGGCGAGATGCCCTTGGCGCTCCAGGCCAAGCTTTTGCGGGTGTTGCAGGAGCATCGCATCGAGCGGGTGGGTTCCAATGAGTCTCGCCCGGTCGATCTGCGTATTCTCGCGGCCACCAACCGTGATCTGGGGGAAATGGTGCGTGAGAAAACCTTCCGTGAGGACCTCTACTTCCGGATCAACGTGGTGCCGATTCACCTGCCCCCGCTGCGGCGACGGCTGGAGGATCTGCCGTTGCTGGTCAACTACTTCATCGGCGAGTTCAATGCCCGCTTCGGCAAGCGGATCGAGGGGTTGACACCGACCGCCATGGCACGCCTTGAGGCCCACGGCTGGCCGGGAAATGTGCGGGAGCTTGAGAACACGCTCCAGCGGGCCATGGTGATGGCCACGGGACAGTTGATCGACGAGGCGGCGCTGCCGCCGGGCCTGGGGCAGGGGAGACAACCGGGCGGTGCGGAACCGTCTGAACTTGCCGAGGCCGGGGCCGACTTGGCGCGCCTGCTCGAGGAACAACTTGCCGGCGGGGCGCTTGATGAATTCTCGGTTCCGCTGGCCCAGCGGCTGGATCAGGTTGCTGGCGCCATCGAGCGGCGGATCATTGAGGCCGCTCTTGAGCGTACCGCCGGCCGCCGGCAGGATACCGCCGACTTGCTCGGCATCAGCCGCAAAAGCCTGCATAATAAAATGTGTAAATACGCGATGTTCGGGCGCGATGAAGAGTAGCGCCGCCGCGCCGGTGGACGCTTCGGTCACAAATCCCTGATGACATCACCCATGGGGGCGCGGGCCGCGGTGCGCAGCATGGGAAGGGCCGGCAGGAGCGCTGCGGCGAGGATCGCCAGCGCGGCCAGCGCGAGCCACAGCGGAGAGGGATCGAAAAGACCGGCCGGTAGCGTCGCGAGGCGCTCCAGCAAGGGCGTGATCCTATCGGCCAGGGCAAGCGTAAGGGCGTAATTGAGTGCCAACGCGAGCGCCAGCGCCGCCACCGCCACCACGGCCACCTCGGCCACCGCCAGCAGCGCCGCCGCGCGCGGGGTCATCCCAAGCGCGCGCAGGCGCACCAGGTCCACCCGCCGGGCATGGAAGCTGAGCGTGAAGAACTGGTAAAAATTCAGCAGGCCCAGCGCCAGCACCGCCAGCGCCAGCCCAAAGAGCCCCCAACCCGCAAATCGCACCGCGAGCTTGAGCTGGGAGCCGAGCAGTTCCTGGCGGCTGGGGTGAAGCCCGAGCGTGCGCGCCTGGGCAAAGAATGCATCGCGATCGGCTGCTGGCTCAAGCTGCGCCACGACCTGAACATAAATCGTCGGCTGGTTGGGGGCATAGATGCGATTTAAATTGCTGACCACATCGGCCGGCATCGCCAGACCCAGCAGGGCCGGCTGCGAGGTGAGGCCGGCGACCGAGGCATCGATGAAGCGGACGCGCTCGGCGGTGCGCCCGAGGCCAATCGAAGATTCGCCAAAATAGACGCGGAACTTGCGGCCGATGATGTTGCTGGGGCTGATCAGCGGCAGCCCCGCGGCTCGCGCCAGACCCATATTATAGAGATCGAGGAAATAGGAGGAGGCGACGACAGGCCAAGGCTCGGCGCCTTGGGGGATAGCCCATCGGGTGGTGGGCGCGATGGCATCCTCAACCAGCTCGCGGGGCACGCCGTGGATGACCACATCGGAGTAGAGCACCTCGCCAAAGAGCTGGCCCTCGATGCGGACGGGAAAGCGAACCGCCTCGATGGGGTAGACGGCTGTGACACGAGGCAGCTCGCGCAAGGAGGCGATGGTGGCGTCGGTGATCGGGCGACCCTCGATCTGGAGCGGCCCGACGTTGGCTCGGCCAGGTTCAAGGCGGACTCGCTCGGCAGGGAAAATCTCGGCCAGCCAAGGCCCGAGGCGGAATTGCAGGGTGGCGCCCGCACTCGCCAAAGCCAGCATCAACGAGGCCGCCAGTGCCAGCACCGCCAGCGCGGCCAAAACGCGGCCTGGAAACTGGAGGAGGTGTCGGCGCAGGAGATGGGCAAAGAACTTCATCTAACCAGTCTAGCCGGGCCGCGAAATGGAGTCGAGCAGATCGATTAGCCGCATGCGCCGGCGGGGGGCGGAATTTCTCATTTTACATTCCGCGCCAGCCTTGTTGAAATAGAGCCCAAACCGGACCCGCGCCGGCTGCGCTGCGCACGGCACTGCCGAGCGGCACCTTCAGCAAGCGAGCAATGCATGATGGCTATCGAAACTTATTACCCGTTCCAGCAGAGCGAGCCACGCTGGCAGCGCGCGTGGAGTGAGGCCGGAATCTTCCGCGCCAACGGCGACGGCACCCGCCCCAAGAGTTACATCCTGGAGCAGTTTCCCTATCCCAGCGGCAAGCTGCACATGGGCCACGTCCGGGTCTACACGATCGGCGATGCGATGGCGCGATTCCGCCGGATGCAGGGCTTCGACGTGCTGCACCCGATGGGGTTCGACGCCTTTGGCCTGCCGGCCGAGAATGCCGCGATCAAGCATGACACCCAGCCGGGGGCCTGGACCGAACGCTGCATCGACATGATGCGGGAGCAGCTCGTCCGGCTGGGCATGAGCTATGACTGGGCGCGCGAGGTGGTCACCTGCCGCGATGATTATTACCGCTGGAACCAGTGGATCTTCATCAAGCTGTGGGAACAGGGGCTGGTTGAGCGGCGCAAGGCGGCCGTGAACTGGTGCCCGCGCTGCGAGACGGTGCTGGCCAACGAGCAGGTGATCAACGGGCGCTGCTGGCGGCATGAGGATACCGACGTCGACGTGCGCCAGCTCGATCAGTGGTTCCTCAAGATCACGGAGTACGCGGACGAGCTGCTGCGCGACCTTGACGACAAACTGGCGGAATGGCCAAACCTGGTATCGGCCCAGCAGCGCAACTGGATCGGCCGCAGCGAAGGGGCGCTGGTCAAGTTCAAGGTCAAGGAAACCGGCGAGGAGTTGCCGATCTTCACCACCCGGCCCGACACGCTGTTCGGGGTCACCTTCATGGTCATGGCGCCCGAGCACCCCAAAGTTCAGGAGTGGATCAAGGGTCAGCCGAACGAACCAGCGGTGCGCGCCTTCATCAACAAGATCGTTCACGAGGGGCGCGAGCGGCGGACGGATGAGGCGGCCGAGAAAGAGGGGATCGCGCTGGGTTTGAGCGCGATCAATCCGGTGGATGGGCGCGAGGTGCCGATCTGGCTTGCCAACTTTGTGCTGATGGAATATGGCACCGGGGCAATCATGGCGGTGCCGGCGCACGACCAGCGTGATTTTGAGTTCGCGCGCAAGTTCGAGATTCCCGTGCGGGTGGTGATTCAGCCCGAGGGCGTCGAGCTGTCGGCCAACGAAATGACGGCCGCCTATACTGAGGCGGGCGTGATGACCAACTCAGCCCAGTTCGACGGCATGCAGAGCGAGCGGGCCAAGGGCGCGATCGTGGAGTGGCTGACTGGGCTCAAGCAGGGCGAGCCAACGGTGCAATACCGGCTGCGCGACTGGCTGATTTCGCGCCAGCGTTTCTGGGGCACGCCGATTCCGTTTGTCTATTGCGACGAGTGTGGACTTGTGCCGGTTGCGCTGGATGAGCTGCCGGTTCGGCTGCCCGAAAATGCGCGCTTCGGCCAGGGCGGCAATCCGCTGGCCGGGGTCGACGAGTGGGTGAACCTGAAGTGTTCCAAGTGCGGCGGGCCGGCCCGGCGTGAAACCGACACGATGGACACCTTTTTCGACAGCTCGTGGTATTACCTGCGTTACTGCGACCCGAAGAACACGGATCTGCCGTTCGGCGCCGAGGCCCAGACCTGGATGCCCGTGGACCTCTACATCGGCGGCAAGGAACACGCGATCCTGCACCTGCTCTACTCGCGCTTCTTCACCAAGGCCTTACGCGACCTGGGGCTGATCAAGCTGGATGAACCGTTCTCGCGGCTGCTCACGCAGGGGATGGTGCTGGCCGAGGGCACCGACCCGCGCAGCGGCGAAAGGCGCTTCTTCAAGATGAGCAAGTCAATCGGCAACGTGGTCGATCCCGGCGAGATCATCGAAGAATATGGCGCCGACGCCGCGCGTATGTTCATCCTGTTCGCCGCGCCGCCCGAGAAGGACCTGGAGTGGTCGCCCAGCGGGGTGGAGGGGATTTCTCGTTTCATCAATCGCCTCTGGCGCTATGTGCAGAACAACCTGACAGCTCTGCGCGCGGGCTTGGCCGAGGGCGGCGCAATGACCCCGGCCGAACTGACGCGCCAGGATGACCGCGACCTGCTGCGCCAGGCTCACGAGACCACCCGGCGGGTCACGAATGACCTGGGTGAGCGGGCACAGTTCAATACGGCGATTTCGGCCTGCATGGAACTGCTCAACGCGCTTTATGCCTGGCCGGATCGGCCGGAGGACCCGCTGGCGCGACGGCTGGCGGCATTTGCCACGGCGCGGCTGGCCTTGCTGCTCTCGCCCTTCGCGCCCCACCTGGCCGAGGAAATCTGGCACCAGCTTGGTGCTGAGGGTCTGGCCGCCGCGCAGGCCTGGCCGCAGTTCGATCCCGAGGCACTCAAAGTGGAGACGGTCGAGATCGCGCTACAGGTGTCGGGCAAGGTGCGCGGCCACATGAGCGTCGGGATCGATGAGGACGAGGACGCGATCAAGCAGCGCGCGCTGGCGGACGAAAAAGTCGTGGCTTTCACGGAGGGCAAGACGGTGCGCAAGGTGATCTACGTCCGCCACAAGCTGGTTAACATCGTGGCGTAATATGGCAGCCACGATTGACGAAAATGGACACGAATGTCACTGCCCATCGCAACCGGCAGGTGATGGGTAGATTAGAATGGTTCAAGAGCTGGCTAACTTGATGATGTCGCTATCGGGGGTGATCTCTTCAGGCTTCAGGCCAAGTTCGCTGCTGATGATATCCACCAGTTCGCGATATATCTCATCCTCGGTCATACCATATTGATGATAAAGTCTGTGCCGGTTGAGCCTGTATGTTAGGTCCGCCAGGTCGCCGAATGTGACGATCGACTTCGGCACGTGAACGGCATGGTCTCGCGTCTTGTGCTTCAGCATCAATACCAGTGGCAAGGCCGCCCAAGCAAAAACCGCCACCAGCAGAATGAGCAGAAGGTGCCATGGGCCACCATTGTTGAAATAAGCGAATACCGCCAAGGCCAGTGCCCCTGCAACAATGAAAGGTGAATAAACCAGCCAGCGCTGCCGGGGCGGGCGGAGCAATTCCGGAAGCTGAAGGTCAGTGCTCGCTTCCAATGCCGTCCACAACTGGCGCCGCTGATGGACTGGGACCAGGTCATCGATCCGCGATCCGCAATCAACCTGAAGACGAGTGAGCCCGCAATGCTCCATCAGGGCGCGTTGCAGCCGGTTCGACACGACATTGCTCAGGCAGAAATCTCGCTGCTCTACGTGCAGCTGGGGTCTTATGTGTTCAGCCAGATCCCGCACGGTCCGAATGTGCTCGATGGAGCCATCTTCGATCTGGATCCCGAACCGATCCTCGACTTCCATGATGATTTCGACAAAATTCAATCCCATAGGCAAACCCTCGTAGCTTCATTGGCCGTTAGCTTATCCGCATCTGAGGATTTGGGCAAATCATGAATCCACATCCTTGGTTTTATGCCTGTCCATGTTGACTCACGGTCGTTCGTGAAATTCGTGTCAATTCTTGGCTGAATTTTTTTCGGCTCCGTGCCATGCTTGTGCCCATATTCCATGCTGCCGCCCACCAGTCGGCGGCGGAGAGAGCCGCAAGGTGAAACTAAAGATTCGGCCTGAATACTCGGACTTCCTCAAGCGCTGCCGCCAGGGCAACCTGATCCCGGTCTGGGCCGAGATTCTGGCTGACATGGAGACGCCGGTCTCGGTCTTCCGCAAGCTTTCCACCGGCGACCATGCCTTCCTGCTCGAGAGCGTCGAGCACGGTGAGTCGCTGGGTCGGTATTCTTTCATCGGTTGCGACCCCGGCGTGGTGATCCGCTGCCGCGGGCAGGAAGTGGTCGTCAGCTACCATGGCATTGACGAGCAGGTGGTCGAGAGTCCCGTCAACCCGCTTTCGTTCCTGCGCGAGTTCATGCAGCGTTACCGGCCTGCTCGCGACCCCGATCTGCCCCCGTTCATCGGTGGCAGCGTCGGCTACATGGCCTATGACATGGTGCGCCAGTTCGAGAAACTGCCGGACAACAACCCCGATGACCTGAAGCTGCCCGATGCGATCTTCATGGTGGCGGAGTCGCTGGCGATCTTTGATCACGTGCGGCGGCGCACGATCCTGCTGGCCAATGCCCACGTGCTCGACGACCCGCGCCGCGCCTACGACCAAGCAATCCATCGCATTGAACTGATGGCCGAGCGGCTGCGCGGGACGATGCACCAGCATGGGTCGGTCGATCCGCTCGCGGCGACCGCGCCGGACCTCTCCGACGCCCCCGAGGGGCTGGTCAGCAATTTCACCCGGCCGGAGTTCGAGGCTGGGGTCGAGCGGGTCAAGGAATACATCCGCGCCGGGGATGCCTTCCAAGTGGTTATTAGCCAGCGCTTCAGCAAGAGCTGGGAGGGCGACCCGTTCGACATCTACCGGGCGCTGCGCGCGATCAACCCTTCGCCCTACATGTTCTACCTGAAGCTGGGCGACTTGCAAATTGCGGGCTCGAGCCCGGAAATTCTGGTTCGCGTCAACGGTGACAAGGTCACGGTGCGCCCCATTGCCGGGACCCGCCCGCGCGGGCGCACGCACGAGGAGGACGCCGACCTGGAGCGCGACCTGTTGGCCGATCCCAAGGAGCGCGCCGAGCACATCATGCTGGTGGACCTGGGCCGCAACGACGCGGGGCGCGTCAGCCAGCCGGGCACGGTGCGCGTGGATGACCTGATGTCGGTGGAGCGCTACAGCCACGTCATGCATATCGTCAGCAATGTCGTCGGCCAGCTGCGCCCGGGGCGTGATGGGCTGGATGCCATGGCCGCCTGCTTCCCGGCGGGTACGGTCAGCGGCGCGCCTAAGATCCGGGCCATGGAGATCATCGACGAAGTGGAGAACGTGCGGCGCGGGCCGTATGCGGGCGCGGTCGGCTACCTGAGCTTCGACGGCAACCTGGACACTTGCATCACGATTCGCACCTGCGTCATCCGCAACAAGCGGGTCTATGTGCAGGCCGGGGCCGGCATCGTCGCCGACAGCGTGCCATCAATGGAATATGACGAAACCTGCAACAAGGCGCGGGCCCTGCTCAAGGCCGTCGAGATGGCCGAGGCTGGGCTGGAATGAGCAAGGGGGCATCGCGGCGCAACCAGCGCGATGCCCCCCCGGACCTGTTAAATCAAGTTTGTAGTGTCAGCCGCGTGCACCGGCCGGGCGATCGAGTGATTGAATGTAATCCTGCGCCTGGGCCGCATAACGCCCCTCGGCATTCTGCGCGACATACTGCTTCAAAAGCTCTCCGGCACGCTCCTTGTTCCCCTGTTCGGCGATAATGATGGCCTGCCAGAAAAGGGCGTCGGGGCGGCGTGGGCTGTCGGGATACTGCTCGGCAAAAGCTGACAATTTCTGGCCAGCGGGTTCCAGTTCGCGTTTCATGGCCTGCAGCAGTGCCTCCAGAAAGGCCACATCGTCCTTCACGGCTGCCTTTTCGTCCGCCGCGACCACCTGACGATAGACCTGCAGGCTCTGCTCGAGGCGGCTGGGATCAATCAGGGTCAAGCCGACATCGGCCAGAACATCGGCCTTGCGCTCGAGCAGCTTTGGGTCGGACGTGTTCTCCTTCAGTTCGCTGTCAACCCTGCCCAGCTCGATTGCATTTTCCTGCAGTGAGTCAAGGCGCTGGCGAAAAATTTTCGCATCCATTCCACCGACAAATCGCGCCAGTTCCTCGCCCGTGCTGGTCAGGACAACGAAAGTCGGGATCGAGGTGGCCTTGTAGCGATTCGCTAACGCGCCGTTCTTGTCGGTGTCGATGTAGACGGGCACCCATGATTCAAGCGACTTCTTCACCTCGGGCTGGGGCAGAACGTCCCGTTTCATCATCTGGCAGGGGGGGCACCAAGCGGCCGAAAACATGACCAGCACCGGCTGCTGCTCTTCATTGGCCTCGGTGATCGCCGCATCCAGATCCGTCCGCCACTCTTCCGAGGGCGGCTCCGCATTTGCAAATGTACTCAGGATCAGATAGAAGACGGCTGCCGAGAGCCCAATGAGGGCCGCGGTCACAGCCGGTCGCGGCAGCGACATCGTTTTAGTTTTCGTTGAATATTTTTGATGCATGTTTCATTTCCTTAGTGACGGTGGTCCATGCCATGTTGGTCGTCGAGTGGTAGGAGGCCTGACATAACAGGCAGTCAGCCCCTGCACGCCATTATAGCAGCACTTTCGGAGCCGGCGGGTAGATTGCATGGGATCAATGGTTTATGTGGGCAGAAGGCAATGTAAAGCAACGCAATAAAGCTTAATAATGCAGGACGCGTGTGACGATGCCCTTCCGGTAGATGATGCCGACAAGCCGACCCTCGTCCATGACGTAGATGCGGCGGCGGTTGCGGGTCATCATCAGGTGGGTAACCTGCACGATCGGCATGGAGGGCGGGACGGTGATGACGTCGCGACGGCAGAGCTCGCGCACGGTCATCGTATTCTCATGGCGGAAGTAGTTCTCGAAGGGCTCAAAACTGTCGAGCATGACGGGGTTGACGAGCAGGTCCATGTATTGCGGCATGCCGAGCGTGAGCAGTTCCTTGCTGGTCAACTCGCCCACCAGACGACCCTGGTCGTCTACGACGGGTATGCCCTCATCGTTGATGCCGACGAGGACATCCACGGCGCGGGTCAGCGGGGCGTCGGGATCGATGGTGGCCGCCAGTGGGGTCATGATATCGGCGGCGACCAGCGTCTTCTTGACATCGATGCCGCTGTCCTCGATCAGGCGCAGCAGTCGGCCGGTGGATTTGACGCGCAGCAGGGCCTGGCGGTTTTCGCGGCTCTTAAGCAGCCGCGCGATCGCTGCCAGGGTCTGCAGCATCATCGTGTTTTTGCTCTGTGGTGCGAGCACCACAAACATGGCGGCGATCGGCGGCTGGTCCGGGGCCGGGTGGGGCAGGGGATGCTCGGGCACGAGCAATCCGACCAAAAAATGCTCCAGTTCGGCCATGCGCAGGTGGGGGATGCAGATGCCCTGCGTGATGAAGGTGGGATGTTCCGTCTCTCGCTGGAGCAGCAGTTGCTGGATACGCTGGCTGCGCTCGCGGTCGATCAGGCCGCCGAAGGCATGAAGCTGACGACTGATCGCCTCCTCCAGGCTCGCCGCCGGCGCGCCAAGCAGGATCTGGTTTTCATTAAGCAGGCTGTAGAGTTTCAAGGGTTGTCATCCCATCCGATCTTGGGGGCTCGATCTGAGCCCCCGCCCCATGCCAGCGAACACCTCCAGTATGCTCGGGGGATGGATGGGGTCGCAAGTGCGAAAGGTTCAAACTCACCGGAGCAAGCCCGGCAGCACATAGGCGTCCAATGAATAGCGACACCAGTTTGGTCGCGGGTGTAGGATAGATCCATAAGATCTGGCCGAGGGGGCGACCGATGAAGGTCCGACATCTGCAAATCGAAGGCATGACCTGTGAACATTGCGCCGGACGGGTTCGGCGGGCGCTGGAGGCGGTTCCGGGCGTGAGCCGGGCCAGCGTGGACCTGGCGGCCCAGCGTGCCGAGGTTCAGCTTGAGAGCAGCGTGGATGGCGCGGCGCTCGAGCGGGCGGTGGTCGATGCCGGTTATCGGGGTGAACTGGTCGAGGAGGAAGGCGAAGACCCCGAAGACTTGCCCGAAATGGCGGGGCCGCTGGAGCCCCATGCCGGGCTGCTGGAGCGTCCGCTGTCGGCGGTGGCCGAGCCGCCAAGTCATGTCCGGTTGACGCTGTCGATTGCCGGCATGGAATGCGCCACCTGCGCCGGCCATGTCGAGCGATCGTTGATGGGGCTGCCTCAAGTTGAAACCGTCACGGCAAACTTCGCCACCGAGAAGGCGCATGTGGATCTTGCCGTTGGGGTGGAGCCCTCCCAGATGCTCGAGCCTTTGCGGGCCGCGGTGGCCGGCTCGGGCTATGAGCTGTATGACGTGGTATACCCTGGGGCGCCGACTCATGGAGATCCCGCGGAGCGCCGGCGCGAGCTGGCCCGGCGTCGGGAGGCCGACGCTCGCACCTGGCTGCGCCGCTGCTGGCTGGGTGCGCTGGTCGGTTTGCCGATTCTGGCCATTGAGATGCTGCCGGGGGCGTGGACTTCATTGCTGCCCGCGCGCGAGCTGATCGCCTTCATCCTGGCAACGATCATTTTTCGCTATCTGGGGCTGCCCTACCTGATCAGCGCTTGGCGTTCATTGCGCTCGGGCAATGCCAACATGGACGTGCTGGTCATCATGGGGTCGGGCACGGCATATGTCTATTCCACGGCGGTGATCATATCAGGGATGCTGGGAGACCATGGTCCGCTGGCCCACATGGCCCATACCCACTACCATGAGGCCGCCTTCATCCTGACGATTATTTCGGCAGGGCGATACATGGAAGCGCGGGCACGAGGGCGTGCGGGTGAGGCCTTGGAGGGTTTGTTGGATCTGGGGGCGCGGCACGCGCGAGTGGTGCGGGGTGGCGTGGAAATTGAGATTGACTCGGCACAAGTCCAGGTGGGCGACCAGATGATCGTGCGCCCGGGCGAAAAAATTCCTGCCGACGGGGTCGTTGAAGAAGGTGCCTCTACTGTCGATGAGGCCCTGTTGACGGGCGAGCCGCTGCCAGTCGACAAGGGGCTGGGAGACGAGGTTTTTGGAGCCACCGTCAATCGCAACGGCTGGCTCAAAGTGCGCGCCACGCAGGTGGGCGAGGCCACGGCGCTGGCCCAGATTATCCGGCTGGTCGAGAACGCCCAGGCTGGCAAAACGCGCATCCAACGCTTGGTCGATCGCGTGACAGCCGTGTTCGTGCCGACGGTAGCAACCTTCGCCCTGCTGACATTTTTGGGCTGGGGGCTGGTGGGCGGTGACTGGACCCGCGCACTGCTGGCTGCGATCGCGGTCATGATCATCGCCTGTCCGTGTGCAATGGGGCTGGCAACGCCCACGGCGATTCTGGTTGGCACGGGCGTGGGTGCGCGCAATGGCATCCTGATCAAGAACCCGCGCGCGCTGGAGGGGATGGGCCGGCTGGGGGTGGTGGTGCTCGACAAAACGGGGACCATCACGCAGGGGCGGCCCGAGCTGGTTGATGTCGTGGCACTGGATTCGGCGGATGACCAGGCGGGCGAACGGCGCGTGCTGGAACTGGCGGCGTCGGCCGAGCGACTGAGTGAACACCCACTGGCCGAGGCGATCGTGGCGGCGGCGCGCGCCCGGGGGATTGAGCCGGCCGAGCCTGAGCAGTTCAGGTCCTCACCGGGGCTGGGGGTGCATGCCACCATTCATGACCACCACTGGCTGATTGGGTCGTTGGCTTTCATGGAGGAGCAGGGTTTGAGCCTGACGCCGGCGGAACTGGCGCGCGTGCATGAGCTGGAATCCGAAGGGCGCACGGTGGTGGTGCTGGCCGAGGATGTTGTGCCGCCGCGCCCTGTGGGCCTGCTGGCGCTGGCCGATACCATCAAGCCGGGCAGCCGCGACGCGATCGAACGGCTGCGTCGGCGTGAGGGGGTGCAGGTCTGGATGCTGAGTGGCGACAATGAGATTGCCGCCCGCGCCGTCGCACGCCAAGTTGGCATTGAGCCGGACCACGTAATGGCTCGTGTAAGGCCGGGGGACAAGGCGCGGCATATCGAGCGGCTGAAGAGCAACAAGGCCGGCGCTGTGGCGATGGTGGGGGATGGCATCAACGATGCTCCGGCGCTGGCGGCCGCCGATCTGGGGATCGCGATCGGTTCAGGCGCCGCGATTGCCATCGAGGCCGGCATGATCACGCTGGTCTCGGGCGAACTGGAAGGGGTGCCGCGTGCAATTGCCCTGTCGCGCCTGATGCTTCGCAAGATCAAGCAAAACCTTTTCTGGGCCTTCATTTACAATATACTGCTGATTCCGGTGGCCGCGACGGGCCACGTGCCGATTCTTGCGGCTGCGGTGGCAATGGCATTGTCGGATGTGTTCGTCATTGGCAACGCGCTTTTGCTGCGCCGGGCGCGGCTTTGAAGGCTGAAACCCCCATTTAATGATGTTTTACCGGCTGGCTCATGATCAACTCGCGAGCAGCGGCCGGGGTCATGCCGGTCTGGCGGATTGCTCCTATCGAGACGGAGCCGTCACGCTTGCACATCCGCTGCCCCGCCTCATCGACAACCAGTTCAAGGTGCTCATAAACCGGTTCCGGCAGTTCCAGCGCGCGGAGAACGGCGAGCTGGCGCGGGGTGGAGTCGAGTAAATCCCCCCCGCGTATGACCTCGCTGACGCCCATCAGGCCATCATCGACGGCGCAGGCAAGCTGGTAGGCCCACTGTCCGTCGCGGCGGCGGACGATGAAGTCTCCGCTCATCTGCATCAGATCGTAGTGCTGATGCCCCAGCCGCCGGTCAACAAACTGTATCAGCGGCTCGCGTTCAACGAGGAAGCGCAATGATGCACCCGCTGGATGCGCTGCCAGCTCGCGCGGGTCCCGGCCGCGACAACGGCCGGCATAGACGGGGCCGTCCGGCCCGTGGGGTGCGCTGGCGATGCCGCGCAGCTCCTTGCGACTGCAAATGCAGGGGTAGGTGAGCCCGGCCGCCGTCAGACGCTTCAACGCTGCCGAATAAATATCATCACGCTCGGACTGCCGATATGGGGCAGCCGGCCCGCCAATGTCAGGTCCCTCATCCCAATCCAGCCCCAGCCAACGCAAATCCTCGATCATGCGGGCCTCGGCGCCGGGGACGGTCCTCGGGCGGTCGATATCCTCGATGCGCAGGATGAAGATGCCGCCTTGGCGACGGATCGATTGCCATGCCAGCAGGGCCGTGCGCAGGTTTCCAAGGTGCAGCTCCCCGGTGGGGCTGGGGGCGTAACGTCCCACCGGTCGATCACGGCGAATGGGCTGCAGGGGATTGGTGGCGCTCGATGTTGACATCACATAACCATGAACTTGATCTTGAGCCGCAAAACAAAGAAGAACATCACCTGGGCGACGAGGAGGAGTGTCAGGGTGGACGGGAAACGCGCGCGGGCGCGCAGGGTGATCCAACCGCCGGCGGCCCAGGCCAGGCCGGGCGCGAACGGCAGGTAGAGCCGGGCATTCTCGCCGGGCATCAGGCCCGACAGGGTCACCAGTACCACCGCCAGCGGATAAACCGCCCAGGCTGGCATCAGCTGCTCGGGCCGATGCAAGGCCCGCCGTATCGAGTGTATCAGAAAGATCATCCCTGGCAGAGCCAGCGCCGGTCCGGCCACGAACAACATGTCCCAGGGGCTATAGAACAGCCAGACGGCATAGGGGCGACCGGCACCGGCACGGAACTGATTGTTGGATTCCAAGCCGGCGAGAAAGATGCGACGCATGTCGACCCCCAGGGCCAACTCGGCCACCAGCCAGAGCGCTGCGCCCATTGCCAGAGCACCGAAAATGGCGGAGGCGAGCGAGGCATCGCCGGCGCGGGGGAGGGGCGATATTGCGGCGGACCAGTGGCCGGCGCGGCGCGCGCGGGTCAAGATCGCCATCAGGAGCAAGAGCGGCGGCCAGAGCAGTTGCGTGAAGCTCATGAAGGCGCCGAGGGCCAGGACTGCGCCGGCCGCGGCGCCCCAGGCCGCCGCCCGCGCGGCTTGACCTTGGATGGCTCGTGAGGCGAACCAGATCGCGCTGGTCCCGATCAGCGCGTGAAGCTGGACCCATTGCGGGGTGAAGACGTGCAGGGCGGGATAGTGGACCCAGAGGAGCACGGCGGCCCATGCCGCCCGCCGCGCGGCCGGGCCCTTGCCCCAGCCGTCGCGCACCAGCCCGAACAGGGGGAAAACGACCAGCAGGCCGGCCAGCAGGAGAAGATTGCCGGTGGCCATGGCGGCCAGCCGATCGGATGGCGGAGCATCGTGCATTGCACCGATCAGAAAGCCGAAGCCGCCGAACAGCGTGTGGATGGCTTCAGCGGGGAGTAGCCCCTCGCGGAACAGCCAGAGGACGCCAAGGGTCAACAGGACCTGACCGGGGGGGTGGGTGGAAGGGTGCAAGGGCATCTGGTGCTGGTGGAGGTGGTAGTCGCGCAGCAGTTGTCGGGGGGGGGGCAGGTCCCCATCGAGGCTGGCGGTGGCAACGGTCTGATAACCCGAGGCGACGGGGGACTGGATCGTGCGGCCGAGGTGGGTGATGCCGAATTCGGAGTAGGAGCCGAGCGCCTGCCAGCAGAAAAGGATTCCCCAGAGCACGAGCAGGCCCAGCAGAATGAAGGTTTGCCAAGCGCCGCGCAGGCGATGGGCGGCCAGCCAGGCGAGCGCTCCGAGCGCGGCGGCGAAGGGGGTCAGGTGCAGCAGCGCGCGGCCCAGCCCGAGCCAGTATTCGCCCCAGGGAGTGTAAAACCAGCGCCAGTGGGACGGGCCGTTGATCCAGGGGGCCGACCATGCGATGGCGAGCGACAGGATCAGCGTCAGCGTCAGGGCGGCCGTGGCGAGCGGTTGGTCCGAGGTCCAGCGGCGCGCCGCCTGAATCAGATCGACCTTAAGCAGGCCGCGCCAGGGTGGGGGAACCCGATCGGGTGGAGCGGCTCGCTGCGCGGGGGGAGGTGGCCGGAGATCCGCCATCGCCCGATCTTAAAGCGGAAGTAGCATTTCATCAAGTCATCGCGGTGGCCGAATGTTGAAGGATCGGTACATGCGGCAGCGGCTCCGAATCCATGCCTTCGGAGTTATGAGGGGGGAGGTGGGACGGGTAGGGCGGCGGGCGGAGAAAACGGAATTCCCTTGGGAGGGCTTATAGGTGCTTACGGGGCCAAAATCAGGAGATATAAGAAAATATAGCCACGAATTTACACGAAATGAGGAACACGAATGGACACGAAAATGTTGGCAGCATTTGGGGATGGGGGAGGGGCATGGGACGCGGATTTGAGGATTAGGAATGGGACGCGGATTTACGCTGATAGGATTCGCGGATGGACGCGGATCAGAGGGAAGATTTTGACGCAGAGGCGCTGAGGCGCGGAGGTTGATGGGAGAAGAATGGGACGCGGATTTGCGGATTGGGCGGAGTGGCGCGGAGGAAGGCGGGGGCAGATGGGAGATAATGTGTGGATTTTGCAGATCGACCGGCGAGGGCGCCGGTCCCACAACATCAACATTGATGGGGCGCTTCAGCGCGGGAGAGTTGCGGATGATTTGAGCAGACAATATTCTTGAGCTTGTGGACCGGCTGAGGATTGATTGAGATGTGAAACTCGTCAGCGAAAGGCAGTTCAACATGTGCATGAAGATTCTGGCCGCTCTTGTGTTTGCGGCGACGATGGCAACGGCGGCGCCATTGCCGGAACTGGAGCCCCCCGATTTCAGCCGGATCAAGCCGGCCGATTTTGCCGACGAGGAGCTTGATCTTCCGTATCTGCTGGCGCATTTGCATACGGTCGCCAATGCGGTCGTGGCCGAGGGGGAGCTGACGGGGCTGTTCACACTGCCGGTCTGGCGCACGCCGGAGCGGCTGACCCCCACCAATGCACGCATCATGGAGAATTATCTCTCGCTGGCCTGGTTTTACTGCACTGATCGGCCCTGGAATCCGTATTATGGCGACCCAGCGCTGCGCGCTCGGCTGGAGGCGGTGCTGAGCTACTGGTGCAACATGCAGAACGAGGACGGTCGGTTCACGGAATATGCCCCGCCGGAATGGCACTTGGCGGCGACGGCTTTCGCGAGCAAGTTTGCCGGGGAGATGCTGCACCTGCTGCACGATGGGCCGCCGATCGACGCAGAGTTGCACGTGCGGGTGATTAAGGCGGACCGCAAGGCGATTATGGCCGTGCTGACGCGCGAGGACATGCTGGCGCGCGGGCGGGCGTATGCCAATCAATACAGCAACGTCTGGCCGGGTGCGCTGGCCTATCTGGCGCTGCATCCGGATGAGAAGATGGAGCGATTGTTGAAGGAGCGGCTGGCGGCGGTCGAAAATTTCCAGAGTCCGGTAGGTTATTTCTACGAGGCGGAGGGACCGGACTGGTCGTATAACATGGGCACCGAGCAAACCAATCACGAGGCGGCGGTGCATTTCGCGCGCGAGGGGGAGCTGGCCGAGTTTTTCAATGAACAGCAGCGGCTGTTTTTTGAATGGCTGGGCTATAATGCGGTGCCGCAGGGGGAAGGTTTCCTGCTCAACCGGGCGATCGAGACGCGGATGCGGGTCGGATACCTGCAGCGCGTCCCAACCACGCTTTATGGGATGACCTCGCTGCCGGCGGCCGATGTCGAGGCGGCGCGGGTGTTCGCGGTCAGTCGCGAGGAGATGGACCAGCGCCGGCGCGAGGCGCGCGCGGCTTATGAACGGGAGTGGCCGGGAGTGGGGCCGCTGCGCAGCTTCACGCCGTATCATTTTCTGGGGCGCTCGATGGAGCGCTCGCTGCCGAGCGAGGATGAGCGGCGGGCGGCGGTGGCGAAGCTGCCCTGCCTGGCGCGCGAGCGGTTCGTGCACCAGCGCGTGGATTCGCGCCACCCGGTCTCGTATACCTTCATCCGGCGGCCGGGATATTATGCGGCGTTCAATGCGGGCAAGCTGCTGCGGCGGCAACAGCGCTATGGGCTGGGCCTGCTGTGGCATCCCGAGCAGCTGGGGGTGCTGCAATCGCAGACGGGGTCGGCCGATGCGGCTTGGGGGACGCGGGCCGAAGGGGGCGAGGGGGTCTATGAAGCCGGTAATGTGAACGCGAAGTTTTTCGTGGATGGACGGGCTATCGAGCCGCGGGCGGGCAATCGCGATCTGCCGGAGGGGGAGTTGGTGGTTGAGTATCCGCTGGGGGCAGAGGGGCGCAAACGGATTGTGTTTGAGGATGCGGCGATTCGGGTGGAGGTGGTTCATGCCGGGGCCTTCGCCGAGCAGTTGCCGTTGCTGACGGGCGGGGGGCAGAAGCTCGAAGCGGATGAGGCGGGGGCGCGTCTCGGCCGGATGCGGGTGGAGTATGCGGGAGTGGACGCGCGGATTGAGTCGGGCGAGGTGAGTGTCGGTGGGAAGTCGGTTGAACTGCTGCGCCTGCAGGGACGCGATAGGTTGAGCTATCGGCTGAGCTTTGAAAAATGAGCACCGCGAAGGAGTGTGCACGTGTCTGACCTGGAACGCTACACGATCACGATGCCGCGCGACCTGTTTGTCGCGTTTGACGAGCGCATCAGGCGGCGCGGATATGCCAATCGCTCGGAGGCGATCCGTGACCTGGTGCGGGCGGACCTGGTGCGCGAGAAGGCGGCGCGGCCCGACGAGCGGGTGGCCGCGACGATCACGATGGTGTTTGACCACCACCAGCGGGAGCTGAACGAGAAGCTGACCGACATCCAGCATGACTTCGGGGAGCTGATCATCTCGACCTTGCACGTGCACCTGGACCACCACAACTGCATGGAGGTGCTGGTGGTGCGGGGGCAGGTCAGCCGGATTCAGTCGCTGGCCGACGCGCTGGCGATCCAGAAGGGGGTCAAGCACGCGCAGTTGACGGTGACGACCGAATCGGAGGCGGCGCCGGGGGGCGAGGATTGAGGCGATTCAGGTGAGGCTGGCGGGGAATTCGAGGGTGAAGATAGTGCCCTGGGGCTCGGCGGGGCGGACGGAGATGTGGCCGCCGAATTTTTCGACGATGCGCTGGGTGACAGCCAGACCGAGGCCGGTGCCGCGGGCCTTGCGGGTGAAGAAGGGCTCGAAGATCTGGTTGACGTCCTCGGGAGGGATGCCGATGCCGTTGTCCTGGATCTCGAATGTGATGAGGTGTTGGCGGCGGTTGTAGAAGATGCGGGCGACGATGTGGCCGGGCTGGTTGTCGGGGATGGCCTGGCGGGCGTTGAGGTAGAGGTTGAGCAGGGCCTGCTTGAGCAGGTTGGGATCGGCCTCCATGAGCGGGACGTCGTCCTGATGGATGCGCTCGACGGTGAAGCGGCCCTCGCGGCGGCGCGGGAAGACGAAGTCGAGGACCTCGTCGTTGATGCCCTGGGGGTGGAGCAGGGTGGTGCCGACCGAGCGGGGGTTGGCGTAGGTGAGCATTTCCTGGACGATCTGTTTGCAGCGCATGGCCTCGCTTTGGATCATGTCGATTTCCTCGAGGCGTTCGTCGCCCTCGGGGAGGCTGCGCTTGAGGTAGGCGGCGCTGGTGGCGATGATGCCGATGGGGTTGTTGATCTCGTGGGCGACGCCGGCGGCGAGTTCGCCGACGCGGACGAGGCTGTCGGCGCGCAGGAGGCGTTCGCGGACCTCGGCCAGCTCGATCTTCTGCTTGGTGATGATCATGACGATGAACCAGCCCATGAGGATGACGAGCCAGATCAGGACAAGGCCGGCGGTGAACTGGGGGCTGAGCAGCAGTTCGAGCTCGGTGGTGCGCAGGTAGAAGGTAAGCACGTAGAGGATGGAGATGAGCAGGTTGACGAAGACGGTTTCCTTGATGGTTTTAAAGAGGGCGAAGCCGCGCATGACGAGGAGGAAGTAAAGCAGGTAAAAACTGTGATTGTCGGTTTGAGCGAGCGGGTTGTTGATGTCGAGCTCGCGCAGGTCGAGGTAGATGAGCAGGGTGACGAAGACGACGTCGATCAGGTAGGAGATCAGCGTGATGGGGCGGACCTGATTGATGGTGACCGTGCTGAAGTAGAAGAAGTAACTGAGCGCGGCATTGCTCAGGAAATAGAGGAGAAAGAGCAAGACGCTGGCCTGTGAGACCTCGTTGCCGATGACGAAGCGCCAGAGCAGGAAGGTGACGACGAGCACGGTCCACTTGAGCGGGATGATGGCGTGGCGCTCGATGCGGTAGAGGCTCTGGCGGTATTCCTGTTCCTGGAGGGGCAGCGGCCGGACGGCGGGGCGAATCGCGGGGATGGGTCCGGCGACGGGGGTCAGGTTGCCGGTGCTCATCGGGATAGCCTTTCGGCGAGCTGAACGGCGGCCTCGAGAATGGCGTCGGGCGCGGGATTGGCTGCCTCGGCGGCGAGGGCCGGGGGCGGCAACAGGCGGCGCAGGCGGTCCATGGTGGTGGGGCCGATGGCGAGCCAGCCGGCGGCCAGCCAGTCCTGGGGGGGCTCGATGGCCTCGGCGATGGCATCGACGGCCGAGGGGGAGCTGACCAGGACCAGGCGCAGGGGAAGTCGCGGATCGATGGGCGCGGCGAGCATGTCGGCCAGGCGCACCAGGTTCGCGGGCGAGGGGACGGGGCGGTAAAGCGAGAGGTGGCGCACGGCGATACCGCGGGCGCGCAGGCCGGCGCCAAGCTCCTCGCGAGAGATGGCCGAGCCGGCGACCAGCACGGGCTGGCCGGCGACGGCGGGCAGTTTGGCGGCGAGGGATTCGCCGAGCGGATGCGGGGGGAGAAAGACGTGCTTGAAGCCGGCCTCGTGGAGGAGCTCGGCGCCGGCGCGGCCGATGGTGGCGAAGCGGATGCCCGCCATGAGGCCGTGCAGGCCCGAGATGCGCACGGTGGCGGAGAGGAAGAACTCGACGGCGCTGGGGCTGGGCAGGATGAGCCAGCCCTGGCTGACGTGGAGCAGTTCGAGCTCGCGTTCGAACTCGCGGCCGCGGGGGTCGATGAGGCTTTCCAGCTCGATGGCCGGGACGACGAGGACGCGGGCGCCGGCCTCGACCAGGAGCTCGGCGATGGCGTCGGCGCGGCCGGCGGGGCGGGTGACGGCAACGAGGCAGCGCGCGAGGGGCGGCGAGGCTGACTGGTTGCGGTGAGCGTGCTGGTTCATGATCATTGGGTGCGGGCTCAGGAGGTCCGCTCCAGGGTCTCCAGGATTTGGGGGGAGGCCTCAGCGAGCATGGTGACGGCAAGGTTTTCGGCGGCGAGGCCGGGGTCCTGATCGGCGGGCAGCTCCAGCCGGCGGCGCAGGATGCTGCGACCATCGGCCGAGGCGAGGACCGCAAAGAGGGTCCAGCGCGGGCCGGCGGGCTGGGCGAAGATGCCGATGGGGGTGCGGCAGCCGCCGCCGACGATGGCGAGGAAGCGGCGCTCGGCGCGGACGGCGGCGTGGGCGAGGGGGTCGTCGAGCGCGGCGAAGAGGTCGGTCAGGTGATCGGCGCGCGACTCGAGCGCAAGGGCGCCCTGCCCCATTGCGGGGGTCATCTGGTCGGCAGAGAGCAACTGGGTGGCGTGGGCCTGGAGGCCGAGCCGGCGCAGCCCGGCCATGGCCAGCAGGGTGGCGCGGGCCTCGCCACGGCGCAGCTTCTCGAGGCGTGTCGGCACGTTGCCCCGGATGGGGACGATCTGCAAGTCAGGCCTCAGCGCGAGCAGTTGGGCGGAGCGGCGCAGGCTGCCGCAGGCGACGACCATCGAGTCGGGGGCGTTTTCCAGAGAGAGGCCCTCGGGGCAGATCCAGGCGTCGAGGGGGGAGTCGCGTTCGGGGACGGCGGCGAGGACGAGGCCGGGGGGTAGCTCGACGGGCAGGTCCTTGAGGCTGTGGACGGCAAGGTCGATGTGGCGGGCGAGCAGGGCGTCCTCGAGTTCCTTGATGAAGATGGACTTGGAGCCGATTTGGCTGACGGGGGTGGACTGGTCGAGGTCGCCGCGGGTCTTGATGACGATGATTTCGGTGGCGATGTCGAGACGCTGGATGCGGGCGGCGACGTGGCGGGCCTGCCAGAGGGCCAGCTCGCTGCCGCGCGTGCCGATGCGGACCGATGTTGGAAGCGAATTCAAGGCTGCGGGTTCCCCTTCTCGGCGCCGGTGGAGGGCGCTCCAGTTCATTTCACGATGGACCGCCCGTGCTGTCCACTGGATTATCCGGGGGGCCAGCCGAAAATGCGACCGCCGAGGACGTGCAGATGCAGTTGGAAGACGCTTTGGCCGGCGCCGGTGCCGCAATTGATGACGCAGCGGTAGCCGCTCTCGGCGATGCTGAGGTCGCGGGCCAGCTTTTGCGCGACCATGAACATGTGGCCGACCAGGTCCTTGTGCTCGGGCTTGAGGTCATCCAAGGTTTGCAGGTTTTCATCGAGGGGCACGATCAGCAGATGGACGGGAGCCTGGGGGCTGATGTCCTTGAAGGCGACGACGCGTTCGTCCTCATAGACGATCTGGGCGGGGATTTCGTGGCGAGCGATTTGCAGGAAAATATTATCAGTAGGTGTCATGACAGCGGCTCCGTCGGGGTATCGAACGGGTCCAGTGGGCTGGGTGAATCATCTTAGGGAAAGATCGCGGGGGGGCGCAACAAATTTGGCCAGCGGCATATTTACATATTTAATTGAACGCCAAGGGGGCGGAGGAGGGATATGGGGGAGACGGGATTGCGATTGATTGCAATCGGGACGGCAACTGTTCAGAATGAAACAAGAACGGGAAGATTCACCCGCAAAGGAGAGGAAGATGAGGCGCACGAGCTTGTGGATCATCATGGCCGGGATCATACTGGCCGTGCAGGCGGCCGCGGCGGCGCCGGCGATCAATGACCGACCGACGTCGGTCACGCGCGCGGTTCACATCCACCTGCGCGGGGTGCTGGTCGAGACACCGATCCAGGATCCGTTGGGCCTGATGGGGAGTGAGATGACGGCGCTGCGGGACCTGGTGGGGCGGGTGGAGCGCGCACGCGAGGACCGGGAGGTCAGCGCGGTGATCCTGACGCTGGACAACTTTACGGCCGGGGCGGGGCAGATCGAGGAGTTGCGCCAGGGGCTGCTGGAACTGCGCGAGTCCGGCAAGCTGGTCTTCCTGCATGCGGACATGCTGGGCAACGGGGAGTATCTGCTGGCGTCGGCGGCGGATTATATTTCGCTGCAGCCGACGGGGCTGGTGCTGCTGGTTGGACTCTATGGGGAGTCGCTCTACCTGCGTGATCTGCTGGGCAAAATCGGCGCGCAGGCAGAGATTATCCAAGTGGGTGACTACAAGAGCGCCGGCGAGATGTTCACCCGGACCGAGCCGAGTCCGGAGGCGGCGGAGAATATCAACTGGCTGTTCGACAGCCTCTACGAGAGTTTTGTGGGTATGATTGCCGAGGGGCGCGGGCTGGAGCCGGAACGGGTGCGGGAGCTGATCGACGGCGGACCCTACACCGAGGCGGAGGCCGCGGAGGTCGGATTGATTGACGGGGTCGAGCAGCGTGACGAATTTCTGGCAGTCGTGCGCGAGCGGATCGGCGGGCGCGTGATCTTCGACAATCGGTATCGGGAGGATCGGCCGGGGGCGGGTGTGGACTTGAACCATCCGTTCGCCTTCTTCAATATTTTCTCGCAGATGATGAAGCCGGCGCCGCGGCCGACCCAGCCGACGATCGGCGTGATTCATGTCGAGGGCGCGATCATGCCGGGGTATCGGCGTTCGAGTCCGTTCATGACGAGCACGGGGGCGTTTGCGGGCGACATCCGGCATGCGCTGGAGCGCGCGGCGCGGGAGGATGCGATCAAGGGGGTGGTGCTGCGGGTGGATTCGCCGGGCGGATCGGCGATCGCGAGCGAGACGATCTTGAACGCGGCGCGGGCGACGGCGGCCAAGAAACCGGTGATCGTTTCGATGGGCAACCTGGCGGCGAGCGGCGGATATTACGTGGCGATGGCGGGGGAGGAGATTTTTGCCGACCGGATGACGCTGACGGCCTCGATCGGGGTGATTGGCGGCAAGCTGATCACGACAGGCACATGGGATAAGCTGGGGATCAATTGGGTGCCCTACGCGCGCGGGGCGCATGCGGGGATCTTCAGCTCGCAGGAGGGTTTCACGCCGGGCGAGCGCGAGCGCGTGAGCACGTTGATGCAGGAGATTTACGCGCGGTTTGAGGGGCACGTGGTTCAGGGACGCGGCGACCGGCTGACGCGGCCGATCGGCGAGCTGACCGGAGGGCGTGTGTTCAGCGGAGCGCAGGCGCTCGAGCTGGGGCTGATCGACCGGATCGGCGGGTTGGAGATGGCGATCGAGCGCACGGCGGAGCGGGCGGGGATCAGCGAATACGAGGTGCGGGTGCTGCCCGAGCCACTCAACCCGATTGAGATGCTGTTCGGGGATTTGGCGGGGGCGGGGCGCGAGCGGCCCTCGGACGTCCGGCTGGGCGGTGGCGCGGCGCAGGAAGTGGCGCTGAGCCTGTTCGAAGGGCTGGACCCGATCCGGTCGCGCGCGGCGGCGGATGCGCTGGCGCGGCTGCAACTGCTGGGGACGGAATCGGTGCTGATGGTCATGCCGCAGGTGATCAGTATCAGGTGATGGGGCGAGGGAAAAATTCAAGTGGAAGGACGCAAGATGTTGCCTGTGCAGAATCCGATGGGGCTGGTGCTGCCCGAGACGCTTCATGGCGGGGGGCTGGTGCTGCCCTATGGGGAGAAACAGCCGCAGATCGGCGAGGAGGTGTTTATCGCGCCGTTTGCGTCGGTGATCGGCGAGACGACGCTGGGCGCCCGCGCCAGCGTCTGGTTCGGGGCGGTGCTGCGGGGGGATATCGCGCCGGTGCGGGTGGGTGCGGGCAGCAATATTCAGGACAACAGCGTGCTGCACGTGGGCGATGAGGATCCCTGCATCGTCGGGGAGAACGTGGTGGTGGGGCACAACGTGATCCTGCATGGCTGCACGATCGAGGACGATTGTTTGATCGGCATGGGAGCCATCGTGCTCAATAAGGCGGTGATCGGACGGGGGTCGGTGGTGGGGGCGGGGGCGCTGGTGACGCAGGGATTGATCGTGCCGCCCTACAGTCTGGTGCTGGGCTCGCCGGCGCGGGTGCGGCGCGAGCTGACCGAGGAGGAGCGGGCCGAGCAGGCGGTTTTTGCGCCGAAGTATATTGGGGTGGCGCGGGGTTATCGGTAGGGGGCGAAAAAAATTCAGCCTCAGGCCGTATTGAACCGTTCCCCCCGGCGCACGGCCAGCCTATAACCATGATGTGCCAGGCAAAATCAGCGGGAGGTTGGCCATGAGCGGACTCGGGGAATGACCCCCGGGCATTTTTCAGTAAAGGTGCCAGAATCGGGAATTGGTTTTGGGCGGCTTGATGGCCCATAGCCGTGCGGTCCCATCACCCGATCCTGTCAGGATGTGAGTGCCATCGGGCGAGAATGCAACACACTCGATCCAATTTCCATAGTCGAAAGTGGTCATGTGGACTCCGGTCGCAGCGTCCCATAGCCGCGCCGAGTTGTCCCGCGATCCGGTCAGGACGCGTGCGCCATCGGGCGAGAACACAGCGGAAGTGACATCATTCGTATGGCCGGTGAAGGTCGTCAGCTGGTCCCCGGTTGCCGCGTCCCAAAGCCGCGCGGTCTTATCGATTGAGCCTGTCAGGACTCGGGTGCCGTCTGGGGAAAAAGCCACTGTTCTAACTTGGCCTTGATGGCCGGTGAAGGTGGTCAGCTGATCTCCGGTCGCCACATCCCAGAGTCGCGCGAGCCTGTCCCATGACCCAGCCAGGATGCGAGTGCCATCGGATGAGAATGCAACTGAAGTTGAGCGTTGATCGAAGGTTCTCAACTGATCTCCGCTGGTGGCGTCCCACAGGCGCAGCGTTTTGTCATACGCTCCAGTCAGAACGCGCGTGCCGTCGGGTGAAAAAGCCACCGAATGGATTCCGGCTGTGTGGCCGGTGAAGGTCGTCAGTTGATCTCCAGTCGCCGCGTCCCATAGCCGCGCTGTTTGGTCCTCCGATCCGGTGAGCACGCGTGTGCCATCGGGTGAGAACGCGACGGAAGTGATATCGTCCTGGCCGGGGAATGTCAGCAGATGTGTTTCACTATCCCTGTCCCACATCGTTGCGACCGAATCTCTTGATCCGATTAGAATGCGCTCGCCATCAGGTGAAATTGTAACGGAGTAAACCCAGTTTGTAAAATTGGATATGGTGTGCAGCTGGCTTCCCGTCGCCACATCCCACAATCGCACGACATTGTCAGTACCTTTGGTAAGGAGGCGTGTGCCATCAAGTGAAAAGTTAATCGAAGAAACATATTCTCCATCGGAAAATGTGCGCAGATGCTCACCGGTCATCGCGTCCCATAGCAGCGCACCGCGATCCGATCCAACAATGACACACCTTCCATCGGGGGAGAATGCAACGCGAAAGACCATCAACCAAGCGGGAAAATGGCCTATCAAGGCCCCGGTTATCACGTCATATATACGCACAGCCGCGAAAATAGTCGAATGCGACCACCATGCGTCGGAACCCAACAATATTTTGCTGCCGTCGGGTGAAAATGCCACGGAAACAACGGCCCTCCCTTCGTGAAACATGCCCAGGGAATCGCCCGTGGCTGCATCCCACAGCCGTGCAGAACCATCCCGCGATCCGGTCAGGACGCGAGTGCCATCCGGTGAGAAGGTGGCGGTATAAATGAGATCCGAATGGCCGATGAAGGTGCGCAGGTGGGCCCCCGTCGCCACATCCCACAGGCTCGCGGTCTCGTCGGCTGAACCTGACAGTATCTGCGTGCCATCGGGGGAAAATGCAATGGGCCATACATCGCCTTGATGACCGGAGAAAGTGCGTATCGGGGCACCACTTGCCGTGTCCCAAAGCCGCATTCCATATCTGTTGCCGGTCAGGATATATTTCCCGTCGGGCGACATAGTTGCCGCATTGATGGCCCTTGGTTCAACGAAACCCCGAATCAACGCGCCGGTCTCGATGTTCCAGAGAAAGGCACCACGGGGGCCATAGGTCATAATAACTGATGCGTCGGGAGAAAATTCGGCGTGATACGCCAAGCCCATGCCATAGGTCCGCATCGGCAGGGTGATGACTTCCTGCCCCCGTGCGGTTTGGGGTGGGCCGAAACTGAGCCCGGCGACCAGCAGGATCAACACGATCCGCGCCCTGAGCCCCAAACGGTGGCATGAGTGAAACATCCCGATCCTCCTTGTCCCGACTGAGCCGATTCCCTCCCCAGTTGATCGGCGACGCGAAGGCGATAATGGAATGTATAAAACGGTTTTCAGATTCTGTCAATTTTCTTCGAGCGCGTGCCGTGGAGCGACGGCAAGAACCCGCTCACGACCCGCTACGCCTGGTTCCTGGCCGACTGGGCCCAGCTGCTGGCGTGGTCGGTGGTCGCCAGGCGCTTCCGCACCTCGAGGCATAGCGTCGCCTGCGCCGTCGAGACGGCGGTGGCTTGGGGCCGCGAGCGGATGGACCTGTCTGAGCCCATCGCGCTACCTCAATTGCGGGCGCCGGCGACCATGGGGGTGGGGACGGG
>JAWLCE010000023.1:0-66014 GCA_041687335.1 Sumerlaeia bacterium | reverse complement strand
GTAACATGAGGAAAAATGCGTTCACGAATGGACACGAAATGAGGAACACGAATGGACACGAAAAGGTTGGCAGAGAGTGAGAAGAATGGGACGCGGATTTGCGGATGGGGCGGATTTGCACGGATGAGGGGGGGGAGTTTTGACGCAGAGGCGCGGAGGCGCGGAGGAGGAGGGGGGATGGGTAATGTAAAATGTAAAACCGAGAACTGAAAATTTAAAGATTTATGAGGGAGAGGGGAGGCGCGGAGCGCGGAGGATGAGGGGGAATGGGACGCGGATCGACCGGCGGGGGCGCCGGTCCCACACCTTAGACAAGACGGATGGGCGCGGATGGAGATGGGGGAGTTTTGACGCAGAGGCGCGGAGGATCGAATAATCCTGTCAGTGCCGGGTGAGGCGCACGAGGTCGATGCGGTGGCCTTCCATGCGCAGGACGTGGGCGAGCCAGCCCTCGAGCTCGATTTCCTCGCCCACTTGGGGGATGCGGCCCATCCGGTCGAGCAGCAGGCCGGCCAGCGTCTCCCATTCCTCCTGCTCGAAATCGGTGCCGAGACGGTCGTTGAGGGCGTCGATCTCGGTGCGGCCCTCGACGACGAAGGTGCCGTCGGGATGCTCGGTGACCTGGCGCGGCGGGACGTCCAGCTCGTCCTCGAGCTCGCCGACGATTTCCTCGAGGATATCCTCACGGCTGATCCAGCCGACGCAGCCGCCGAACTCATCGACGACCACGGCATTCTTGATGCGCTCGGCGAGGAAGGCGCGCAGCAGGTCATCGACGCGCTTGGACTCGGGAACGTAATAGGCGGGTTCGATGAAGTCCTCGAGCCGCTTGCTCTCGTCCTCCTCGTGCAGGACGCGGAAGACGTCGACCACGCCGACCAGACGGATGATGCGGTCGCGGTAGACGGGGAAGCGCGAGTAGCCGCTGTTGCGGGCGAGGGCTTTGAAGCCGGCCAGGTCGAGCCGGCCAAGCTGGACGGCGACCAGTTCGACCAGCGGGGTCATGATTTCGTAGGCGCGCGTCTCCTGGAGCTCGATGATGTTCTGGATCATGCGGCGCTCGTCGGTCTCCTCGCCCAGCCGCGTTTCCTCGCCGCCCAGCTCGGCCTGGATCGCGGCCCCGAGCGAGGTGGAGTCGGCGGGGGAGTCGGCGCCGGCGGTTTCCTCGCGGTCCTCGCCGGTGATGAGGTTGATGACGTCCTTGCGGGTCAACTGGCGCGTGGCGCGGCTGCGCTCCTCGGCCAGGGGGGTCATCATCCAGCGGGCGGTGCGCTGGACCAGCGCGATGGCCGGCCGAAACAGCCAAAGGCAGACCAGGAATGGGATGTGGAGGCGGTCGAACAGGCGGTCGGCGTGGGCGCGAAAGAGCGCCTTGGGGACGACCTCGGCGAAGATGATCACGAACGGGGTCAGCAGCAGCAGCGAGAGCAATTCGCTGAGGTGGATGAAGCCCAGGTAAAGCTGGTCGGCATCGCCGAGCAGGCGTTGGATCATCAGGCGGAAGAAGAGCGCGAGCAGGACGTTGGCCAGGTTGACGCCGATCAGCACCATCACCAGCAGGCGCTGGCTGTCGTCGAGCAGCTTGAGCAGCCGGCCGGCGCTGGCGTCGCCCTGCTCATGCAGGCTGCGCAGGCGATAGCGGTTGGTGGAGACGATGGCGACCTCGGAGCCCGAGAAGAAGAAGCTGAGCCCGAGGCAGACGAGGATGGCGAGGACGACGAGAAAGAGGAACATCAGGCGCCTCCCTCGTGGCCGTTGTCGCCGTTTTCGGCGGCCGGCTCCTCGATGGTGGCCTCGATCAGGTTGACGCGGCGGCCGGCCATCTCGCGCACGCGCAGGCGGCAGCGCTCGTGGCGGATCTCGTCGCCGACGCGGGGGATGCGGCCGAGCGAGTTCATCACGAATCCGCCGGCGGTGCGACCGAGTTCGGCGGGGAATTCGAGGTTCAATGCCTCGCCCAGGCTTTCCAGATCGGTGGTGCCGGCCACCAGCCAGCAGCCCTCGCCCTGGGGGTTGATCTCGGTGCTGGCATGCTCGTGCTTCTCGTAGATGTCGCCGACGATTTCCTCGAGCAGGTCCTGCAGGGTGACGATGCCGGCGACCCCGCCATACTCATCGACGACGGCGGCCATCTTACTGCGCCGGCGCCGGAACAGGCGCAGCAGGTCGAGCAGACCGATGCGTTCGGGGACGATGATGGGCTCGCGCAGTTGCTCGCGCCAGGGGCGGTCGGGATTGAGCAGCACTTCCTTGACGAGCAGGAAGCCGACCAGGTGGTCGAGCGTCTCGTGGAAGACCAGCACGCGGTTGTTGGGGCTCTCGCGCAGCCGGCGGATCATGGCGTCCTGATCGAGCTCGTCGGGCACCGCCCAGACCGCGAGGCGCGGGGTGAGGATCTGGTCGACGCTGGTGCGGCGCAGCTCAAAGACGCCGTCGATCATCTCGCGCTCGGTGGCTTCGAGCACGGAGCTGATCTCGCCGGAGCTGATCATCGCCTTGAGTTCTTCCTCGCTGATCTCCTCGCTGCTGGCGCTGTCGGGGATTTTGAGCCAGCGGAAGAGGCCGCGGGTGGCGGCGCGGACGATCCAGCGGGCGGGGGTGATGACCCAGCCGGCCAGCGAAAGCGGCGGCGCCAAGAGGCGCGAGGCGCGCATCGGACTGAGGTGAGCGAGCATCTTGGGCAGAATCTCGCCCATCAGCAGGATGCTGATGGTGGCCAGCGCCGCGGCGAGCAGGAAGGCCAGCGCCGAGGCCTCGCCCATGGCGCGCCCCATCAGCGCCCCCGCCGAGAGCGAGGCCGCGATGTTGATGAAATTATTGAGGATCAGGATCGTGATCAGGGTGTCGTTGGGCCGGTCGAGCAGGTGCAGGATCTGGCGGTCGGCCCAGCGATCGGAGCTGCGCAGCAGCGACAGGTCCAGTTTATCGAGCGAGAACAGGCCGGTCTCGCTGGCGCTGACGATGCCCGAGCAGACCAGCATGACAAGAAAGAAGATGCCGTAGCCCCAGAGCTGCATTCCGGGGGCCGGTTCGGCGGCGGGCCCTTGGGCGTGCAACATGACCGAGCCGCTGCCGACCAGGGCCAGGATCAGGCCAAAGCGAATCAAGCCCGTCAGGCCGCCTCGCCGCGGCACGCGCTGGGGATCGGGGTCGGTCATTATGGATTAAGCCGGATCAGCCGCGCCGGGTGGCGGGCAAAAATGTTCGCGGCTGATTCGTCAGAATTATTGGGGGTGGAGCTGGTTGCGGGCATCGAGATCAGTCTTGTGTGACCTTTTGATCTTTCTGGAGGATATTTTAATCAGGAGATTGGGAGAGAGGCAAGGTTTTCCTGAGGGGGGATCACTCACCGGAGCATTTCAAAGCCACAAGCGGAGTAGACCGTTTTCAATAAACATGCCGCTCCTAACGAGCTGGTTGGCTCCTATGGAGCAATGGCTGGGTCTTTGAGCGATATGGCATCCGTGTCGGCTCGAAGAGCCGACCTACCCCTGTGCGCTTTTGGATTACTCCAGCTCGAGCAGTGTGCCGGCGATGTGGCTGGTTCCCTCAGCGTCATGGAAATAATAGACCACGAGGATGCGTCCATCGGCGGTCAGGGTCGCCCATGGGTAGCCCAGGTCGCGGCCGCTGCCGTCGGCGCGCAGGATGATCTCCTCGGCCTCGGCCACGTCGGTGCATTCGGGGTTCAGCACGCGCGCGCGGATGCCATAGGGCTCGTGGCGGTAGCCATAGACCAGCAGCACGCGCTGATCGGGCAGGCGCAGCGCGTAGTGGGGATGCCCGCGCCAGCCGGTATCGACCCAGGGTTGAAAGCTACGGCCGCCGTCGCTGGAACGGGCCACCACGGTATGGTCATCAAAATTGGCGGTGCGGATAAACGCCACCAGGTCCCCCGCAGGAGTTTCGTAGAGCGAGGTCTCGTTGAAGCTGATGTCGTCGGCGACGGCCAGCGGGCAGGAATAGTCCCAAGTCCGGCCGCCGTCCGCCGAGATCAGCAGATGGTTCTCGGTGCGGCGGGGAGTGAGGGAGGCGTGGGTGGCCACCGCCCAGTAGAGGCGGCCGTCCTGCCCCTGCGTCATCGCCCCGCGGTTGTAGGCCGGGAGGGGAGTGCCGAAAACGGTGGAGGAGACGTTGACCGGAAGCGCCGGCGGCAGGATCGGGCCCTCCCAGGAGCGGCCGCCGTCGTCGGAGCGCAGTAGATAACCGCCCATGAAGATGAAGTTATTCTGGCGCATCGAGTTGGTGAATTGGTCCTTGACCGTATCGGCAACCCACGCCCAGCCGTAGCTCGAGCAGACGATCGAGCCGTCGCGCAGCTGGACCATGCAGGGGTCTTGCGACCCGCCATTGGGGTGGGCGAAGATCAGCTCGGGGCTGCTCCAACTCTTGCCCCCGTCCCGCGAGCGCACCTGGACCAGATAGCTATTGGCGTCCACATGGGTGTTTCTGCTCTCGCCATAGATCCGGCGGTCGGGCGCGCGGCGGAACGCGACGATCAGCTCCCCGTCGGGCCGCGTCACGATCGAGGGAAAGGCGGCGTAGAAGGTCGGATCCCGGTAGATAATGATGTCCTCGATCTTGCGAAGGCCGGCGGTTTCGGCCTGCGGCGCGGCGGCCGCCAGCAACAAGATCAGCGCGCCCAGTCGCCAAATCCATGCATAGTTCATTGCAGTCGCTCCGAAATCGTCAAGTGTGGCTGCCAGTCTTGCATGTCATCGGGGTTTTGGCAAATGGATGTGATGGATCAGGAAATTTGCGGTTGGGTTTCTCAATATGCTGGGCGGCGGCGTCGGGGTTGTTTATGATATGGGGCGCAACGGCAGTCATCCAATGAACGAGGGGAGCTTCTGAAATGCGAGTTATCGCCGGCCGAATGATGGCCCTGATGGTTTTGATCCTGATCGTCACGCCGGGTTGCCAACGCGGGATCGGCTCGACGGCGACGCGGCTGGACGCGGGCACGCTGGCCGCGCTGGACGGGGTGATCGAGGACGCCATCGCGCGCGAACTGGCGCCCGGCGCCGTCTGCATCGTGGGCACGGCCGACGGGGTGCTTTATCGCAAGGCCTTTGGCCGGGCGGCGGTTGAGCCGGAGGCCGAGCCGATGAGGGAAGACCACCTGTTCGACATGGCGTCGCTGACCAAGGTGGTTGCCACGACCAGCGCGATCATGAAGCTGGTCGAGCAGGGGCGGCTGACGCTGGACACGCGCGTGAGCGAATTCTGGCCCGAGTTTGCGGCCCAAGACAAGCAGTCTGTCACGGTGCGCCAGTTGATGACGCACACCTCGGGGCTGCCGGCGGGGCTGGGGCTCTATGGGCGTTTCGCGGAGGTGAATCGCGGCCACCGGCCCGGCGCCGCCGACTGGCAGGATGTGATGGCCGGGGTTGCCGAGCAGGTCGCGGCGGTCAGCCTGCGCGAGCAGCCGGGGACGAGGTTCATTTATTCCGACGTCGGCTATATCACGTTGGGTGAGATTGTGCGGCGGGTGGACGGGCGGCCGCTTCATCAATTCGTGGCCGAGGAAATCTTTGGCCCGCTGGGGATGACCGAGACGGGCTTTTTGCCGGGTGCCGAGCTGCAGGCGCGCGCCGTGCCCACCGAACTGCGCCATGATCGCTGGCTGCGGGGCGAGGTGCACGACCCGAGTTCGTGGGCGATGGGCGGGGTCGCGGGGCATGCCGGGCTTTTCTCGACGGCCGACGACATGGCGCGCTTCTGCGCGATGCTGCTGGGGCAGGGCCGGCTGGGACGGGCGCGGGTGCTGAGCCCTGCCGCCGTGCGCGCCATGACCAGCCCCGCCAGCCCCGAGGGGCTGCCCGTGCGCGGCCTGGGCTGGGATCTGGACAGCCCCTACACGCGGCGCGGCGACCTGTTTGGCGAAGGCTCGTTCGGCCACACCGGCTGGACCGGCACCAGCATGTGGGTGGATCCCGAGGCGGGAGTTTTTGTCGTGCTGCTGACCAACCGGGTGCACCCGGCGGGCAAGGGCAACGTGGGCGGGCTGCAGCGGCGGGTTTCGAATATCGTGGCCGCGTCGTGGAACGGGCCGGGGCGGCTCTCGGCCCAGTCAGGTCCGCCGCGGCCGAAGGCCGTCGCCGCCCCCGCCGCCAGCCAGACCGCCGCAGGGCCGGCGGTCAAGGCGCTGGAGTTTGCCGAGGTGCTGAGCGGGCTGGACGTGCTGGAGCTGGAGGATTACGCTCCGCTGGCAGGCCGGCGCGTGGGGCTGATCACCAATTCGACAGGGGTCAATCGCCGGCGCGAGACGGCGATCGACCTGCTTTACGAGCAGCATCAGGCGAAGCGGTTTGAGCTGGTGGCGCTGTTCAGTCCCGAACACGGAATCCGCGCCGAGCTGGATACCACGGTGCCCGACGAGCGCGACGAGGCCACCGGCCTGCCGATCTATAGCCTTTATCGGCCGGGGACTCGCGCGCCAACCGATGCGATGCTCGAGGGGATCGACACGCTGGTCTTCGACATCCAAGACATCGGCGTGCGCTACTACACCTATATCTCAACCATGGCGCAGGCGATGGAGACGGCCGCGGCGAAGGGGTTGCGGTTTGTGGTGCTGGATCGGCCCAACCCGATCGGCGGCGAAGCGGTGGATGGGCCGCTGCTCGACCCGGAGCTGCGGCATTTCATTTCGTGGTTTGAAGTGCCGACGCGCCATGGCATGACCATCGGCGAGCTGGCCCGCTTCTACAACGGCACCAAGAGCTTGGGCTGCGAGCTGCACGTGGTCGCGATGCGGGGCTGGCGGCGGGGGATGTGGTTCGACCAGACCGGGCTGCCGTGGGTCAATCCATCGCCCAACATCCGCAGCCAGACCGAGGCGACGCTTTACGCGGCGGTGGGGCCGATCGAGGCGGCGCGGCTGAGCGTGGGGCGCGGCACCGATCACCCCTTCGAACGCTTAGGGGCGCCGTGGATCGAGGATGATGTCGAGCTGGCGGCGCTGCTCAACGCGCGCGGACTGCCGGGGCTGAGCTTCATCCCTGTGCAGTTCGTGCCCACCACGCGCGAGTATCAGGGCGAGCTGTGCCGTGGGGTCATGGTCCAGCTGCTCGACCGCGACCGGATGGAGGGGATTCGCACGGCGGTCACGATTCTGGACGTGCTGACGCGCCGCTATGGCGCCGAGGCGCTCAATCCGGCGGCGACGGCGCCGATGTTCGGCACGCGCAAGGTGCCCGCGGACGTCGTCGCCGGTCGGAATGTGGATGAGATCGTGGCGGGCTGGCGGGCCGACGTGGAGCGGTTCCGGGCCGAGCGGGCGCCGTATCTGTTGTATGAGTGAGCGCCTTTGAGGCGTGGTCGGTCGCAAGGTCAAAAATGCCACGCTCTGAGCCAAGGGGGGCTGTGTCGCCCTTTCAGGGATCTGAGAAATTGGCCGGAAGACCCAGGGTTTCGCTGCGCTCCACCCTGGGCTTTTGAACTGGGTCCACCCTTTCAGGGTGGAATGCCGGTGCCCCCAAGCGAAATTGTGCAGAGTGGGGCGGCGGTGGGGGTGTCGGCACAGGCCGCACCTACGGCGCTGCCATGCCTGCGTCAGATCGGCTCGGCGTCGGGGTCGGCGAGCTTGCGGCGGCGCAGCCAGAGCCAGCCGACGTAGAAGCCGATCATCAGCGCGACGGCGGCCAGCACCCAGGGCAGCATCTCGCGCTTGAGCTGGGTCTCGCTCCAGAGGAAGAAGTCGTTGAGGGTGAGGTGGCGCATGAACCAGCCGATCAGCGCCAGCGTCGTGACCCACATCCCGGAGCCGAGCGCGGTGAAGAAGGTGAACTTCCAGATGTTCATCCGGGCAATGCCCGCCGGCAGCGAGATGAGCTGGCGCACGGCGGGAATGAAGCGGCAGATGAAGGTGCTGGCCTCGCCGTAGCGACCCCAGAAGCGGTCCATCTTGTCGAGGCCCTTATGGCTGACGAGCAGGTATTTGCCGTATTTCTCGAAGAAGGGCCGGCCCAGAAAATAGCCCAGCGCATAATTGAACAGCCCGCCGGCGGTGCTGCCGGCCGTGCCGCAGAAGATGACCAGGATCAGGCGCGCGACCGAACCGGCCTGATGGCCCGCCGGCGGCATGACGATCTCGCTGGGGAAGGGGACGAGTGAGCTTTCGACGAGCATCCCCAGGAAGGCAAACCACGGCCAGCCGATGACCTCGACCTGGGCGAAGTACCATCCGGCCATGGCATGAATCCATTCGCGCAACAAATCCACCAAACCATCCCCCGTTCCTGGTCATTCGCTCCCGCGCGCCGCGCACGGCCGAGGGATTGCCAAGATGGTAGCAGAAGAGCCGGGAGGGGCGGAATGCAAATCAAAGTGGGGCACAGGCCTGTTTTGTCGCAAAGGCGCAGAGGGAATGGCCAAAGGACGCAAAGTCAGGAGCGGTTATACAACCTGTAAAACAAAAGGACCGCAAGGGGTGGATGTTGCCCTTGCGGTCCTGTGTTGTCTTGGCCTCGAATCAGGCGAGGAACTTGGCCAGCCGCTCCAGGCCGGTCTTGATCTTCTCCATCGAGGTGGCGTAGGAGAGGCGGATGCAGTTGTTGTCGCCGAAGGGCTCGCCGGGGACGATGCTGACGTTGGCTTCGGCCAGCAGGCGCGAGCAGAACTCGACCGAGTCCTTGACGCCCAGGCGCGCGAAGGTGCCCGAGACGTCGGGGAAGACGTAGAAGGCACCCTTGGGCTCGGGGCAGCGGACGCCGGGCATGGCGTTGAGCAGGCGGACCATCTCGCGGCGGCGATCGGCGAAGGCGGCCACCATGCGCTTGATGTCATCCTCGCACTCGTTGAGGGCGGTGATGGCGGCCGGCATGCAGAAGCTGACCGGGTTGGAGGTGGAGTGGCTCTGCAGGCGACCGATCGCCTCGATGGCGTCCTTGGGGCCGGCGATGTAGCCGAGCCGCCAGCCGGTCATCGAGTAGGCCTTGCTCATGCCGTTGACCAGCAGCGTGCGCTCCTTGAGCGCGGGCGAGAGCTGGGCGATCGAGACGTGCTCCTGGCCGTCGTAGATCATCTTTTCGTAGATTTCGTCGCTGATGATGGTGACCTGGGGGTGGCGTTCGAGCACGGCGGCCAGCGCCTCCAGCTCGGCCTTGTCATAGACCATGCCGGTGGGGTTGCTGGGCGAGTTGAGGATGAAGGCGGTCGTGCGCGGCGTGATTGCGGCCTCAAGCTGGGCCGGGGTGATCTTGTAGTCGTGCTCGACGCCGGCCGAGATGATGACCGATTTGCCGCCGGCGATGGTGACCATCTCGGGGTAGCTCAGCCAGTAGGGGGCGGGGATGATGACCTCGTCGCCCTCATCGACCAGAGTCAGGATGGCGTTGTGGATCGAGTGCTTGGCGCCGCAGTTGATGATGACCTGGGCGGGGGCATAGTCGAGGCCCTGGTCGCGCTTGAGCTTGTCGGCGACCGCCTTCTTAAGGGCCGGGGTGCCCGAGGCGGGCGTGTACTTGGTGTTGCCGGCGCGGATTTCCTTGATCGCCCGTTCCTTGATCGGCTCGGGGGTATCGAAATCGGGTTCGCCGGCGCCGAAGTCAATCACATCAATGCCCTCGGCCTGCATCGCTTTGGCCTTGGCCGTCAGGGCCAGGGTCAGCGACTCCTGAACATTCTGAATCCGGCGTGCAATCTTCATCGTGTATTCCTTCCGTGATTGAATCCGGCGGACGGTGCCGCCCTATATACGAAAAAGACGGGGGTTAAAACCTCCGTCTTTTTCTGTTTTTCAAGGCCTTCTTCCCGGCGTCATCGCTCCCGAGAGATCAGCTCGAAGCGGGCTCGCGCGCGCTCGTCGGCCAACCACTCCCGGATGAGCGTCTGGCGTTGCAGCTGAAGGTAATCGTTGGTGAAGGCGAAGCGCTCCTCGGAGAACTGGTCGACGGTCGCCGGCGTCAGCTCCACCAGCCGCCAGACCACGTAGCCCGCCGGCTCGTTGGGGTCCTGCCCATAGGGCGACAGGCCGACCGAGTTCACGTCGATTCCCAACGTCTGGCGCGTGAAGTCGATGAGCGGGGCATAGTTGAGCACCTCAACGGGGTCGGTGCGGCGAAGCGCGCCGGTGCGGGTGTGCTGGGGGGCATCGGCCGTGGCCTGATCGTAAGGGGCACCCTCGCGCACCAGCCGCAGCGCATCCTGGGCGGCGGCCTGGGCCAGATCACCGGCCCGCTCGGCGCGAACCTGCTGCTCCACCTGGTCGCGGACCTCAGCGAGTTCGGGATAACGGGCTTCGATGGTTTCGGTGGGCTGGAGCACCACGAGCGCATCGGCCAGCGGCAAGACCGCGCTCAGTTCACCCTCGCGCAAGCCGGCGACGTAATCGCCGTGCTCCTCGAAGTTGCCGACGCCGGGGATATCGAAGTCGAATCGGGCCACCATCGTCGTGAGTTGGTCATCGAGCGCCAGGCGGCCGGCCAGCTCGGCAATCGTTGCATCCCGGCCAATTTCCTGACGGGCCGCGGTCATCTCGGTCCGGCGCTGCTGGAACAGCTGCTCGACCTCGCGGTCGATGGCGGCCTCGCGAGCGCGGTCGGAGACCTCCTCGAGTGGGGCGACGCCCGCCGGCCGGCGCTCGATCATGCGGGCCAGTGCCACGTTGGTGGTGGCCTCATCGCCCGAGCCGACCCGATAGACGATCGGCGTGGAGACCTGATCCTCGGCCAGCGTCCGCACCCGTTCAAAAAAGTCGGGGGGATAATCCATCGTCGGGAATTCCAGCCACGGCGTGCGCGGCCGGTGGAAGGGCGGGGCGGCTTCGGTGTCCAGCGACGACCAGTCCTGAGTCACCGTCGCCGTCGAGCGCAGATCCTCCAGCAAGGCAACGGCGGACTCGGTGTCGGTCTGGACGGGGGCGTAAAGCAGCTCAAGCTGGAAGGCCTCGGGGCGGGCGAATTCGGACTGGTTCTGCTCGTAGTAGGCCTGAACCTGCTCGGGGGTCGGCTGGATCTGCTGGCGCAGCTCATCGCGGCCGACGCGGAGATATTGATAACGCCGCTGGGCCGGCAGGCGGAAGCTTTCCAGGTTGGCCTGATAATACTCCTCAAGCTCCTGCTCGGTCACGGCGACGCGTTCGGTGAAATCCTGGGCGGGGTAGACGGCCATGTCGAGCGTCAGCCGGTCGTTGGCGATGCTGTATTCCTGCCACAACTCGAAGAGCGAGGCCTGGGCGGTCATGCCCTGCAGCGCGCGGGTGCGCTCGTTTTCGCGCCGCCGGCGCTCGAGCTCGACCAGCGCCTCGGGGCCGTCGAGATTCATATCACTCGCCTGCCGGGCCAGAATGGCATTGGAGATCCCTGGCAGCGTGTTCAGGTAGTCGACGATTTCCTGCCGCGTCACGACCACGCCCAGCTCGCGGGACTTGCGGTCGATGAGGATGGCATTGGCGGCTTCGCGCGCCAGCTCGGGCATGGTGATCATGCGGTCGAGGAAGGTGTTGAGCGCGCCCACCTGGACCAGGTACTGAGTGATGTAGCTGGGCAGCAGGGCCGCCTTCTGCTGCTGGACGCGCCGGTTGGCGTCCCGCAGGTGGACGTCATAGATTTCGACCCAGCGATCCATTGGGCTGATGCTCTCGCTGCGCAGGCGGGCGTGCGGGAGGTTGCGGCCCTCCTCGGGCATTCTCCAGCCGTAGAAGAACACAAAGGAGATCACGAGCAGCGCGAACATGAAGTAGAGCGGCCACCGGAGCTTCCGGGGGTTGCGCATGTCTTGCAGTTTCACCATGGTTAACTGGTTTTTCCTTGTCGATGGTCGGGGCGCCGAGTGTGTCGGCACGGACCTGCCCCGATGATGGAACCCTACTATTTCTCAGGCTTTCGCGGCTCAAGTCAAATGAATTCGCCGGAACTGGCGTTTGCCGACCCGCACGAGGTGCTCGCCGGCGGCAAGCTCGACCTGGTGATCGGCGATACGTTCGCCATTCATGCTGACCCCACCCTGCTGAATCAGGCGGCGGGCCTCGCCGCCGGAAGCGGCCAGCCCGGCCAGCACCAGCACGCGGAGGAGCGGCATGGCGGCGGCCCCATCGAGGGGCAGCTCGACCTCCTCGATCTGCTCGGGCAGCTCGCGCTCCTTGAAGACGCGGTTGAAATGGTCAAGGGCCTCGCGGGCGGCGGGTTGGCCATGGTAGCGGGCGACCAGTTCGCCGGCGATGCGGGCCTTGAGGTCGCGCGGGTGCAGCGAGCCGGCCGCGACCTCGGCCAGCAGCAGGTCGCCCGCGGCCGGCCGGTAGCCCAGCGTCAGCACCAGGTAGTCGCGCATCATCTCGTCGGGGACGCTCATCGCCTTGCCGAAAATCTCCTGGGGCGGCTCGGTCAGGCCGATGTAGTTGCCCAGGCTCTTGCTCATCTTGTGGACGCCGTCGAGGCCGACGAGCAGCGGCAGCGTCATGATGCACTGGGGGGCCATGTTCATCTCGCGCATCAGCTCGCGGCCGACCAGCAGGTTGAACTTCTGGTCGGTGCCGCCCAGCTCGAGGTCGGCGCGGACCTCGACCGAATCCCAGCCCTGCACGAGCGGGTAGAGGAATTCGTGGACGTGGATCGGGCGGCCCTCGGCGTAGCGCTTGGAGAAGTCGTCGCGCTCGAGCATGCGGGCGACGGTGTAGCGCGAGGCGAGCCGGATGACATCGTTGAAGTGCATCTTGTCGAACCAGTCGCCGTTGCGGACGATCTCGGTGCGGGCGGGGTCCAGGATGAGGAAGATCTGGTCCAGGTAGGTGGCGGCGAAGACCTCGACATCCTCGCGGGTGAGCGGCGGGCGGGTCTCGTTCTTGCCGGTGGGGTCGCCGATGCGGGCGGTGAAGTCGCCGATGATGAAGACGACCTGATGGCCGAGGTCCTGGAACTGGCGCAATTTGTTGAGTTGGACGCTATGGCCCAGGTGCAGGTCGGGTGCGGAGGGGTCGGCGCCGAGCTTGATGCGCAGGGGCCGGCCCTGGGCGCGGGCTTCGAGCAGGCGGTCGCGCAACTGCTCGGCGGGCAGCACGTCCACCGTCCCCCCCGTCAGGATCTCCCACTCCTCGCGGATCGAGTCGGGGATCGGCATCGGTTCGGTTTCGGTGGTCACGGCTAGCAGGCGCTCCCATGGGCGTATCATCAGGGCTGCCCCCCGGCAGGCTAGGGGCGACCGGCATGATACAAATATTCTTGACCCATTTCCAGTTGGATGCAGTAACTTTATTGGCTGGCCGTCTATCGACTCATGCATGCGTATGATAAAATCAGTCAGCGGCTGAAGGGCCAATTTGCCCGACGCCCAGTTGCAGGCTCAGGATCCATCCAATTGCAGAAGCATCCCGGACAAGTCCAGGCCTCGACCGAGGGGGAGACTGCGGGGAATCGGTTGCTGCTGGCCGGCGCCGGGCAAGGATGGATGGCAGACCTGCGGTCGCTGCTGGGGGGGCACTGGAGGGTGGAGGTCTCGCGCGATGGGGCGGCCGCCCTGGCCGCCGCAGGGCACAACCCACCCGAAATGGTGCTGATCGACGCCGACGCGCCTGCCCCGGGGGGGATCGAGCTGCTGCGCCGGCTGCGCGCCCAGCCGGCGACGAGCACCCTGCCGATCCTGCTGCTCTCGGCCGGCGGCGGGGAGGATGTGCAGGCCTATGAGGCGGGCGCGGATGATTTTTTGAGATTGCCGGTCTTGGAGCCGGAGTTGCTGGCGCGGGTGCGGGGGCGGCTTGAGCTGGCGCGCCTGCGGCGCGGGACGGTTTATTGCCAGCGCCCGGAGACGCTGGAGCTGACGGGCGGGCCGGTCTGCTCGATCAGTTTTCCGGAGGAGAATCCATCCCCGGTGCTGCGAGCCTCGGCCGAGGGGAAGGCGCTTTACCTGAACCCGGCCGCCCGGCAGCATCCTTCATTTGCATTGGAGGGGGAATACCTGCCCGAGCCGTTGCGCGCGCTCATTGGACCCGCATTGAGCCAGGGTCAGCCGACGGTGCACGACGTGGAGCTGGCGGGGGGACATGTTTTTTCGATCAGCCTGGCGCCATTCCCGCAGGAGCGATATGTCAACCTGTATTGCCGCGACATCACCGAGCGCCGGCAGACCGAGGAGGAGCTGCGCGCGAGCGAGGAGAAATACCGTTCGGTCTTCGAGCAGGCGGCGGTCGGCATTGGCCGGGTCCGGTTTGAGGATGCGCGCTGGATTGACGTCAATGAAGCCTTTTGCGCCATGCTCGGCTACAGCCAACAAGAGATGCTCCGAACTGCCTGGCCGCAAATCACGCATCGGGAAGATCTGGACCTGGACCTGATCCCCTTTCGCCGCATGGCTGCCGGCGAGCTCGATCAATACACGGTTGAGAAACGCTTTATTCATAAGCTCGGCCACGAGGTTTGGGCGAAACTGACGCTCTCGCTGGTGCGGGATGTCCAAGGCCGTCCACTTTATGAGATCGCCATCATTGAGAATATCGACAAGCGCAAGCGCGCGGAGGAGGCGCTGCGCGATAGCGAGGAACGACTGCGGTTAGCGGTTGAGTCGGCCGACTTGGGAGTCTGGGAACTGGACATTGAGAAGGACGTGGCGTTCCGCTCGCCGCGTCACGACCAGATTTTTGGCTACAGCGAACCGCAAGAGGAGTGGGGGCTGGAGGTGGCCCTGCGCCATGTGCTGCCCGAGGATCGCCCGGCCATCCATGCGGCCTATGAGCGCGCGAGCAAGACGGGGGTGCTGGACCATGAATCGCGCGTGCGCTGGCCCGACGGCAGCATCCACTGGTTCCATGCCTACGGCCGCTTCTACACCAACTCCGAGGGACGGCCGGTGCGGATTGCGGGTCTGTTGGAAGACATTACCGAGCGCAAGCGCGCGGAGGAGGCGCAACGCCAGAGTGAGGAGCGGCTGCGCCTGCTCGTCGAGAGCTCGCCCGACAACATGTTTGCCCAGGATGCCGAACTGCGCTACGTCTGGGTCTACAATCCCGTCGAGCCCCTGACGGTGGAGGGCATGATCGGCAAAACCGATTTTGATCTCCTGCCGCGGGAGGAGGCGGAGCGGTTGACGGCGATCAAGCGGCGTGTGCTCGAGACGGGTGAGCGCCAGCGCGTGGAGCTTCAGATTTCTCCGGGAAGCATGAACCGGCGCTGGTATGACGCCACCTATGAGCCGCAGAAGGATGCGGAGGGTCGCGTGGTCGGGCTGTTCGGCTACGTGCGCGACATTACCCAGCTCAAGCAGAGTGAACTTGCGCTGGGCGAGCGCGAGTCTTTCTACCGCCAGACGCTCGAGTCGATCCCAGGCATGGTGTTCACCACCCGCCCCGACGGATATTGTGATTATCAGAGCCAGCAGTGGGTGGATTTCACAGGCGTGCCGATGACGGAAATGCTGGGGACGGACTGGAACAAGCTGCTCCACCCCGACGACCGCGCCCGCGCGATGGCCGCGTGGGAGGGCGCCGTTCACCGGCAGCAACCCTACGAGCTTGAATATCGCGTCCGCCGCCGCGACGGGGCCTATGAATGGTTTCGAGTGATTGGCCGGCCGATCCACGACAGCGAGGGCAACATCAGCCGCTGGTTCGGCGTGGCGGCCAATATTGACAAACTCAAGCAAATCGAAGAGGACCTGCGCCGGCTCAACGAGAGGCTCGAGCAGCTCGTTGGCGAGCGCACGAGGCAGGTTCGCCAGCAGGCGGACCGGCTGCGGGCGCTGGCCAGCGAGCTGAGCCGGGTCGAGCAGCGCGAACGCAAGCGGCTGGCGACGATCCTGCACGATCATATCCAGCAGTTGATGGTGGCGGCACGGATGCAGTTGGGCTGGATCAAGCCCCACATCGAGGTTGAGCGCATGATTTCGGCTGCGCAGGGGGCCGACGAGATTCTGCGCGAGGCGCTCGATGCCTCCCGCTCGTTAACCTTTGACCTGAGTCCGCCCGTGCTCCACGATTCGGGGCTGGTGGGGGGGCTGAACTGGCTGGCCAACAGAATGCGGCAGAAACACCATTTTGAGGTCTGGCTGCGATTGGACCACAAAGCCGAGCCGGCCACCGAAGAGATTCGCTTCCTGCTGTTCGAGTGCGTCCGCGAGCTGCTGTTCAACGCATCCAAGCATGCGGGGGTCCCCGATGGCGAATTGGTGCTCAGCCGGATGGGGGAGGATCGGCTGCGGATCGTGATCACCGACAAGGGCAAGGGATTCGATCCCCGCCAGTTGGAGAACCGCCAGCCGAGCGAGCTGACTTTCGGACTGTTCAGCATCCAGGAGCGGCTGGCCTATATCGGCGGGTCGATGGTGATCGAGGCCTCGGCGGGGCAGGGGACACGGATCATCCTGACCGCGCCGATCGGCACCGCGGATGTCCCGACGCCTGGGTCGGCCCGCCCGCAGCCCGCGCCGCCGAGCAGGAAAATCAGCACGCACAACAAATCCGACCTCTGCCGGGTCCTGATCGTCGACGATCACAAGATCATGCGCGAGGGATTGGTTCACATGTTGCAGTTCGAGCCAGGGATTGAAGTGGTGGGCGAGGCGGCCGATGGGCACCAGGCCATCGAGATGGCGGTGCAGCTCAACCCGGACGTCATCATCATGGATGTCAACCTGGCAGGGATGAACGGGATCGAGGCCTCGCGCCGGATCCTTGCGCAAAATCCACGCATCAAGGTAATCGGGCTCTCGATGCACCTGGACAGCAATATCGCGGAGGCGATGCGCGAGGCCGGCGCCACTCATTATTTCAGCAAGGGCGGGGCCTCCGAGGAGATGATTGCCGCCATCCGGGCCTGCCGGGTGGATGATCATGAAGCGGAAACGTGTCACCGCGATGAATAGGCGCGACCTGATTGACCTTGGGGTTCCGCGAGCGGCGCAGAAGGCGGCGCAGCGGCTGTGCGCGGACCTTGCGCTCAAGGGGGTGAAGGCGCCCGCGCTGCGCCAGACGGTCAAGTCGATCCTGGCCGACCCCGACCGACATCTGGGGGACCCGCTTTGCGGGCCGCTGGCGCAGTCGATCATCGATGCGGGGCGGTCGCAGTCCAGTTTCAAGCCCCGCATGGAGCCGGCCCCCTGGCGCCAGTGGGGCAAGGATCTTGACGAGAGCGCGATCGCCCAGATGAGCCATGCGTGCAGCCTGCCGGTGGCGGTGCGGGGGGCGCTCATGCCCGACGCGCACCAAGGCTATGGCCTGCCGATCGGCGGGGTGCTGGCGGTGCGCGACGCCGTCATTCCCTATGCCGTCGGGGTCGATATCGCCTGCCGGATGAAGATGACGGTGCTGGACCTGCCGGCGGCGACGCTCGAGAAGCAGCCCGACCGGCTGGCGGCAGCGATCAACACGCAGACGCGCTTCGGGGTGGGCTCCAACTTCAAGGTTCCGCGTGAACACGCGGTGATGGACCGGGACTGGACGGTCTGCGCCGTCACGGGGCAATGCCGCGACCGCGCCTGGAGCCAACTGGGCACCAGCGGCAGCGGCAATCATTTCGTCGAATTTGGCACGCTGACGCTGGAGCGCGGCGAGCTGGGGCTGGAGCCGGGGGTTTACCTGGCGCTGCTGAGCCACAGCGGCAGCCGCGGCACCGGCGCCGAGGTCGCCAGTCACTACAGCCGGCTGGCGATGGACCTGCACCCTGAGCTGCCGCGCGAGCTGGCGCACCTGGCCTGGCTGGACCTGGACAGCGAGCCGGGGATGGAATACTGGCTGGCGATGGAACTGATGGGGCATTACGCGGCGGCCAACCACGAGTTGATCCACCAACACATTGCGGCGCAGTTGGGGGCCGGGGTGCTGCTCGACATCGAGAATCACCATAACTTTGCCTGGCGCGAGACCCATGGCGGCGAGGAGCTGATCGTCCATCGCAAGGGGGCGACGCCGGCGGGGGCGGGGGTGTTGGGGCTGATTCCGGGGTCGATGGGCGCGCCGGGTTACCTGGTGCGGGGGCGCGGGGTCGAGGCTGCGCTGGACTCGGCCAGCCACGGCGCGGGCCGCCGCATGAGCCGCAAGCAGGCGCAGGCACGCTTCGATTGGCGCGAGGTGAAGGACTTTCTGGCGCGGCGCAAGGTCACGCTGCTCTCGGCGGGGCTGGATGAGGCGCCGATGGCCTACAAGGACATCGAGGTGGTGATGGCGGCCCAGCGCGACCTGGTCGAGCCGCTGGCGCGGTTCGACCCGCGGCTGGTCAAGATGGCCCCCGCCGGCGAGCGGCCCGAGGATTAGAGCCGTTGCCGAAAGTCCTTGCCGTTGGCTGCCGGCTGCGAGCGGCGGCTGGCAACAAAAAAAAAAAATTTATGCGCCCTGCTGAGCCAGGAGCTGGAGCGCTCAGGCCGCGTCCTCATTGTAGATGCACTCGCGGGTTTGGAAGACGGCAAGAGCGAGAATAATGGCCGTGACCGAGACCAGGGCGATCGCAAACAGACTCTGGGTGGTGGCTGCCGGCTCGCCCAGCAGTTCCAGCAGCCGGCCCTGCTCGATCAGGCGCTCGGGCAGCAGCGACTGGAAGTAATGGGTCAGTGAGAGCTCCTTGAGCGCCTGGGGCAGGAAGGGGAGCAGCCCATCCCAGACCCAGAGTAGCGGGGCGAAGACGAGGGTCTTGAAGGCGGAGCCGCCGGCCATTCCGATCGCGCCATAGGCGATCAGCGCCATGACCAGCACGAGTGACTCGAGCAGGAGGCCCCCCAGCCGGCCGCCGGTGCCGAACAGATCCTGGATCAAGCCGCCAAGGCCGAACCGGCCGCCGATCAGGATCAGGTAGCTGAGCCAGAGGCTGGTCAGCACGAGAGCGATGCTCAGGCCCAGGTAACCGACGAAGCGCGCCGCGACCATCGCCCAGCGTGGGATTGGCTGAAGCAGGATGAAATGCAGGGTGCGCTCCTCGAGGTCCTGACGCGAGATGGCGAAGCCGCTGATGATGGCGATGAAGAAGACCACGAAATGCAGGTAGAGCGTGCGCAGGATGAACTGGAAGTAGTGGGCGGCCTCGACCCGGGCCATCTCGATGGAGGGGGGATCGGGTTGCTGGATGCGCAGGGCGACGACGATCACCAGCGTCAGCACGACGGGCAGGGCGGCCAGCAGCAGGTTGGCGATCATGAAGCGCGTGCCGGCAAGGCGGCGGATCGAGAGCCGCGTGAGCGAGAACATCTGGCGCGCCAGAATCATCGTCAATGGTGCTCCTTGCCGGCGAGGTATTTGAAGATCGAGCTGACATTCTCATCGGCCAGCGTGACCAGGTCGAGGTCGATGCCCTCATCGACCACCATCTGGTTGAGCCGCAGGTAAAAGCTGTCGGGGTCGTTGGTGACCAGCGTCATGGTGCGTTCGTCCTCGATTTCGGCTCCGAGGACGTCGGGTTCGGCCAGCAGGAGAGCGGCCAGACGGCGCGGCTGGTCGCAACGCAGCAGGACGCGGAAGGGGTGGCGGCGCATCTGGTCGCGGACCTCGCGGATGCCACCCTCGGCCAGCACATAACCGTTGCTCATGACCAGGATGCGTTCGGTCATCTGCTCGATCTCGTGCAGGATGTGGCTGGCGACCAGGACGGTGCGACCTTCCTGACCATATTCGGCGAAGAGCTGGATCATTTCACGCCGGCCAATGGGATCGAGACCGTCAAAAGGTTCATCGAGCACGAGCAGGGCGGGCTGGTGGGCGAGCGCCAGGGCGATCTTGATGCGTTGGCGCATGCCCTTGCTGTAGCCGCGCAGGCGGCGGTTGGCCGCCTCGACCATGCCGACGCGCGCGAGCGCCTCGGCGGCCGCGCGCGCGGCCCAATCGACGCCGTGGCCATGCATCTCCAACATGGCGCGGACGAATTGCAGGCCGCTGAAGTTCTCATAAAAACGGTCGCCTTGGGGGCAGTAGCCGATCTGGCGATGCAGGGCGGGGTTGTTCCAGGGATCCTGGCCCAAGACGAGCAGGTGGCCCTGGCCGGGCCGAATCAAGCCGCAGATCAGGTTCATGAGGGTGGACTTGCCCGAACCATTGGGGCCGACCAGGCCGGTGATGCCGGGTTGAATGTCGACCGAGATCTTATTGATGCCGAGGACTTCGCCGTACCAGCGCGAGACGCCGTTCATGCGGACGGTGGGGAGGGTGGGAGCGCCGTTGTCAGTCATCGTCAGTTCCCCTGCCGCGCCGCGCCGTCCAGGCGCCACTTGAGGATCGCGCCGGCGACCAGCCAGTGCAGCGCAAGGCCGAACCAGGCGGCGGCGGGGCGAACTTCGGCCTGCTGTGAGAAGAGCCAGTCACCGAGCGCATAGCCGATCGCGAGCGGCGAGAGCCCAAACCAGTCGTGGGCCTGGATCGGGCCGATGGCGCCGATCAGCTCGGCAAGCAGGGCGATCACCGTATGCGCGCCGATCAGGTAGATCAGGAAAGCGATGCCGGCGTAGCGACCGCTGCGCGCCGTGCTCGAGAAGGCCAGCACCAGCAGGCTGAGCGAAGCCGAGAGCAGCACCGAGTAGAGCGTGATCGGGAAGATGAGCCAGAAGTATTGGCTCCAGAATTCGGTGCGCCAGGCGCTGGTCTCGGGGGCCAGCAGGACCTGGGCGAAGTAGAGCGCCATCGTCTGGAGCCAGGAAAGGGCCAGCAGCAGCAGGAAGAGGGTGGCGAACTTGCCGAGCAGGTATTCGTAACGCCCGATCGGCTTTACGATATAGAGGATGATGGCGTTGTGGGCCAGGTCGCGCGAGATCGCGCCGGCGCCGAGGATGAAGACGAACATGAAGCAGAACGGGAGTTGCCAGTCGATCATGCTTTTAAAGAAAGCCGCGTCGATGCTGATGGCCTCGTTGAGCGGGCCGATCAGCGCCTCGAAGCCCATGCTCTTGAGCAGGGGCGTGTTGAGCACATAAATCAACGCCAGCCGGACGATGAACTGAAGCCAGGCCAGGGTGAACAGGATGGCAAAGACGCGCCGCGAGAGCATCTCCACCCAGGCGAAGCGAGCGATGGCCAGCCAGCGATGGACGGGGCCGCGACGCGGGCCGGTGTAGGTCTGGTAGCTGAGGTCGTAGACGGCCACTTTGGCTAGGAACTCCACTCAAATCGGTTCAGCATTGGTCACGGTTACCGGCTGGTCGGTGGCGCCGTTGGGTTCATCCTCGAGCACCTTCAAAAAGATGTCCTCGAGCGAGTCGCGGCGGGCGTAGAAGTGGCGGATCTGGACGCCTAGGCGCAGGGCGGCCTCGTGGATCACGCGCGGGCGCAGGCCGTTGGGGGTGATGATCTCGAGCACGTCGCGGCGGCCCAGGCGGCACTCGCAGCCAAGCTCGGAGAGGGCGGCGACGAATCGCTCCTGATCGCCCTTGATGCGCAGCTCGAAGGAGTTCTCGGCGGTGTGGCGCATCTGGTCGATGTTGCCGGCGGCGACGATCTTGCCGCGCTTGAGCACGACGACGTCCTTGCAGCAGGTCTCGACGTCGCGCAGGATGTGGGTGCTGATGATGACCTTGCCGGCGCCGCGGGCGACCATGTCGTTGATGAGCGACAGCATCTCCTCGCGGGCGGCGGGATCGAGGCCGCTGGTGGGCTCGTCGAGGATCAGCACGCGCGGGCCGTGCACGAGAGCCTGCGCCAGCCGCACCTTCTGGTGCAGGCCGTAGGAGAGGCCGTTGAGCGGCCGGTAGCGGATTTCGCCGAGGCCGACGTAGAAGAGGACTTCGTGGGCGCGCTCCATCGCGGCGCGCGGGGGCAGGCCGCACAGCTCGCCCATCAGCCGCAGGAAGTGCACGACGGTCATCCCGCCGAGCCAGGCCTCGTGCTCGGGCATGTAGCCGACCAGCTCGCGGATATGGCGGCCTTCGGCGCGGATGTCGTGGCCTTCGAGGCGGGCCTCGCCGCTGGCAGGGACGAGGCCGAGCAGCGAGCGGATCAGGGTGGATTTGCCGGCGCCGTTGGGGCCCAGCAGGCCGAGTGCGGGGCTGTCGAGGGCGAGGTTGATGCCGTCGAGCGCCTGGATGGAGCCGTAACGGGCGCTGAAGTTCGTGAGCTGGAGCAACATCGGACCGGCAACATCCATCGCGGGGCATGGCGAAACTGGGCGCGTGACCTCTTCATTGATAACCCCACACCCGTCAAAAATCCATTTATGTTTTCCGGCGAGCATTCGGAATGGGGGTCTCCTGGCGGTTTGTTGGTGGTGATGCATGCTCATACACAAGAATCAGGCTGAGTGGAGGAGCGTGCCCGTCAGGGACTTTTCTGCTCTGGGGGGCGGAGCCAGGCAAGTGGCGCCGGCAAACTCGCTGAACACAGTCCACCTTCTGGATGCCACTGTGTCGCCCTTACAGGGCTCTGAGAATTTGGCCTTGCAGACCCAGGGTTACGCTTCGCTCACCCTGGGCTTTTGAACTGTGCCACCCTTTCAGGGTGGAATACTGGCGCCTTACCCGGCCGCCACGCTGGGCTTTTTAAACTGTGCCACCCTTTCAAGGTGGAATACTGGCGCCTTACCCGGCCGCCACGTTTAACACTGGTGGAATGCGGGGCCATAATCGGTTGCCACGCTAAACACATACGAAGGCGGAACGACGAACCCATGCATTTTGACTGAAGGCGGAACTACGAACCATCCGTCAGTGGCGTCAGCAGGCGTGGCGGGGTGCCGTCGGGCGAGGGGAGCATGATCGTCAGGTCACCCTCGCCTGTTGTGGGACCGGCCGGGTCGAAGGTCAGCAAGCCTTGGTCGTCGATCCCGTCGGGGCCGATGCTGTAGATGAGGATCGTGCCGGGGGCGGGTCCGGTGACGAGGCGCAGCGGCCGGCCATCGGCGAACGGATCACTCGGGGCCAACGTGATCAGCCCGGCTTCGGTCAGCTCGGCGAGCGAGGCGGGCAGGCGGCCGGAGGTTGCCTGGAACGCCAGCGCGGCGGCGGCGAGATCCTCCAGCGCGACGGTGGCTTCGGCCAGCTGGTCGATCTGCTGGCCGATCGGCGTGTGCGGGGCGATCCAGCGGGCCACCAGCGGTCCCGCCATGCCCAGATTGAAGTCGATCCCGGTGGGGGAGTTGAGGTAGAGGTCGATCCGGTCGGGCGCGGCCTGCGCATAGGCGATGCCGGCGGCGTGGAAGCGCTCGAGGAAAGTCAGGTCAGGGAAGGTTTCGGCGACCTGGTTGCGCAAATTGGCGGGCATGGCGGTGCGCAGCAGCTCGGGGATCGCCCGCGCGATGTCCTGGTAGACCATCAGTGAGAAGTGGGGCGTGCCGGCGGTGGGCAGGAGGTTGCGCAGGCGTGGATGGCGGTCGATCGTGGCGCCCGATCGCATGACGTCGATGGAATGGCGGACGAAGCGGGGGCCGGGGCCGGCGACGAGGAACTCATCGACATAGGCCCAGGAGGGCTGGATGACCCAACCATCGACGAACAGCGTGTGGATCTCGATGCCCGAGCTGGTCTCGATGCGGCGCTCGGCGAGCGTGCCGACTTCGGCCTGCCGGAGGATCCAATCCGCCAGCAGGGCGTCGAGCTCGAGCGCAAACCGGGCGGGACTGGCCAGCTCGACCACCAGCTTGACGTTGGGCAGGGGCAGGATCGGGTTGTCGACGCCGAGGACGATCTCGTCGCCGATCGAGTCGAACAACGCCGGGCGCGACTCGAAGAAAGCTCGGGCCTCGGCCTGCGCCCGCTGGTCGTTTTCGGCGATGAGCTTGCCCAGCAGGTCGAAGAACATCTCACGCGGACTGCGGATGATGGCGGCGGCAAAGAGGTGCACGTCGCTGGAGAAGAAGCCGAAGCCGTGCATGGGGGCCGGTTCGGCCAGCCAGTTCATCATGCCGTAGCGGCGATCGCGGAAGCTCAGGCGGGCGGCCTGGTTGATCCCACGGCCGGCAAAGCTGGGCGAGATGACGATGGTTTCGAGGCCGCCGAGGCCGCTGAAATCGAGGAACGGCCGCGCGGAGGGGTCTTGTTCAAGCCATTGGTCCACGACCGATGCCAAGTCGGCGGCTGCGAGCAGGCGCGGTTGCTGAATGGCGTTGGTGACCTTGCCATAAAAGGGCTGTTCGGTGAATCCGCTCGGCTCGCCGCTCGCCAGGCGCCCGATCACCTCAGCGGCGATCTGCGGGCTGCTGGAGACGACCAGTCGGCCATCGATGACGAACATGCGTTCGCGCAAGCGGGAGACGGCTTCCAGATTGCCATCGGTCAGGCTGACCATGGCCCCGCCGAGGGCGGCGGCGACTTCGGATTCATTGTGGCGACAGTCGGCCAGCAGCAGGAAATGCTGGGGAAAGACGCCGACGATACAGCGGCCGCTGACGGCGCCGGCGACGGCAAGGATTTCACGCAGGTGGATTTCGCGCTCGATTTCATTGACGAGGTCCTGACCATGGATTGCGGTCCACCATTTTTGCAGGGCCTGCTCGCGCGCCAGCATGGCGTAGGCGCTCGATTGGAATTCGCGGACGATGCCCGGCCAGTCGCGCAGGTCGAGGAAGAAGCGCGTCTGGACGGGGAGCAGGTCGGCCAGATCGGAGATTGTCGGCGCATCACCGGTTTCGCTGGTGAGCTCCTGGGTGGCGAGAGACGCGCCGGCCACCTCGAGCGGGACGTCGGGCGGGTCGGTGGCGGTCGACCGCAGCGCGAGGAGCGAACCGGCGTATTGGCTCCAATCGATCGAATCCTGCGCCAGGGCGGTGGGGCCGGCGGGGTTGCCCCAGGCTTCGCCGGCTTTCAACGCCAGCACCTGACTGCCGCTCTCGACCGAGACCGAGCCCTCGGCGACGGCGACGATGCTGCCGGCGAGGCCGTCCTGCACACCAAAAACGGTGCCGGTGGCAGTGGCGCGCAGCCGGTCGGTTTCGATGACAAACCGCTTGTCGGGCTTGCGGCCGAGGTGGGCCCAGAGCTGGCCGTGGTCAAGCTGAACGGCCAGGCGGTCGTGATATTCCTCGATGGCGAAGCGGGTGTTGCCGCGCGCCTCAATGATATTGCCGTCGCCCAGGCGTAGAGCCAGATAGCCATTCCCGCCGACCTTGACCCGCTCGGAGCGGGCCAGCTGATCGCCGATGGCGAGGGCACGGACGGAGCCCTGCATCAGGACGAGCACATCGCCCTCGAGGGCATCGACACGGGCCAGCGCCTGCCCGCCCATGGGCCTGTGGGTCCGGTCAAGCTGAACGAGCAGGAGGCCGCCGATGAAGGCCGCGGCCAGCGAGGCCGCCGCCAGACCCCAAGCCAGCGGCCGGCGGCGGCGCACATGTGGTTGCGCCGGCGACTGGATCGATTCGGGGCCCACCGCCGCGCGCTCGGCACGCAGGTGGTAATACCGCTGCAGATCAACCTCCTGGCGTTCATATTCGGCCAGTTCGGCGCGCAGGGCGGGATCGGCGGCAACCAGCCGGTCCAGCTCCTCGCGATCCTGAGCGGTGATTTCGCCGGATAGTTGATCGGCCAGCAGATGCTCAAATCGTTCGCGTGTCATGATGGTCCAGCTCCCGGGCCTGGGCAAGGGCCGCAGTTTTTTTTCGCAACAGCTTGCGCGCCTCAAAGAGGCGCGATTTGACCGCCGGGACCGACAGATCGAGAATGCCGGCGATCTGGGCGCAGGAATAGTCGTTCATATACTTGAGCGCGAGCACGACGCGGAAAGGTTCGGGCAATTCATGGATCGCCTCTTCCATCGTCACCAGCCAGTGCTCTTTCTCGGTCCAATCCGCCACGGGCAGGACCGTCGCCTGGCGAGCCGCCCCGGCATGGGCCTGACGCCGGCGCTGCTCGCGGCGGATCAGGTCCATCGCCATGTTGCGCGTCATCGTGTGGAGCCAGCCGGGCAGGCGGGAGGGATTGCGCAGGCCGCCGATGGAGGCGGTCGCCTGAACCAGCACCTCATGGAGCAGGTCCTCGGCCTGTTCGATATTCTTGAGCATGCCGAAGGCGGTGGCATAGACCAGGCCGCGGTGGGGGCCGATCAGGCGCCAGCAGGCATCGCGGTCGCCTTGCCGCGCCTGTTCCATCAGGTGGTCGAGCTGATCGGTCATTACCGGCCCTCGCGTCGATTTCCTTCTTCCTTCACCCATTAGTGTCGGCGGCGGCGGGTTGGTTGGAAGATTATTTTTAAGGCGCGCAAAAAAATGGGGCTCTTAGAAAGAAGGGCGACACAGTGGCAGCCGGAAGACTGTGTCGCCGCTTCAGGGCTCTGATGAATAGGGCGATTGACCGGGGGTTCCCTGCGGTCACCCCCGGCTACTTGCGGTCGCCCCTTCGGGGCTGGGTTTTTGACGGAATGGGCAGGGAATCAACCCATGGCAGTCAACCCCCATTTACGATCTTCGTCCAAGCTCGATCACTTTAAGTTTCCTCGGCGTCCTCTGCGCCTTCCAGACCCACAAATTCTTGAGAGGAACCCAAAAAGGAAGCCTCCCCGTCCGTGGGACGCGGGGAGGCGGGGCGCAAGGCAGCGTGGCGCATCAGTTGGTCACGCGCACGACTTCCTCGATGGTCGTCCGGCCGAGCACCACCTTGACCATGCCGTCCTCGAGCAGGGTCCGCATGCCGTGATTGCGGGCGACCTGACGCAACTGGGAGGCGGGGGCGCGCTGGGCGATCAGGTTGCGCAGTTCGGACTCCGGCTGGAGCAGCTCGTAAATCCCGGCGCGCTCGTAGTAGCCGGTCTGGTGGCAGAGCTCGCAGCCGACGCCGCGTTTGAGCACCAGTCGCGAGGGACCGCCGGCCAGACCCATCTGTTCGAGTTCGGCCGCGGATACCTCGTGCTGTTCGGCGCACTCGCGGCAGACCAGACGGATCAGCCGCTGCGCCACCAGCAGCACGAGCGCCTCGGCGTGGCGGTGGGATTCCACGCCGAGGTCAAGCAGGCGGTCGAGGGTGGAGATGGTATCGATGGTGTGCAGGGTCGAGAAGACGAGATGGCCGGTCATGGCGGCATCGACGGCCATCTTGGCCGTCTCACCGTCGCGGATTTCGCCGACCATGATGACGTCGGGGTCCTGGCGCAGGATGGTGCGCAGGCCGCTGGCGAAGGTGAAGTTCTTGCGCGGGTCCACCTGCATCTGGGTCAGGCCCTCGATGTTGAACTCGATCGGGTCCTCGAGGGTGATGATGTTGCGCTTGCCGTTAGCGATGGCGCCGAGCGAATTGTAGAGCGTGGTGGATTTGCCCGAGCCGGTCGGGCCGGTCACCAGCACCAGTCCATGGGGCCGGGCGATGGTGTCGTGGAGCAGGCGCAGGGCGCGGTGGCTCATGCCCAGATTTTCAAGCGAACCCAGCACGCGGGCCTCGTAAAGCAGGCGCAGCGAGGCGGTTTCGCCGTCGGGAGTGGGGCTGGTGTTGACGCGCAGGTCGAGCTTGCGGCCGTCGATGGTGGCCTTGATGCTGCCGTCCTGGGGCTTGCGGCGCTCGCTGATGTCCAGGTTGGCCTGAACCTTGATGGTCGAAATGACCGGACGCATCAGCAGCATGTCCAGGTCGAGCATCGTGAAGAGGACGCCATCGGTGCGGCAGCGGATGATGAAACGGTTGGTGTCGCTGCCCAGATGCAGGTCGGTCCCGCGCTCGCGCATCGCCATGGTCAAGGTGGCGCGCAGGATGCGTTGGATCACGTCCTGCTCGTGACGCTCGGCCTCGCGCGCCTTGCGGGTTTTGGCCTGCTGGTCCCGCGACTGGATGATCTCGACGGCACGGTCGGCCAGACGTTCGATGTAGTCGCGCAGGCCGAACACCGGGGGGATCAGCTCGCCGCAGTGCGGGCATGAATCAAAGTCAAGGGACTCGTAAAATTCAAGCTGGTCGATCGGGCGCATGCAGGAGGGGCAAAGCTTCTGGCCCGGGCCGCCGGTATGCTGGCGCTGCTGGCGCTTGCGCCGCACGAGCAGGGCGAGCATCTGAGGCAGTCCCCAGCGGCGCACGTCGGGCAGGGCGTCGATGGCGATCGGCTCGGGCCGCTCCGCCAACCGCGCCACGAACATCGAGGGCCAACCCCACCACAGCAGGTAAAAGAGGCCGGCCAGGATGGGCAGAGCCGCGCCGACGACATCATTGAGCGGGGCCAGGAATGGTTCGCCCAGGATCGGGATTTCGCCCAGCCAGCCGACGGCGGCAAAAATCGCGACGCCCAGCAATGCCCAGCGATAAAACACCAGCGTTACCGTCAGCCATTCGCCCGGCTCTTCCTCCTGCTTGTGGCGGTATTTGACCACCGCCATCGGCAGGGCAAAGAAGAACAGAAGCGTCAGGACGATGGCGAGCAATGGACCCATCAGCAGGCCGTCGAGCAGGTGCTGGACGATGAGGGCGTAATCGACCGTGAGCAGATCGGCGGGCGGAGGGACAAGCAGGAAACCGAAGGCCGCCAGGCCAAGCAGCGCCAGCAGGCGCAGGAGCTTATAGCTGGCCATGCGGAAGAACAGCGGCGGGTCCTGCAGGACGATGCCGACGGCGAAGGCCCGCTCGGGCACCAGCCAGAAGAACCAGGCCCAGGCCAGCACGCCCAGAATCAGCCCCTGAATTTGTATGGGTTCAAAGGACATGTGATGAGCCGGACCAGCGGTCCGATTGACTCCCCCAATGATCAAAATGATTCAATCATCTGTGGATCGAATCCCGGCAATGGTTTCATTTAGACAAAACCTTCCAGTTCAGGCAAGCGCTTTTAAACGGTCTCGGCCTGCGGACACTGAATATGATAATCTTGCCGGGGCGAGGCACGGACCGGCTGCGGTCGGGGTCGGATGTCGACTTGATTTTCAGGTGGCGGAGCATGATGGCGAATCGAAGGCATTCGTATTGGTTGGCGGTGGCGCTGCTGCTGGCCACGGGCGCCTGCGCGGGGCCGGCTTTTCGGTTCATCGAGGCGCGGGCCGATGAGCGGGGGGAGGTCTCGGCGCTGTTGAGCGAGGGCGGGGTGAACCAATTATTGGTGCGCGTCGAGCCGGGCGCGTCGGAGGGTTGGAACGGGCTGTTGTTCGACAATCGGGGACTGGAGCCGGTGCGGGAGCTGAGGGCCTGGGGGGTGTCGGCGGTGGATTTGCTCCAGCCGCCGGCGGGAGTGACGGCCCCATTTGAATCCTTCACGCTGCTGCCGGGCGAGCGGATGTTCATTTCGCAACCCGAGCCGGGGCGGTTGCGCGCCAGCCTGCTCTGGCACCTGCCGGCCGACCCGCGCGCCGTGGTCGCCTCGTTCAGCGGTCAACGGCGCCCGCGCGTCGAGCCGGGACAGGATATCATCCTGCGCGCGGGGGGGAACTCGTGGGTGAGCTGGGAGATTCAGGTGCCCTTCGAGCTCAGCTCGGCGCGGCTGGGCTGGCAATCCGCGCCCGCGCGCGCGCTTGAGGTCTGGGTCAGCGTGGATGGCAAGATGTGGGCGCGGGTGGGGGGGCTGAGCGCGGGTGCCGATCCCTGGCGCGAGCCGATTGACCTGACGTCGGCGGTCAAGGGCCAGACTGGATTTTTCGTGCGGCTGGCGACGAAGCCCGGCGGCGAGACCGGCGAGGTCGCCCTGTCGCGGGTGCGGATCGAGGCGACGGCGGAAAGCGGGGGGGGCTTCCGGCCGTGGCGGCGGGGGATCAATGAAGTCGCGATCGGGTTCGAGGCTCCGCGAGGGGCTATGCTCGAGACGCGGCTGTTGGCGCAATGAGGCTCAAGGCCGCGTTGCGCCCGGCCGAAGCATTCCATATAATGAAGCCGTGGCGGGTTGGCGCCGCGGATGTCGGTTCGGGAGGGGATGGTCATGCCGGTCTATGAATACGAACATGCGGGCGAGGCCTGTGAGCTGGGCGCGGCTTTCGAGTGGGTGCACTCCATCAAGGATTCGGCGCTGACGCAGTGCCCGCGCTGCGGCGGGGCGGTGCGACGGCTGATCTCGCGCGTCTACGTCAGCACCCCCGCCGGCGACAGCAAATTGAAGGAACTGGGCTTCACCAAGCTGGTGCGCCGCGACCAGGGGGTCTACGAGAATGTGACGGCCACAGGCAACGAAAGCCGGATCATGGAAGCGGGCCGCCCCGAGACGATGCCGCACCTGCATAAGAAAATCAGCGACTGACCGTCTTACAGGATACCCAACCAGATTTCAGGCCCGCCATTGCTCGTGGGTGCGGGCGAACTCGACCGTGGCCGCATGATTAAGGCCGCCCAGGGGAGCCTCGGGTTTGGCCACGCGCACCTGGACCGCCTGAGGGGCGAAACGGGAGAACATCTCTTCCATCACGCGCCAGGCGACGCGCTCGATGAGTTGATGGCGCTCACCCTCGACGACGTCGCGCGCCGCTTCCCAGACGCGCCGATAATCAAGCGCGTCGGCCAGGTGATCACCGCGCCCGGCTGTCTCGAGATCCAGACCGAGTGCGACATCGACTACGAAGCGGCGACCGGTCTCCTGTTCCAGCGGCTCGGTGCCGTGATGGCCGTAGAACGTAAGTCCTTCAAGCCTGAGCCAATCCATGAGCTCCATCCTTTGGCTGGTCCTGACATGTCATGCAAGGCATGTTCAGTATAGTGGAGACGGCGGCGGGAGGAGACTGAAAAGCGGGTGTGGGGAAAAAGAAAGGGAGCGACTCAGGTCAGGGATCAACCGGGGCAGGGTTGGGCTGAAGCGCTTCCTCGGCTGCCTTTTCCTGGGCGGGGCTCTCAAAAATAAGTTCTTCCATGCCGAGGTCGAGTTTGAGGCCAGTGATGGCCATGATCTCGGAGAGGATGATGCGGATGTCATGCTCGGAGCTTTCGATGCGCGTCCAGTCGTTGCCGGCGATGGCGGCGTCGAAACGGAAGAAGACCTCGCGCAGCCGGCGTTCGCGCTCCTCACCGATGGGGCGGGTGTCGGGCTTGACCAGGTGCAGCTCGACCTCCTCGCGCAGCCGTTCCATCTGGCGGCGCACCATCAGCTTGCGGATGAACTGGCGATCTTCCTCGGCGCGGGTCGAGCCCTCGGTGACGAGGCGTTCGACCTCGGCGTTCAGGATCGGCTGGTAGGATTCCACGCGGACCTGCTGGCTGGTGCCGGTGGTCAGGTCCATCGCCGAAACATTCAGGATGCCGTTGGCATCGACGTTGAAGCTGACCTCGATCTCGGGAACCTCCCGCGGAGCGGGGGAGATCCCCTCCAGGCGGAAGCGAGCGAGCGTGCGATTCTCGGCCGCGACGCGGCGCTCGCCCTGGAGCACGTGCACCGTGACGCTGGCCTGGTTGTCCCGCACGGTAGTGAACTTCTTGGTGGCGGTGGTCGGGATACTGCTGTTGCGCGGGATCAGTGGCGAGAACAGGCCGCCGGCGAGCTCGATTCCCAGGGACAGAGGGGTGACGTCGAGCAGCAGGATCTCCTCGAGCTCGCCGGACATGATGCCGCCCTGGATGGCGGCGCCGAGGGCGACAGCCTCGTCGGGGCTGACCGAGCGGTCGGGTTCGCGCCCGAAAAACTCGCGCACCAGCCGCTGCACGGCGGGGATGCGGGTGGAGCCGCCGACGAGGATGACCGCCAGCAGGTCCTCATTCTTAAGCCCGGCGTCGCGCATCGCCTGTTCGCAGGGGGCGCGCAGGCGCTCCAGCAGCGGCGCCATCATGGTTTCGAGGTCAGTGCGTGAGATATCGGCGCTGAAGTGAACGGGGCCGTTGGCCGTGGCGCCGATGAAGGGCAGCGACAGAGTGGTCCGCTCCATCGCCGACAGCTCGCACTTGAGCTTCTCGGCGGCCTCGGCCAGGCGGGTCAGCGCCTGCGGGTCATTGGAGACGTCCAGGCCCAGATCGGTGAGGATGCGCTCGCGCATCCAGTCAATCAACAGCCGATCGATGACGTCGCCGCCGAGGAAAGTGTCGCCGCAGGTGGACTTGACCTCAAACAGCTCATTCTCAATTTCGAGCACCGAGATATCGAAGGTGCCGCCGCCGAAGTCGAAGACGGCGACGCGGCCGCGGGTTCCCTTGCCGAGGCCATAGGCCAGCGCCGCCGCCGTCGGCTCGTTGACAATGCGAAGGGCTTCGAGGCCGGCCAGTTCGGCGGCTTTCTTAGTGGCCTGGCGCTGGCTGTCATTGAAGTAAGCCGGGCAGGTGATGACGGCCTGGGTGACCGGTTCGCCGAGGAATTCCTCGGCCGTGAGTTTCATTTTGCGCAGGATTTCGGCCTGAATCTGCTCGGGCAGCAGCTTCATGCCGGCGATGTCGACCGCGACCAGACCGTCGACGCCCTCGCTGAGCTGATAATCGATGCCGCGGCGGCGATCCTCGGCCTCATCCCAACGGCAGCCGACGAAACGCTTGATGGAATAGATGGTCCGGTCGGGGCCAAGGATGCGCTGGCGCTTGGCCAGCTCACCGACCAGCGGCTCGGGGTCCTCGCCATAATGCACCACCGAAGGCGTGGTCTTGCTGCCCTCGGCGTTCTGCATGACGATCGGGCGACCGCCTTCAAGGATGGCCACCACCGAGTTGGTCGTACCCAGATCAATGCCGATCACATAAGACACGAGCCCGCTGCCCTCGCCGGATGAACATATTTCGGCCGACGCGCCACGCGCGGCCATTCCATATCTTCATCGGCTGACGGGGGCTGACGGATGAGCGTCCGCTGCGATCAGCTTTCGACGAATGTGACGGCCAGGCCGGGGGGGATCAGGTCAAGTCGGCGGGCTTCCTCGAGCAGGCGCTCGATGGCGGGCCGGCCACGGCCGCCGGTGTCCTGAGTCCACTCATTGACATACATGCCGATGAACTTGTCGGCGGTGGCTTCGTCGAGGCCGCGGCCCCACTGCATGGCATGGCGCACGGCCTCGCGGCGGTGGGCGAGGCTGTAATCGATGGAACGGCGCAGCACGCGGTCGATGCGCCGGCATAGCTCGGGGCCGAGGTCTCGACGGACGGCATTGACCCCCAGCGGCAGGGGAAGGCCCCCGCCGGGTCCCTCGGTCCACCAACGGCCCAGGTCGGCCAGGCAGTAAAAGCCCTCGCGCTCGAAGGTGAGCTGGCCCTCGTGGATGATCAGGCCGGCATCGACTCCACCCTCGCGGACGGCGCGGAAAATCTGGTCGAAGGGCACGACCTCGTAGGCAAAATCGCCGAGCCACATCTTTAGGACGAGAAAGGCGGTGGTGTGCTCGCCCGGGACGGCGATGGTGCGGCCCTTGAGCGCCTCGGGGACCATCGGCTCACGCCCGACCAGCATGGGGCCGTAGCCGACGCCCATGCTGGCGCCGGTGTTGAGCAGAATATAACGGTCGGCCAGCTGGGTCCAGGCATGGACCGACAGCGCCGTCACTTCCAGCTCGCCGCGAAAGGCGCGCTGGTTGAGCGTTTCGATGTCCTCGAGGATGTGCTCGAAGCGCAGGCCCTCGGCGTCGACCTGTTCGCGGGCCAGTCCATAAAACATGAAGGCGTCATCGGGATCGGGGCTATGTCCAAGGCGGATGGTGTCGACGTGAAGCGAAGTCATGAACAGCTATTTGACCTTTCGTGGTTGGCGCGGTGCCGGGTTCAGGGGCGGTGATCAGTATTCAATCCAGCGCGGCCAGCGCGGGCGTTCCTCGGGCTTGGTGGGTTGGGCGAGGGGCGTGGCGGGCGCGGGCAGCGGCTCGACCGCCTCATTTTCATAGTGGCCCGGCACCCAGACGCGCGAGATGACAATCCGGGTGCGAGGGACGCGCTCGGTTTGTTCCGGCTCGACAAGCTCCAGCCCGCTCTCGGTCTGGCGCCAGACGGCCGGGTAGGTCACCTCAACATATTCGCCGATGACGATTTCCTCATAGGGCACTTCCTCGAAATGGCCCTCGACCCAGCGGCCCCGCTCGGGGTAGACCAGCTCGTAGCTCGCCGAAGGCCAGCGGGCCGGTTCGATTGGAAGGTCCTCGAGTGTGATGTGCGGCTCGACCACGGGATAAACCATCGGCGGGCGGCTCGGGAGCCCGGGGCCGGGTCGGCGCAGCCGGTAGGGGCGCGGGGACCATTCCTCGCGCAGGCCCATCGAGGCGGGGCGTTGATAAAGCAGGCGTGGCGGAGGCATGCGCAGCAGCGGCACTTCGGCGGGGGGGGCGGGGATGGCCGGGGCCATTGACATCTCCGGCCGTGAATCCCAGGGTTCGGGCCCGTCGGGCAATAGCGGGGAGGGGAGCGGTTCGGGTTCGGGCGCGACCATCGGCCGATCGTCGACGATGATCGGCGGGTTGAGCGGGTCCTGCGCCCGCGCCGAGTCGAGCGCGCCGGCCCACAGCGCCGCCAGCAGTCCGAGGCCCATCAGCTTCGAGATCATCGTGCCACCCTCGTATCCTGAATTTTCTTTTCACGACCCCCGCCATTTTTGCCGAATGCTCGCGTATTGCCAAAGGTTTTCTGGTATGGATCGGTGCGGCCTCAATGCTTCATGAAGCTGGCTGCCGTGACAGGGGCGATTTTTGTCGCCAAGGGGCCAAGTATGGATCAAGGACGCCAAGGAAAGATGATCCCATTTTTCATGCAGCCCGAGCGCATATGTCACCCGCGCGCCGAAACACTGTCGTACCTTTTGGCATTCGTGGCATGGAGTGCGACCTTGCGTTGAGAAAGAAGAAGAAGCAAGGGGTGCGGTGCAAATAAACTTCCAAACCCAAGGCGATCTGGTGCATGCTGGCGCGAGCCTTTGTCCATGCTCGGAGGTTGGTACATGCTCGGCAAACTGCTCCAGCCTGAACTCGAGGAGATGCTGCGGCGGGGTGAATTCGCCACCCTGCGCGAGGTGCTCGAGGATATGGACCCGCCCGACCTGGCCGAGCTGATCGAGGAGCTGCCGACCGAGGAGATGGGGCTGCTCTTCCGCATCCTGCCGCGCGCGATTGCCGCCGACGTTTTTGAATACATTCCGCTCGAGCAGCAGGACGAGCTGATCCGGGCGATGGGCCAGGAGCAGGTCGCGGGGCTGCTCAACGAGATGGCGCCCGACGACCGCACGGCCCTGCTCGAGGAACTGCCGGCCGAGGTCACGCGCCGCCTGCTGACCCTGCTCAGTCCCGAGGAGCTGCAGGTCGCCAAGCAGCTCCTGGGCTATCCGGAGGACTCCATCGGCCGGCGGATGACGACCGATTTTCTGGCCATCAACAGCAACTGGACGATGGACCAAGTGCTGGCTTACATCCGCGAGCAGGGTCACGACCGGGAAACCATCAATGTGCTCTACGTCGTCGACACGCGCAATCGGCTGCTGGACGACATCCGCCTGCGGGAGATTCTATTGGCCCCCGTCGACCGGCGCGTCGAGGAGCTGATGGATCATAATTATGTGGCCCTGCGCGCCACCGATGACCAGGAAACCGCCGTCGATGCCTTCAAAAAGTATGACCGGGTCGCGCTGCCGGTCATCGACTCGGAGGGCGCGCTGGTCGGCATTGTCACCGTCGATGACGTGCTGGACGTGGCCGAGGAGGAGGCGACCGAGGATATCCACAAGCTGGGCGGCCTCGAGGCGCTGGACCTGCCGTATTTTGCCACCAGCCGGCTGACCATGATCCGCAAGCGGGCCGTGTGGCTGGTGCTGTTGTTCCTGAGCGGCTCACTGACGATCTATGCGATGGGCACTTTCCAAGAGCAGCTCGACAAGGCGATCGTGCTGTCGCTGTTCGTGCCGCTGGTGATTGCCAGCGGCGGCAACTGCGGATCGCAGGCTGCGACGCTGGTCATTCGCGCTCTGTCGCTGGGCGAGATCAACCTGGGCGACTGGTGGCGCATCGTCGGCCGCGAGATTCTGACGGCGCTGGCGCTGGGGACACTGCTGGGATCGCTGGGCTTCGCCCTGGCGATGGTCTACGTCGTGGTGGGGACCGATCCGCAGGACGCTGTGCGCGAGCACTGGATGGAGCTGGGGGTCACCATCTGGCTGTCGTTGATGGGTGTGGTCATGTGGGGGACGCTGGTCGGGTCGCTCATGCCTTTGCTGATGAAGCGGCTGGGGGTGGACCCGGCGGTGGCCTCCACCCCGCTGGTGGCGACACTGGTGGACGTGACGGGGCTGCTGATCTACTTCGGCATGGCCAGCCTGCTGCTGCGCGGGACGCTGCTTTGAGCGGATCGGGATTTGGGTCGGATCAGGCCTTGATTCTCATTTTCGTCGCAAAGGCCGCAGAGCACCGCTTTGAGAACGCAAAGTCGTGGTGAAGTCGATGTGGGGCGGGTGGCATCATGCATGGTCATGGAAAAACATGAATGCAATTCCTCCCTTTGCGACCTTTGGCCATTTCCTCTGCGTCTTGGCGACAAAAACATGAAGGATAGGATCAGGAATGTTTATGGGAAATGAATTGACAGTCTGACGCGGCTGAGGCATTGATGGTTTGGATGTCACCGACGCCGGGGGTGCCTTGTGCCCAGACGCCGGGTTCCGCTGCTGGAGGCAAAGCATGAGGGCGAAAATGCGGGCAGGGAAGAGCGCCGGGCTTATCCTGGGGATCATACTGGCGGGTGGCATCATTGCCTGGAGCCCGGCCGTGGCGCTGGCGCAACTGGGCACTCCGTCGCAGGTGAACCAGGATCAGGCGCCGGTTCCGGAATACATGCAGCCGCGCGGCCCGATGCAGATTTTCGATGCCGGCCGTGGCCAGGGCGAGACCACCCTGCTCGAGCAGGCAACCGACCAGTTGCGGGCGCGTCGTGATCAACGCCGCGCGCGGGTGCGGGTCGAAGCGAATGATATCGCGAGCTTTCATTATACGCTGGAGGGGGCCGATGAGGCTTCGGTGCTGGCCGAGGCTCGTGCGCGGGCGTTGATGTCGGCTGCCGCGCGTGTGTATTTTGGCGACAATATTCTGTTGGGTCTTGACCTGCTTGAGCCTTATCTGCGGCGTGCCGGCAGCAGGGCCGTGGCGCGCACGGACGTCACCGGGCGGCCGCGCCTGCTTGCCAACGGCAACCTGACGATGCCGGTCGGTGTGACGATCAACTTGAATTCGCTGTTCCAGGACCTCGAGGCGATGCGGTTCATCGCCGAGCCCAACATCCGGCCGCGCGTGACCATTCACCTGAGCGAGACCCTGGGAGGGCGGCCGGCCCCGGAGCCCATCACGCGCAACCGGATTGCCGCCACGATGGAAGGCGAGCTGTTTCAGGCGCCGCTGGGGACCATGCGTGAACCGGCACTCAACCTGGACTTGACGAATGACGCGGGCCGGTTGCGCACCGCGCGGCTGGAAGCCCAGCGCAACCAGATCGATGTGGTGATCACCGGCTCAATGGAAGCCAACCCGATCCGCGCCGGCCAGATCCTCTATGATAATTTCCATTTCTGGGAAGGCAGCCTGGCGCTGCGGATGTATCGGGTGGACAATGGCGAACTGCTGGCCGAGGTCCGGGAGACCTATTCCGCCACCGGGGATACCGAACCGGCGGCGATTGCCAACCTGCTCGACACCCTGGTGGCGCGCACGGCCGGCCGGTTGGCCACGCTGCTGCGCGACATCTGGCCGGTGATGATGCTTTCGGAGATGGATTACCGGCTGCTGGTCAACGGCGTCACCGATGATGTGGTGCTGGCGCGGGTCAGCAACCTGCTGAGCCTGATCCATCCACAGGTGCGGGTGATCCAGCGGGTGCGTTATGCCGACGTGGCCGTGCTCAACGTGGTGCTGCCCGAGGGCTTCCACATTGACATGGAAAGCTTCCTGCGCCAGTCCACCGAGCCGCAGTTGATCGTGCGGCGTGTCGATCAGCGGCGTTTTGAAATCGAGCCGATCAATTGAGCGAGCCTCGTCCGGCGCAGCCGATGCGCCATGCCAAGGCTTTTTACTTTTTCTACTTCGCGGCGCTGGCGGCCCTCATGCCCTACCTGATGCTCTATTATGAGCAGGTGGGGCTGAATGGCTATCAGATCGGATTGCTGGCCTCGCTCACGCCGATGGCGTTGCTGGTGGCTGGGCCGTTGTGGGGCGCCGCCGCGGACTTGTTGCGCCAGAACCGGCTGCTGCTGTTGCTGGCGGTGATCGGTTCGGCGGCGATGGCCGCGCTGATCATGCGCACGGTGAGCTTCTCGGGGCTGGTGCCGTTGGCGCTGGTTTTTGCCTTCTTCAACATGCCGATCATCCCGCTGATCGACAGCCTGGTGGTGGAGCAACTCGGGCGCGATCGGGTCCACTATGGGCGCCAGCGCGTCTTTGGGACCTTGGGATGGGGGGGCGCCTCGCTGCTGGTGGGGCTGCTGACCCAGCATCACGGCCTGGCCTGGGCCTTTTACGCCTACTTCTGCTTTCACCTGTTCACTGTCGGCTCGACGATCGGGTTGCCGTCGCGCGGGGCGCGGGTGCCGATCCACCTGCCGTCGGGGCTGCGCAGCATCGCAAGCGAGCCGCAATGGCTGCTGTTTCTGGTGGTCGCCGTTATCGGCGGGATGGGGATTTTCAACGTCCACATGTATCTCTTCCTGTATCTGGGCCAGCTGGGTTTCGGTCGCGATTTCATGGGGCTGACCCAGCTATTCTCGATCCTGAGCGAGCTGCCGGTCATGCTGGGGTCGGGCTGGCTGCTGCGGAGGATTGGCGCGCGGCGCTTGTTATCGATCGCACTGGTGCTGCTCTGCGCGCGGCTGCTGGCCTACTCGTGGACGCAGACCGGCTGGGTGATCCTGCTGATCCAGCTCATGCACGGGCCCACCTTCGGGTTTTTACTGATCGGTGGAGTGGCGCGGGCCCACGAGCTGGCCCCGCCGGGGCTGGGATCGACCTCGCAGGGACTGTTCGCGGCCTTTTTCGGCGGGGTGGGCGCAACGATCGGCGCGCTGGCCGGCGGCGTTATCTACGGGGCCGTCGGCGGCGAAATGTTTTATCGTTACATCGGATTGCTGGTGATGGCCGCGCTGACCCTGCTGGTCCTTGGCCAGTTGCGTGGGTGGGGGCGTCGGGGCGTTTGACCGACTGAGGCGCTGTGCGCCGGGCTTGCTTTGCCGTCGCGGCCCGCGGCGGGGCTGTGCTAGCATATTCCCTGCGCGGGTCATGGATTCGGCGCGGGGGCGTCAGGAGAGGACCGGGGGCGGCGAGCGTGAAAAAGTTTGTCCTGGTGTTGCTGGTGGTCTTGATTGTGGCGGTTGCGCTGGCCGGTTTTTATTTTGTGCGCTCGGCGCGCTCGTTCGAGCAGATGGTGGCTTTCGGGCGACAGACCCAGGCGCGATACCAGCAGCTCAACACCGAAATTCAATGGGAACGACCCGCTTCACGGACCGGCCAGGTTGACGCCAACGGCGGCGCGAGCTGGGACTCCTATTTACGGGTGCGTGATCGCCTGGTGGCGGCGATTCCGCCCGAGCTGGACCGCCAGGCGCAGCGGGTCCTGGAGACCGAAGATCCGGGGTTGTTTGACCAGGTTTCACTCCTTTTGTCCTTGGAACCCTACCTGCGGCAGCCGGTCGATATGCACCTGGATGCGCTGGCTGAGGAGCGGATGAACCCCGCCGAATATCGCTGGTTGACGGGGGTGGCACTGCGTTCGGCGCTGCAGGCAGGACCAGACGGGGGCGGGGATTATCGCCGGTTGATCGAGCGGCTGGTGGTCTATAGTCGGCGCTTTGTCGAGCGGGCGGCGGTGCTGGACCCGGCAGCCATTCCCGATGCCGATTTTGTTGAACAGACCATCGAGCGCGAGTTTGGCGGTTGGCCGCCGCCGCCGCCGGAAGTGCTTGAGAGCCTGATGCAAAGCCGAGACTCCGCCAAGCTGATCGACCTGTTCCTGATTGCGCTCGAGCCGGAGGAGTGGGCCAGTGCCGCCGGCACGCTCGATGAGGCGGCCGCCGAGGGAACTGACCGATGAGCGAAATGCCCCCCGCCGCTCCCGTTGGCCGGCCGCGCCGCCGGCGCACACGCGTCTGGTGGATTGCCTTCCTTGGCATTGTTTCGGTGGTTACCATCTGCGCGGCTGTTGGCGTGGGAGCCTTCCTCGGCATCCTGGGCGAACTGCCCGCCATCGAGGAGCTGGAGTATTACGATCCCCCCCAGGTTTCGCAGCTCTACGACCGCACCGGCAGCATGGCGATCGGCGAATTCCGCAACAAGGACCTGCGCCGGCAGGTCGTCCCGCTCGACGAAATCCCTCTCGATCTGCGCAACGCCTTCATCGCCATCGAGGATAGCCGCTTCCTCGAACACTTCGGGGTCGATATCATTGGCGTCGTGCGCGCGATGCGGACCAACTTGCGAGCCGGTGCCATTGTCGAGGGTGCCAGTACCCTCACGATGCAGCTGACTCGCAACATCCTGCCCGATGTCGGCACTGAGAAGACGCTCGAGCGCAAAATCAAGGAGGCCATCCTGGCCTTCCAGATCGAACGCCGCTACAGCAAGGCTCAGATCCTCGAGTTTTACCTCAACCACATCGCGCTGGGGCCGACCGATTTCGGTGTCAGCGCGGCGGCCAATGCCTATTTTTTGAAGTCGCTCGACCAGTTGACGCTGGCCGAGTGTGCGACGATTGCCGGCATTCCCAAGGCCACCACCGTCTATAACCCACGGTTCAACCCCAAGCGCTCGCAGGCCCGGCGGGACATCATCCTGCGCCGCATGCACATGCTGGGGATGATCAGTGATGAACGGCTCGAGCAGGCGCTCGCCGAGCCGCTGGTCACCAACCCCGGTCAATCCAGCCTGAGCCGGTACCCCTACTTCGTCGCCCAGGTGCGGACCGATCTGCTGGGCCACCACGGCCTGAGTAGCGATCTGCTGATCAATGGCGGCCTGCGCATCACCACGACGATCGACCCGGCGATTCAGGAGGCCTGCGACAAGGCGATGCGCGAGGGGTTGGTGCGGGCCGAGAAGCAGTGGCAGGCAGCCAAGCCCCGCCGCCAAACCCAGGAACGGGAGAAGTGGAACGGCCAGTTGCGCGCCGGCGAGATTCGCCTGATGCGCATCGAAAAGCTGACCAGCGACACGGTCTCGGTGCGGCTCAACCAGTGGAACACCAGCTTCAAGCTGCCCGCCGAACTGCCCTACTACGACCCCTCAGTGGTCCTCAAGCAGGGGGCGTTGCTCGATGTCTTTGTGGAGGAGGTCACCGATGCGGGCGCCGGTGAATTCCGCGGCCGGCTGGGTGATACCATTCCGATTCAGGGCAGCATTGTGGTGCTCAATGCGCACACGGCTGAAGTGCTGGCGTTGGTGGGCGGGGCGAATTTCTATAATGAGCGCTGGCACGGCCATTTCAATCGCGCCACGATGGGGGGGCGCCAGGTGGGCTCCTGCATCAAGCCGCTGTTCTTCGCCGCCGCCTTCGAGCGCGGTTTCGGACCCGATCAGGTCATTGTCGACGAGGCGGTGGAGTATGGCGTTCCGGGCGGCTATTACCGGCCGATCAACTATGAGAAGCGGTTCTTCGGCCCGCAGACGCTGATCGAGGCGATGGAGCACTCCCGCAACGTCGTCACGCTGCGGCTTTATGAGTCGCTCGGGATGAACCAGATGCTGGACGTGGTGCGCCGGTTCGATTTCACCGAGCGCCAACCGCAGTGGGAGCTGCGCCGCGAACTCTCGCAGCCGCTGGGCACGATCGATGTTTCGCCGCTGGAACTGGCGGCCGCCTATCAGGCGATCGCCAACCTGGGGGTGGCGATCCGGCCGCAGTTGGTCCGGGCCATCGCCGACGCCCAGGGCAATCAGGTGCTGCGCCCCAAGCGTGAGGAACAGGCGATCCTCGATCCGATCGCCGCCTACCAGACCCAATACATCCTGCGCCAGGTCGTGCTGGGGGGGACGGGTCAGCGCGAAATCGGCTCGCGCTTCAAGAGTCCGCCCTATCCGCCGGTGGTCGGCAAGACGGGCACGACCAACTTGTGCGTGGACGGCTGGTTCGCCGGTTTCACGCCCGACCTGGTGATCGTGGTGCAGGTCGGCTTCGACAATCCGCGCCCCATGGGGCCGGAGATGACCGGCGGGCGCCTGGCCGGACCGATCTGGGCGGAAGCCTTCGATGGCATCCTCAAGACGCGGCCGAACTGGAGCATGTCCTTTGAGACCCCGCCGGGGATTCGCGTGGCCAATATCTGCGCGCGTCATGGGAATCGCGCGGGCAGTTGCGGCAGCCCGGTCTATTACAATGTGCCGTTCAAGGCGGGACAGGAACCGACGAAGCCGTGTGATGGGCGCGTGCGCACGCCACTGGTGCGGCCGGTTACCGGGCAGTGGAGTTACCTTGGCGGGCAGCGCAGCGGAATCGCCCGCGCCTCGAGCGAAGGCCCGTCCTACCAGAACCATGATCCGGGCGCCTATGGCGATGCCCCCGAGGTCCCCGCTGGGTCGGGTGGCGGCAGCACCTATTTCTGAGGAATCAGGATCATGTGGCCGGCTGAGGCGAGGCGCCACTTGAGGGGAGCCCGGCGGTCGCGGCGGCGGGCTCGGCCAGCCGCTCGCCCGATTTGAGGAACAGCCAGTAGAGGTTGGCCAGCAGCAGCGTCGCCACCGACAGGTGCAGCGTGCGGGTGACCGCCCGCCAGTCGAGCAGCGCGGCCGAGAAATCCTCGGGCCACAGTCCCAGCATCACCACGCCCACGATGACCTGCGTCAGGACCAGCAGCAGGGGAGTCGCCAGCAGCCAGCCTGAAGTGCTCACCGGAGCCTCGCGCAGCGAAGCCCAGACGCGCATCAGGCAGAGCACGACCAGCGCGACCACCACCAGCGCGATGTAACGATGCAGGACGTTGAGCGCCGCCGGGGCCGCCGTGGGCAGCAGCGTGTGTTGGCCGGTATTGGGGTCGATCGGGATCACCGCAGCCGCCCAGCCGATGCCCGCCGCGGCGGAACTGCCCAGGTGACGCACCAGCCCACCCAGCACCATCTGCAGGTAAACCGCCGCCAGCGTGAGGCCCAGAAGCAGGCGCGCCTGGCGCAGGAGCGGCTGCCGTTCGGAAGCGGCCGGCGCCGGCCGGGGTGCCAGCCGCAGCCAAGACTCGTGCGCCAATTTGACGATCAGCAGGAACACGATCATTGAGAGGGCGAGGTGAGAGGTCGAGACCAGTGTCGGCAACTCGAGCAGCACCGTAACCCCCCCCAGCACCCCCTGCAGCACGATCAGCCCCAACAGCAACGCCGCCATCGGCCTGAGCGAGGGCCAGCCGGGGGCGGGCCGCCAGAGCAGGCCCAGCAGCAGGATCGAGCCGATCCCGGCCAGGGTGCCGAGCGCGCGGTGGGTGTGCTCCCAGAAGATGCCCATCGCCTGATCATGGGACATGCCGGAAGTGTCAACGATGAGCTGGTCATAGCAAAGTGGCCAGTCGGGGCAAGCCAGGCTCGAGCCGGTATTGTGCACGATCCCGCCCCAAGAGATCAGGATGAAGACCAGCAGCGCATTGAATGCGGCGATGATCAGCGCGGCGGCGTGTCGGATCGACATGGCGGTTGGGCCTTTCGCTTGCGTGATGGCAGGCGCGGGATAGTGTTCGCGCGGTGGATTCAAGATAACATTCCAAAACGTGGCGGATCAATCATTGGCGGTGCCGCGGGCCTGAGTTGAAGCTCGGGAGTGGCCCGGCGGTGCCTTGCCATTCAGTCGCACGGCAGGAGGTGAGCTTGCACGCCCGGCGGCGCAATAAAGAGGTGACACGCGGGGCGCGCGCATAAACCGGGGGCGGGCGAGCTGCAAAATGCGGGATACACGCAGGGCTCAATAGCAGGGGCGTCCGGGTTGCGCCATAACCAGGGACGGGCGGGCCGGTCAACGCGGGACATGGGGGGTGGCTGGATAGGCGGGACAGCCTGGGTGGCGGCTTTTGGCGGTTGATAGGGACCTTTGAGCAGGAGGCTAAACCAAAAGCCGGGACGGGCGAAGGCTTCAGTCCACGCGCTCGCCCGCCAGCATCCGCGCAACGTAGGCATTGGCGTGCCGTTCGGCGCCGACGGTTGTGGCGGGGCCGTGTCCCGGGTAAATGACGGTCTCGTCGGGCAGCGTCATGACCTTGTCGCGCATGGTGGCGGCCAGTTGCTCATAGTCGGCACCCGGCAAATCCCAGCGCCCGACGCCGCCCTGGAAGATCACGTCGCCGGCGAGCAGGATGCCGGGGCTGTGGAACATGACCGAGCCGGGGCAATGGCCGGGGCTGTCAAGGACACGCAGCCGGCTGGCACCCAGCTCGATGACGTCGCCCTCACGGCAGGCGTGGGTTGCCTCGGCGGGTTCGTAGGGCATCATGGCGCCCAGCGCCAGCGAGCGCGCGGTATCGCGGATCATCGCAGCGCCATCGGGGTGGATATAAACGGGGACACTCGGCAGCGCCGCGCGCAGGCGCGCCAGTCCGCCGACATGGTCGAAATGGCCATGGGTGACCAGCACCATGGCGGGGTGTGATTGGGCGATCTCGGCTTGCCAGAGATCTAGGACGTCATAGGTCGGGTCGATGATTGCCCACAGGCCGCTGGCCTGATCGACCACGCGGTAGGACATCGTCATCAGCGGTCCACCGGGCAGTCCCTCGATCCGCAGCGTCTGTTGTTCCATGTCTCACATCCCCCGGTTTGTTGGTCGTTCAAGTCTGGATAACATGATGCTCGCGCACATCGGTGCCCCTCTTCCGGATCAAGCTTGTGCGATCAGGCCAAAAAGCCGTGGCAGGGGGGCGAGATCGTGCTCGGGATGGGGGTCGTGGGGCCAATCCCAGCCCTCGGTGCGGGTGAAGCCGGCTTCGCCGAGCCAGCGCTCGAGCTGGGCGCGGTCGAGCCCGAGGCGGCGGTCGCCCATGGCCGAGCGGAAGCGCTCGTTGGAGTGGGGGTAAAAATCAACCAGCAGCAGCCGCCCGCCGGGGCGCAGTGCCTGGCGGACGGCGGCGAAGACGGCGGCGATGTCGTCGACGTGATGGAGCAGGATGAGCGCCAGCACGAGGTCGACCTCGGCGGGGGCAAGTGGCAGCTCCTCGATGGAGCCGCGGCGCAGCTCGACATTGGTCAGGCCGGCTTCCTCGACGCGCCGGCGCGCCAGCTCGAGCATCTGGGGGCTCATATCAACGGCAATGACGCGGCTGAAGTGCGAGCCGAGCAGGGGGAGCAGGTAGCCGGTGCCCGAGCCGAGGTCGGCGACCTTGAGCTCGCGCGGGAGCAGGCGCACGAGGGCCTCGAGGTGGAAGGAGGGGCCGAAGGCGTGCTCGCGCAGGGCATCCCAGCGCACGCCGATACGGTCGAAGAAACCCTCGCCGCCCTCGCTTTCGCGAAAGGCGAGCGCCCGTTCGAGGCGCGCGCGGTCGGATTCGGGCAGCGGCTCGCGGCGCAGGAGCTGGTCGAGCATGTCGCGCAGGGCGGTTTCCTCCTCGGCCAGGTCGGCCGCGATGCTGGCGCGATAGAAGGTGGCGGCGCCGATCGAGCGATCTGCGACCAGACCCTGCTCCTTGAGTGACTTGAGATGGCGGCTGACCGAGGACTGGGGGAGCTCCAGGATGCGAACGAGTTCGCCGACGGAGAGCTCCTGCTGGCTGAGCAAGTGCAGCAGCCGCAGGCGCGCCGGGTCGCCGACGGCTTTGAAGAGGGCACTGATGGAGGATAGATCCATGTCACGCACACCCGGCATGAGATGCTTCAGTAATCAACCATGCATCGGTGAAAGTCAAGGGGCGCGCGCCGACCCTAGTCCAGCCCGATCGTCTCGCGCACCTTATCGAGGAAGCCCTTCTGCTGGGAGGGGTTTTCACCCTCCTCACGTGAGAGCTCCTGAAGCAGTTCGCGCTGCCGATCGGTGAGCTTGCGCGGAACGCGAATGGTCAGGCGGCAGAAGAGGTTGCCGCGCGGGGCATCGTCGCGGTCGGCGCGCGGGACGCCGTGGTTGGCGATGCGCGCGACATAGTCGGGCTGCGTGCCGGCCGGGACCTTGATCGACTGAGGACCCCAAGGGGTTTCAACCTTGAGTTCGCCGCCCAGGGCGGCCAGGGTGAAGCTGATCGGCTCGACAACGTGCAGATCGTGGCCGTCGCGCTGGTAGCGGTTATGTTCAGCGACGGAGATGACGATGTAGAGGTCACCGCGATCGCCATCGAGGGGGCCGGCCTCGCCCTCGCCCAGCAGGCGCAGCTGGGTGCCGGTCTCGACCCCGCGCGGGACGTCGATGCGCAGGCTGACCTTCTGCTCGCGCCGGCCGTGCCCGCCGCACCCGCCGCAGGGGTCCGAGATGATCTGGCCCCGCCCGCGACAGGTCTCGCAGGTGGTGGTCATGCTGAAGAAACCCTGAATGATGCGCAGGCGGCCCTCGCCGCCGCAGCGTGGGCAGTTTTGGGGCTTTGAGCCGGGACGGGCGCCCGAGCCGCCGCAGTCCTCGCAGAGCTCGAGTCGCCTGAGATTCAGCTCGGACTGCTTGCCGAAGAGGACGTCCTCGAGGGTGAGGTCCAGGCGCATGCGCAGGTCGCGGCCGCGCGGACGACCACGGCGTCCGCCGCCCATGCCGCTCGCGCCGAAGAGCGAGCCAAACAGATTGCCGAAGATATCCTCGAATTCACCGGCATGGTGAAAATCTTCCCAGCCGAAGCCGCCCCCGTGGAAGGAGCCCTTGACCCCCTCATAGCCGAACCGGTCGAAGGCGGCGCGCTTCTGCGGGTCGCTCAGCACCTCGTAGGCTTCCGACAGCTGCTTGAACTGCTCCTCGGCCTCGGGCTGGTCGGGGTTGCGGTCGGGGTGGTACTTGAGCGCGAGCTTGCGGTAGGCCTTTTTGATCTCCTCGGCCGAAGCCGAGCGGTCGACGCCCAATACCTGATAGTAATCCTTGGCCTGCGATGCCATAACAACCCCTGAAGCGAAGCGTGATTCCGGCAGGGCGCGCGCCTGCGCACACCTGCCTCTTTTGTATCAGATCCACCCTCGGCACGCAAGGCGGCGGAGCAAGAGTAAAAATTCGAAATCAGAGGGGCGTTTTGGCGGCCGCAACCGAACCCATTGAACCGCAAGAGGTGCCGCACGGCGGCCGCAATCGAATCCATTGAACCGCAAAGGCGCGGAGGGCGCAGAGGAAGCGCAAAGACAGGATGCATCATCGAGACGACGAGGCCGAAGCCGAGATCGTTCATGCTCACCCGCCGTGGGCGGGATGGTGAATGGAAAAATCTTGCGCCCCCCGCCACGTGTAGTTATATTGTAGTTATGAGCAGCCTTGTCTTCATATGGGACCCGCGCAAGGCAAAGCAGAATGAGAAAAAGCATGGCGTCACCTTTGAAGAAGCCAGAACCGTCTTTTATGACGAGGCTGCCATTGAGTTTTACGACGATGCACATTCGCTGAAGGAAGATCGCTTCTTGCTTCTGGGGCTCAGCGGCCAGATGCGGCTGCTGCTTGTGTGCCACTGCTTTCAAGAGAAGGCGCAGACGATACGCATCATCTCGGCGCGCAAAGCAACCCAGCAAGAAGCCAAGCATTACAAAGGAATTCCATCATGAAAGCCCAATACGACCTGTCAAAGATGAAATCGCGTCCGAATCCTTACGCGAAGCAGCTGAAGAAACAGATCACGCTGCGGCTCGATCCGGAGGTGATTGACTTCTTCAAGGCGCTTTCCGCCGAGGAGGAGATCCCTTACCAATCGCTGATCAACCTCTATCTGAAGGACTGCGCACGCAGCGGGCGCAAATTGAAGATGACCTGGTCAGAGTGAAGGCGGCCGTGCCCGATCAACCGAACCCATTGAACCGCAAAGGCGCGGAGGACGCAGAGGAAGCGCAAAGATTGGATGTTTTGGACGTGGATCGCGAACATGCCGATGAATGACCGCATCAAGCGACTGCATCGACAACTGGATGCGGGTGCGCATCGTAGAGATCGATCAGCATTGCTGCAATCCAACGAAAGGATTTATAGTGCTGTAACAGGACGGTGCCACCAAACCATGAAATACACATCGGTTTTTATAATTCTTGGATCGGCTATGAGCTGCATAGGTTACGATCTCGGTGGATGGTGGAACCTGCTTCATTGGTTTTCCTTAAGTTTATTTGCCTTGGCGCTTGGGCATGCTGGCCTTGGACACCACGTTTTTGGAAAATCGCAGGACGGACAGATTCCCATCTGGAGCAAGATTTTGCACCTTCCTTACATGCTTTTGTCCCATTTCCTGTGGCATATGGTGATCTGGTTCAGCCGCGAAAATGCATCTGATGCGATCATGGAAACACTCGTTCTTGGGAGACGTCTTCGTCCAAATGAAGTGCCTTCAGATTTCGAAAACTATATTGACCTAACAACAGAAATGGAAGATGCGGCTGCTATTAGGAATTCGAAAAATTATATTTGTCTACCCATACTCGACGCTGGTGTTCCATGCCATCATGCTCTCCAAGCTGCTATTTCAAAGATGAAACCGGGCACCACGTACGTCCACTGTGCCCAGGGACATGGGAGGTCCGGACTATTTGCGCTCGCTCTTCTTGTCGAATCGAGAGCCATCAAGTCTTTTGACGAAGGTATGGCACTGCTTCATGCGAGACGTCCCGGAATTCAGCTCAATAAGGCTCAAAAGAAGTTTATTGAAGGCATGTTGCTCAGAATCACCTCAGATGACCCTGCAATAACTAACCCAAAGCATCTTCATTTATAGGTTTTCTCGAACTGCAGCTGCCGCTCGAGAGCCTTGACGAACTGGCGGCGCGTGGAGGCGACCAGCCCGGCCTGGAGCGCCAGCGCAGCCAGCCCGGCGCCGCTCAGCATTCGTGCCCTTCCGAATGCGGTCCAAGTTGCGCGTCATCCGCTCGCTGGCCAGCGCCACCGAGGCATTGAGCGACTGCATCGACGACTGGATGCGGTGCGACATTACGCGAGAAAGTATCCTTCATTGAGACGACGAGGCCGAGGCCGAGATCGTTTGTCATGACTTAGCATTCTCCGAATTTGAGACATCTCAGCACTTGTTTGGTTGGAGCCCCATTGCCTTTCGGGTATGATTTGCCGGACAGAGTCGGAAGGACGATGGTTCATGGATATAGTATCGACGATAGGTTATATCTGGCTCTTCTCAGGCATCATTGCGCTTCTCTCGAGCGCATGGCTGGTCATCAACGGACTAAGAAAAAAGCCGCTGAATAAGCAGTTGATGATGACATGCACCCTTAGCTTTTTCATGTTCATCGGCTTAGGGTATCTTATCTGGTTCGTCATTTGGCCGGAGTTTAAAAAGCACTGATTGCACACCCAATGTAGAAGTCAGGATCTTCCGACGTAAGGCGGTTAAGGTCGACAGGCGGCGGATCAAGAGTAAAAATCCGAAATCAGAGGGCGGTTTGGCGGCCGCAACCGAACCCATTGAACCGCAAAGGCGCGGAGGGCGCAGAGGAAGCGCAAAGATATACCTGCCCGAGATGGCGATTGGAAAATCTTTCGCCCCTCGCCAAACGCGTAGGCTTAAAGCGAACCGCGGGGAACAAAAAAAGACGGCTCGACCTCCAGCCTCGTGCGCGCAGGATGTAGGGCGGCGTGCCTTAATCCCGGATTTTTAGGCGATCGTTCCTCAGCAGAAATGCCCCCTTATCACCAAAAAGCATTGGGACGGGGGTAATGCCTCGCTGAGCATGGATGTGTAAATGGGCTTCGACGGCTGAACCTGTCGAACCGCACTCGGCGATCTGCTCGCGGGCGACACGATCTCCTACAGTGACGAGCACGGAGCCCTCGCGAAGGTGGGCCATCCAAACCTCGGTTCCATCTTCGCTCCGAATCACAACGACGTTACCCTCAGGTTCAGGATCGCCCTGTAAGCGGTCGTTCACCGCCACGATCACAAGCCCCTCTATCGGAGCATAAACGGGTCGGCCCTCGCTTGGTCCTTCATCATAAACAAGATCCACGGCGTAGCTCTGGGCCGGCGGCTGGTCATGGTGGTCATTCGTCAGGCCTGTACGTCCGCCCGAAACGACCCGCCAGCTTCCTTTCACGGGATAGGACAAGCGTTGGAATCCTTCGGCAGTCGGCGGGGTACTCCGGACATAGTAGATGAACGATAATGCGCAGAAAGCCAGGAGGATGCTCAATAATTGAGGCGCCAATTGCATGCGGCGGCTGATTTTCGGCGAATGTGGGGATCGAAACGCCACGAGTGTGTCGACGGCTGATGTGGCAAGTATGATCAACGCCAGGATTCTAAATGCAACCAATTCCCGACCCTGGAAGAAGAGCCCTGCGCCGAGGAGGATGCTGACCGAAACGAAGCTGGCCGCTGCTAAATTGATCAACGCTGATGGATTCAGGTGCCAAGCCCTGTCAGCCTCTGCCGCGTGAAATATTCTGGTTCGCAAGCGAAAGATACTGATAGAGGTTGACACCAAGAACCACAAGGCTAAGAGGTAGACAATGAAATGGACGTGCATGGTCGACCTCGGGACGGAACTGGGCGTAGTATAAGGTCCGGACGTGTTTGGTGCCTATTCAAAACAAACAGCTCGTGCGCTCATTTCATTCATCGCGATCATATAACCGGTCCCGCAGTCCGGGCGGCGGTGCTTTCTCAAAAACTTCGATCGCGGTACTGGCCCCGGCTATTGACTGACAGTGCCTGCTGGGTGCATACTATATGTGTGCACTAAAGGTGGAGGTGCGAGAATGAAAGCGACCATTTTGGACATGCGGCGGGACCCCCGGAAGATCCTTGATGCGATCAGCCGCGGCGAAACCGTCACGCTGACCAACCGCGGCAAGCAGGTGGCCCGTATTGAACCGATCCGCGAAGACCAGCGCCCCAGCGTGACCAGCCACGAAGCCTTCGGCATGTGGGCCGATCGGCCGGAGATGAAGGATTCCTCCGCATACGTCCGCGAGCTCAGAAAGGGGCGATTTGATGCTCTTTGACACGGACGTGATCATCTGGGCCCTCCGGGGAAGCGAACAAGCCGCCAGAATGATTGACCAGGCGGATCGGCTTGAGCTTTCCATCGTGAGTTACATGGAGCTGCTGCAGGGCGCTCGCGACAAGAAAGACCTGCGCCTGACGAAGGCGTTTTTGACCGATCTTGGATTCCGGATCGTGCCGCTGTCGGAGAATATCGGTCACCGGGCGTCCATCTACCTCGAGGAATACTGCTTGAAGTCAAAACTTGGCCTGCCCGACGCCCTGATCGCCGCAACGGCTGCCGAAAACGAAGTGGTGCTTTGCACAGGAAACGCCAAGGATTATCGGAACATATCTGAAATCGAGCTGAAGGTCTTTCGCCCAAAGTGAGTCATAGCGCGGTGCGCTCGGCGCGGCTGGTCTTGTGGCATCGGGCGCAGATCGGCTGTAGCTTGTCAGGAGAATTAGGAATGGCCGAGCCGGGGGGGGGAGGCCCCACCCGGCTCGGCCGTGGTTTGACGGGTCAGATCGTGGGCTGGCCGTTGCCAGGGTCGCTGGTGGGGCGGTCGGTTGTGGGGGTGGGCAGCTCGGTCATGCGGCCCAGGTAGGAGGGCAGCTCCACCCCGGCCATCGCCGCCACCTCCTGGATGGGGGGCAGGCTCTTGATCAGGTTGGAGACGAAGCTGGCGGTCGAGGAACCGCTGCCATTGCCGTTGCCCGAATCCCAGACGGTGATCTTGTCGATCTTGAGGTTCTGGATCGCCTCGACCTGGCGGGCGACGATTTCCTCGATCTTCTCGATCATGAGCAGGGTGCCGGCGGAGCGGGCGTCGCCGCCGCAGCTTTCGACAAGCTCGGCATAGCCTTGCGCCTTGGCCTCGAGCACCTGGCGGATGCCGCGGGCCTCGGCCTCGTAGCGCATCAGGATGGCGTCGGCCTCGCCGCGCGCCTCGCGGCGGGTTTTTTCGGCCTGGGCCTCGGCGGCGAGCTCGATGCGCTTCTTCTCGATTTCCTGGGGGGCGACCTCCTCGGCGTTGAGGCGTTCGGCCTCGGCCAGGTATTGCGCCTTCTGGATCTCGGCCTCGGCGACGCGGCGGGCGACCTCGCCGCTCCGATGGGCCTCGGCACGGGCGACGGCCAGCTCGGCTTCATACTTGGCGATCTGGGCACGGGCGGTGTTCTCGCCCTTGACGGCCTCGGATTCCTGGCCGGCGACGAAGACGCGCTGGTCGGCCTCGGCGGCCTTCTTGCCTTTTTGCGAGCCGGCGACATTCTCCGCAATCTTGATTTCCTTGACGCGGGTGGCTTCGGCCTCGCCGACGGCCGCCATCGTTTCCTGCTGCTGAATGAAGATGCGCTGGTCGGCCTCGGCCTTCTTGCGGCCCTTCTGGGCCTCGGCCAGGTTGATCGCAACCTGGATCTCGCGCTCGCGGACGGCCTCGGCCTCGCCGATCGAGCCGACCTTATCCTGCTCGGCGACGTCGACCTTGGCGCGGTTGACCGCCTCGGAGGCGGCCTTCTTGCCGATCGAGGCGATGTAGGCCGACTCGTCGGTGATGTCGGTGATGTTGACGTTGATCAGGTAGAGCCCGATCTTGTTGAGCTCGGGAGCCACGTTGCTGCGGATCGCCGTCAGGAAGCTCTCGCGGTCCTGGTTGATCTGCTCGATGGTCAGCGAGGCGACGGTCAGACGCAGCTGGCCGAAGATGATCTCGCGCGCCATGTCCTCGATCTCCTGGCGGCGCAGGTTGAGCAGGCGCTCGGCGGCGTTGGCCATGATCTCGGGCTCGGTGCTGATGCCGACGGTGAAGGTCGAGGGGACGTTGATGCGGATGTTCTGCATCGAGAGGGCGTTCTGCAGCGGGATCGAGATCGTCATCGGCGTCAGGCTCATGAACTGGAAGTCCTGAACGATCGGCCAGATGAAGGTGGCGCCGCCGTGGATGCAGCGGGCCGATTGACCCTCACCGACGCGGCCATACTTGACCAGGATCATGTCGGAGGGGCAGCGCTTGTAGCGCGAGGCCCAGAAGGCGAAGAACGAGACGATGAGGATCAGGACAGCCAGAAGTAGTACGACGTAAAAGGTCCAGTCCATGCTATTGCTCCTTGGTCTGATCGACGGCTTGGGCCGTCTGAGATGATATATTCCGAACGACGAGGGTGTTGGAGCCCTCAAGCGCAACCACCTCGATACGCTCGCCGGTCTTGATCGGCCGGCGGTCGGCGGCCACCGCGTCCAGCACGCGCAGGCGGCCTTGGATGCAGACTTCGACCTGGCCCGTGCCGGCGGCGGGGATGTTCAAGTAGACCGAGCCGCGCTGGCCGATGGCGCGGTGGTTGTCGATATTGCCCGAGCTGACGAGCCCCTGCATCGTCTGGGCGAGCTTGGCCATCAACGCCATCATGGCGACGCCGCCGATGGTGGCGCCGATGATCGACCAGAGTTCGCTGACGCCGCTGCCGCGGTGCAGTGCCAGGCCCAGCAGGCCGAAGACAATAAAGAATGATGTCAGGCCGTGCAGGCTGAGCAGCTGAAAGTCCCCATGGCCGCCATGGTCAAGGCTGGCATCCATGCCATCCACGTCATCATGGCCGCCGAGGAGGCTGAGGGCCATGCGCACGAGAAACAGGATGCCGCCGAGGCCGGCGCTGCCCAGGAAAATCAAATCCAGGCTGTTGGTAAAGCCGCCAAACATGTGTTGAAGATCCTCCGACCGCTGTTGCCGTATAGGTTTTCACTGCGGCTAACGCTAAATCAAACCAATCCTGTTCACAAGATGAAAGACGAGGGATCGAGGATGGGCGTTTCAGGTTTTGGGGGAAAAATGTGCGGAGAGCGTGGAACGGCGTCGCGGCTCATCCACTGGGGGCCTGGCGCCTCGCATCACAGATTATTTTGTGCCGCCGGGCGCCTACTCGTAATGCTGCTCCATGAAGCCGGTGGTGTATTCGCCGGAGATGAACTTTTCGTTGCGCAGGATTTTCTGGTGGGCGGGGATGGTGGTGGCCACCCCTTCGATGACGAATTCATCGAGTGCGCGATGGGAGCGGGCGATGGCCTCCTCGCGCGTGCGGCCGCTGACGATCAGCTTGGCAATCATCGAGTCGTAGTGCGGGGGGATGACGTATTCGGCATAGGCGTGGGAGTCGATGCGCACGCCGGGGCCGCCGGGGACCTGCCAAGTGGTGATGCGGCCGGGGTTGGGGGTGAAGCCGCGGGCGGGGTCCTCGGCATTGATGCGGAACTCGATGGCGTGGCCGCGCAGCTCGACCTGCTTCTGGCGGATGCCGAGCGGTTCGCCGGCCGCCACGCGGATCTGTTCCTTGATCAGGTCAATGCCGGTGACCTGCTCGCTGACGGGGTGCTCGACCTGGATGCGGGTGTTCATTTCCATGAAATAGAAGCGGCGGCCGTCGTAGAGGAACTCGACGGTGCCGGCGCCCTGGTAACGGACGGCGCGGGCGGCCTTGATTGCCTTGGCGCCCATGTCGCGGCGGGTGCGGTTGTCCAGGGTCACACAGGGGCTTTCCTCGATCAGCTTCTGGTGGCGGCGCTGGATCGAGCACTCGCGTTCGAAGAGGTGGATGGCGCGGGCGTGGCTGTCGGCCAGGATCTGAATTTCGACGTGCTTGGGGTTCTGGATGTATTTTTCGATGTAGACGTCGGCGTTGCCGAAGGCCGCCTCGGCCTCGGCCTGCGCGGTGGAGAAGGCGCCCGCCAGCGCGACATCGGTGTGGGCGATGCGCATGCCGCGGCCGCCGCCGCCGGCGCTGGCCTTGAGGATGACGGGATAACCGATGTCGCGAGCAATCTTAATGGCGTGATCGACCGATTTGACCACGCCCTCGCTGCCGGGCACGACGGGGACGCCGGCCTTGCGCATGGTGCGCTTGGCCTCGGCCTTGTCGCCCATGCGGCGGATCGAGTCGGGGGAGGGTCCGATGAACTTGATGCGGCATTGGCCACAGACTTCGGCGAATTGGGCATTTTCAGCGAGAAAGCCGTAGCCGGGGTGGATGGCGTCGGCGTCGGTGATTTCGGCGGCGCTGATGATCTGCGGGATGTTGCGGTAGCTGGCGGAGCTGGCGGGGGGGCCGATGCAGACGCTCTCGTCGGCGTAGAGCACATGCAGGCTGTCGCGATCGGCCTCGCTGTAGACGGCGACGGTGCGGATGCCCAGCTCGCGGCAGGCGCGGATGATGCGAAGGGCGATCTCGCCCCGATTGGCGATCAGGATTTTTTTGAACATCAGCTTGAGCCCCTGCCTGTCGGTGTCGTTGCCGCCGGGATGGATGCCCGGTCGTGACCCTTCGGAAGATCATCCCGCTGGACGCGGTAGACGTGCCAGAAGTGAGTCCAGGAAGTGAAATCATTGATCTGCATGATCCACTCCAGCTCGGATTCGTTATAATTTCTGCTGCGGCCGCAGATGTAATACATGTTGAGATTCCAGCCAATCACATAGTCGATGTTGGCCTCGCGGATGTAATCCATCATGCGGCCCTCCACCAGGGCCTCAAAGCCGGCACGGTTGACGACGCCATCCAGGTTGATCACGCGCAGGTTGTCGGCGAAATAGGCCAGGCCGCCGGTCTGGGCGCTGCCGACGGCGGTGCCGGGCTCGAAATAGTCGCGGGCCCAGAGTCCAAGGTTCATGTAGCCCAAGTCACGGTTGGGCGGGGCATCGTAGTAGCGGCGGAGCTGGCCCGACCAGCCGAGGCCACCGATCAGCAGGAGCAATACGGCCGTTGTGACAACGACCCGCGCGGCCGGGGTGGCGCGCGCCACGATGGCTTCGAGGAGCATGGAGGCCAGCAGGATCAGACCGAGCGTGATCGGGAACAGATAGCGCGGAAAATACCAAATGCCGAAGACATGGCAGGTGTAGGCGAGGAAGATCAGGAGGCCGAACAGATAGAGGGGGAAATCGGCGACCAACCGCCGGCGCAGCGCGATGAGCAGGAACTCGCGCCCGCGCCAGGCCCGGAACGCCAGCAGGCTGAACGCGACCACCCCCAGCAGCACCACCGCCAGGAGTAGGACCTGATTGCGCTGGAGAATGATCTCAAGGGCGCGGGTGATGGCGGGGCGGTAGAGCTGCTCCCAGACCGAGTTGTGGTGGTTGAGATGAAAGGTGCTGGCGAAGCGAACGGCGCGGCCGCTGACGGGATAGATGTCGCCGGTGTAATAAAAGGAATAAAGCAGCCACGGCAGGTTGATCGCCAGCGCCGCCAGCCCGAGCAGCGTGCCCTGGCGCGCGAGGAGCGGGAGGGCCCCCGGTTGCCGCCACTGGCGAACCAGGAGTCCCAGCCCGAGGGCTGGCAACAGGAAAATCGTATCGATACGGGCCAGGATCGCCACGCCAATGACTGCCCCCAGGGCCAACTCCCGCGGCCAGCCGGGGCCTGACCGGAGGAGGGCATCATAGCGGTCCAGCGCAAGCAGGACGAAACAGATGGCGATGATGGTCTCGAGGCCGTTGATCGAGTTGTAGATCACATAGGGATTAAAGATCCAGGCGGCGGTGGCCAGCAGGGGACCGGCCAGGGTGCGGCTGCGCCGGGCCACCACCCGCCAGAGGAAAGCCAAGGCCAAGGTATCGAAGATGGCGAGCATCACCAGCGCAGCGTGCACCGGCGCCACCAGGTCGCGGGGCCAGATCCAGTAGAACGGCACGGATAGAAAGACGTAGAGCGGCTGAAAACCGTTGGTATAGGCGTCACCGTAGAGCGGGCCAAGACCAAGCGCAATATTTTTGGCGATCTTGAGCGAAATGTAGGTGTCGTCGGGCAACAGCAGGCCATCGATGCACTCGAGCGGGCGCAGGGCGACGAACAGGCGCGCCAGCAGGTTGACCACCAGCAGGGGGGCCAGAATCTTCCATGTCAGGGAGTGGTCACGTCCGGGGGCGAGGGGCATGAGGCTGAGCCTGGGGTAAACTCACGGCGTCGGCTCGAGCATGAACAGCGCCTGGCCAAACTCGACGGGCTGGCCGTTTTCGACCAGCACCTTGCTGATGCGGCCGCGCCGTTCAGCCTTGATTTCATTCATCACCTTCATCGCCTCGATGATGCAGACCACCGTCGATTCTTCGACCTCGTCGCCGACCTGGACGAAAGGCGGCTTGTCGGGCCCGGGGGCATGGAAAATGGTGCCGACCAGCGGGCTGACAATCATTTCACCGATGGGCTCGGGGGTGGGGGGCTCGGGAATGCCGGCCTCAGCCGGCAAGGCGACCGGCGGGGCGTGCACGGGCGCGGGGGGCGCGCCCGCAGCGGCCTTGAGCCGGATATGCTGGCCTTCGCTTTCCCAATCCAGTTCGCAGATCTGGTTGTCCTTCATCAACTGGACAAGCTGGCGGATCGCATCCAGGTCCATGCCATGGCCTCGCGTGGGTCTGAAATCTGATCCCATTCCGGGAGAAATGGAGATCATCGGCAGCCTCCGGTGACGCTCGCAGGTACTGGTGGCCGAAACACCTGTCCATCTTCACGATCAGCATCGTGGATGTCAATGCGATAGCCGGCAAAAAATGATGACGTGCGGGGCAACAATGTGAAATTCCTTGCGCGGGAAAGGGTGATGGTGTTAATAAAAGACTGTGGCAAAAAGACTTAGGTGGGGGAAACCCCTAGGTCCGCATCAGGTAAAACCCTAGGGTGTGGCGGTGAGGCGCCTCCCGTTTTGGTTTTTGGAAGGAGATCGTGTCGTGCAGAAATTGCAACATTACCTGCGCCTGTTGGGTGGACCGCGCCAGTCGGAGCCGGAGCCGAGGCCGCGGCGGGGCGAGCGTCCAGCCGAGGGCACCCAACGCAGCAGTCCCGTCGGCGTGCGCCTGGTCACGCTCCATAGCCGGCGCGCCAGCTCGGCTGATGGGGTCTCGATTTGTCACTACCGCTGATGCGTGTCTGGAAGTGAGGGAGCTCAACGCCGCCTGGCTGAAAAGTTTGGGCGGCGTCGCTTTATCTCATTGGGTGTCGCCGAGGCTGGCGGGTGCCTGGGCGTGCAGAGGCAGCTCGATGACCACCCGCTTGCCGCCGTCGCCGCGAGCTTGGATATCGATCCGCCCACGCATCCGACTGATGTGTGTCTGAGCAATCATGTAGCTGAAGATGGCGCCGCGACTGAGGCCCATGTCGTTGGCGAGCGGGTCGCTGTCCTGCGGGGTGAGGAAATGATCGGGTGGAGCGCCGTTATCCTCGATGACGAGCCGGACATTCGCCTCCTGAACGCAGGCGTCAATTTGCACCCAGCGATCCTCCAAGAGGGTGGCGCCGCCGGTTGCCGCACAATGGAGCACCACCAACAGGGTTTCGAGCAGTTGTTCAGGATGGCCCTTCACGGGAGGAAGTTCGGGAAGCTCCAGTGTCAGGTTCACCTTCTCGATATCCAGATGGGGTCGCAGCGATTGAACCGCGAGATTGATGACATGATGCAGGCCGATCTGTTCACCATTGTGGCGGCGCTGGCGCCGGACCTGGCGCAGTCTTTCGACCGAATGTTGCATCTCGATGGTTGATTGAGCCATTCGATCCAGGCAGCGGGTCGTGCTTTCGGGCAGGCCATTGCGCTCGCGCAGAATCTGGGCATAACCCGCCATCGGTGAAAGTTTGTTGTTGAACTGGTGGCCCAGCCCCGAGGTCAGGGCGCCCATGAGCGTCAGTCGGGCCAGTTCGGCCAGCAAGATATGGGATGGTTCGCTTTCGGGGGGGGAGGGCACGCTTGTCGCCAGCTCGAGGATGAGGGTGCCCAGGCGCAGAAAGCTGCCCACCAGCGGCCCGAGCAGGTTGGCGAGGGGGCGTTTGTCGGGGGCGGGTTCAAGGATGATGAAGCCGTGGACCCGGTCACGGCCTCGAATGGGCGCGGCCAGGTAGTAATCCAAGCCCAATGAAGCCGCCAGGGAATCTTCTGCGGAATGGGCATTCACGACGCCCCAGGATGGGGCATCGTCCTGCAGCACCCTCCATTCGAGACGATCCAGCTTGACCGGTCGGGCATGAAAGGCGGCGGGAGGGGCCTGCCCGTTTCGGTCGTGCCAGTGGTCCGGTTGCAGCGTGTTGGTGCGGGCATCATACAAAAAGAGGGCCCCGCAGCGCGCCTCGAGGGTCTGGGCGGGGCTGTCGAGCAAGCAGTGACGGATCGAGCCGGGATTGCGCTCGCGCAAGGCATCCTCGAGCGCGCGGCCCAGCCGGCTCATGACCTGAATTTCTTCGTTCATCATGAGGTGCAACGGATCGTAGGGCAGTGCCGTGGCCGGCTCCGGTGGTTGAAATTCCGCCCCATCCAGCAGCAACTGATCCAGCCGCGCCTGCTTGATCAGGGCAAGGACGCCACTGCCCACGTTGACCATGCGAAACATGCCCTGCAGCCGGTTCATCTTGTTGTAGCATTCCACGAGCAGGCCCAAGCCGCTCGAGCTGATGAAGGGGGTTTTTTCAAGATCGAAGATCAGCGTGCGACAGCCTTCGTCGATCAACAGGCGCAGCTTTTCGCGGTATTGGTCCACCTGCATGCCATCCATGAAGCCGTTGCTGTGGACAATGATGGTTTGTGAGGCGGGGTGGCGTGTAATCATGATGAACTACTTCTCAGCGGCATGGGCGACCACCCCCGCGACAGGCGGGGACTCGCAAAACTAACATTGTGATCGGCAATTATGGCTATGAACTTAAATTTATGAGGTAATAAACGATCAAAGGTCAATATCGGCGGGCGATAACGTAGTCGGCGAGCGATTTCAGGTGGCTCAGGGCTGTCTCATCGTGCACGGGCAAGCCGCTGAGGTGCGCGATCGACTGCTGGGCGTAATCGCGGGCGGTCTGGATGGAGCGATCGATCGCGTCATAGCGCTGGAGAATGGCATGAATTTCGGTGCGATCGCGGCCGTTGCCCAGAATGGCCTGAATGCGGGCGCGATCCTCGGCCGTGGCGTCGCCCATGGCCAGGATCAGGGGGAGCGTCTGCTTACCCGAAGCGAGGTCCAGTCCGGCGGGCTTTCCCAGCTCGCTATCATGCGCCGTATAATCCAGCGCGTCGTCGGTGATTTGAAATGCCAGACCAAAATCGATGCCGAAGGCCGTCAGGCGCGCCAGCGCGTCGGAATCGAGCCGGGCATGGCTGCCCCCCAAGGCCGTGCAGGCTGAGAAGAGGCAGGCGGTCTTGCAGGTGATGATGTAGAGATAATCGTTGGGGGTGAGCCACTGGTCGCGGCGCTCGATTTGAAACAACTCGCCCTCGCACATGCGGCGGGTGGCCTGGCAGATCATGCGCAGCGGTTCAGACTCGAGATGACGCGTGGCCAGCTCGAAAGCGGCAGAAAAAAGGTAATCGGCCATCAGGATGGCCACGTCGTTGCTCCAACTGGCATTGACCGAGCGTTGGCCGCGCCGCAACTGGCCCTCATCGATGACGTCATCATGGAGGAGGGTGGCGACGTGGACCGCCTCGAGCGCGGCAGCGATTTCAATGGGCGGAGGGTTGCGTTCAGGGGCGCCAAAGGCGCGCGCCACCAGCAGGGTGAGCATCGGGCGCAGTTTTTTGCCACCGGTCAGGTTCAGGTAGTCACCCACTTCGCGGACCAGGCGTGAATCGGAGTCGATGATTTCGCCAAGCAGGCGTTCGACACCCGCCAGCTCGGGCTCAAGGAACCGGCCGATTCGGGCGATGGTCAAATCGGTATCGGGAGGATTTTGCGGCGGGACAACCATATGTGACTCGTGAACAATGAATGTGGGACGAATCCCAATAAGCTCAGTTTACGGGCCCTTCAAGTGGAGGCGCAAGTTGTTTCAGGCTGAGCTGAGGGAAGGGTGCGGATCTTGAATCCGCGGCGGACCCCAAAGAGGGAGGTCGGGCCATCGAAGCCGCGGGCGAGGGGAAGATGCGCCTGAGGGCGTGACGCGAGCCGCGCGGCTGGTTGACAATCATGCGAGCCGGTGACAATGTGGAGTTTGTGCGCCGGGATTGAATGCGCCTGGGACGGAAATGATGCCATGCTCGTGACTCAGAAATGCCAGTATGCCCTGCGAGCGATCTTCGCTCTGGCCCGTCGCGGTTCGGAGCGGCCGGTTAAGATTGCCCAAATCGCCGAAGAGCAGGCAATACCTTTTCGTTTCCTCGAGGTGATCCTGGGGCAGCTCAAGCAGGGAGGTTTCGTGGAGTCGCGGCGCGGCACCGAAGGCGGCTATCGGCTGGCACGTCGGCCCGACCAGATCAGCGTGGGCGATATCGTGCGATTCGTGGATGGCTCCCCGATCAACCCCCAGTCCGAAGCCGGCGTCGGCCGTCCGAACCAGCAGCCGGACGCAGCGGAGCCCGACGTCTTCATGACGGTCTGGCGGCAGGCCGAGCACTCGGTTTTCGAGGTCTTTGACGCGGTGACCATCAGCGAGCTGATCGTTCGCGATGATAATCTGCGCGCCCGTTTCATACCCAACTTTGAAATCTGAACCGCCACAGCTGCTGCTCGAGGGGATGCTGGCGGGGCTGGCGCGCCGCCTTCGGCTGATGGGCTACGACGTGGAGCTGGCGCGGCCGGGCGAGGGGCTGACGGCGATGATGAAGCGCGCGCGCGAGCAGGGGCGGCTGGCGGTGGTGGCCTCCCGGCGAGAGATGCCCGGCAAGTCCGCCGATATTGGCCCGGCTTCCCACGAGGATGATTTGATTGGCGGCGGCGTGGCCTTTGGCCTGACCGGCGAGGGTGTTGATGAACAGGCGCGGCAGGTTTATCGCCGCTTCCCGATTGACCTGGACCGGCTGGCTCTGACGCGTTGCTCGCGCGACAATGCCCTGCTGGAGGAATTGGCTGCCGCCGACGTTGCGGCGCAGTTGCCCGAGCGGGTGCGCGGGCTGTATGAGCGCATCCGGCGCTGCCCGGACTGCGGACGGCTTTACTGGCCGGGGACGCATTACAATCGCATTGTCGCCCGCAATCAGGACCTGACCCAATCCGACTGAATGCAGATGAAGCGCGAGGAGCCCGAAATCATGCACGACATGCTCGTCCGTCTTTACGACCTGCCCGATTATGGCGCACACCAGCAGCATCTGGAACGTGTGGGGGTCAGCGTGCGTCGCGCGCTCGCGCCTGAGAAGCATCTGGTGGTGGAGTGGGTGCGGCGGCACTTCAGCGAGGGGTGGGCCAGTGAGACCGAGGTGGCGTTTGCGCGTGAGCCGGCGGCCTGCTACCTGGCGATCGAGAATGGCGAGATCATCGGCTTTGCCTGCCATGATGCCGCATGCCGCAATTTTTTCGGTCCCACCGGGGTGGCTGAGTCGGCGCGCGGGCGCGGCGTGGGCAAGGTGCTATTGTGGCGCTGCCTGCGAGCGATGGCCGAGCAGGGGTATGGCTACGCGATCATCGGCGGCGTGGGGCCGGCCGAGTTTTATACCGCCAGTGTCGGGGCCGTGGCGATCGAGGGCTCGGACCCGGGCATCTACCGCGGCCTCTTGCGGCGGCCGAAGGGCGGGCCATCATGAGCCGGCGGGATGAGGATGGAGATGCCCTCGTGACCATCGCCCAGTTCAATTATCTGGCCGAGGCACACCTGGCGCGCTCGCGGCTGGAGTCGGAGGGCATTGATTGTTTCCTTGCCGATGAGAATATGGTGCACGCCAACTGGCTCTACGCCAATGCGATCGGTGGGATGCGGCTGCAGGTGCGGGCTTCGGATCGCGCGTCGGCGCTGGCCGTGCTGGGGCAGTTGGCCGACGAGTTGCACCGGGAACATGGCGCGCCGGGATCGACGGCTGGCGAGGCGGTCGATTGCCCCCACTGCGGCGGGGCCGAGATTTATGAGCAGCGATTTGATCGGCGTCTGGCGCTCTGGTCGCAGCTGGGGATGGCGCTGCTGGGGATGATGGTGGCGTTTGTCCCGTTCGCGCTGCCGTTATTCCGCCGGCGGATGCTATGCAAGAGCTGCGGGGCAACCTGGAAGTTGCGGCGGCGGAGCGGCTCCTGAATGGCGGGATGCCCGCACGGCGGGAATCTTGCCAATGCGACGTGGGCGCGATACAGTAATCACCTGATCAGCATCGCCGCCGCCGGGACGCGGCGGGAAAGAGGATGATGATGGTGCAATCCTCGGCCGCGAACAAGGGGCGCGTGGTGATCTTCGATGACGAGCCCAACATGGGCCGCATCCTGGTCAAGACGCTGGGGATCGAAGGCTTCGAGGCGCGCTCGTTTACCAATCCGGCGGAAGGGCTGGAGGCGCTGGGGCGACTTCAGCCCGACGTGCTGCTGACCGACATGCGGATGCCCGAGATGACGGGACTGCAGGTGCTGGCGCGGATGCGTGAAGGTTTTCCGGACGTGCCCGTGCTGGTGCTGACGGCCTATGGCACGGTCGAGGGTGCGGTCGAGGCGATGCTGGCCGGAGCCTATAATTACATCACCAAACCTTTTGAGCCGGGCAACCTGCTGGCGCAGATTCTGCGGGCGATCGAGCATCGACGGATGGTGCAGGAGAACGCGCGGCTGAGCGAACAGATCAGCGAGACGCTGACGCCGCGTGAGATCATCGGACGCTCGGAGGGTCTGGAGCGGGTGCGGGAGATGGTGACGCGGGCGGCGCCGACGGATTCCTCGGTGCTGATTACGGGCCGCAGCGGGGTGGGCAAGGAGCTGGTGGCGCGGGCGATCCACACGCAGAGCCGGCGCGCGCGCGGGCGATTCGTGGCCATCAACTGTCCATCGATCCCGCCCAGCCTGATCGAGAGCGAGATGTTCGGCCATGAACGCGGGGCATTCACGGGTGCCGAGCGCAGCAAGATGGGATTGATCGAACTGGCCCACGGCGGGACGTTGTTTCTGGACGAGGTGGCCGAACTGCCGGCGGAGATGCAGGTCAAGTTGCTGCGCATGCTGCAGGAGCGAGAGATTCAGCGAGTGGGTGGCCTCAAGCAGATTCCGGTGGATATCCGGATCATCGCCGCGACCAACCGCGATTTGGCCGCCGAGATGGAGTCGGGACAGTTTCGTGAGGACCTTTATTATCGGCTCAACGTGGTGCGGATTGAGATCCCGCCACTGGCCCAGCGGGTCGACGACATCGAACCGCTGGCGCGGTATTTCCTGGATCGGATCGGGCGGCGGATGATGCGGCCGGGACTTGAGCTGACGCCGGCGGCCATTCAGGCCCTGAGGGCCTATAGCTGGCCGGGCAATATCCGGGAGTTGGAAAACGTGCTCGAGCGGGTGGTGGTGCTGACACGAGGAACGATGATCGATGCCGCGGACCTGACGCTGGATTTGGTGCGGGATAAGGCAATGGAGCCGGCCGGCGGAGCCGCGCGCAGCAGCGAGACGGGGCGGCGTTGGCCGATCGATTATCGTCAGGCGCGCGACCAGTTTGATCGAGAATACCTGCTCAATATCATTGACCAGGCGGGGGGCAATATCACGCGGGCGGCCCAGCTGTCGGGCATCAGCCGGCGCAACCTTTACGAAAAGCTGGAGAAGGTGGGTCTGAGCGAGGACCTGGTCAAGAAGCGGGAAGCCTGACACGTTATTTTATGCCAAGGAGTCGACGATGTCCTCGAAGGAACAATGGCGGCGGTTTCAACAATACTTTCTGCACGACGAGGAGCTTGGGTTCTCGCTTGACGTCAGCCGGATGAAGTTTGATGCCGAATCCATCGAGGAATTGGAGTCGGCGCACTATGAGGCGCTCGACGCGATGGAGGCGCTGGAGGGCGGTTCGATCGCCAATCCGGACGAGCGGCGGATGGTGGGCCATTACTGGCTGCGGGCGCCGGAGCTGGCACCCTCGCCGCAGATCAGCGAGGCGATTCGCGAGGCACTGGACAACATCCAGGACTTTGCCACGCGCATTCATGAGGGCCGGCTGCGCGGCGGCCGTGGCGAGACGTTCACTGATTTCCTGCTGATCGGGATCGGCGGTTCGGCGCTGGGGCCGCAGTTGCTGGCCGATGCGCTGGGTTCATCGGCCGACCGGCTGCGCCCGTCCTTCCTGGACAACACCGATCCCGACGGCATGGCACGCGTGCTGGGGGGGCTGGCGGGGCGGCTCGACCGGACGCTGGTGCTGGTGATCAGCAAGTCGGGCGGCACGGCCGAAACGCGCAACGGCATGTTGGCCGCCGAGGCGGCCTGGCGCGAGGCGGGGCTGGATTTTGGCGCGCATGCCGTCGCAGTCACCAGCGAAGGGAGCAAGCTCGACAAGCATGCGACCGAGCAGCGCTGGTTGACCAGCTTCCCGATGTGGGACTGGATCGGCGGGCGCACCAGTCTGATGTCGGCGGTGGGGCTGCTGCCGGCGGCGCTGCAAGGGATCGATGTGGCGGCGTTGCTGGCCGGGGCCCGGCGGATGGATGAACTGACGCGGGGGCGCGAGCCATTTTCAAACCCGGCAGCGATGCTGGCGCTGATGTGGCACTGGGCCGGCGGCGGGCGCGGCTCGCGCGACATGGTCGTGCTGCCCTACAAGGACCGGCTTGTCTTGTTCAGCAAGTACCTGCAGCAGCTCGTGATGGAGTCGCTGGGCAAGGAGCGCGACCTGGAGGGGGAGGTGGTCAATCAGGGGTTGGCCGTCTATGGCAACAAGGGATCGACGGACCAGCACGCCTATGTGCAGCAACTGCGCGACGGCCTCAACAATTTCTTTGTGACCTTCATTGAGGTGCTGGCCGACGATGCCGGATCGGTGCCGCCGCGGCTGGAGGTTGAGCCGGGGGTGAGCGCGGGGGATTACCTTGAGGGCTTCCTGCTGGGCACACGAACGGCGCTGGCGGAGAAGGATCGCGAGTCGATCACGATCACGCTATCGCGGCTGGATGCGCGCGGGCTGGGGGCGCTGGTGGCGCTCTTCGAACGAGCCGTTGGCCTATATGCGGCCATGGTAAAGATCAACGCTTATCATCAGCCGGGCGTCGAGGCGGGCAAAAAGGCGGCCCGGCAGGTGCTTGACCTGCAACTGGAGCTGGCGAACGCGCTGAGCCGCAACGAGGGCGCGCGGACGGCCGAGGAGTGGGCCGAGGCCCTGGGCCGACCGCGTGACGCGGAGCTGGTATTTAAACTACTGGAACGGCTCGCCGCCAATGGCCGCGCCCGTCGCGAAGGCGCGGGCCGACCGAGCGAGATCAGGTATGCCAAACTGATCTGACTTTGAATGAGCTTGGAGTATGTGTTCAGCGAGGCAGTGTTGATGATGTTCATCCAAGCCCTTAAAAAGGGCGACATTGTCCGCCCCTGTGGCTGCCACTGTGTCGCCCTTTCAGGGCTCTGAGAATTTGGGCGGCAGACCCCAGGGTTACGCTTCGCTCACCCTGGGCTTTTTGAACTGTGTCCACCCTTTCAGGGTGGAATGTCGGTGCCAGTTGCCAGGGGCTCCAGAGTCGGCTTGAAGAGCCGAACTACCCTTTATTTCGAACAGGGCCTCCAGA
>JAWLCE010000022.1:0-66390 GCA_041687335.1 Sumerlaeia bacterium | reverse complement strand
CTCACAAAGCCACAAAGTCACGAAGCGAACGGCGGGATTTAATGGAGTGTCGCCCATGCCAGACAAGCAATTGCAGGGTGGGGTCGCGGTGGGATTGTCGTCACATGCCGCTCCGGCGGAGCTCTGGCCAAAGGGGTGTCGATTGTGATCGACATGGCGCTCCTCCTCCGGAGCTATTTGCCCCTCGGGGGCTTGTATGCGTTTAGCGAGGAAAGTGGCGCAGGAAACCTAACTACTACATTGTGTGCCACTGGGGTTGCCACTGTGTCGCCCTTTCAGGGCTCTGAGAATTTTGGGCGGCGGACCCAGGGTTACGCTTCGCTCATCCTGGGCTTTTGAACTGGGTCCACCCTTTCAGGGTGGAATGCGGGTGCCATAGGTTGATATGCGAAACATATACCTGCGGTCACCGGGCTACTTGCGGTCGCCCCTGTCGGGGATCTGATTTTTTTGGCCGGATTGGCGGCGGGGGCGGTGGGTGCCGCAGCGGATTTTTTGAGTGTCGCCCATGCCAGACAAGCAATTGCAGGGTGGGGTAGCGGACCCAGGGTTACGCTTCGCTCACCCTGGGCTTTTGAACTGGGTCCACCCTTTCAGGGTGGAATGCGGGTGCCATAGTTGATATGCGAAACATATACCTGCGGTCACCCGGTACTTGCGGTCGCCCCTTTCGGGGCTCTGATTTTTAGGTCGGTGAACCGGGGGTTCCCTGCGGTCACCCCCGGCTACTTGCGGTCGCCCCTGGCGGGGCTCTGATTTTTTGGCCGGATTGGCGGCGGGGGGTGTGGGTGCCGCAGCGGATTTTGAGAGTGTCGCCCACACAAGCAATTGCAGAGTGGGGTAGCGGTGGGATTGTCATCACATGCCGCTCCTAAAGGAGCTTTGGGAAGAAAAATGCGCGTTTCTACAAACATGTCGCTCCTGACGGAGCTATTTGGCCCCTACGGGGCAATTTCGCCCCGGACCGTAATCTACTTGCTTCGCCCCTGGCGGGGCTGGGATTTTTGATTTTTAAATCGGCGTGAATCCGTTCCGATCCGCGAGCATCCGAGTGCCATTCCCTCTTTATCTTCCGCGTGCCGTAGCGGATCAGCTGTTGCCGATGATGGGGGTTTTGCGGCGGGGACGTTGGAGGGCGCGTTCGGCCTGGCGGACGTAGTCGCCGATGTCGGTCATCGAGCGCAGGGCGTAGACTTCCTCGGTGATGCGGCGGGCGTCGGAGAGGCGCAGCTCGCGGATGTGGCGCTTGATTTCGGGGATGGCGAGCGGGCCCATCGATAGCTCGTTGATGCCCATGCCGACGAGCAGGGTGACGCTGAGCTTGCTGGTGGCCATCTCGCCGCAGAGGCCGACCCAGATGCCCTCGCGCTGGGCAGCCTCGATCGTCATGCGGATCAGGCGCAGGATCGCGGGGTGGAAGGGGTCGTAGAGCGAGGCGACCTGTTCGTTGCCGCGGTCGACGGCGAGGGTGTACTGGATGAGGTCGTTGGTGCCGATGGAGAAGAAATCGACCTCGCGGGCCAGCGCGTCGGCGCAGAGGGCGGCGGAGGGGATTTCGATCATGATGCCGACGGGGATTTTCTCGTCGAAGGGCTTGCCCTCGGCGCGCAGCTCGCGGCGCACGTCCTCGAGGATGGCCTTGGCCTCGAGCACCTCGCGCACCGAGGAGATCATCGGGAACATGATGCGGGCGTTGCCGTGGGCCGAGGCGCGCAGCAGGGCGCGCAACTGGGTGCGGAAGACGGCGGGGTGGGCGAGGCACATGCGGATGGCGCGCAGGCCCATGAAGGGGTTCATCTCGCGCTGGGGCTGCAGGTCGTAGATGAACTTGTCGCCGCCCAGGTCGATGGTGCGGAAGATGACGGGGGCGGGGGCGATCGCCTCGACGACGCGGCGGTAGACGGCGAGCAGGTCCTCCTCGGTGGGCAGGCCGTTGCGCTCGAGGTATTGGAACTCGGTGCGGAACAGGCCGATGCCCTCGGCGCCGTGGGCGGCGACGTGGGGGATCTCGATGGGCAGCTCGATGTTGGCGCCCAGCTCGATGCGGTAGCCGTCGAGGGTCTCGGCCGGCAGGTTGCGCAGCTTCTGCAGCTCGCGCTCGCGCTCGAGGTGGCGGCCGCGGCTGCGGCGCACGCGGGCGAGCTCGCGCGGGGAGGGGTTGATGGTCAGCAGGCCCTCGTAGCCGTCGATGATGGCCTGCTGGCCCTGGGCGGCGAGCTGCATGACGTGGCCGAGGCCGACGATGGCGGGGATTTCGAGGGCCTTGGCGAGGATGGCGGAGTGGGAGGTCGGGCCGCCGAGCTCGGTGGCGAAGCCCTTGACGTGACGGTGGTCCATCTGGGCGGTGTCGGAGGGGCTCAGGTCCATCGTCAGCACGATGACATCATCCTCGAACTGGAGCGGGCGCAGGGCGGGCAGGCCGCGCGAGAGCAGATGGCCGACGCGGCGGCCGACGTCGAGGATGTCGACCTTGCGATCGGCGATATAGGAATCGGTGGAGACCGAGGCGAATTCGTCGGCGAACTGCTGGATGACGGACATGAAGGCCATGGCGGCGTTCTGCTGGCTGTCGATGCGCAGATGGGTGCGTTCGATGAGAAGCGGGTCCTCGAGCAGCATGAGCTGGGGGTCGAAGATGGAGGCGTGGGCCTCATCGAGGGTTTGGCGGACCTTCTCGCGCAGCTCGACCAGGTTGTGGCGAGCCAGCTCGATGGCTTCGACGAGGCGGCGTTTTTCGGGTTCGATCTCGGCGCGGCGGATGAAGTGGCTGGGGATGGTGGTCTGGGCCGGATCGTGAATGTAGAGTTTGGCAATCTGGATGCCGGGGGAGACGGCAATACCACGCCAGGCGAAGGTGGTGCTGTTCTGGGTGGCCATAAATTTAAAGTGCCTGTCTGCCGGCGCTCGTCGCCGGCGCGGGGGCAGGTCGCGCGGGGCGAAGCGGAGGAGCCGGGGTGGAGCGACTCAGGTTTCGCCGAACCCGTTCTCGATCATCTGGACCAGCTCGGTGACGGCGTCGGCCGAATCCTCGCCATGGGCCTCGATGGAAATCTCGCTGCCCTGTTCGGCGGCCAGCATGATCACGCCCATGATGCTCTTGGCGTTGATCGTCTGGCCTTCCTTGGTCAGGGTGATTTCGCACTTGTCGAAGCGGCTGGCGAGCTTGACCAGTTGGGAGGCCGGCCGCAGGTGCAGGCCGAGGCTGTTGGGGATGATCACCGTGGCGCGATGTCCGGTGTCGATCGGCTGAACCTTCGAAAGCGTCATAACTTTATCCTGACTCCTGGTCGCCGCGGGCCACGCCGCGGGCGAACTGCTGCACCGCGCGTTGGCCGGGAGACCCGGGGGCGCGGATTGTGTGACCACATCCATGTGTCCACCGGCCATGCACCGGTGCAACGACACCTTATCACAAGATAGCCAACCCGCCAAGTCTGTCAATGGGCAATTTTGATGGAAGGTGTAGCGGGGGACGGCGCGGTGGCGGGGATGTCGGAAAAAGCTTGAAAAAATTAATTTTTTTGCCGGGTTCCGTCGGGCGGGGGAGGGATGAAAACTTTTGGGTGAGGGGGCCAGCGGGGGGCAAAAAAGTTGCATGGCACCGAAAAAGCTATTTTGTGGGTGAAATTTCTTGTCGGGCGGCGGGTCTGGATTCGGAGTTCCAGATGATCGACGCTTCAATAAGCGTGGAGGACGCGGATGGGGGCGTTATGGAACTTGTCTTGCGGCGGCGGGGTGAGGTTCAATCGTTGCGGATACTCATGACGCAAAGCGAGGGGGGAGTGGATATGAAGCCAAGATCGGTGGCGGCGGCCATGGCGATCCTGCTGTGCCTGGCGGCGGAGCGGGCGGGGGCCGGGGATGCGGCGCGGGAGGGCGTGGACGCGGGGCGGTCGGCGCTGCCGCGGATCGAGAAGTTTGAGCTCGAGGGGGGGCGCTGGAGCTGCGAGGCGGACGGGCTGCCGCTGAGCGGCTGGCTGCTGCTGCCTGAGGGGCCCGGTCCGCATCCGGCCGTCGTCATCAGCCACGGCATGGGGGGCAGTGGCCGATCGATGCTCAACGGGCGCGGGCGCGAGTTCGTGCGCTGGGGCTTCGCCGCCATCGCCACCGATTACACGCACGCCGGGGCGACGGGGCGGCTCGACCGCGCGCAGGCGGGGGCGAGTCCCGAGAACCTGCGGCGCGGGCTGGGTTGCGTGGGGGTGCTGCGCCAGCTGCCGGGGGTGGACCGGGAGCGGATCGTGCTCTACGGCAACAGCATGGGTGGGTTCCTGACGGTAGCGATGGCCGCCGCGGCGCCGGGCGAGGTCGCCGCGGCCGTCATCACGGCGGGAGGGATTGCGCCGGACGGGCGCGGAGTGCGGGGGATGCCGGGCGTGCCGGGGGCGGAGGTGGCGCGGCGGGTGCGGACGCCCTTCCTGATCCTGCACGGCAGCGACGACACGACCGTGCCGCCGCGCAGCTCCGAACGGCTCGCGGAGCTGCTCGTGGAGCAGAACGTCCCCTTCAAGCGCTATGTGATCGGCGGGGTTGGTCACAACCTGTTCGCGGCGCACGACCCGAAGATGAACGGCTTGATAAACAGTAAGATCCATGAGTGGCTCGAGAGCCAGGGACTGCTGGCTGCGACGCCAGCGCCTGCACCGACGCCTGCTTCGGCCGAAGGGTTTTGATTGAAAACGCGGGACGGCTGGCGGAAGCTGGCTGGGTCGGCAAAGGTTAAATTCCCCCAGGAGCCCCCATCATGCAGCGGTCAGCCCCACGCTTTGCGCAACTGTTATGCCTGTTCATTTTTATGGTCTGCCCATGGTTGGCAAACGGCGGCGAGGTCGGCACCCCGGCGCTGGACGGGTTCTTGCGCCAGTCGCTGAAGTGGCGGGCACCCGACCTGGGGGTCGAGGTGCCGGTGAGGGTTTACTTTGCCGAGGCGGCGACGAGCGAGCCGGCGCCGGTGATCGTTTATGTGATGAACCATGGGTATCCGCGGGTCGGGCAGGAGTCCGACGAGTCGATCCTGAGCGATTATCTGCGCCAGGGGTATCTGGTGATGACGGTGGACTTTGCCGGCGTCAGCGAGGCGGTCTCGCCGAAATTTGACTTTGACCTGCTCGCGCTGCAGCACGCGATCTACGGATACAAGACCGAGTCCATTCTGGCGGGTGAGGAGCTCGAGCCGCTGGTGGATTACTGCTGGTTCCTGCCGGCAGGGTGCCGACTGGCGCGCGACCTTGTGTATTTCGACCTCGAGAAGCATGGCTCGTTCGGGACGAAGGAGCAGGTGCTGAAGGTCTGGAATGGCCGGATTCACCAGCGGTTCGGCGTGCCGAAGCTGGACGACCCGGAAGCGATGACCAACCGCGACGGCACGCCGCTGGACTACAAGCTGTATATGGACATTATATATCCCTCTCAGCCGAGCCGGCCGCTGTCGGTATTCGTTTACAACGCCACGCAGTCGAACCGGACGCGCGGCACCCGCAATGACGTGACCAGCGGACCGCACATCTTTGGGTTTTCGATGCGGGGGTATGTGACGGCGAACAGCGACCACTGCTGGAACCCGCTCTCGCGCCACTGGGCGTGGGGGTTCCTCGATGGGGTGTTCACGCTCGACACCTGGAACGGGCTGAAGTCCAATACGGCGGCGATCCGCTTCCTGCGGACCCACGCCGAGAGCTACGGCATCAATCCGGAGCTGATTTGCGCGATGGGTTATTCCAAGGGCTCGTATGGGGTGATCCGGCTGGCCGACCCCGAGCATGAGGGCCAGGCCGAGCATGCGACGTTCGAGGGGTTCCCGGAGGGCTCACCGGAGCCGCAGCCGTGGCCGGGGGTCTCGAGCAGGATCTCGGCCGCCTATCAGGCGGTCGGCGGCAGCGCGCGGCGGCCGGAATATGTCCGGAGCAACCTGGTGCCGTCGCTGACGGCCTGCGGGCAGTTTGACAAATTCAAGTTCTGGCCGATCTTTCCCGAGCTGATTGAGACCTATGAGTCGCGCGACGTGAACCACCTGGCGTTCTGGATGCACGAGCTGGCCCACGAGCTGCCGACGGGGTTCGATCCCTGGCACGGGCGCGACCGCTATGAGCTGCTGACGACCTTCTTTGACCAGTATCTGAAGCCCGACGAGCATCCCGCGCCGGTGGTGCTCTATACATTCCCCAAGGCCGGCGATGCGCGGGTGGGGCTTGACGGCGCCAGCCAGGCGCTGCCGGACCGGGAGATGTTGCCCAAGGACGCGCTGAAGCATGTTGCGCTGGAGGAGCCGATTACGGTGCATTTCGCGCCGCAGGTGACGCCCGAGAGTGTCGCGGGCGGGGTTCGCGTGGTGCGGGCGGCCGACGGCGCGGCGGTGGCCGGGACGTGGCGCGCCCGGCGCGGCAACACCTATTATCAGTTCGAGCCGGCGGCGGAGCTGGAGCCGGGGACGGAATATCGGCTGGTGATCGGCACCGGGGTCCGGAGCGAGCGCGGCACGGCGCTGGCTGGCGAGGAGGTCGTCGAGTTCAGGACGCGGCCGGCGGCGGAGCGGGCCGGGCTTTGAGCGGAAGGTGGTTGAGGCGTGGTTGCAAGGGCATGCGCAGGTGCAAAAGCCATGCAGCGCGGGGGAGCGGTGGGGGATGTCAGCACAGGCCGCTCCTCCGACCAAAGGGCATTGGTTGCTACAATCAGGCCGATCCTCCGGAGCTGTTTGCCACCCCTGCGGCTGCCACTGTGTCGCCCTTTCAGGGCTCTGAGAATTTGGCCCGAAGACCCAGGGTTTCGCTGCGCTTCACCCTGGGCTTTTGAACTGTGCCCACCCTTTCAGGGTGGAATGCCGGTGCATGCCCGATTGCATGCGAAACACCCAAGGTTCGAAGAACCGACGTGCCGGCCCGCCTCAGCGGCCTTTGATGTTGTATTTGAGGATGCACCAGATGGCGCGGACGCCGTCGCGCCAGCCGATCTTCTTGCCTTCCTCGTAGGTGCGGCCGTAGTAGGAGATGCCGACTTCGTAGATGCGGCAGCGCAGGCGCGCGACCTTGGCGGTAATCTCGGGCTCGAAGCCGAAGCGGTCCTCCTCGATGCGGATGCGTTGGAGGACGTCGCGGCGGAAGAGCTTGTAGCAGGTCTCCATGTCGGTCAGGTTGATGTTGGTGAACATGTTGGAGAGGGTGGTCAGGAAGCGGTTGCCCATGTAGTGCCAATAGTAGACGACGCGGTGGGCGCCGGCGCCGAGGAAGCGCGAGCCATAGACGACGTCTGCCTTGCCGATGAGGATCGGCTCGAGCAGGAGGCGGTATTCGGCGGGGTCATATTCAAGGTCGGCGTCCTGGATGATGACCCAGTCGCCGGTGCATTTTTCGAAGCCGGTGCGCAGCGCGGCGCCCTTGCCGCGGTTGACCTCGTGGTGATAGGCGCGCAGGTTGGGGTGCTCGGCGGCCAGTTCATCGAGGATGCGGGCGGTGGCGTCGGCCGAACAGTCGTTGACGACGACGATTTCCTTGTCGATGGAGTCGATGGTGACCGACTGGACCGCCTCGACGATGCGGCGCACCGTTTTTTCCTCGTTATAGACGGGAATCACGATCGAAAGCGTGCCCGCGCGCTGGGGCTGGCGTTCGGGGGTCATGTCGGTGGGTGATCTCCAGTGGGATGGGCCGCGCCGGCGGGCGGACCAGCCGACGTGCTGGGGTGATTAAAGGATTCCCGCCGCGCCAGCGCAATCAGAATCGTTTGGGAGGGGGGGCGGCTCGATTGATTTGAACGCCAGGATGCCAAGATGGCCAAGGAGTGGGGATGGCCTTGATGCTTCTATTTTTGCAAAGGCCGCTGAGAATCAGGAACAGAACGCAAAGTCGATGCAGAGACGTTTCGGGCGGGTGACACCATCTTGGGTCTGGAAGATCATGATTCCTTTCCTGCCATTGCGACCTTTGGCCATTTCCTCAGCATCTTTTGCGGCGGGGCGAAAAAATGTTGTCATCAGCCGGCGGTCGGGTGATTCTAGGTGGGCGTTCGATTACTTCATCACAGGTGTGCATCATGAAACGTTTTTTTCTGGCCTTGATTATCGGCACGCTGGCGCTGGGCGCGGCGGCGCTTGACCTGGACGAGAAGCCGGCCCAGCCGGGGGAGTGGGGCTTTCACCCGGCCGCTGGGGCGCAGGTGGCGGTGACCCCGCCCAACTTCAGTTGGCGCCCGCAGTCGGGCATCGTGCGCTGGCACATTCAAGTCGGCCGAGACAAGAGCTTTGGCGAGATCGTGCATGAAATTTCGGTCCGCGACCGCAACGTCTATACGCCGGCGGTCACGATCGCGCCGGGAACTTATGCCTGGCGCTATCGCGGGCAGAACGCGAAGGGGGAGACGACCGGCTGGAGCCAGGCGCGAGAGTTCAGCGTGGCCGAGGGGGCGCGGGAGATGCCGTTGCCGCCGCTGCGCGAACTGCTTCAGAGGATCCCGCCCAACCACCCGCGCCTGTTTATCCGGCCCGAGCAGTTGCCGCAATTGCGCCAGGCGGCGCAGGGGGCGCAGAAGGAACAATATGAGCAACTGGTGGCGCGGTGCGAGCGCTGGCTGAAGAACCCGCCTCCGACCGCCGAGCCGCCGAAGTATCCCGAGGGGACGGTGCGGGGAGGCGAGGAGTGGCGCAAGATCTGGTGGGGCAACCGCACCTATACGGTCGGCACGCTGGATGCGGCCGCGACGCTGGGCTTCACCTGGCTGCTCAGCGGCAACCAGGAGTATGGCCAACTGGCGCGGCGGATCCTGATGGAGTGCGCCAAGTGGGACCCCAAGGGCGCCACCGGCTACCGCTACAACGATGAGGCGGGGATGCCCTACAACTACCTGTTCACGCGAACCTATACCTTCATCAATCCGCTGCTGAGCGAGGAAGAGCGCCAGATTTGCCGGGATCTGATGAAGATTCGCGGCGAGGAAATGTACAACCACCTTTACCCGCGCCACTACTGGCAGCCCTACGGCAGCCACCAGAACCGGGCCTGGCACAAGCTGGGCGAGTTGGGGATCGCATTCCTGGGCGAGATCGAGGGGGCGGAGAAGTGGGTCGAGTTCGCGATGAACGTCTTCTTCAACTGCTATCCGGTCTGGAGCGACACCGACGGGGGCTGGCACGAGGGGAGCGCCTATTGGACAAGCTATCAGTCGCGCTTCACCTGGTGGGCCGATGTGATGCGCGCGGCGATGGGGATCAATGCGTTTGAGAAGCCGTTCTTCTCACAGGCGGGCTACTATGCGATGTATCTGATGCCGCCGGGGACGGTCGGCGGCGGGTTTGGCGACCTGACCCCCGGCCGCACGGCCACGGCCAACAATCCGCTGATGACCATCTGGGCAACCCAGGCGCAGAACCCATATTGGCAGTGGTATGTCGAGCAGACGGGCGGTCCGCGACCGGCCGATGGGTATGTGGGGTATGTGCGCGGGATGCATACGGGGGTCGAGTCGAAGCCGCCGACGGATCTGCCCGGCTCGCGGCTGTTCGCCGGCACGGGGCAGGCCTACCTCAACACGTCGATCATGAACGCGGCGCACAACGTGCAGGTGATCTTCAAGTCCAGCCCCTTCGGCACGCAGTCGCACGGCTACGAGGCGAACAATTCTTTTATTTTGAACGCCTACAACAAGCCGCTGCTGATCCAGACGGGGCGGCGCGACACCTATGGCTCGGATCACCACCGCAACTGGATGTGGTCGACGCGCTCGACCAACAACATCACGATCAACGGCGGCCAGGGACAGAACAGCCACACCGCCAACTGTCCGGGGGAGATCATCGCCTTTGAGACGACGCCGGCGATGGACGTGGTCGTGGGCGAGGCGGGGGCGGGCCACCCGGGGCTGGAGCGCTTCACCCGCTCGATCATCTTCGTCAAGCCCGAGATGGTGGTGGTCTATGACCGGCTGGAGGCGACCGAGCCGGCCAGCTACGAGTACTGGCTGCACGCGGCCAACAAGTTCGAGATCGGCAACCAGCACCAGCTCAAGGTCAGCGAGGGGGATGTGGACTGCGACATCAACATCCTGGCACCGGCGGGGCTGAAGTTCAGCCAGACCGACCAGTATGACCCCAATCCGCGCGAGCGGATCAAGGTGCGCGAGTGGCACCTGACGGCGACGACGCCCGAGAAGGCCAAGACGATCGAGTTCGTGACGGTGCTGCGTCCGCATAAGAAGGAGGTGGTGCTGCCGCTCGAGGCCACGCTGACGCGCGAGGGGGACGCCTACCTGTTGAAGGCGGCGCTGCACGAGGGGCAGTTGTCGGCGCGTCTGCCGATCGCGGCGGGCCAGCCGCTGACGGCCGAGAAGCTGGCGGCCGACGGCAGCGTGATTCAGGCCCTGGAGGCGCGCCAGGAATAGGCGTGCTAAACAGGGTTGCGTGGCTTGTAGAGAGCGCCCCCCGGCCGATGCGCCGGGGGGCGTTTGCGCCAAAGAATGTGTTTAGCGGGCAGGAGTGGCACTGCGATCACGTGCCGCTGACTCCGGAGCTATTTGCCCCTCTTGGAGGCTGTTTGACGCTGGCCAGCTTCAGGCCCACGCTCGACGCGTCACGTTCATTTCATGTCGGCACGAAGAGCCGACCTACCGGGGGCGGGTGAAGTTCAATTGACACTCGGGGGGCGGGGTTATATCTTGAGGTCAAGAGAGGCTTTAACCTTCAGAATGCTAAGGTTAAGGCGATAACGGTCGCGCGCGGCGGCGGGCGGCGCGGGGCGGGCAGCCGAGGCGCGGTCCGGAAGGCGGCAAAGTTGTTTAAATTCAGACACCTGCATGGCCACCTGCGCGGGGGCTACACGGCCTTGGAGCTGGCGGCCGTGGTGCTGATCATCATGGTCCTGACGCTGGGGAGCCTGGCCGGGGTGCGCCACATCGGCTATCGCGAGCCGGTCGAGCAGAATGCGCGTCGGCTGGCGCAGGCCTTTGCGGGGGCGCGATCCTACGCGATCGCGAACAACAGCACCTTTACGGTGCGGATCGATCTGGCGCGGCGCAACTTCTGGATTGACGAGACCAGCCCGGCGGGGGCGACGATCCAACCCAAGGTGACGCGGCCGGAATTGCTTGACCCGACGGTGGCGGTGGAGCAGTTCATTTATGGGGCGCTGGTGAACGAATCGCCGCAGCACAGCGTGCGGTTCTTCGCGGACGGCAGCAGCGACGACGTCAGCATCGTGCTGCGGCGCGCCGAGGAGAATCCGGCCGACGAGAAGGATGTCTCGACGGTGCGGCTGTATGGGCCGACGGGGCAGAGCAAGGTTTTCCACGGGCGGCGGTTGACGCCGGCGCTCAGTCCGCTGTGAGGGACGCAATGAGAAGCAGAGACGGCCAGTTCAGGGGAGGGCGTGGTTTCGCGCTGATCGAGGTGCTGGTGGCGCTGGCGATCATGACCACCGGCGTGCTGATCATCGCGCTGGTGTTCCCGCAGATGCTGCAGGCCCAGCGCGAGGCCGAAATGCTGACGACGGCGGCGGCGCTGGCGCAGATGAAGGCCGAGGAGATCCGGCGCGACAACGACCTGGACGACCGGCTGATCGACCAGTTGCGGATGCTGACGGAGCCGACCCAGCCGATCGTGTTTCCGCGCGAGTGGCGGCTGACCTATTCCTACAGCGGGCGCTCGTTGATGTTTGAGGCCGACCCCAGCGACCCGCGCGCAGCGCCGGGCGTGGCGCGCGTGATCATCCGTTACGCCCCGGAATATCGACCGACGCAGGATGTGCTCTATGAGCTGCGGTTCAACCAGACCAATCCGTGATCGGCGGCGGGGCTTCTCGCTGACCGAGCTGATGGTGGCGCTGGTCATCTCGCTGGCGTTCATGTCGGGTGCCTACATGACCTATTTTCAGGTGGTGCGCTCGCAGGAGGCGGCCGAGAAGCGGCTGGATGCGCTGCGCAACGGGCGGGCGGCCCTGACCACGGTGAGCGACGAGCTGCGCTCGATCAACCGCAACTTCAATCCGGGGCTGGACGACGTGCTGTTCATCATGCGGCGTGAGCTGCTGGGGCGCGGCGACGGCATCGACAACGACGGCAACGGGATGGTCGACGAGGATCTTGTCGACGGGCGGCGGCTTGGCGGGGCGGCCGCAGACGACCAGCACGCGGTGATCGGCAGCACGCGCGAGCGGCCGTTGTGGGTCGGCCGCACGGACCTGGGCGATGCGGGCGTCGATGTGGACGTGCGCTACGGCCGCTCGTTCCTGATCTTCCGGACTTATCCGGCGGCGCCGACGGCGGAGCTGCTGGGCAAGACGATCACCTATGCCGTGACCGAGTATGACGGCGAGCCGAACGTGCTGGTGCGCCAGACGGTGATCGAGCGGGAGGGTGTTGAGCCGCTGGTGTCGGCCGCGCCGCTGGCCTTTGGCGTGCTGGGGTTCGATGTGCTGGCGTGGGACCCCAACCAGCCGCCGGCCGACCAGTATTGGGTTGATGTGTGGGATTCGAGCGCGGCCAATCCGGCCGCTCCGCTGGGGACGACGCCGGCGGCGCTCCAGCCGCCCCTGCGGCTGCCGGCCAGCCTTTACGTGCGGCTGTCGCTGGGGGCCGAGGAGACGGCCGACGAGCGTTTTGCCGGCGCGCTGCCGGTCGAGACGATGACATTGGAGACGATCATCAACATTGAGCAGGTGATCGGGGACGCGCGTTTTCCGAGGGCAAGACTATGAAACTCATGACAATGACCCCGCTGTGCGCGCGGGCCGGCCGGCAACGGCGCGGCTCGGTGCTGATCATCGTGGTGGCGCTGCTGGCCGTGATGGGGTTGCTGATCATGACGTTCGGCTACCTGACGCGGATCGACCTGCTGGCGGCGCGCAACTGGGCGAACTCGGTGCAGACGCGGATGGCCGCAGCCAGCGAGATTCCGGTCTTCAGCGGCGGCGAGTCGGGCGTGGACATGACGGGCGCGGGGGACGTAGCGCCGGTGATGCTGAGCAGCGCCGGGCGGACGGCGCGGCTGGCGGCCCTGCCGATCCAGCTTGAGCTGGCGGCGCAACCCAGCCTGACGGGCGCCGGGCGCGGCGGCGCGGCAGCCATCAACCCGCTGGCCGAGATGCAGGTTTTTGATACTTCGGCGCGGCTGAACATCAACGCCATCGTGCCGGCCCGGCCGGGCGAGGAGCAGACGATCGCGCAGGCCCCAAGCGAGACCGAGCTGGCCCGGCTGATCGCGGCGGTGATGGCCGAGAAGGGTTTGACGGGGCCCAGCCCGGACGTGCTGGCGCGGCGGATCGTCGCGCGTCGACTGGGTGAGGATGTGGTGACTTCGGCGACGGCGGGCGTGCCACCGGCATCGGACCCGCGGCTGGCGCCGGCCCATGAGGAGCGGCCATATGCCCAACTGGGCGAGCTGCTGGCGATCCCGGGGATGACGCGCGGGCTCTACCGGGCGCTCGAGCCTCACCTGACGGTGCTGTCGGTCAGCCATGCCGCCTTTGAGCTGGAGGGGCTGGATGCGGGCGAGCGGATCAGCGGGTGGCCGCAACTGGACCCCAACACGGCCCCGGCCGAGCCGCTCTACGAGACCCTGCGGATGCGTTTTCCGCAAATGGAGCGCGAGTTGATCGGTCAGTTCGTGGTCAACCTGATCGACCGGCGCGACGCGGACCCGGTGCCGACCGAAGTGGAGCTGGAGGGGAAGACTTATCGCGGCGTCGAGTTGAGCCCGTATATCAATGAGATTTGCACCAATAATATCGGCTTCCTGGGCATCGAGCAGACGGATCGGGACGGGCAGTTCGTGGAGCTGCACAACCCCTACCAGCAGAAGTCGTTCTCGCTGGATGGCTGGACGCTGGCGGGGGCGGGGGCCGAGATTCCGCTGGTGGGCACGCTGCCCCCGGGCGGGTTCCTGGTGCTGACCGACGATTTCAACAATGCGCAGGACCGGACGCGGCGCCAGACGCCCAACTCGCTGTTCACGGTGTTCGGGGTGGTATCGTCGGGGCCGGGGGCGATCATTTACGAGCACCCGACGCTGGACCTGATGGCGGGGGAGGGGCGGCTGACGCTCAAGGACAAGCGCGGGCGCGTGGTGGATGCCTTCGATTACGATCCCTCGGCGCGGACGCCGCAGCGGGTTTCGCTGCAGCGGCTCGATCCGCGCCTGAACATCGCCCGCCAGAGCACGCCGACCCCGCTTGCACCCAACCAGGGGCTGCGGGAGCTGGAGCGGCGGCAGGTCCAGTTCGCGCTCCAGGCGATGGAGGAGCACCACGACAAGCCATTCCAATCGGCGCTGGACGTGATGCTGGTCAGCAGTTCGTTCGTGACGGCGGGGGGCGAGGGTTCGACCGAGGCGCGCGAACGGCCTTGGCAACTGCCGGTGCTGGCCAGCGAGGATTCCAAACAGCTCGACGTGCGGCTGGTGGATTGCTTCCGGATCGGGGTGCGGCTGCCAGCGGCGCCCGAGCCGGTGCCGGCGGCGGGGATACCAACGCCCGACCCGGCGGGGATGCGACCGCCGCTGCCGACGCGTGGCGGGCTTGAAATGGTGACGACGCCGACGGCGGCGGTCGTTTATGGCTTGGTCAACCTGAACACGGCCTCGCCGGCGGTGCTGGGGACGCTGCCGGGGATGGATGAGCCGCTGCTGCTGGCCATTTATAAGGCGCGCGAGGCAGCGCAGACGGGGGTGGTGGGTCATGGCCGGCTGGGGGCGCTCAGCGCGGAGGAGCGGTGGCGCGAGCTGTCGCCGCAATCGGCGCAGGCGTGGCCCAACTTATCGGACTTCCTGCTCGACGAGCAGATTTGGGGCGAGACCCCGCTCTATCAGCGGCTGACCCAGGCGTGGCCGTTTGCCTCGCTGGTGGGCACCCATTCGATGTCGATGCTGGCCGTGGCCACCAGCCGGCCCGAGCCGATCGAAGCCGGTTCGACCCGGCGGCCGAACCTGGCGCGCAGTGAGCGGCTGTTGGCGGGAGACCGCGGACGGCTGGAAACCGTGAGCTTCCGCTATCTGGGCGGCGAAAGCATCGGCGATCCCGACCAGCGCGGGGCGGTTGGGCTGTCGCGGGCGGGCGGGCTGCTGTATCGGCCGGGTCGGCTGGAGCAGGACCTGGCGGCGCGGTTTGACCGCGGCCGGAGCGTGAAAAAAAATATTGATGCGGACCAAACCACCGGTGGGCGCAACGGGTCTGATAGCTGAATCGGTTAAGCCAGACCGATTCGCTCTGAGCCCCAACCCAGTGGAACCGAGCCAGAACCGCTGGGTTTCTCAAACCGGAAACGGTTCTCCTTCCTCCTCAAAGAAAATCCCCGCCGGACTCACATCCGGCGGGGATTTTCCCGTTTGTGCCCGTGCTGGTTCAGGACGCGGGCGCGGCCACGGGCGGCGCCACGATGGGGGCGGCCGCAGGCTCGGCGGGTTGGGGCGGTTCGGGGTAGACGACCTGCGACTCGGCCTCAAGCTCGGCAGCGAGCAGGACCGGGCGCAGGGTATCGCGCCAGATATCGTAGCCGGCGCGGCTCATGTGGAGCTTGTCGGCGACGAAGAGTCGGGTCAGGATTCCCTCGTAGGCGAGCATCGGCCCGGCCACATCGACGTAGGTGAGGAAGTCGTGCTCGGCACACCAGGCCTCCAGCAGGGCGTTGGTTTCCTCCATGGCGGGCCAGAGCTCCCAGCGCCGGATGCTGGGCTTGATCGACATGATGTAGAAGCGGACCTCGGGCAGTTCGTTGTGGACGCGACGGACGAAGGCGCGGAAGGTGTCGAGAATCTGCTCTGCCGGAATCTTGTTCCAGACGTCATTGTCGCCCTCATAGACGACGACCGCGCGGGGGTTATAGCGGATGACGGCGCGGTCGGCGAAGTGCAGCAGGTCGTTGATCGTGCTGCCGCCGAAGGCGCGCGGGAGGACGGTCAGCGGCGCGAGGTCCTCGACGATGTCGCCATGCCACCTCAGCATGCTGGAGCTGCCGGTGCAGACGATGGCGCCGCTGGGGGGAGGCGACTGGCGATCCTGCTCATCGAAGGCGAGCATGCTCTTTTCGAATCGCTGGGGCTTGGGGAAGACCGGGGTTTCGGCGGCGCGCGCCGTTGACTGGAGGCCGAGCGCCAGGGCGGCGATCAGCAGCAGGCAGAAAGTGCGGGAAATGGACATGACCAAACAAGCCTTTCGGATGTGGTTTGAGCCTCGCTGAAAACATGTATTTTTGCGAGGCAGTGGCGCTGGTATCCTCACGGATTGCTTCTGCTGCCCTGAAGGGGCAGCGGCAGTCAAGAAGCCCAGGGTGGAGCGAAGCGAAACCCTGGGTCTTTAGTTGATGATCATCCAAGCCCTTTCAGGGCTCGGATTTTTGACGTCCGCAACCCAGGGTCACGCTTCGCTCACCCTGGGCTCTTCAAACTGTGACCACCCTTTCAGGGTGGAATACTGGCGCATTTCCCGGCCGCCTCGCCAAACACATACCGCTGAGGCGGATATTGGGTGAGGCGCTTTACTCCAGCGATGCCAGCGCATCCTGCAGCAGACGGCCGACGTAGGGGTTGGTGCGCTCGAGGACCCAACCCTCGCCGGCGAGGTTGCCGGTGTTGCGCTCGAGTTCGGCCTCGGCGCGGATGACCGGCAGCAGGGGGCGGGCGCGCTCGCCGAGCGGGGCGATCGACTGGGCCGCACGCATGCGGACGAGGCCGTTGGGGTCGCTCAGGCCGCGCTCGATCTCGGCGAGTGCGCGGTCGGCGTCGCGGTCCAGCCGCAGCAGGGCATCGGCGGCCGTGACGCGCACGATCGAGGCGGGGTCGGCCAGGGCGGCGGAGAGGCGTGCGGCGGCGGCGTCATCGGCGCGGGCGGCCACGACGCCCAACCCCTCGCAGGCCACGGCGCGGATGGCGGCCTCATCGTCACTGGTGGCGACTACGAGGGCGGGCACGGCCGAGGGACCTTGGCTGGACAGCAGCTTGGCCTCGCGCAGGCGTTCCAGCGTGGCGGGGGGGCGCGGGCGCTCGACCCAGTCCGAGAGCAGGGCCTCGGGGACCAGCCCCAGGTCGGCGTGCTCGATCATGAGGCGGGCCTCCAGCGCGCGCAGGCGCTCGAGTTCATCGGTGAAGGCGGGATCGCCGACCAGGTTGACGACCTCATGGGGGTCGGCCGTCATGTCGTAGAGTTCCTCGGCGGGCTTGGTGGGGGCGTCCCAGCGATGGGCGGCGGGGCCGGTCAGCTCGCCGGCCGCGCGCAGGCGCAGGATTTCAAGCATCATGACCTTGGTATCGCGGTAGCCGATGCGCTGGTAGTAGGGGCGCCAGGGCTCGTAGTTGCGGATGTAATGGAAACGCGGGCCGAAGACGGAGCGGCTGACGTCGCTGCGCTCGTCGCGGCGGTCCTCGAAGCCCCAGACCTGCGGCGCGGTGGGGCGACGGCGCGGGCCGAGGAAGGGAGCTCCCTGCATGTGGTCGGGGATCGCCACCCCAGCCAAGCCCAGCACTGTGGGGGCGAGGTCGACGAAGCTGACCAGCTCCTGGCTGACCGTGCCGGGCGATATCTGGCCGGGCCAGCGCACCAGCAACGGGACGCGGTGGCCCGAGCGGCTGCTTTCGCGCTTGGAGCGGGGCAGGCCGGCGCCGTGGTCGCCGAAGACAAAGACGATGGTGTTGTCGGCGAGGCCATCCTCCTCAAGCTGGTCGAGCACCTCGCCGACACGGCGGTCGACCAGGGCGATGGTGTCGAGATAGGCGGCCCAGGCCTCGCGGGTGGTCGGGGTGTCGGGGTAGAAGGGGGGCAGGTCGACGCGGTCGGCGGCGACGATGCGGTTGGCGGGGTTCTCCTGGCGCAGCTCGTATTGGCGTTGGATGCCGCTCTCATGGCTCTCGGTGAAGTTGAAGACGGCGAAGAAGGGGGTCTCGGGGGAGGGGCGGTTGCGCCAGTGGGCCCGGCGGTCGTTTTGGTCCCAGGCTTCGGCCGGGGGTTCGAACTGATAGTCGGTCTTGGAGTTGTTGGTGCAGTAGTAGCCGGCCTGGCGCAGCCAGATGGTGAAGGGCGCGACGGGGGGCTGCAGCGCCACGCGGGTGCGCATCGAGTGGGCGCCATAGCTGGGGGCATACATGCCGGTGATGATGGTGGTGCGGGCGGGGGCGCAGACGGCGGCGTTGGCGTAGGCATGATCAAAGCGGACGCCTTCGGCGGCCAGGGCGTCCATGCGCGGGGTCTGGGCGTGGGGCTCGCCGTAGCAGCCGAGCTCGGGTCCGGCATCCTCGAAGGTCAGCCAGAGGATGTTGGGGCGTTGTTGCGCCCATGAGGGGGTGGCCAGGGCCACGAACAGGGCCAGTAACAAGATTGCCATCCGCATCGCATCCGCCTCCGCATTGGGTTCGCTCTGCTGACAGGACGCCACATTTTGAGCGAGCCGGCGGGGACTGTCAATGATCGGGCGTCAGCCAGACGGCCATCGCATCGGCGTGGCCGAGGCGCTTGAGGATGGCGCAGACCGGGGTCAGCGCCCAGCCGACCAGCGGGTGGTCGAGCCAGTGGGGCGTGTCGAAGCGGCGACCGAAGAGGCGGGACTTGAGCGTCCATTGCAGGTGGACGGGCAGCATCTCGGACTCGATGGATGTGACGCGCAGGCCGCAGCGGCGGGCGAGGCAGGTGAAATTGGCGGGATTGTAGAGATAGAGGTGGCGGGGCAGCTCGAGGCCGAACCAGTGGCCGCGCCAGCGCCGCCAGAGGAAGTGGTCGGTGCGAGGCATCCGCACCAGCAGCCGTCCTGCGGGCCCCAGCAGCCCGCGCAGGCGCGCCAGCGCGGCCTCGGGGTCGGGCAGGTGCTCGAAGACGTGGTTGAGGGTGATGACGTCAAAGGCGCCGTCGCGATCGGCCAGCTCGGCGAGGGTGACGCGGTGCAGGGCGATGCCGGCGGCGTCGAGCGCGTGATTGGGCGGGGCGCCGGGCTCCAGGCCCTCGACGGCGAAGCCCATCCGGCGGGCCTTGAGCAGGAAGGCGCCGTCGCCGCAGCCGACGTCGAGCAGGCGGCCGCGCGGCAGGTGGCGCAGATGGCGGGCGTAGCCGTAAATTGATTTGTGGAGCAGCAGCGGCCAGACGAGCAGGCGCAGCGGCCAGGGGGGGCGGCGCAGGTCCAGATGGACCTCATCGAGCCAATGGCGCAAACGCTGGGCGATGCCGCCGGGGCGGGCCGGGGCGGCCGGCGTCAGATAGGCATAATAGTCGTCGGGATAAAGGCGGGCCAGCTCGTGGGGCCGGGGGAAGGGCTCGTGGCTGACCAGGCGGCAACCGGCGCACTCGACCACCGTCCAGCGGCCGGGAATGTGGTGGAGCCGGTCCTCCTGCTCGAAGAGGGGGATGAAGGAGGCGTGACAGATCGGGCAGCGGCGCGGGGTGGCGTCGGGGGCGGTCACGAGGATGACCTGCCGAGGGCCAGCTCCTCCTCGGCCTCCATCATGTAGAGCGGACGCTTGATGCGCAACAGGAGGCGATAGAGCATGGTGCCGGCCAGGGCGGTCCAGATCAGCGTCGACCACGGGAGGCTCAACTCCACGTTGCGCCAGAAGAACCACATGGTGGCGTTAAAGGCCAGGCGCTCGACCAGCAGGAGGAAGAAGATGACGAAGGCGCGGAAGAGCCAGCCGGTGAGAATGAAATGGCGCGCGAGCTGACCGGCCAGATAGCCGACCAGGACAAAGCCGATGACGGTGGCGCCGAGCCGGTCGGGGCGGAGGGCAAAGCCGGCAAGGAGGGCGCCGGCCAGTCCCATCAGCATGCCCGGGAGCTCGCCGCGCAGCAAGCCGATGAGGATCGCGCCCAGCGCCAGCAGGCGGGGTTGCAGCAGCGTCTGGGAGTCATCGGGCAGCAGCAGTTGGGCCTGGGGCAGAATCGCAACCTCGAGCAGCAGCGCGGGAATCAGGTAGGCGATCGCCAGCAGCAGCATACGGATCATCGGGCGGCCTCCGTGGTGGTCGTGGTCGCATCGTCGGCGGCGAGCATGGGCGAGGTGGCGCCGTCGAGGAGCGCCAGCGGTGGGGAGCTGGAGCCGTCGAGCAGCGCCAACGCAGGGGAGCTGCCCTCGTCCCCCAGCGCCAGCGTTGGCGAGGCGGGCTGATCCTCAAAGAAGGTGTTGGGCATTGAAATTGTGAACAGACCCAAGGTGGTGGTGGAAGGCAGGTCCAGGCCGCGCATGCGCGCCTCGGGCAGGATGACCAGCACCTCCTCGAGCGTCTCGAACTGGACGGCCGAGCGCACCAACCCCACGGGGATGCCGTAGAGGTTGAAATCGCGATCGGTGATGGTGCCGATGGTGAGCCCCTTGGGGAAGCTGCTGTTGTCGAAGCCCGAGCTGATCAGGCTGGAGCCGAGCTCGAACTGGACGGCCTCGTTTTCGGGGAGGAACTCGAGCGGCTGGTTGCGGCCGCGGCCATAGATCGCGCCGCGGGCGCGGGTATCGATGGTGGCGGCGCCGACGACGCTCATGGAATCGGTGATGGCCTGGACCTGGGAGCTGAATTCGCTGGTGGCGCGGACGATGCCAACAAGGCCGTCGAGTGCGACGACCGGATCGCGCAGGCGGATTCCATCGGCACGGCCGCGGTTGATCACCAGCAGCATGCCGTCATCGCCGGTCAGGACGCCGGTGACGTCCGCCGGGAGGAACTGCAGGCCGGGGGGGGCGGACCAGGTGCCCATGCCGGAGAGGCGCTCGAGGCGGCCGAGTTGCTCGCCGAGCAGGTCCAACTCGAGGCGGGCGCGAGTGAGCTCACGGCGCAGCCGCATGTTGTCGGCCTCGGCCTCCCAAAGCGAATCGAGCTTGCCGATGGTCAGCACCCAGCGGTGGGACCAGGCTTGGGTGGGTTCAATCAGCGGGGCCAGCGCCTGATAGCCGACGGCCCAATAGCGGTAGGTGTCATCCTCGCGGTAGCGGGCCATCGCCGCAAGCGCCAGGCCGGCCAGCAGGCAGGCCACCAGCAGCGCCAGGCGCAGCCGACGCCGCCAGACCAGGGGCAAGCGGTTTTGATTGGAAGTCCCGTGGGCGAGGGCCATGAAATCCATCCCATAGGGTGCCAGCCGGCGGTGCCGCCCGGCCCAACCCTTTTCTTATCATGATCCGGGGGCGAAGAAAAGGATTCCGGCAGGGGAACGGGGGCACGGGGGAAAATATTGGTGGCCGGGGTCGGGGCGGGCCTTTATGATTCCCCGAAGAATTTCCACACGGTGGCGGCGAAGGTGAAGGATCGTCTCATGCGTAATGGTTGTTTATACCGATTTTTAAGAGTTGTGCCGGGCGCCGGGTTCTGGCTGTTGGCGGGGTGGGGGGCGGTGGCTGCCGAGGCACCGGTGGTCGAGCAACCCCCGCGCGCACCCTGGGAAACACCAGGTCTTTCTATTGAGGACCTGCTGGGGGAGGAGGGGACGCTGGTGACGCTGGAGACGATCATCCCGCTGACCTACCATTACAACCAGCGGATCGCGGCGGCCCTGCATGACATGCACGCGCGCGAGATCGCCTACCTGCACTTCGAGCGCAACCTGAGCCAGTTCACGCCGCTGCTGGCCGACGGGCGCGTCACGCGCGATGAGATCACCTACCTCGACAGCCGGGGCCACCGCCGCCGGGACCGTGAATACTATGCGCGCTCGCGGGTGGGGATGCGCAAGGAAACCTTCGACGGCAAGACCTTCAGTGCGGGGATGGGTTACCTGCAGGGGCTGGGCGAGGGAGACTATGAGGCCAACCCGTTTGTTGATGGCGAAATTCGGCTGCCGTTGCTGGGTTCCTATACTTCGCTTAACCGGATCACCGCGCGCAGTTTCGAGGAAAACGAGCTATATGATGCGCGTCTGGATTACATCGAGCGGGTGCGCGAGACGATCCAGTATGCGCAGGAAGTTTTCTTTTGGCTCCAGCGGCGGCGCGACGAACGCGACACGACGCAGGGGGTCATCGAGCAGTTGCGGGAGGTCCTCGACTGGCCACGGGCGCAACAGAACCCCGCCGACCGCAATCAAATCATCGATGCGATCCAGAATTACCAGTCCCAACTGGTGCAGACGAACGGTCTGATCAACTCGATGCGGGTGCAGTTGCTCGACCAGATCGGGCTGTCGGTGTTGCCGCTGGAGGAGATCGCCGATTACAACCTCTATGCGGAGGACTACTACGGCAGCAGCTACCTGGCGGGTCCGGTCGAGCAGCTGATCGTGGAGGCGCTGGAGAACGATGCGGAGATTCGGGTGCTGGCCAATGCGCGCCAGAACTCGGAGCTGAAGCGTGAGCTGGCCGCGAGGGGCAAGTGGGACATCTTCGGCTCGCTGTTCGGCCGCTATGATTTTGAGCGCGATGGCGACCCGGCGCTGCCGCGCGGATACGAAGTCGGCGTTGGCCTGAACATGCGGCTGATCGATCCCAAGCTGCTGCGGCTGGCAGACCAGCGCGCCGAGGCCGAGGTCAAGAAGTATGAGGCGCTGATCGAGCGGCGGCGGCAGCAGGTTTACAACCTGATCGACCGCAAGTATGCGCAGGCGGCCAGTTACCGGGAGCAAAGCCAGGAGCTGCAGGCGAGCCTGGTGTTGCGGCGCAACGTTTTTGATCAGAAAATGCGCGATTACGCCGACGGGGTGGATACGATCGACAACCTGCTGCAGGCCCGCACCAACCAGTATCGCACCCAGCTTGACCTGGTGAATGTGCTGACCGACTTCTTCGAGATCATCACCGAGCTGGACGAGCTGACAGGTTACTACTTCCGGCAGCTCGGGCTCGAGATGGACAGCTTGAACGGGTTCTAAGGCATTTCTCGGAAAGAAGCAGTGATGAGATGTCGAGCGAGAGCAAGGTCAAGGACTTCCGGCAGCGCAGGCATAGCATCGCTATTCCGAGCACTGCGGGATATCCTGGCCGCTGCTCGCAGCCGTCAGATCGCGCTGGTTACTTTTGAGAACTGTTCTGGTGACAATAAAACCCTTAGGGTTCTCAAGGTCATATACCCGACGGAGCTTGCGGATGCGCCGTGGGCGTGAAAATTCGCCCTGAAGGGGCGAGCCAGTTCAGAAGCCCGGGGTGGAGCGCAGCGAAACCCCGGGTCTCGGGTCGATGATCATCCAAGCCCTGAAAGGGCGGCCCAGCGGTGGCCACTGGGTCGCCCTTTCAGGGCTCTGTTCATCTCGGGCCGGCAGCCCCAAGGTTGCGCTACGCTCCACCTTGGGCTTTTGAACTGGGTTGCCCTTACAGGGCAAATGCGATCCCTGCGGCAATCCAAACGAACCAGCACCACCGGCGCCTCGTCCAGTGAAGCCGCGGGTGGAGGGGTTAGTTTGATCGCGACCTTTCAAGCATGACTTGACACTAAGCTGCGGTTGATTCTGGCCGCGCGGCCGCTACTCGGCCAGCGCCGACTGCCAAGCCTGCTTGAGCTGGGCCAGCGGGGCGTCCAGCAGCGGGCGGTCGCGGTCGGTCGCGGCGAGAGTCGCCCCGGCAGTGACCACGCCCACTCGGCCCAGCGGCACGCCGGCCAGGGCGGCTTCAAAGTCGGCGGCGCGTTCGGGGGCGACCGTCGCGATGAAGCGGGCGGCCGTTTCGGAGAACAGCAGCTCGGCCGGGCTGAGCTCGCCGGTGGTCGGGATCGCGTCCAGCCGAAGCTGGAGGCCGAGCCCGCCGCCCATTGCGACCTTGGAGAAGCCGGCCGCCAGTCCGCCGAGGGCGGGGGCGTGCAGCGAGCGGAGCAGGCCCGCGCGCGCGGCGCCTTCGACGGCCTGATAGGTGGTCCAGGCGGTGTCGGGATCGACCCTGGGCACCTGCCCACCGATGGTCGGGCGTTCATCCCAGCCGCGGCCGGCGCGCTCGCTGGCGAGCCAGGCATATTCGCTGCCGCCCAGCTCGGCGCGGGTGGCGCCGATGACGTAGACCAGGTCGCCGGGGGCCTTGGCCTCGAGGGTGAGGGCGCCGGCGATGTCGTCGATGCGGCCGATCGCCGAGAAGAGCACCGAGGGGGGGACGGAGACCTTGCGCCCGCCGCGGGTGGAGTCGTTCTTCATCGAGTCCTTGCCCGAGATCAGCGGCACGCCGAAGGCCACGCAGTAATCGTAGAGCCCGTCATTGGCGCGCACCAGCTGGGCGAGCTTGTATGGGCCGTCGGGGGTGACGGCGGACTCGACGGGATCGGGCCAGCAGAAATTGTCGAGGCCGGCGATGTAGTCGAGGCGGCCGCCGACGGCGAGGATGCGGCGGATGGCCTCGTCGATCGCGCAGCCCATCATGTGGTAGCAGTCCAGGTCGCTGTAGTGGCTGTTGAAGCCGCGCGAAAGAACGATGCCCTCGCGGCCGCCGTATTCGGCGAGGAAGACGGTGGCGTCGGAGGGGACGTCGCGGTCGACGCCGATCCAGGGCTTGACGACGGTGCGGCCCTTGACCTCGTGGTCGTACTGGCGGGCGCGCGACTCGTTGCTGGCCAGGTTGAGGCGCGACATGAGCGCGATCAGGTCGCCGGTCAGGTCGGCCGCGGGCGAGGGGAGCGCCGGCGGGTCGAACGTGGGCGGGTTCCATTTGGCGCGCAGCTCGTAGCGCGGACAGCCGCCGTGGAGGAACTCCATTTCGAGCTGGCCGGCGATGGCGCCGTTGTGGCGCAGCGTCAGGCGGCCGGAATCATTGAACTGGCCGAGGACGGAGAGCTCGACGTCGCGCCGGCGGGCGAGCTCGCGCAGGGCGTCAATGTTGGCGGGCGGCACGGCGAAGGTCATCCGCTCCTGGGCCTCGCTGAGCCAGATTTCCCAGGGCTGGAGGCCCTCGTACTTGAGCGGGGCGTGTGCGAGGTCGATCTCGGCGCCGCCGGTGGCCTGGGCCATCTCGCCGACGGAGCTGGCCAGGCCGCCCGCGCCGTTGTCGGTGACGGCGGAGTAAAGGCCGGCGTCGCGCGCCTCAAGCAGGAAGTCGGAGAGCTTCTTCTGGGTGATCGGGTCGCCGATCTGGACGGCCTGGACGGGGGAGTCGGCGTGCAGTTCGACGCTGCTGAAGGTGGCGCCGTGGATGCCGTCCTTGCCGATGCGGCCGCCGGCCATGACGACGAGGTCGCCGGCGCGGGGGGATTTGACCGCCGCGGGGCGGCCGTCGGGCAGGCGCTTGGGCAGCAGGCCGACGGTGCCGCAATAGACCAGCGGCTTGGCCATGTAGCGGTCGTCAAAGAATTCCCAGCCGACGCCATAGGGGATGCCGGATTGGTTGCCGCCGTCGATGACGCCGTGGTGGACGCCGTCGCGGATGCGGCGCGGGTGGAGCGCCCCCTCGGGCACCAGCGCGGCCGGCAGCGAGGGCGGCGCGAAGCAGTAGCCCCAGACGTTGATCAGCAGCTCGGCGCCCATGCCGGTGCCGAGTGGGTCGCGGTTGCAGCCGACGATGCCGGTCATCGCGCCGCCGTAGGGTTCGAGCGCGGAGGGGCTGTTGTGGGTCTCGACCTTGTAGACCAGGTCGAGCCGCTCGTTGAAGTCGATCACGCCGGCGTTGTCGTGGAAGACCGAGACGAGCCAGGGGCGGCGCTTGGCGACCTCGGCGGTGGCGGCCTTGACGCGGTTCTTGAAGAGCGAATCGATGCGGCGGCGTTGGCCGCGCTCGTCCTCATAGTCGATGACGGCGTCGAAGATCTTGTGCTTGCAGTGTTCGCTCCAGGTCTGGGCCAGCGTCTCGAGTTCCAGGTCGGTGGGGCGGGCGTCGAGTCCCTCGGCCAGACGCTCGGGGCGGGGGGCGGCGAAGTGGTCGCGGATGGCGCGCATTTCGTTGAGTGAAAGCGAGAGCGTGCGCTCGGCACTGATGCGCTCGAGCTCGGCGTCGCTGCCGGTCAGGTCGACGCGCTCGACGCGGGCCTCGGCGCGGCCGGCCACGCGCGGGACGTGGATCTCGGGCTTGCCGGCGGCCCAGTCCCCGGGCGAGAGGATCTCAATGGTCTCGACGAGGGTGTTGGCGAGCAGGCCCTCGGCGAGCGCCTGGGCGTGGGCGCGGGTGAGGCCGGCGCCACGCAGCAGATAGGCGCGGGCGGTGTAGACGGCCTCGTCGGCGGCCAGCTTGCGGCCGAGGATGTCGGCGAGGGCGGCGCGGGCGGTGCGGCCGATGTTGTCGGTCACGCCGGGCTTGAAGCCGACAATGACCATCCAGTCAAAGGGCTCGTCGGGCTCCAGGCGCGGGGTGCCGGCGAGCTGGATGACGGGGTCGGTCAGCTCGCGGGCGACGCGGGCCATCTCATCGTCGGTCAGCGCGGCGTCGATGGTGAAGATCTCGCGGGTGCGCACGGCCAGCGGGGGCAGATCAAGGTGGGCGCGGGCGGCGCGGGCGACCTGCTGGCCGTGGGCGTCGGCGACGGCGGGCTTGAGTCCGAGTTCGAGGCGACGGGGGCGCTGGGAAGTCATGCTGGCCGGAATCCTCAGGGGTGTATCGGCGCGGCCCCGGCGGGGGCCTGAACCCACCATTTAAGCGGTCCCGCTGCCGTTTGGCTAGCTCGAAAATGGGCGTGTGTAATATGGATGTGGCCCCTATCCTTCAAGACTGGGTGTCATTCACGAAACACCTGGCGCAGCCTTCGGCCGCAATCAAATCAAATTGAACCGCAAAGGCGCAGAGGACGCAGAGGAAGCGCAAAGTGATCATCAAGCCTGGACTGGCTCGGAGGTTGGGATTGACAGCCGCGGGTTGATTCCATCCCATTCAGTCAATAACCCAGCCCCGAAGGGGCGACAGCAAGTAGTTGGGGGTTGGCTGACGGGGACTGATTTCCTGCCCATTTTCAGCAAAAACCCAGCACCCCCGGTGAAGGTGCCCAAACATCCGAGCCCTGAAGGGGCGGAAGAATCTTCGCAGGATAACAAGAATGAGGAGCATCGCCGGGGGCCAGGTTCATTTTCGTGATCCCTCGTGCCTTTCGTGAACATCTCTTTCGATCTGATGAATCATGGCCTGTGTGTCGGCAGCCGGATGTCTAACCGCGTGCGTGGTGGGTGGTCAGGTGGTGGGCGCGGCGGGCGGGCTCGCTCAGGCGGCAGGGGCCCATCAGCGAGCGGGCCAGTTCGAGCGAGCGAGCCAGCGAGATGCGATGGCCGGGCGAAACAAAGGTCAGGCGGCAGCCGGCACGCGAGCGCAGGGCCCAGCCGATCTGTTCCCCGCCATCCATCAGGGGGGTCGCGGCCCCGCGACGGCGGGGGGGCTCGCGATACTCACCGATCAGGCGTGACTTCGCCCAGCCCAGGGTGGGCAGATCGAAGACGAGCCCCAAATGGCTGGCCAATCCGATGCGGCGCGGATGGGCGATGCCCTGGCCGTCGCAGAGGAGCAGCTCGGGCGGCTCGGCGAGCCGTTCGAGGAGCGGCAGCAGGGGCGGCAACTCACGGAAGGTGAGCAGGCCGGGGACGTAGGGGAAGCGCGAGGGCTCGACGTGGACCCATTCGGCGAGCGGCGCCCCGGCCGCGACGTCCCACAGCACAAGGGCGGCGGTGCAGCGGTTGCTGGCGCGGTCGTAACCGACGTCGACCGCCGCCAGCCGCGCAGGGGGGTGAAAGGCAGGGTCGCTGTCGAGGGTGAGCACCCGCGTGCGGGCCTCCTCCTGAATCGCGCGTGCGCGTGCCGGAGTCACCTCAAGTTCGTGCAGCCAGACCGGCCTGACCATATCATCCTCTCAGGGGCGGCCCCGCAGCCGCCGAAAAAAATGATTTTAACTCATATCGCGTGATTGATTCAGGATGGAATTTAAAGCACAATGCGCATCTGGACGATAAGGGAGCGGGGAGAACGGGTCGTAGAGGGGCGGAAACCGCATCCGCCGAGCCGTGCAATCCGGCCAACTCGGGCAACCCGGCGCAGATGGGCAGGAGCCGCGATGAGTCACTACGTATTATATGTGTCGCAGGATGGTTCGGAGTCGGCACCTTGGCCGCTGGACTTGAGCGCGCGCGGGATCGTGGTGCTGCATACGCGCTCGCCCGAGCAGGCGCTGCCGTTCTGCCGCGCCTATCCGCTGTTGATGGTGCTGCTCGAGATCAAGGCTCTGGACGAGACGTGGAGTGAGCGGTTCGGGCGGCTGCGCGCGGCAATTCCGCCGCAGAACCGGCCGGCGCTGGTGGGCGTGGCGCACGTGCCGCTGGAGTCGGCCGAGCGGGCCGCGCTGGCCGCGGAGGGGCTGGACGGGGTCGTGATGGCCCACGATCCGGAATCGTTTTTGGTGCGCCAGCTCGATACGTTGGTGCGTTTGGCCGAATTGAGCGTTTTTGAGCAGTCGCGGGCGGAGGTGGCCCAGCTCTCGCTGCGCACGCGCGAGCACCTGCACGAGCTGAGCCAGCCATTGTCGGCAATCCAGGGTCGGCTGCAACTGCTGGCCGCCCGCGCCACCGATGCCGACCCCAACGCCCGCAACCTGCAGGAGCTGGTCCAGCTCTCCTTCAAGGTCAGCAGCTTTGTGATGGAACTCCAGCAGCTGCACCGCAAGTATTCCTGAATCGGCCGCAAAAATTACCCGTCCCTCCGCAGCCTGTCGCTAAGATAGTAGGCAGGCCATATCGGAGGGAGCAACATGACGCAACAGCCTGGGCCACTGGACACGGTGCATCACGTGGCGATCTCGGTGGATGACGTCGGGGCGTCGGTGAAGTTTTATACCGAAAATTTTCGCTGTCAGGTGCGCTATCAGGACGAGACCTGGGCGCTGCTTGAATTCCAGAACATGCAGCTGGCGCTGGTGATCCCGGCGCAGCACCCGCCGCACATCGCGCTGGCCAGTCATGAAGCGGTGCGGTTTGGGCCGCTCAAGCTCCACCGCGACCAGACGCGCTCGACCTACATCAGGGACCCCGCCGGCAATACCATCGAAGTGCTCGACATGGATCAGACAGGCAACATTTATTTCGCCTGAGGGTGGGTGGGTTCTTCAAGCCGACATTGGAGGCCATGTCGGGTCGGAGACCCGACCTACCTATTGATGAAAAATCGGCTGTGGCTGGATACAGGACCTTTTTAGTGTCATTTAAAGCTTGCGTCGCCGACCGATGCTCTGTAGATTGGAAGCGGAATGAGTACCGGATAGGTCCTGATTGGGGCGCGGGATGATTCGACTGACGAAAATCACCGATTACGGGATCGTGCTGCTGGGCCAGATGTCGGCGGGGCGGCTCGAGACGGTGCATAATGCGCGCGACCTGGCGCGCCAGAGCGGGTTGCCGCTGCCGATGGTGAGCAAGATATTGAAGGCGCTGGCGCGCGGGGGGCTGCTGGTCTCTCAGCGCGGCACCAAGGGGGGGTATCACCTGGTGCGGCCGGCCGAGGAGCTGCGGGTCTCGGAGATCATTCAGGCGCTGGAGGGGCCGATTGCGATCACGGCCTGCACCAGCAACAACGGCGACGGCCGCTGCGGGGTGCGCAGCCTCTGCCCGGTGCGCATCAGTTGGCAGCGGATCAACGAGGCGATCCATGGGGCGCTCGACGCGATCACGCTGGCGGAGATGCTGCGCCCGGAGCTGAGCGCGACGGGGGCTGAAACGGCATGTGAAGGAAAACAGGGGAAATAGAGATGGCCGATATCGACACCACAACCTCACCGATCCATGAATACGCGGCCCAGCAATACAAGTGGGGCTTTGAGACCGACATTGAGCAGGACACGCTGGCGCCGGGCCTGGACGAGGGCGTAGTGGCGGAGATCTCGCGCCGCAAGGGGGAGCCGGAGTGGATGCTGGAGTGGCGGCTGAAGGCTTTGCGCCACTGGCAGACGATGGTGGAGCCGCAGTGGCCCAACGTGCACTACCCGAAGATCGATTTTCAGGCGATCAGTTACTTCTCGGCGCCCAAGGCGAAGGAAGGACCCAAGAGCCTGGAGGAGGTCGACCCGAAGCTGCTGGAGACCTATGAGAAGCTGGGCATTCCGCTGGAGGAGCAGAAGCTGCTGGCGGGGGTGGCGGTGGATGCGGTCTTTGACTCGGTCTCGGTGACGACGACCTTCAAGGCGGAGCTGGAGGCCAAGGGGATCATTTTTTGTTCGATGAGCGACGCCATCAAGGAGCACCCCGAGCTGGTGCGCAAGTATCTGGGCTCGGTGGTGCCGCACACGGATAACTATTACGCGGCGCTCAACGCGGCGGTCTTCAGCGACGGCTCGTTCTGCTACATCCCCAAGGGCGTGCGCTGCCCGATGGAGCTGTCGACCTACTTCCGGATCAACGCGCGCAACACGGGGCAATTCGAGCGCACGCTGCTGGTGGCCGACGAGGGGGGTTACGTGAGCTACCTGGAAGGCTGCACGGCGCCCCAGCGCGACGAGAACCAACTGCACGCGGCGGTGGTGGAGCTGGTGGCGATGGAGGGGGCGACGATCAAGTATTCGACGGTCCAGAATTGGTATCCCGGCGACGAGGAGGGGCGCGGCGGGATTTATAATTTCGTCACCAAGCGCGGCATCTGTCGCGGGCGCGGCGCCAAGATCAGTTGGACGCAGGTGGAGACCGGCTCGGCGATCACCTGGAAATATCCGAGCGTCGTCCTGCTGGGCGACGACTCGGTGGGCGAGTTTTACTCGGTGGCGCTCACCAAGATGAAGCAGCAGGCCGACACCGGCACCAAGATGATCCACATCGGCAGGAACACGAGCTCGACGATCGTCAGCAAGGGGATCAGCGCGGGCACGGGGCAGAACACCTATCGGGGGCTGGTGCAGGTGATGAAGAAGGCCGAGGGGGCGCGCAACCACAGCCAGTGCGACTCGATGCTGATCGGCGACCGCTGCGGGGCGCACACCTTCCCCTACATCGACATCCGCAACAGCACGGCGACGATGGAGCACGAGGCGACGACCAGCAAGATCGGCGAGGACCAGATTTTCTACCTCAAGCAGCGGGGCATCAGCGAGGAGGACGCGGTCTCGATGATCGTCAACGGCTTCTGCCGCGAGGTGTTCCGCGAGCTGCCGATGGAGTTTGCGGTCGAGGCGCAGAAGCTGCTGGCGGTGAACCTGGAAGGCAGCGTGGGCTGATTGGGTTGAACGCAGAGGCGCCGAGGCCGCAGAGGAAGAGACACAGAGGATCAGCAGAGAATAGAAAGGCATGATGCAAGATGGCACTGCTTGAAATCAAGAACCTGCACGCGAGCGTCGAGGGCAAGGAGATCCTGCACGGGATCGACCTGACGGTGAACGCCGGCGAGGTCCACGCGATCATGGGACCCAATGGCTCGGGCAAGTCCACGCTGGCCCAGGTGCTGGCTGGGCGCGAGACCTATGAGGTGACCGGGGGCGAGGTGCTCTTCAACGGCGGCGACCTGCTGGCGTTGGAGGCCGACGAGCGGGCGCGCGAGGGGGTATTCCTGGCGTTCCAGTATCCGGTTGAGATCCCGGGGGTCAACAACACCTATTTTTTGCGGGCGGCGCTCAACGCGATCCGCAAGCACCGCGGCGAGGGGGAGATGTCGAGCGAGGCCTTCCTCAAGCTGGTGCGCGAGAAGATGAAGCTGGTCAAGATGGACGAGGGGCTGCTCAAGCGCTCGGTCAACGAGGGCTTCAGCGGCGGCGAGAAGAAGCGCAACGAAATCTTCCAGATGGCGGTGCTCGAGCCGAAGCTGGCGGTGCTTGACGAGACCGACTCGGGGCTGGACATCGACGCGCTGCGGATCGTCGCCGACGGCGTGAACAAGCTGCGAGGACCCGAGCGCGGCATCGTCGTCGTCACGCACTACCAGCGGCTGCTCAACTACATCGTGCCCGACCACGTCCATGTGCTGGTGGGCGGGCGGATCGTCAAGAGCGGGGGCAAGGAGCTGGCGCTGGAGCTGGAGGCGCAGGGCTATGCCGAAGCCGAGGCCACCCGCGCCGCAGGGAATTAAGCCCACAAAGCAAATTCATGCAGCCACGAATGGACACGAACTTGCACGAATTGAGGAACGACAAACGCAGCCACCAATGAACACTGAATATGAAGTGACCATTCGTGTTCATTCGTGGCTTCTGAATCTTCGAGGTTAATACTCAATGGCGACGATGGAAATACAGGGCGCGTTGGAGCATTTCGTGGGCGATTTCGAGCGGCTCGAACCTAGGCTGCTCGGGGCGCGGGCGGAGTGGCTGCGGGCGCTGCGGCGCGAGGCGCTGGCGAGCTTCCGGCGCCAAGGCCTGCCCGACCGCCGGCGCGAGGACTGGCGCTTCACCCACGTCGGCCCGATCGAGGCGACGCGCTTCAACGCGCCCGAGCCGGCGGCGATCGATGAGGCGGTCGTCGGCGAGTTGGGGCGGCTCAGCTACCCCGACCTGGGTGCCCACCGGCTGGTTTTCGTGGACGGGATCTTCGCGCCGGGACTGTCGGCCGTGGAGGGGTTGCCGGCGGGCGCGGAGCTGATGACGCTGGGCGAGGCGATCGAGCGCCACGGCGAGGAGGTCAGCCGCCATCTGGGCCGTCATGCCGAATGGCAGGTGCACCCCTTCGTCGCACTCAACACGGCCTGGCTGGGCGACGGGGCGTTCCTGCGCCTGGCTGAGGGCGTCGTGCTGGAGCGGCCGCTGCACATCATCCATTTGGCGAGGAGGAGTGAGGTGCCGACGGCGATCCACCCGCGCACGCTGGTGCTGGCGGGGCGCGCGGCGCAGGCGACGATCATCGAGAGCTTCGGCGGCGTCGAGGGGGCGGTCTACCTGCACAACGCGGTGACCGAGATGGTGGTCGAGGAGGACGCCCACCTTGACCACATCAAGCTCCAGCTCGAGAGCCAGGCTGCATTTCACATGCAGACCTTGCAGGCCAGCCAGGGGCGGTCGAGCAACCTGCGCACGCATGCCTTTACGCTGGGGGCGGCGGTCTCGCGCTGCGACATCAACATCGTGCTCGGCGGCGAGGGGATCGAGACGACGCTCAACGGGCTTTACATGCTCGGCGGCGAGCAGCACGCGGACACGCACTCGCGGCTGGACCACGCGCAGCCGCACTGCCACAGCTCGGAGCACTACAAAGGCATCCTTGACGGGCGGGCCAGCGGGGTCTTCACGGGTCGGATCCTGGTGCGTCAGGACGCCCAGAAGACCGATGCCTACCAGAAGAACGAGGCGCTGCTGCTGAGCGAGGCGGCGACGATCAACACCCAGCCCCAGCTTGAAATTTTCGCCGACGACGTCAAGTGCTCGCACGGCGCGACGGTGGGGCAACTGGACGCGGAATCGACCTTCTACCTGCGCTCACGCGGGATCGGGCGCGATGAAGCGCGAGCCATGTTGACTTATGCCTTTGCGCGGCAGATCGTCGAGCAGGTGCGGCCCGAGCCGGTGCGGGTCGAACTGGACCGGCTGATCGGCGAGAAATTCAGCACCCGCCAAACCCTGGAGACCCTGTGATGAGCCTTGCATTCAACCTCGACGACCACCGGCCCGGCCAGCCCTATTGGGAGCTGGACGTGGAGAAGGCGCGGGCGGACTTTCCGATCCTGCGCCGGCTGGTGCACGGCAAGCCGCTGGTCTACCTCGACAACGCCGCCTCGACGCAGAAGCCGCGCCAGGTGATCGATGCGCTGCGGCGGTTTTATGAGGAGAGCTACGCGAACATCCATCGCGGGGTGCACCAACTGAGCCAGGAGGCGACCGAGGCGCACGACCAGGCGCGTGAGAAGGTGCGGAGCTTTCTGGGGGCGGGCGAGGCGAGTGAGATCATCTTCGTGCGCGGGGCCACCGAGGCGATCAACCTGGTCGCCTGGAGCTGGGGATACGAGAACATCAAGGCCGGCGACGAGATTCTGATCAGCGAGATGGAGCATCATGCCAACATCGTGCCGTGGCAGCAGCTCTGCCGGCGCGTGGGGGCGACGCTGCGCGTGGCGCCGATCAACGACCAGGGGGTGCTGCTGCTCGACCAGATGGAGCGGCTGATGACGCCGCGCACGCGGCTGGTTTCGATCGCGCACGTCTCCAACGCGCTGGGCACGCAGACTCCGATCCGGCACATCATCGAGCTGGCGCATGCGCACGGGGCGCGGGTGCTGGTGGACGGGGCGCAGGCGGTGCCGCACCTGCCGGTGGATGTGGCCTCGATGGGGGCGGACTTTTATGTGTTCTCGGGACACAAAATCTATGGGCCGAGCGGGATCGGCGCGCTTTATGGGCGGCGTGAGTTGCTCGAGGAGATGCCGCCCTGGCAGTGCGGCGGTGACATGATCGATCGCGTCAGCTTTGCCGGCACCACGTTCAACACGCTGCCCTACAAGTTCGAGGCGGGCACGCCCGACATCGCCGGGGCGGTCGCGCTGGGCGCCGCGATTGACTACATGAACGGGCTCGGCATGGGCAACATCGCGATGTATGAGCAGGAGCTGCTGGCGCACGCAACGCACCGGCTGCGCGAGATTCCCGGCCTGCGCATCATCGGCACGGCGCCGTGCAAGGCGAGCGTAATCTCGTTTCTGGTTGAGGGCACGCACCCGAGCGACGTGGCGACGATTCTGGATCAGGAGGGCGTGGCGATCCGCACGGGGCACCACTGCGCGATGCCGCTGATGGAGCGGCTGGGCCTGAAGGCGGGCACGGCCCGCGCCTCGTTCGCGTTCTACAACACCCGCGAAGAGATCGACAAGCTGGCCGAGGCGATCCTGAAGGCGATTGACCTGTTGAAGTGAAGAGTTTACAAGCCACGAATTTTCACGAATGAAATTCAATGGACACGAATTTCATTCTTATTGGTGAGAATTCGTGTTCATTCGTGGCTGCATGTGGATGAAATCTAAAAAGGCTTTTCCATGACCGATATCACCGACCCCGCCCAGAACCCCGACGCGCTGAATGTGCTGCACGAGCGCATCGTCGAGATGATGAAGACGATTTTTGACCCCGAGATCCCGGTCAACATCTACGACTTGGGGTTGATCTATGAGATTGCGCCGCGCGCGGACGGGTCGGTCGACATCAAGATGACGCTGACGGCGCCCAATTGCCCGGCGGCGGGGGTGCTGCCGCCCGAGGTTCAGACCAAGGCCGAGATGGTGGCCGGGGTCAAGGAAGCGCGGGTGGACGTGGTCTGGGACCCGCCCTGGCACACCGGGCTGATGAGCGAGGCGGCCAAGCTCGACCTGGGCATGCTTTAAGCAATCAGAATTTACGGATAGTTGAAGCCGTCGAGGCGGCTGAAGAAGCGGCGGATTTCTGCCAGGCGTTCGGCGCGGGTCCTCGCGGCGAGGGCGGGGTTAGGCGCCAGCTCGTAGAGCAGCGGGTGGGGGAGCAGGAGCACGTCGGCGCTGCGCTCGATGTAGTCGGGGCTTAGCAGGACCGCGGTCGGGCGGGCGGAAAAATATTCGACATACAATGGGTCCGGTTCGGTCGCGAAGACGCGATAGCCGGCGGCAAACAGCGGCAGCAGGGCGTTCTCGGTCAGTGAATCGTAATAGCGAACCTTGTCGAGCGTCTGGACGGGGCGCTCGTGGATGTGGATCGGGGCGGAGGGGCGGCCGGGGCCCTCGAAGTGGCGGGCATACCAGCCGTTGTGCATGAAGTTGGAGCCGAAGACGACGACGTCGGGGCGCCGGCCCAGGCCGATCTGCTGATACCAGAGGGCGAAGATTGAGTTGTCGCCGGCGGTGATGACAACCGCTTGCTCGGGCAGCGCCTCCATGATATTGGCGCCATAGCTGGTTGGGCCATGATCCCATGACTTGTCGATCCGGCCCCAGTTGAACATCACCACGGGCAATGCCAGCAGCAGCGGCAGGGCGCGCAGCGGCGGTCCGGGCGAAAGCCGGGCTCGCGCCAGCAGCCACTGGCCAAGTTGCATCCAGCCGATCGCCGCCGCCGGCAGCGCCGGCAGGAAGTAGGGTTCGATGTCGGGGATGCGGTAGCCGACGGCGAAGACGGCGGTGGCGGCGATGGCGAGCATCAGGCCCAGCCCCAGCGCCGGCCGCCTCCGCGCCAGCAGCACCAGCCCGGCCAGTGCCGCGGCCAGCAGCGCCACTCCCAGAGCGATCGCAAGCGGGGCGGGGGCCTCGAACCAGAGGCTGCCCCACCAAGTCAGCCAGCCGCCGAAGCGGTCGAGGGGCGAACCCTGCCAGACCTGCACGTTGGCGATCTTGAACTGGCCGCCGGTCAGCACCCAGAGCAGGCGGTCAAGAGTGGAGGGATCGCCCCAGTTGAGCGGCGGGTTGGCGCGCGCGCGCAGCGGCAGATAGAGGTAACCCATCAGCGCGACCGCCCAGCCGGCCGCGGCCGCGGCGAGGTGGCGTGCAGAGAGGCGGCCGCGTCGGCGTGCCCAATCGAGCACGACCAGCCCGACGAGCGGATAACAGGCCAGGATCGAGTAGTGGTTGAGCGAGGCGATGCCGAGCAACGCGCCCAGGACCGCCGCGCGCGTTGGGCGGGGCGTGGCGGCCGGCGGCGCCCAGGCCACCCCCAGCAGCGCCACGACCAGCAGGAAGGTCAGCGGAAAAACATCGGTGAAGGTGGCGTGGCTCCAGACGGTGTCGGAGAAGGCGATCAGGAGCGCCACGCCGGCAGCGACAGCTCCGGAGCGGGCGGCGCCGGCCTCGTGGGCCGCCCGGCCCAGCAAGGGAGCCAGCAGACCGGCGGCGGCCGCCATTGCCAGCGCGCTCAGGATCGTGGTTGCCCGGCCCGGCTCGACCCATGCCAGCAGCCGAATGGCGACGTGACCGACCAGCATGTAGAGCGGATAGCCGGTCGGGTGCGGCACGCCGAGCACGTTGGCGGCGGCGGCCAGTTCGAGACCATCGCCCCACCAGGGATTGGGCGCGGCGGTGGCGAGGTAGACCAGCAGCGCCGCGAGCGCCACCCCCGCCGCCGGCAGCAGGACGGCCCAAGCTGGCGGGACCGCCGCCGCGGCGGGCGCGGGATCGGGATCGCGGCGGTGAGGTCGGGCATGCTTCATGAACGGTCTTGACGCGAGGGGTTGGGCCGGTCGGGCGCCGGCTGAGCCATCCTACCCAAAGCCGCGCGGTCAAGGCGAGCGGCTAATGGATGCCGCGGGGGTGGGATCCGAATGGAAATCGAGATGAGAATGTAGTCGGGCTGCTCAGCCCAGCTCGATGCGTTGCTGACCGGGGTGCTGCAGGGCAAGCATCAGGGTCAGGTATTCGCGCATGTGGCGCGTCAGCAGGAAGTTTTCGCGAACGAATTCGCGGGCCTGGGCGCCGATGCGGCGCCGCTCGCCGCCGTTGAAGATCAGGTAACGGATGCGCAGCGCGGCGCCCTCGGGGGTGTTGACCAGAAAGCCGGTCTGGTGATTGACCACCTGCAGTCGGATTCCGCCGACGTCGCCGCCAATGACGGGCTTGCCCTTCCACATCGCCTCGGTGACGGTCAGGCCGAAGCCCTCGCGGGTGGATTTCTGCAGCACCAGGTCGGCAGCGCGCTGGAGGGCATTGATGGTGCGGTGGGCGTCGGCGGGCAGCAGCAGGATGTGGATGTCGGGATCGCCCTCACAGGCTTCGCGCACCTCGCGCAGGACGGCCTCGCCCTCGGGGTCGTCGGTGGCCTCGCCGCCGGCCATGACCAGTTGCAGGCCGGGCGCGAACTTCTTCGCCAGCTTGTAGGCCTGCACGACGCCGAGGGGGTCCTTGAACCGGTCGAAGCGTGAGATCTGGCAAATCATCGGGCGGTCGGGGTCGATGCCGAAGCGCACGCGGACCTCGTCAATCTCAGACTGGTCCAGCTCGATGTTCTTTTCGCTCAGCGGGTCGATGCTGGGCGGGATCAGGTAGACATCGTGGGGCATGCGCTGGACGAAATCGGCCAGCGAAAAGATCGAGGCGTCGTATTGGCTGACGAAGGGGCGCAGGTAGCGCCAGACCGGCCGGAAGGGATGGCTCAGGTCGATGTGGCAGCGCCAGATCCAGCGGCCGCGCCGCTGCGGCATGTGGCGCAGCAGGGCGGCGGGCTGCGGATCGTGGATAAAGACGATGTCGGCGGATTCCAGCTTCTCGCGCAGCTGGTCGGCGCAGTAGGCGTTGGTCTCCTCCCAGACGCGCAGCAGTCGCTCGGGAATCGGGGTGGCATTGCCCTGCAGGGCGTTGTGGAAGCCCTTGGTGCAGTGGTAGAAGTCGGGCGAGCCGGAGATGACTTCCCAGTCGCACTCGATGCCCAGCTCATTGGTGACGGGCACAAGCTTGGCGAGGATTTCGGCGACGCCGCCGCCGACGCGGGTGGAGTTGACGTGCACCACGCGGCGGCCGGCGAGCTGGCGCGCGAGCTGATGAAGTTGCTCAATGACATCGGCGCCGACGATCTCGGCATAGCTTTGAAGCAGCGTGGTCATGAGTGGGCGCTCCCGAACCAGTTCCTGAAGCCGTCGGAAAGTTGGCGGCGCAGCTCGGGCAGCGACTGGAAGAATGGATCGATGGAACCGAGCTGCAGGCAGAGGCCGTGGTAGGCCTCGCCGCAGCCCCCCAGCCAGGCCTGAAAGTCATTTTGACCGCGGGGCTCGCGGCGGCGGGCGTCGATAAAATGATAGAAGACCGAGCCGAGCGACATCGCCGGGACGGCCTCGACCAGTTGCTCGGGGCGGCTCAGTTCGATGCCGGTGTCGAAGACGACGATCTTGGAGCGGCGGAAGTGGAACTGCTCATCCTTGCGCGCCCAGGGGACGTGTTCGCTCTCCTCGAGGCGTTCCTCGATCAGCTCGATCAATTCGCGGCGCAGTTGCTCGGTCTCGGGGTATGCCGTGGGATCCAGCACGGCGATGCGCTCGGAGAGGCGGTAGTCGCGCAGCCCGCGGCGGGCCCACTCGGCGAAGTCATTGTTGAACTCGCGATTGATGAAGCGCGGCCGCAGCAGCGCCCCCCAGAAGTGGTAATAGATGCTGTCGGTGTCGATGTGCTCGAGGTTGTCGCGCAGCTCGCGCAGATTCTGGGCGCGGCTGCCGGTGGCGATTTCGGCCAGGGCACAATCTTTAATGCGAAAGCTTTCAGTCATCATCGACCGCCAGGAAAAACAAGATAGTGCGCAGTTCGATATATATTGTGTCGCAGTGGCGGCGGTGAGGCAACCATTAACGGGCGTAAAATGAGAAAACCAAAGCAATGGGGCGGGATTTTCAGGATGCGCCGGGGTAGCCGAAAAAAATGAAACCTGAGGGGGCGACCCAGGCGTGGTTTGCCGGGTCGCCCCTCAGGGTGGGGATATCAGCGATCAGGCTCCGAACTTGTTGAGCTTGCCGGCGTTGCCGAGGAGCAGGCCCATCAGCTTCTCGGAGAGGATCGTGCCGATGGAGCCGCGCAGGCATTCGGCCTCGCCAAAGGCACCGGTGGCGTCGACGTCGCAGTATTCGGAGGCCACCAGCAGCGGGATCGGGTGCCAGGAGTGGCCCTTCATGACCCAGGGGGTGCAGTGGTCGCCGGTGATGGCGATGACGTCGGGGGCCAGCGCCAGCAGCTCGGGCAGCAGGGCATCGAACTCCTCGATGACCTTGACCTTGCCCTCGAAGTTGCCATCCTCGCCGTTGGAGTCGGTCTTTTTGACGTGAAAGAAGAAGAAGTCGTGGTCGGCCCAGTGCTTGCGGAGCGTCTCGACCTCGGAGGCGATCGTGGCGCCGGTCTCGAGCACCTTCATGCCGGTCAGGCTGGCGACGCCGCGATAGAGGGGATAGGTGGCGATGGCGGCGGCGTTGAGCTTGTAGAGCTCGGCGAAGCTGGGCAGGCCGGGGTCGACCGAGAATCCGCGCAGCACGAGGGCGTTGGCCTTGGGCTCGTCGGCGAGCACGCGGAAGGCCTGCTCGATGAACTTGTTGGCGACGGCCGCCATTTTGCGAGCGCCGGCATCGTCGGCGAGCTCGCGCGCCGGCAGGGTCTTGAGCCCGACCTTCTGCGGGTCGGTGTCGGCGACGGCGGGCGCCAGGCCGGGACCCTCGAAGATGGTGCAGAAGCGGTATTCCTTGACGTGGGCGACGTGGATTTTGATGCCGTCGATTTCCTTGATGGTGGCGGCGAGCTTGGCGCAGATGCGCTCGCCCTCTTCGTTGCCGATGCGGCCGGCGCGGCGGTCGCTGATGCGGCCCTCAGCGTCGATTGTGCAGAAGTTGCCGCGGGTGGCGACCATTTCGCGATTGAGCGGGAAGTTGATGCCGCAGGCCTCGATCACGCCGCGGCCGATCTCATGGCGCGGGTCGAGCGGCCCGTAGCCGAACAGCCCCAGATGGCCGGGTCCGGAGCCGGGGGTGAGGCCGTGGTCGAGGGGCAGCAGCCGCCCGAGCGCGCCGCTGGCGGCCAGCTTGTCCAGGTTGGGCGACCGCGCGGCTTCCAGCGCGGTCTGGGGCGAGGTTGTGGTATGAATCCCGCCGACGCCGTCCATGACGACGAGCAGGATCTTGGAGTCGGTCTTGACCGCCAGCTTCTGCAGCAGTTCCTGATGGGGGGTAGGTGACATGGCCGTTGGGTGCCTTTCATCTTATGGATGGTTCCGATGCGACGCGGACCCCCACATTCTGGCGAGGCGGGGTCAAATGGTGAAGGAAAAAAATCGTCCGGCCGCTGGCTGAGGTGAACAGGGGCGTTTTTGTCGCCCAAGATGCCAAGTTTAGCCAAAGGACGCAAAGGAAGGATCATCCAGCCTTTCATGGGGCGGGCGGCGGACCCCGAAGCGGTGTGCCGAGGTCTTGCCGACATGGCCTTCAATGTCGGCTCGGAGAGCCGACCTACCCTTTTTGGAGAGCGCAAGATGCGGCGGGGGCGATGAGGAGAAAAACCACTTGCTTTCCGGCGTGCAAACGCTAAACTAGCAACTTTGACCGCCCAGCCGTCCCCCGCCGGGCTCGCAAGGGGGTCGAGGCGGACCGCGAAGCCACTGGTGGTGGCATCGGGACGGCGGACGAGGTCATCAAGGAGCAGACGATGGATCAGTTGAACATCAAGGCCGCCGGGCGCCAGCGGGTGCAAAAGGGCGATAATCGCAAGCTGCGCCGCGAGGGGCGCGTGCCGGCGGTGGTATACGGCGGCGCCGGCCAGCCGGTCGCGATCAGCGTCGATAACCATGAGATTGAGTTGATGTTGCGCGGGGCCTCGCGCAGCAACGCCATCTTCAATCTGGGGATGGACGGCGGCGAGGATCAGGCCATCATCCGCGACATCCAGCGCCACCCGGTCACCGAGCGGCTGATGCACATCGATTTTATGCGCGTGGACATGCAGAAGGAGATCGAGGTGGACGCCTCGCTGCATGTGACCGGCGACATTCCGCTGGGGGTGCGCGCGGGCGGTGTGCTGGAGCACCTGCACCGCACCGTCACCATCATCTGCCGCGCCGCCGACATGATCGACCGGATCGACGTCGACCTGTCCAACTTCAACATCAACGCCTCGTTCCACGTCAGCGACCTGGTGTTGCCGCAGGGCGTGCGGGTGGTGGATGAGCCGGAGACGGCGCTGTTCACGATCCTGCCCCCGCGCAAGGAAGCCGAGGAAACGGGCGCGACCGAGGCCGCACCCGAGGTCATTGGTCGCAAGAAGGAAGAGAAGGAGTAACGGCGCGCGGGGCCGGGATGGCGCCAGCCGGCACCCCTGCCCCTCGCCGTGACGATGAAGCTGATTGTTGGACTGGGCAACCCCGGCCGCCGCTATGCGGGCACGCCGCACAACCTGGGCTTCGACGTGGTCGAGGTCCTTGCCCGTCGCTGGGGCATGGCGATGCGACTCAATGAGCGCGCGCAGGCCGAGGCGGCCGAGGGCCAGTTGGCCGGGCGGGCGGCGATGCTGGTGCGGCCCCAGACCTTCATGAACCTGTCGGGCCGGGCGCTGGCGCCGCTGGTCCGCCAGCGCGAGCTGGGCGAGGACGACCTGCTGGTGGTGACCGATGACGTCAACCTGCCGATCGGGCGCCTGCGCATCCGGCCGATGGGGGGCCACGGCGGCCACAACGGGCTGCGCTCGATCATCGAGTGCCTGGGCCATGACCGCTTCGCCCGTCTGCGGGTGGGCATCCACCCGGGGCGCGAGACCGGCGACTTGGCGGCTTACGTGTTGAGCCGACCGGCCCCGCTCGAGCGCGAGCAGCTGGGGGAGATGCTGGACGTGGCGGCCGACGCCGCCGAGCTGTGGGCGCGCGAGGGCGCCCCTGCCGCCGCCGACCGCATTAACGGCCTGCGCCGTTTCGGGGCAGCCGCCGGCGACGCCGACTGAAGAACTTCGCGCCCGACCGCCTGGCGGCGGGCCCGACTGGCCGAAAAGAGAATCGGCACCCCCTGTTCCGCCTGTCGCGATGCGGCCTGAGGCGGGACTGAATCATCCAAAGGGAGGTGGGTTTTACCCATGCCTGTCAACGAATCGCGCAATTACGAAGCGATGGTCATCCTGAATGCCCAGTTGGGCGACGAGGAGCATAATGCCCTTGTCGGCCGGCTCGAGGAGGTGCTGCGCAATGGCGGCGCCGAGGTGCGCGAGGTCGCGCGCTGGGGGCGGCGGCGGATGGCCTACGAGATCGATCGCAAGAAGGACGGCTATTATGCCATCTTCTACTTCGGCCTGGGCCTGACCGGCGGCGACCAGGTGCTCGAGGCCTTCGAGCGCGCCTGCCGCTTCGATGAGAACATCATCCGCCACATGGTCCTGAAGGTTCCGGTGAAGAAGCGCGGCCGCGACGTGACGCAGCTGGTGCCCCAGCCGGGCCAGCTTTCGGACTTCCGCTTCGAGCCGCGTGCGCCGATGCGCCGGCGCTATGAGGAGCGTCCGACGCCGCCGCCGGCACACGCGGCGGCGCCCGAGGCCGAGGCAGGATCAGCGCCGGCGCCCGAGGCCCCGGCAGAGAAGCCCGAGTCGGACAAGCCCGAGGCTTGACCTGAAGCGACGAGGAGCTGACCGATGATCGAACTCAACAAAGTCATGCTCGTGGGCCGATTGACGCGCGACCCGGAGTTTCGCAGCACGACCAGCGGGCGACCGGTGGCCAACATGCGGATCGCCGTCAGTCGCCGCCGCAGCTTCGACCGCGAGTCGGGCGAGAGCCAGGAAGACACCGTCTTCGTGGACGTGACGGCCTGGGAGAAGCTGGCCGAGTTCTCGCGCAACTATCTGGGCAAGGGGCGGCTGATCTTCGTGGAAGGCCGGCTGCGTCAGGAAAACTGGAAGGACCGCGAGACCGGCGAGAACCGCACCAAGATCAGTGTGGTGGCCGATCGGATCCAGTTTGCCGACCCTCGGCCGGAGGGCGCACCCGGCGCCCGCCCGGCGGGCGGTCCCGAGGAAGAGGATTACGAGGGCAACCGTGCGGGGGGCTGGAATCCGGCACCCTCCTCGACGCCCTCGCCCTCGCCGGGGCCGGTGCGCAGCGACACGCCGACCGAGGACGATCTGCCGTTCTGAAACGCCACCGACGGCTGCGGCCGGCCCCAAGCCCCGCGGCCCTTGAAAATAAAATTTCACGAGGAGCATCGTGAGCCATGGCCGATCAAGGATACAACCAGGACCAACCGCGTGAGGACCGTCCGCGTCAGGGCGGGGGCGAGCGCTTTGGCGGTCGCGACCGTCGCGACGAAGGCGGCGGCGGCGGTCGTCGTTTCGGCGGACGCCGTCCGCACCGGGGCAAGATTTCCGAGTATGTCGTCGACAATGCCAACTACATCGACTACAAGGACATCGCCCGCTTGCGCAACTACATGGGCGACAGCGGCAAGATCCTGCCCCGCCGCATGACCGGCAACACCGCCCGCCATCAGCGCATGGTCGCCCAGGCGATCAAGCGCGCCCGCTACATGGCGCTGCTGCCCTTCGTCAGCCGCAAGTAGCGTTCGCACAGCAAGTTGAACCCCGCCCCGTGCGCCCACCGCGCGCGAGGCGGGGTTCTTTTTTGCCTGGCAGATTTTTGTTGCCCGGCGGCGCTGCGTCGGCCGAGCCGCACGGATTGTGAAGCAACTTTGGCTTGCCGCCGGGCTTGACTTATCCGGCCGATGCCGTAAAGTTATCTGAAAATTTGTGGTGTGGGGAGAGCCGACGATGAAGGTCATATTTGAGCGCCAACCGCTGGCTGGCGGCATTGCGTTGATCCAGAACGTGGTCAATGCCAATTCGACGATGCCGGTGCTGTCCAACGTGCTGATTGAGGCGGGCGCCGAGGCGACCACGATCTACGGCACCGACCTGGAGAGCTTCGGGCGGGTCTGGCTCAAGGCGCAGGTCGAGGAGGCCGGGCGCGTTACGGTCAACGCCAAGCTGCTGGGCGAGATCGTCCGATTGATGCCGGCGGGCGAGGTCACGCTCGAGACGACGGGCAACCAACTGGCCATCACCGGCGGGCGCAACAACTACGCGATGGGAACGATGTCGGCGGAGGATTTTCCTGACTGGCCGCGGCTGGAGCCCGAGACGACGATCACGCTGCTGCAGAAGGACCTCAAGCGCATCCTGCACAACACGATGTTTGCGATTCCGACGCGCGACCCGCGCAAGGTGCTGATGGGGGTGCTGTTTGACCTGACCGGCGGGCGTCTGACCTGCGTCGCCACCGATGGCCGCAAGCTGGGCAAGACGGTGGTCAGTCCGCTTCAGGTCGATGGGCAGTCCAGCTTCCAGGCGATCATCCCCGAGCGCATCCTGCACGAGATCGACAAGGCGATCGGCGAGGAGGGCCAGATCGAGCTGGCGTTCAGCGAGCGCCAGGTGCGCTTCCAGCTCGACAACCTGTGCTACATCTCCAACCGGCTGGAGGGCACCTACCCGCGCTATGAGGCGGTCATTCCGCAGACGGTCAAGCGCACGATCCGCATCCAGAAGACGACGCTGGCGGACGCGATCAACCGCGGGGCGGTGGTCGCCGAGCGGCGCCACCACTCGATCATGCTCAAGTTCTCGCGCGGGCAGATCGAGATCCAGGCCCAGTCCTCCGAGGACGGCACCTACGAGGGCGTGGTCGAGATCGACTACGACGGCGAGCCGTTCAAGCTGGCCTTCAATCACCACTACCTGCAGGAAATCTTCAAGGTCACGCCCGACGCGCTGGTCGACATGAAGATCAAGGACGTCAATTCGCCGGTGGTCTTCGAGTGCGACAGCGAGCCGGATACGCTGTTCCTGGTCATGCCGGTGCGCATCAGCGACGTCGAGGAGACCGCGCCGGCCGCCGCCGAGGCCCAGCAGGATTAAACCCCGGCCGGTCGTCGGTCGGGGCAGCGCTGATTTCGGATTGGAGCCTCCATTGGCATAGGGTATAGTGCATCGGGAAGGACCCGGATGGGCCTTCCGGCCGTTTCAGCCATGGAGAAGCATCGATCACCCATGACCATGAACCCACCCCGCCCGCAGCATGCGCCGGCGCCCCCTGACCGGCGCGGCGGCGGCATCGACCGCCTGAGCTGGATCATCCTGGGGCTGTTCCTGGCCGCCTCGCTGCTGGCGGCGCTGATTTCCTACCCGATCTATCGCTACAACAGCAACCGGCTGGGGGCGGATCGCGCCGAGCGCGAACAGGATTACGCGGCGGCAATTCGCCATCTGCGTCCGTTGACGGTCGACCCGGCGCGATATGGCGGGCAGGGCTGGGGATTCGTCCGCCGGCTGGGCGAGGCGCACCTGGCGCTCGAGCAACCAAGCGAGGCGATTGAGCAGTTCGAGCGGCTTCGGCAGGCCGTGCCCGACAGCCCGCTCGATGAGCAGTTTGCCATCGCCTACGCACAACAGGGGGAGAAGGAAAAGGCCTTCGAGCACCTGCGCCGGCTGCTGGAGCGCGAGCCCGAGAACCCGGCGGGCAACTACATGCTGGGCGTGGAGCGGATGGAGGCGGGGGATTGGGCCGCCGCCGGCCGCGCCTTTTACCTGACTGCGGCCGACCCCCGATGGGACCGGCTGGCCCAGCCGCATCGGCGCGAACTGGCCCGGCTGGTCAAGGGTGGCCAGCCCGTCGCCCCAGAACAAGCAAAGGACTGAAACCATGTCGTTCCTGCGCAAGGATCCCGTCAGCGGGGGCTGGGTCATCATGGCCCGCGACCATATCCCGAGCCCGCCGACGCTGAGCCCGGTGCCGGAGCTGGAGTCGGCGCATGACGCACACTGCCCCTTCTGCGAGGGCAATGAGCGCATGACGCCGCCGGAGATCTGGGCCGAGCGCTCCAACGGCTCGGCGCGCAACGGGCGCGGCTGGTCGCTGCGGGTGCTGCCCAACAAGTTCGCGCTGCTGCGCATCGAGGGCGAGGTCACGCGCGTGGGCGAGGGAATCTATGACATGGTCAACGGCATCGGCGCGCACGAGGTGGTGGTCGAGACGCCGGTCCACAATGCGCGCAGCTCGTGCTACAGCCAGGGGCGGATGGAATCGGTCTTGCGGGTGTGGCGCGACCGGGTGGCCGACCTTTACCGCGATCAGCGCTTCCGCTACGTGCAGGTCTTCCGTAATTATGGGGCGCCGGCGGGCTCGAAATTGGCCCACCCCCACTCCCAGATCATGGCGCTGCCGATCATCCCGCGCTGGATTGCCGACGAGATGCGCTCGACGCGCGAGTATTACGAGTACAAGGAGCGCTGCCTGTTCTGCGACATCATCCAGCAGGAGATGAAGCAGGACACGCGCGTGGTCTATGCCAATGAGAATTTCGTGGCCCTGGAGCCGTTCGCGGCGCGCTTCCCCTTCGAGACCTGGGTCCTGCCGCGCCACCACAGCCATGACTTCCAGCACCTGGACGACAGCGAGCTGCCCAGCCTGGCCGAGGTGCTGCGCCGAGCCCTGACCGGCATCGAGCTGGCGCTGAACCGTCCGCCGCTGAACCTGGTGATCCACACCGCGCCGCAGGCGCGCTCGGCCGAGGCGCAGGCGCTGGGCCCGCGCCAGTATCACTGGCACATCGAGCTGATCCCGCGCCTGACCCCGGTGGCGGGCTTTGAGTGGGGGACCGGCTTCCACGTCAACCCGACGCTGCCCGAAGAAGCCGCCGGCTTCCTGCGCCAGGTGCTCGCGGAGGTGGGCGCGGGGGCGGACTAGAGCGGTTGGGCAAAGCAGACCCATGGTTACCCTTTCGGTTTATTGTTATCTTGCTAAGATTCTGCCGCCCCTTCGGGGCTCGGTTTGTCAGGCGGTTGACCGGGGGTTCCCTTCGGTCACCCCCGGCTAATCGCGGTCGCCCCTTCGGGGCTGGGCTCGCGGTGCATCCGTGGTGGTGGTCGTGCGAGGCAGCTGAATCAAATGCGCCCCACGGCGCCGGGCACCACCATCGCGCTGGACCCTGCCTCCGGCTTGGGCTATCATCATGCCCGATTGATTTTCCGGCCAAAACAACACTATGCGGTGGGGGTTCATCATGAAGGGTCGTAGCTTTCTTCGGGCGGGTTTGCTGATCGGGCTGGCGCTGGCGGGATTGGTTGCGGCGGCGCCGGCACGGGAGGGCATCGGCTGGGAGATTCCCGAGACGCTGCGCCCCGACATGAGCCTGGAGCACCCGCGGCTGTATTATACGCCGGCGAACCTCGAGCAGATCCGGAGCCGGTTGGAGGAGCCGGGTGCGGACTGGGCGCGGCGGATTCGCGACCGGATCGTGGCCGAGGCCGACGCGCTGCACGTGATGGGCATGAGCGAGGAAGAAATTCGCGCCGCCACCCCACCCCCCGGCGCGCTGTTCATGGAGGGCTGGTTCGGCTGCATCTGCCATTGCGGTGCCTGGATGGAGGCGATCGGCTGGGAGGCGCCAGGGCTGGCGCGCTGCCACAACGGCCACGTCCTGCCCGACGCCGAGCACCCCGATCCTCAGCCGGGCTATGGCTGGCGTGACGAGGAGGGCTACCTGTATTTCTTCACGGCGTATTGGAACGGCTTCGTGGCCGACCAGTATTCGCGCGCGCTCAAGCCGCTGGTCGAGGCCTACATCGTCACGGGCGATGAAAAATATGCGGCGCGGGCTGCGACAATCCTGGACGCGCTGGCGACGATCTACCCCACCAGCACGCACGCGGTGATGGACCTGCTGACGGGCAACATCAAGGAGTTCCGCGACCCGACGCTGCGCCCCGAAAATGGCGGCGACGGGCGGCTGGATCGGCCCGGCTACCAGGTTGGCCGCACTCTGGTCTGGTTTGCCAACGCGGCGGACCTGCTCTGGGATGCGCCGGCGTTCAACGTTGCCTCCCCGACCAATCCGGCGCTCTCAATCCGCGACAACGTGGTCTACAACCTGCTGCTCGATGGCGGCGATTACTGTTATCACCATTCGATGAACCCGACCTACATCGAGAATATTTTCAATGGGGCGGCCGACTACCTCAAGGGGCAGATGGCGGCCGGTTCGATGCTGGGGGTGGAGCTGTGGCTCGACCGCGAGATCGAGGGACCGGGCCCGATCGGGGATTACTTCGAGAACGCCATCGACCGCGACGGCAACTACTTCGAGACCGCCGAGCTGTTCAGCCACGGCACCAAGCCGATCTTCGAGGGCATTCGCGACATCTACCTGGGGCACCTGGAGATGCTGTATCACCTGCGCTCGGCGAAGTATCCGCAGGGGGTCAATTATTGGGAGGAGCCGCGCATCGAGCGGTTCTACCTCAATGCGCGCGAGCGCTCCAAGGTCGCCGGCCGGATCCCGACCTATGGCGACTCCCAGCCCGACCTGCAGGTCATCGGCGACCCCGAGGCGTTTGACCGCGAGGCCTTCGACCACGCGATGTATCTGTATGCGCGCACGACCGATGCGGACAAGCGCCGTCGCTACGCCGAGGAGCTGGTCCGGATCAGCTCGCCGCTGGCGCCGGTGGAGCGTCTGCACAGCTTCTGGCAACTGGCCAACCTGACGACCACCGAGGGCCTGGAACAGGCGGCCGGCGAGCGGATGGAACAGGCCTATCGCGCCAGCTCGTTCCAAGGGGGCAAGGGCCTGATCATGTTACGCGCGGCGAATCCGCGGCAGGGGGTCTATTACCGCTTCGGGCCGACGCTCAACCATGGCCAGCCCGAGGAGCTGGCGCTGCAGTTCTATGGCGACGGGCACGAGCTTTCGTTTGACCCGGGCTGGTGGGTCATCGGGCCGACTTTCCATTATCGGGTCGGCTTCCAGTTGCAGACCGTCGCGCACAACACGGTGGTGGTCGACGAGGTCAGCCAGCTCTCGCGCGAGAGTTATGGTGGGGACCTGCACTTCCTGGCGCAGGCGGGCAGCGTGAGCGTGTCGGACGCCTCGGCGGAGAGTACCTATGCCGATAACGGCGTCGAAACCTATCGGCGGCTGGTGGCACTGGTGGACGTGGATGAGGAGCGGGCCTACATGCTCGACCTGTTCCGCGTGGCCGGCGGGCAGACCCGCGATTACTCCTTCCACGGCAAGGGGACCCGGCTGGATGTCGAGGGGCTGAGGCTCTCGGCGCCGCTGACGGGTTCGGTGGCCAGCCCGGACTACTTCTGGGGCGACAAGATCATGGGCAACGGCAAGATCATCGGCTTCCGCGAGCGGCCGTTTTCGTTCAAACCGGCGCCGGGCAATGGCTACGGCTTTCTGGGGGCGCCGCGGCGGGCGCGGCCCGAGGGGGTCTGGAGCGCGACCTGGAGCGATCCCTCGCGGCTGCGGTTGACGATGCTGCCGGCGGCCGGGCGCGAGGTCATCGTCGCCGACGGACCCGACCCGATGGGCGTGCCCTACCTGCTGGCGCGCGATCGCGGCACGGGAGTCAGCCAGTTCGTCGCCGTGATCAACCCGGGCTCCGGGGCCACGGTGGCGGCGAAGGTCGAGCCGCTCGCGGTCAAGGGCGGCGGCGGCACGTTCGCCCCGGTGGCCGTGGCGGTCGAGCACGCGGACGGGCTGCGCGACATCTTCCTGAGCACGCTGGGCGGGCGTCCCTTCCGCGCCGGCGAGGGTCGCGAGAGCTTTGCCACCGACGCCGAATTCGCGATGGTCCGGCTGCGCGAGGGGCAGGTCATCGAGGCGCACATGGTCAAGGGGACCCAGCTGACGGGGGTCGGGCTCGACCTGCGCGCCGATCGGCCCCAGGTCGAGGGCCGGATCCTCGAGATCGATTATGATTCGGGCCGGCTGCTGGTCGAAGCCGACGCGCCGCTGGGCGAGACGCTGCTGGGCAAGCCGCTGCTGATCGAGAGCGAGGATTACGCGCACAACTCGCCGTATGTGATCGGCGGGTTGGAGGCCGAGGCGGAAGGCCGCTACCGGATCCAACTCGAGCCGGACTCGCTGCGGCTGGGGCGCGCCCGGATCAGCGATGCGCCGACGACCAACGTCCTGCCCAACACGATGACGCTGCCGGCAGCGCAGAACGTGGCTCGGCGGGGCGGGAATCGCTACTTTGAAGGCAAGCTGGTTGCCGGCGAACGCGGTGCGCAAACCCAGATCGTTGCGGTCGAGCGCCAGCGGATGCTGGAGGTCAGCTCGACCGAGGGCTTCCAAGCCGGCGATCAGCTGGAGATCCTCGACGCGCGGCCGGGGGATCGGTTCACGATTCCGCTGGACGTGCACTTGATCGCCCATTGAAGATAGGCGGCGGCGCGTGGCCCCGGCGGGGGCGCGACGCCGCGCCGTCGATGGCCGCGGGGCCACGGCGTTCCAGACTTGCCCGGGAATTGATTCATGCTTTTTAACACGCTCAACTTCGTCGGATTTCTGGCGATTCTATATGTGCTTTACCTGGTGCTGTCGCATCGTGGGCGCAACTGGCTGTTGCTGGCGGCGAGCCTCCTGTTCTACGCGATGATCAGCGCACCGTCGGATGCGTGGTTCAACTGGAAGGTGCTGGCGCTGATTGCCGTGCCGACGATCAGTGAATATATCTTCGCGCTCCTGATCGAGCGGGCGGGGGAGAACCGCCGGCGCGCCAAGCTGTTCGTGACGCTGGCGGTGACGGTCAACCTGGTGATCCTGGGCTTCTTCAAGTATTTCAATTTCTTCGTCGCCAACGTGTTTGTCACCCTGGAGAAGTTTGGCGTGGCGACGCCCGACCCGTTCCTGCGCATCGCGCTGCCCGTCGGCATCTCGTTCTATATTTTCAAGCTGATGACCTATTCGATCGACGTCTATCGGGGGCAGATGAAGCCGACGCGCAACTTCATGCACCTGCTGCTTTATGCGTCGTTTTTCCCGAACCTGGTGGCCGGCCCGATCGACCGCGCCCGCTCGCTGATGCCGCAGATCGCCCAGCCGCGCCCGGTGACCCTGCAGTTTTTTTACGAGGGCTGCTTCCTGTTTGCCTGGGGCCTGTTCCTCAAGGCTTTCATCGCGGACAACCTGTCGCCGCTGGTGGAGCCGGTCTTTGGAAAGGGCACGGGCTTCACGGGGCTCGAGGTCTTGCTGGCGACTTATGCCTTCGCGATCCAGATTTACTGCGACTTCGCCGGCTACTCGCACATGGCACGCGGGGTGGGGCGCATCCTTGGGTTTGACCTGATGGTCAACTTCAACCTGCCCTACTTCGCGACCAACCCGAGCGACTTCTGGCGGCGCTGGCACATCAGCCTGTCGACCTGGCTGCGCGACTACCTCTACATCCCGCTGGGGGGCAGCCGCGGCAGCTCGCTGATGACCAACCGCAACCTGTTCCTGACGATGCTGCTGGGCGGGCTCTGGCACGGGGCGGCGTGGACCTTCATCTTCTGGGGGATCTATCAGGGGGTGCTGCTGATCGCCCACCGGATGCTCAAGCCGCTGCTCGACCTGATCCCTCAGCCAAGTTCGCGCGTGGGGGTGCAGGCGTGGTATTGGCTGCGGGTGGTGGTGTTCTTCCAGTTCGTCTGCCTGGGCTGGATGCTGTTCAACGCCAGCTCGCTGAGCCAGGTTGAGCAGATGCTGATCGCACTGGCGACCAATTTCACGCCGCAGTTGACCCCGCAGGTCGAGACGACGCTGTTCCGGCTGCTGTTCTTCTCGCTGATCCTCGTGCTGGTGCAGCTCTACCAGTTCTACAAGGACGACTTGATGGCGATCTATCACGCCCCCTGGGGCTTCAGGGCGGCCTTCTACACCGCCTGTTTTTATCTCTTGCTTCTGTTCGGAGTGACCGGTGCCAAGGAATTCATTTACAAGCAGTTCTGACGGGACGGTGGCGCACAAGCTGCCGCTGGGGTTGATCGGGGCGATCGTGCTGACGCTGCTCACGCACGTCTGGATCCTCAACAGCGAGTCGTTCTGGCGCTTCTTCCAGCTGCGGGCCGTGGCCGCGCGCGACGACAATGTGCGGCTCGAGGCGGACTTCCGGCTGATGCCGCCGGCGGAGGCCGATCCGGCGCGGGTCTTCCTGGTCGGCTCCAGCCAGACGCGCGAGGGGATCGACGTCGGGATGCTCAACGAGCGGCTGGGCGGGGGCGGGGTCAAGCTCTATAACCTGGGCATCTCGGGGGCGCAGGGTCTTGACATGCTCATGCTCGCCCCGCGGCTGATCGAGCATCGGCCGGCGGCGATGGTCTGGGTGCCGAGCATCCATACCTTCTACTTCAGTTATGACACGTCCAAGATCAAGATGGTTTTCGACCCGGTGCTGACGCCTGGCTGGGTGCGGCACCATGAGCTGGCCCGGCTGTGGCGCGAGCGCGACACGCTGATCGAGGCGTATCTGGGGCTGGCCTTCCCGATCTATCGCTACCGCGACCAGATGGCGCGCATCTCACTGGCCTGGATGCAGCAGGTGGCCTTCCACGGGCCGCAGCCGCTGGAACCCCAGAGCCTCTACAAGTTCAAGCCGGGCCAGATGCGCGACGAACGCTACTTTGCGCGCTACGGCAAGGTCAAGGACATGTTCAAGTCCGACGAATGGACGCAGTGGCACCAGGAGAGCTTCCTTGATTTTGCCCGGCTGGTCAGCGAGGCGGGGATCCGGTTGATCGTGATCGACGCGCCGATCCACCCGATGACGCGCAACACCTACGACCACCAGCGCATCGACAAGGAACTGCACGATCTGCTGCGCGAGAATGCCGAGCGGATCGGCTACAGCTACTATTCCGCCGACCAGTTGCCGCCGTTCGAGGAGGCGGAGTATGCCGATTTCCTGCACCTGAACGTGAATGGGCGCAATCGGCTGACCGGGATCATCGCCGATATTCTGGAGCGTGAGGGTTTCGGCTCCCCAAAAGGCGAGTCGAACCAGGACCCGGCCGCAAAGCTTGTCACACGCCAGACCGGGAGCTGACGAAGCGCCCGCTGAAGCCGACGTGTGTTTTAATAAATTTCGCGGACGCCCGCCCGGTGTGCTGACATGGAGGAAAGCACAGCAGACGGAGGGCGGGCGATGCGACTTGATGGCAAGGTGGCGCTGGTGACCGGGGGCGGGTCGGGGATCGGCCAGGCGGGGGCGGTGCGGCTGGCGGCGGCGGGCGGACGGGTGGCGGTGCTCGGTCGGCGGCTCGAGAAGCTCCAAGGCACGGTGGACCAGATCAAGGCCTGCGGCGACGGCGAGGCAATGGCGGTCCAGGGCGACATCTCGGACCTGGGGGCATTGCGCCAGGCGGTGGACGCGGTGGTGGACCAGTGGGGGCGGCTGGATGTGGTCTTCGCCAATGCTGGCATCAACGGCACCTGGGCGCCGATCGATGAGATGACCCTCGAGGAGATTCAGAAGGTCATCCAGGTCAACCTGCTCGGGACGATCCTGACGGTGCAGGCGGCGGTGCCGGCGCTGCGGCGGACGGGCAGCGGCTCGATCATCATCACCTCCTCGGTCAACGGCACTCGCATCTTCAGCAATCCGGGGGCATGGGCCTACGGCGCCACCAAGGCGGCGCAGGTGGCGTTTGCCAAGTTCATGGCGGTCGAGCTGGCGCAGGACGGGATTCGCGTCAATGCCATCTGCCCGGGGCGGGTGGAGACTGAAATCCAAGCCAAGACCGAGCTGCGCCACCTGGATCGGCTTCATGAGTTCAAGGAGCGCATCCCGCTGACCGGCGGCAAGGGCGCCCAGCCCGAGCACCTCGCCGAGTTGATCCTCTTCCTGGCCTCCGACGCCTCCCAGTTCATCACCGGCACCGAGCTGTGGATCGACGGCGGCCAATCGCTGATGGTGTGAGCGGGCGTCAGGATGCCTTGAGCACGACCTTGACGCAGTCATCCTCCTTCTGATTGAAGAGCGTGTAACCCTTGGCCGCCTCCTCAAGCGGGAGCCGGTGGGTGATGATGTCGTCGGTGCGAATCTTGCCCTCCAGCACCAGCCCAAGCAGTTCGTCAATGTAGTTATGCACGGGAGCCTGGCCCATGTTGAGGCGCAGGCCCTTGTCGAACATCTTATCGACGGGGAACTTATCGTAGGGCGAGCCATAGACGCCAACGATGCTGACGGTGCCGCCGCGCCGGACGGCGCTGAAGCAATCGACCAGCACCACATCGCTCCCGCGCTGGAGGTGGATGGCGGCGTTGACCTTGTCGAGGACCGTGCGGTGGGCTTCCATCCCGACCGCATCGATGCAGATGTCGGCCCCGCGTCCACCGGTCAGCTCGCGGATCGCATCGACGGCATCACGCTCAGCGCCGTTGATGACCTCGGCGTTGGCCGACTTTCGGGCCATTGCGAGCCGGTAGGGGATCAGGTCGATGCCGATCACGCGCGCGGCCCCCTGCAGCCAGGCGGATTTCATCGCCATGATGCCAACGGGGCCGCAGCCGAAGACGGCGACCGTCTCGCCGCCCTTGGGCTCGCACCATGCCACGGCCGACCAGCCTGTGGGCAGGATGTCGGTCAGGAAGAGGGCCTGCTCATCGGTGAGTTCCTCGGGCACCTTGCGGGGACCAAAATCGGCAAACGGCACGCGCACGGCCTCGGCCTGACCGCCGTCATAGCCGCCATAGAGGTCGGTGTAGCCGAAGATTCCCGCCCCTTTGTCATGCAGCAGCGCCCCCTCGGGCCCATAGTTCTTGTTTGAGTTCTCGCAGTGGACCGGCAGCTTATGGTTGCAGAAAAAGCAGTGCCCGCAGGCGATGGGGAAGGGGACGACGACGCGGTCGCCCTTTTTCAGGTTTGTAACTTCGGCGCCGACGTCCTCGACGATGCCCATGAATTCATGGCCGAGGATCATCGACTTGAGCTGGGGCAGCAGACCGTTGTAGATGTGCAGGTCCGAGCCGCAAATCGCAGTCGAGGTCACGCGCACGATGGCATCGCTCGCCTGCTCGATGCGTGGGTCGGGTACCTGTTCGGTGCGTACGTCCTTGGGCTTGTGGAACACCACCGCTTTCATTTGAATCTCCTGGAGAGACATTGATCCGGTTTTCTGCATGATATCGGCATGACGGGTGGTCGACCATCAGGCGGGTGCTGAAAGGGGGGATGGGGTTGCCGGTGGGGGATTGAGATTTATCTCGTTTGGGCTCAACAGCCTTGCTTTGAAAGCCGATCCATTGGAAGATGGGTCTGTCCGTGGAATTGGCGGCGGACGGCGGTGCTCCCAGCCGAAATGGGACGCCGATGGCATTGCGGCGCAAGAGGCATTGATGGCCGAGAGGTGGTTGCGTTATTTTCTTCTTCGCATGCGGCGGCGGTTGCATTCGTTCCTGCAGCGCCATGTGCGGCTCGATACTGATCCCATTCATATGGCGCGCGGTGCCGCGATCGGCATACTGCTGGGGATGACCCCGCTGATTGGGCTGCAGATCGCGCTGGCGGTGCCGTTGGCCGCGATGGTGCGCGCCAGCCGCGTGATGGCTATCGCATTCACGTTCGTTTCCAATCCTTGGACGATGCTGCCGCTGTTTTTCTTTCAGGGGAAGGTGGCCGAGGCGGTCATCCCCTACGAGAACAATATCTTCAACCGCTCGGCGGTCGAGGCATTGTTCCTCGAGCAGGACCCCGAGAGGTCGATCTTCGACAAGGTCCAGACGATCGTCAAACGCAAGCAGGTGCGCGATTATTTCAGCCGCATCCTTGTCGGCGGGCTGATGCTGGCGCCGGGGGCGATGTGTGTCGGCTATCTCACCATCTATAAGACGGTCACGGCCATCCAGCGCCGCCGCCGGATTTGGCGCGAGCGTCGCGGCCCGCCGCTGGTGGCCAGCCGCCGATCCTGACGGCCTCGGCGCAATTTGAACTCCCCAACGAAACCTACGCGTTGAATCTGGTCTTCCAGCCGTCATGGCTTCCGGTGTCGGCTCGAAGAGCCGACCTACCCGCCCCCGGCGGCCCTTCAATTGCCCCGGTGGCTAATCTTCTGGCACAATAGACGGACGCGGCGGAGCGGGAAATCTCCGGCGCGCGCCGATAGAGCATTCTCGGAAAGAAGCAGTGCTCTAAGTGTCAGATTCTGGCGAGGATCCAACATGAAAGCATTTTTCTCGCGGCGGCCCGGCTGCCGGCTGATGGCATGGACGCTGGCGCTGATGATGGGCGCGGCCGGCGCGCAGGAGCCGACTCCGGCCGGCACCGGCACGGCCGAGGCGCGCTTTGGGCTGCAATTCGAGCCGGTCGAATTCACGCCGCCCGAGCTGGGGCATGCTACGCTGGCCAATGGCATTCCGCTGGTCCACTATCGCGAGGATGAGCCGGGACTGGTCACGATTCTGGTCCAGCTGCGGGCGGGTACGATCCAAGATCCGGCCGGCAAGGTCGGCGTGGCCTCGCTGACGGCCGACATTATCCGCACGGGGGGCTCGACGAGCACGCCGGGCGACGAGCTGGACCTGCTGCTCGACAAGCGCGGGGCGCAGATGGGCGCGGAATCCGACCGCGAGCGCACGACCTTCCGCCTGTCGGTGCTGCCCGAGGATGCGGAGTGGGGCATGGCCCTGCTGCACGAGGTGCTGACCGATCCGGCGCTGCCGGTGGAGAAGCTCGAGGAAGCGGTCGGCCGGCGGCTGGTGGGGCTGCGCCAGCGGCTTGATGTTCCCAGCAGCATCGCCCGGGCGATGTATCCGCAATTGATCTATGGCAAGGATAATCCATGGGGCTGGACCGAGACCGCGCGCACGCTGGGGGCGATCGGCGTGGAGGACCTGCGCCAGTTTCACGCGGAGAACTACCGGCCGGGGCTGATGATGCTGGGTGTCAGCGGTGCGATCGAGCTGGAGCGCGCGCGCGAGTTGGCCGACGCCACCTTCGGCGCGATCGCGAAGCGCGACGAGCCGGCGGTGCAGCCGCTGCCGGCGGTGGAGCCGGTGCGCCAGTCTCGCGTGGTGATCGTGCCACGGCCGCTCACGCAGAATGTGATCTATGCCGGCCATGAGGGGGTCGGGCGGCTTGAACCCGACAAGTTCCCGATCAAGATTTTCAATGCCGTGCTCTCGGGAGGCTTCACCTCGCGCCTGTTCCGCGAGGTGCGCAGCGAGCGCGGGCTGGCCTATTCGGTCTACGGCATCCTGGGCGAGGGCACCGTGCGCGGGATCTTCTTCAATGTCGCGCAGACCAAGGTGGAGTCGAGCTGGGAAGTGCTCGAACTGATGCTGAGCATCAACCGCGACCTGCAGCGTGAGTCGCCCAGCGCCGAGGAGATGGAATTGGCGCGCCAGGCCGAGGTCAACTCCTTCGTCTTTTTCTTTGATACGGCCGAGAAGATGGTGCGCCAGCAACTGATGCTGGACTCGTTCGGCTATCCGGAGGATTATCTTGAGACGTATGTCGATAACCTGTTGCGGGTGGAGCCGGAGATGGTGCGCGAGGCCGCCGAGCGGCGCCTGAGCCTTAATTCGATCGTGGTGCTGATCGTGGGGGCGGTCGACGAGGAGCTGCGCGCGCGGCTGGAGCGCGAGATCGGGCCGGTGAGCGAGATCAGCGACGAGGAACTGCGTGCCGAGTGGCTGTGACAGGTCGATGTGCTGATTCGGAGCCGCCGTCAGGCGGGGCTGGAATAACCTGCCAGGAGGAAACGCCGTGCTCCAGGCCTCGGCCATCATCGAGCAGATGGAAAAAGTCATCATTGGCAAGCGCGAAACGCTGGAGCTGGTGCTGGCGGCGATGCTGGCCGACGGCCACGTGCTGATCGAGGATGTGCCGGGCGTGGCCAAGACGCTGCTGGCGCGCACCCTGGCGAAGGTCTTCCAGCTGGATTTCTCGCGCGTCCAGTTGACGCCCGACCTGCTGCCGGCCGACCTGACGGGCACGGGGATCTGGGATGAACGCGAACGCGCCTTCACCTTTCAGCCGGGGCCGATCTTCAGTCAGATTCTACTGGCCGACGAGCTGAACCGCGCCACGCCGCGCACCCAGGCGGGATTGCTCGAGGCGATGGAGGAGCGGGCGGTCACCGAGGGCGGCCGCCGCCATCCGTTGCCGAATCCATTTTTTGTCATTGCCACTCAGAACCCGATCGAGCAGCAGGGAGTCTTCCCGCTGCCCGAGGCCCAGCTCGACCGCTTCCTGGTGCAGCTGGCCATAGGCTACCCGACCCCCGAGGACGAGCTGGCGATCATGACCGCCCAGGCACGGCGCCACCCGATCGAGGACCTGGAGCCGATCGCGAGTGCGCAGGACTGGGCGGAGCTGCGCGAGGCGGCGGCGGGACTGCATGTCGACCCGGCCGTGATGGAGTATATCGTGCGCCTTGTGGGGGCAACGCGCCGGCGCGAGGATTTGCTGCTGGGGGCGAGCCCGCGCGCCTCGATCGGCATCCATCGGTTGGCGCGCGCACTGGCGCTGGTGCAGGGGGAGAGCTGCGTCCTGCCCGACCACGTCAAGCAGGCGGCCCCCGCCGTGCTGCGCCACCGCATCATGCTGACGCCGCAGGCGCGCCTGGCGGGGCAGAACCCCGATGAGATCGTGGCTAATGTGCTGGGGCGGGTCGAGGTGCCGATCTACACGGGGGCGTGAATGTGGAGCGGAGCGAGTCCAGCGCCGGCGGTTGGTTCAGTTCGCGCCTGCTGGCGCTGGGGGGCTTGCTGGGCCTGGTGCTCTGGCTGGCGCTGATGCCCTCGACGCGGGCGCAGGCGGCGCTGGCGGCCTTCCTGGGGACGGCCTTGCTGTGGCTGTGGCTGCTCTCGCGCCGCCAGCTCGAGGGGATTGCTGCGGAGCGCCGCCATGCGCCGCGCGTGTTCGAGGGGGATGCTCTGGATGTGGTTCTGAGGCTCTCGCGCGCCCCCGGGCGCCCGCCGGTCCAGTTGCTCCAGGTTGAGGATCGTTTCGCCGCCGGCATCGATGCCATCCCGCCCCGCTTGATCCCATGGCTCAACTCAGGGTGGGATGCGGTCATGCACGGGCGCCCGCGCGTGGATCGTCACCGTGGAGTCTACCTGATCGGCCCGCTGCGCCTGTGCGCGGCCGACCCGCTCGGGGTGTTCGTGCAGGAGCGCGAGCTGGACTGCATCACGCGGCTGATCGTCTACCCGCGGGCGGACCCGCTGCCCGACTACACGGTCCCCACGGAGCAGGCTCGCACGGGGATGTCGTTCAATGCGGTGGAACTGGTGGGGAGCGGCGAGGAGGTGCTCGGCGTGCGCGAGTATCGGCCGGGGGATCCGCCGTCGCGGGTGCACTGGCGCACCTCGGCGCGGCGCGGACGGCTGCACGTGATCGAGCTGAACCGGCCGGTGCAGTCCGAGCTGGCGGTGCTGCTGGATATGAGCCGGCGCTCGCGGTTCGGGTTGGGGGCCGAGGCGACCCATGAGCTGTCGATCCGCGCCGCCACCAGCATCCTGACGCGGGCCAACGAGACGCGGCATCGCTTCTCGCTGGCCTACACCCAGCAGGAGCCGGTGGTCTTCCCGGCGGGGGCGGGGCTGGCGCAGCTTCACCTGCTGCTGGACCGGCTGGCGGTGCTCGAGCCGGCGGGCGAGCTGAGCCTCTGGCGCGACTTGGCGCCGCGCGCACTGATGCTGGCGGCGGGGGCCCGCGCGGTCTTCATCGGGGCCTCGGCGCAGGTCGAGCCGGGCGAGGCGGCGCGGCTGGTCGCTGAGCTGGTGGAGTCGGGGGTCGGCGTGGATGCCGTGCTGATCGACGAACGCGATTTCATTCGGATTTATCAGGATCAGGAGGCCGACGCCGCGCGCCGCGATGGCAACGGCTTTGAGGCGGTGCGGCGCGAGCTGATGCTGGCGGGGGCGCGGGTCTGGCGCATCGGCCGCGCCCGGGCCAGCCTGGCCGGCATCCACCCCGAACTGGAACTGGCCGAACGCGCCCTGACCCGGCAACTGCCCCAATGAAAAACGCCGAGACGGGGTCGGGACCCGCGCCTCGGCGCTCGTCGATTTTCAGTGAACCGGACTACTCGTAAAGCATCCATTCGGATTCAGCGGTATTGCGCTGGAAGACCACCTGCACGCTGGCGAGGTTAATATTCAGGCTCTCGCCGGTCGGGCTGGCGGCGGACTGGAAGGTGTAAGAGATCGTCTGGCTGCCGGACTTGGGCAGCACCGGGTTGGCATCGAGGATGACCTGCAGGTTGGTCATGTGGGTCAGGATGATGCTGGTCGGTTCGGAGAACAGGATGAAGCGATACTGCCCCGGCGCGATCAGGTTGCCCATCGTGGTGAAGTAAGCCGAGGCCGGGCCGAGGAACAGGCGCGGGTTGCTGAAGGTGGCGGGATCATAGTTGATCTGGCCGACGACCGCAGCCACGTCGCTGGTGGACTGGATCGAAATCGGGATGATCATCGGCACCCCGGCCAGCGGGGTGATGGTGACTGACTTGCTGGTGACATTGGCCGCCACCGGCAGCGCCAGCGCCAGCAGCAGCGCCACAGTTGCCAGCCGCGCCCACGGGGCCTTGCTCAGGTTCATTTCGTTTCCCTTTCCGTTTGCCATCGGGCGAGCCGCCGCCGGCCCGCGCTCGCTTTCACTTCTGCTATCAGAATATCTAACTTGGCGGTGCAATCAAGATAAATGAATGGTTGAAAACGCACGGGCGGCTCAAAGGCAGTCACGCACGTCGGGCAGCATGCGCCGGATCAGCACCCAGCCCAGTGCCAGGCAGGCGGCGGGGAAGAGCAGCACGATCACCCAATCGGAGGCGGACGGCCAGCCGCCAGCCGCGCCGAAGAGGGACTGGGTGGCGCTGATGAAGCGCTCGAGCGGGTTGAGATGCAGCAGCACCCGCCCCACCCCCGCCAGCGTGCCGGCCAGTCCGCCCTCGCCGCCGGCATTCAGGATCATCTCGCGGTAGTAGACGATTGGATTAAACCAGAACAGCAGCTGTATGACCACCTGGAGCGCCTGGCCGATGTCGCGGAAAAAGACGTTGAGCCCGGCCAGGATCATGCCGATGCCGACACCCGCCACGCCGAGCAGCGCCATCACGCCCAGCGCCGCCGGTGCGATCAGCGGCACCGGCTGGCCGGTCAGCGCCAAAAGGCCAAACAGCGCCAGCAGGCTGGCCCCGTGGATGAGGAAGGCGTTGAAGAGCACGGTGCCGAAGAGCACGATCGGGGGAAAGGAAACTTTTTTGAGCAGGTTGCCGTTCTCGATCAGCACGCCGGTGGAGCGGATGACGACGTCGGAAAAGAGCAGCCAGGGGATCAGGCCGGCGACCAGGTGCACGCCATAGTTGAGCGAGCCGGCCTCGCCATAGTCCACCAGGCGCCCGCCGCCGCCGAAGCGGTCGCGCATGATCGTCGAGAAGATCGTCATGTAGATGGCGATCAGCATCAGCGGGTGGATCAGGTTCCAGAGCCCGCCCAGGGTCGAGCCGGCGTAGCGCACCTTGAGGTCGCGCCGCACCAGCAGCCAGAAGAAGTCGCGCTGCGCCCGATCGAGCACCCGGTAGCCTTTCGCGCCGAAGTAGGGCCGATCCACCGGTCCTGCCACGTGTTATAGCAGGCCCGCCCCAGCCGGTCGAGCCGAGAGTGGCCGGAGGTTTTACTGCGGTGAGGTGTCCTTGCCGCCCTGCACGAGCCGGACCGAACTGCTGGCGTAGAGGACCTGTTCCTGATCGCCTTCCTCGCCCCAGGGGTAGCGGTAATCGGCGGGGTATTCGGGCCAGCGGCGGCCGTGCCAGCCTTGGCGGGCGTCCAGCCAGAGGTCGCGCACGAGCCAGACGTTGCCGTCGAGCGCGTTACCTGCGCCTCCGAGATGGCCGCCCGAGCTGACGGCCGAGCTGTTGTAGGCGTAGCGGAAATTATGGAAGCGTTCCCAGCCGCCGCGCAGGGTCAGCTCGCCGCCGCCGCGATAGAGGCGCAGGTAGCGCGGGCAGAACATCGTCTCCCAGTTCTGGATGTAGCCCTGCTCGTGGAGCAGCCACGGCAGGCCGTCCCAGGAGCCGCCGGCGGCGGGGCCGTTGCCGACCATGCGGAACTCGGGGCCGTGCGAGGGGAAGGGGCCGGCCTCGCGGTCGGCCGGCGGCAGCGTGTTGTGGTCGACGTGGTAGCTCTGGAGCGCGGTGGCGATCGTGCGCAGGTTGGCCGCCCCCGCCGCCTGCAGCGCACGATCGACGGCCAGTTGCATGTTGACGATCGCCGCCGCCGCCAGGATCGAAATGATCGCGACGACGATCAGCAGCTCGATGAGAGTCAGGGCGCGTCGGTTCAAGGCGGCCTACCTGTATCCCCGCCACTGGGCGGCGCCGCTGCGCGGGGGCGGAGCGTGCGTGAACCAGAGCCGGCCGTTGCCGTCGGTCAGTTCCTCTTCCCAGACGACGTGGACCGCGCCGAGGGGGCTGAGCGCGAGCGCGGGGCGTTGCCAGTCGCCGTCGCGGGTGGTGAGGGTGAGGGGAGGCGCCAGCGGCTGTCCGGCGGCGTCGAAGACGCGATAGTGCACGCGGCGCGGGGGGCGGCGGTCGACCCAGGCCAGGTGCAGGCGCCCTTGGGCATCGGCCGCGATGGCAGGCTGCTGCTGGATGCCGGGCTCGGTCTCGAGGGGCATGGCCGGGCCGAATGCGGCGTCGGCGGGCGTGCGCCGGCGAGCGTGGATGTCAAAGTTGCCGCCGCCCATGTCGCGGGAGGTGACCAGCCAGACCGGGCCGGCGGCGGTGGCCAGCAGGCGCGCGGGGTCGTAATAGCCGCCGGCGGAGGTCTCGAGCACGGTCTTTTCGAGCCAGGCGCCGGTCGCGGTGTCGCGGCGGCCATAGTTGAGCTGCGAGGCGCCGCCGGTGCCGGTGGCCCAGGCCAGATGAATGCTGCCGTCGGCGGCGGCGGCGATGGCCGGCACGGTGAACGATGAGTCGGCGATGACGCCGATCCGGTCGGACCCGCTGGTCAGCCGGAGGGTGTCCATCGCCGGGGCGGGGCCGAACCAGCCGCCCGGCTCACCCAGACGCAGGCAGATTTCGGAGATGTTGGGGTTCCAGTGGAAGTCATACCAGGTGAGCGCGACGCGGCCGTTGGGCAGCAGGGTGGCCTGGGGAGTGTAGCCGTTATCGCCGCCGTGGAGGGCCTCGCTGTGGGTCAGGCGGGTGTCGGTGGCGGCAAAGGCCCCTCCGGCGGGGCGGCGATTGCCGTAGATCTCGATGTTGAACTTCTGGCTGGAGTCGGCGTGACGGTAATCGTGCCAGAAGGCGAGCAGCGAGCCATCGGGGTGAGCCAGCAGCGCCGGATGGCGGCCGCCGAAGCCGGTGGCGTGGTCGACCAGCGTCAGCGGCGCGCCCCAGCCGGACGCGGCCGACCACTCGCGCAGCCAGACGCGCGAGGGGGGGCTGAGCGCGGAGAACTCCTGACCGCCATCGAAATAGATCAGCGCCAGCCGATCGCTCGCCGTGGCCACAAGGCTGCCGGCGGTGCTGCGGCTGAGGCCATAGGGCGCGGCCGGATCGGCGGCGGTGATCTCCTGTGGCGGGCTGAAGTCGGCCCCCACGGCCAGCGCCGCCAGCCACAGGCCCAGCGGGAGCAGGAATTTGAACCGCGGCTTCCGGGTCATCACTGCACCTCGAAGTGGCTCAGCGTCACGGGGACGGTCTGGCCAAAGGCGCGCACGCCGGCCAGGTTGGCGCCGCCGGCGGTGTAATGCACATAGATCCCGCCGAGGGCGTCGATCATCACCGGGCCGGTATAGGTGCCGGTCAGGCGGGCGCTCACCGCGCCGGTGGCGAGCGAGACGATCACCAGGTCGGTGGTCGGCGCGGAGCCGAAGAAGTCGCTCTGGGCCAGATAGAGATGTTCCTGCGTGGCGGCCATGGCGTTGCGGAAGGCATAGCCGCCGATCGCCGTCGTGTGCAGCAGGGCGCCATCGGCGGGGTCAAGCGCGACCAGCTCGGCCGCACCGAACGCCCCGCCGTAGATGAACAGCTTGCCGCCGGCCAGCAGCGGCGGGCAGTCCGAGGCAATCGTCTCAACCATCCAGTGGAGCGAGCCGTCGGCGGGGTCGATGCAGAAGGCGCGCGAGGCGCCGCCGCTGGTGTAGCCGACGCCGTAGACCCGGCCGCCGGCGTGGACCAGCGGCGCCTCGATGGGGTCGGCGAGCGACCAGGGGCGCGGGGCGCTCAGGTGGCTCCAGGCGAGCGAGCCGTCGGCGGCGCGGTAGGCGGCGACGCCGTGGCTGGTCGCGCCGTCAAAGACCTCGGTCAGGACGAGGCCGCCGCCGGGCGCGTCGAGGAAGATCGGCCGCGAGCGCCCCGTCCCGCCGCAGCGCACCGACCAGGCGATGGCGCCGCCGGCGGCGTCGCAGGCGACCAGTTGCTTGTCGCGATAGGCGCCGAAGAAATCGGAATAGGTGGCGATGAAGACGCGACCCTCGCCCAGGGAGGGGCTGGAGTTGATCAGGTCGAGCGAGGCCGCCGGCTGGGTCGTGGCGCTGGTGAGGGTGGTCGCCCAGCCGATGGCGCCGGTCGCGCTCAGCCGATGCAGCGTCCGGCCCGAGCCGTAGAAGAGGGCGCCGCTGGCGGGGTCGATGGTCGGGCCGGCGGTCGAGCCGAAGCCAACCGAATTGCCGGCGTCCAGCGGCGGCGACTCCCAGTCGGGCGTGCCGTCGATGGCGTTGAAGGCCTTGATCGTGAGGACGTCGTCGCTGGGGTCCCAGTTGCCGCCGTCGCGCATCGCGATCGTGTAGAAGGTGCCGCCGGAAAGGGCCATGCCGGCGCCGGCGAAGAGGCCGGCGGGGCCGCTGTCCCAGCTCGGGCCGCCGGCGAGGGTGGCGACCTGGCTCGGCATCGGTTGCAGGGCGTTGTTGCCGGCGTCGCCGTGGATCGAGAGCCAGCCGGAGTCGGCCGGGGCGGCCAGGGTGGCGATCAGGAAAAGGCAGATCGAGCAGAGCGAACGCAGCATGTGGGGAACTCCCCGGGCCCACGCACGGGACCCGTTGGCATGGACGCGGCTCGCGGAATGCGAGTCCGCGGCGGGCCCCACGTGCTTGTTCGCTGATTCGGGTTTTGGCCGGCGCGCCACGCCCGGCGGAGCGGATGCCACCGCGGGCGGCGCGACCAATGGGTTGAACGACAGGTCGGACGACACGACGCTCCACCTTCCCGGTTCACGAAGAAGGGATGGGGCCCAAGTCCCGCCGATGGGTCTTCTGGCTTCCGGATCAACCTACCGGCCGCGCCTTCCCAGCCCTCGTGGGCCAGTGGCTCCGTTGCGGCTTTCGTCCCCGGTCACAGCGGCGTGTCCGCGGTGGATTTGCACCACCTTCCGTGCCGCGCCGCCCGGGCAGGGCGTTGCGGCAGACACCAACGGGACGCAATCAGACCCCCTCATCATGCCCGACCGGGCGATGGGGTCAAGATAAATTTGCGGCGCCAACGCCGACAGCGCAGTCGTCCCTTGGGGACGGCCGCGAGGCACCCAATTCGGAATGTGGAATGAGGAATGAGGAATGCGGAATGTGGAAGGTGGAATGAGGAATGAGGAATGCGGAATGAGGAGTGCGGAGTGTTAAGAGGCGGGGTGGGTCAGGGGTCGGGGGGCGGGTCGGGGGCGAGGTTGGCGAAGGGGTTGGGGTAGAGGTCAGGGAATTGCCGCTCGCAGTCGAAGAGGAATTCTTCGCCCGGCATGGTGCGGGCGGGGGCGGCGGCTTTGAGCGAAGGGATCGGCAGGGAGGGGAGGTCGCCCATCTGGGAGAGACGGAAATGCTTCCAGCGGGCTTTGCTGATCGCGGCCTCGGGGTCGTCGAGGTCGATTTTAACGCTCGGGATCGTCGGGCAGGCGCGCACGCCGCTGGGGAGCGGGACGGCGGGGCTGGCGTTGACCGGTTTGGATTCGCCGGCCGCGGCGGCGGCGGGGTCGGCCGGAGATTGAGCCTCGCGAGCGGCGGGCTGGGCGGGGGCGGCAAGGGGGGTGAGGCGGAAATCGGCCAGCGGGTCGGCCTTGCCGGAGAGCTTGCAGGACGCCAGGGCGGAGCGGTCGAAAAGACAGCCGGGGAGCGGGCCGGATTCGGGGGCGGGCGGCGCGGCGGGCTCGGCCGGTTCGATGGGCGACGCGGCCGGCGTTATGGGCGCCGGCTCGGCGGGCTCGGCATCAAATTTTGTGGCGGCTGTGGGCTCTGTCGGCGGTGTCGGCGACGGCGGGGCGTCGAGGTGCTGCTCGATGAGGACGAGGGTTTTGCGGATGGCGGCGAGGCGCCAGAGGATTTGGCTGGCCAGGTCGAGCTGCTCGAGATAGGCGGGGTCGAACGGGCTATTGGCGAGGCTGGCGTGGGAGCTGGATTGCTTCAGCAGGCGGTTTTCGGCGGAGCGAGCCCAGAGCTCGATCAAGCGGCCGATCAGAGCGGCGCTGAGTTCGAGCTTGGCGATGGGGTCGCGGTGGTTCAAGCGGCGGTGCCCGGCGAAGGGGAGTGGCGGCGCGGCCGGTCGGCGGCGCG
>JAWLCE010000021.1:22407-72783 GCA_041687335.1 Sumerlaeia bacterium | reverse complement strand
TCAACCCGATCAGCGCCAGCTCCGCCGCTCTTGTTGGTAGGTCGGGTCTTCGACCCGACATGGGCCTCCCCGGCGGCGTCCGCGCCTGCCCCGCCGTCCCCACCATCCCGACCCTTCTCATCGACCCCGATGACACCGAAAGCCTCATCCGCAACGCCCGCTGGGCGCATCACCGGCTCACCCGCATGGGCGAACTCCCGCCCCTGCCCACCGGTTGCCAGGAAGTCTGCGCCCCCGCCCTCCCCCCTCGCGCCAAAGACGATTTCAGATTTGACTGCGAGCGGCAATTTCCCGATTTATACCCCTACCCCTATTACGTCGACCCCGAACATCCCCACCCCGACCCCTGATCACTGACCGCCCACCCCGGCCCCTTAACAATTCCGCACTCCCCATTCCACATTCCGAATTCCAATAAAAAGGGTGCCCTGCGGCCGAGTTTTCACTCGGTTTCGCGTGGCACCCTTTTTTAAATAGAGGTTATTGATGCCTGGCGATAAATTATTGGTTCGCTCGGGGACCCGATATGGATTCCAGTGTCGACTAGCGGACCCGACCTGCCGTCGCGGCGGCGCGGTCAGCGGTATTGCGCGTATTTAATGGCGAATTCCTTGCTGTCGGGGGCGGCCTCAAGGGCGGTGCGGAAGTCGATGTGGCCGTCGATGAGCAGCCGGCCGATCGAGGCATCGAGCGTCATCATCCCCTCCTCGGTGCCGGTCTGGATCGCCGAGTAGATCTGGTTATACTTGGCCTCGCGGATCAGGTTGCGGATGGCGCGCGTGCAGATCATCACCTCGAAGGCGGCGATGCGGCCGCGGCGGCCCTTGAGCTTGAGCAGGCGCTGGGCGATGACCGCCTCGAGCGAGAGCCCCAGCTGGGCGCGAATCTGGTCGTGCTGGTGGGGGGGGAAGGAGTCGACGATGCGCGTGATCGTCTGGGCGCAGTCGTTGGTGTGCAGGGTGGAGAAGGTCAGGTGGCCGGTCTCGGCGAGGGTGAGGGCGGTGGCCATCGTCTCGGGGTCGCGCATCTCGCCCAGCAGCACGACGTCGGGGTCCTGGCGGAAGCTGTGGCGCAGGGCGGCGCTGAAGCTGAGGGTGTCGACCTCGAGCTCGCGCTGGCCGACCAGCGCCTTGCGGTCGCGGTAGATGTATTCGATCGGGTCCTCGATGGTGAGGATGTGGCAGCGGCGGGTGGCGTTGATGTGGTCGAGCAGGGCGGCCAGGGTGGTGGACTTGCCCGAGCCGGTGGGGCCGGTGACCAGCACCAGGCCGCGGGTCAGCCCCACCAGGCGCTGCACCGATTCGGGCAGGCGCAGCTCTTCCATGGTGGGGATGGTCTCGGGCACCAGGCGGATGGCGGCGCAGAACGCCCCGCGCTCGACGTAGAGGTTGATCCGCATCCGGCAGACGCCCTTGATCGCGTGGGAGAAGTCGGCCTCGTGGCTGCGCTCGAAACGCTGGATCAGCTCGCGCGGCATCATCCGCTCGAAGTAGCGGGTCATCATTTCGGCGGAGGGCAGGAGGCCCTTGACCTGGAGCAGCTCGCCATCGAGGCGCAGGCGCGGGGGGGCGCCCGCGCGCAGGTGCACGTCGGAGGCATTCTCGTCGAGGGCGCGGCGCAGCAGGTGGGTCAGCTCGTCGCCGGCGAAGCCGTCCTGCTCGAGCTGGACGGGGGCGGCGCCGTTGGACTCGGCGGGGTCGGGGTGAAACCGGCGGTGAAGCTCCATGCAGGCTGCCTCCCTGGCAGAAGGTATGGCGGCCCATCCGGAGCCGTCATCACGACTACAGCACATATTCCTATCGGCAGGCAACCCGCCGCAGGCAAGGGGGGGCGCGGGGCCTCGATCCTTTAAGAATTTATGCGTTCACGAAACACACGAAATGAGGAGCACGAATCGACACGAAAAAGGAACGGCCAGCTTGGAGTGGAACAAGCAAGTTGATGGATACGATGTCACCATCAAAGCATCAAGTGCGGCCGGGGGATGGGGTCATTTTCGTGATCTCTTTCGTGCATTTCGTGAACATCTCGATCAACCAAGCCTACCTTTGCAAGCTGGGGGCGGGTTGCCGGCGGGCGAGCAGGTCGTGCCGGAGGGCGTGCAGGTCGGGGTGCCGGGGCAGGATGCGCAGGCCCAGCTCGATGGCCGCGAGGGCCTCGGGCAGCCGGCCGGCATCTGTCAGCGCGTGGGCGAAGTTGAGGTAGGGCTCGGGGAAATCGGGCTTCAGCTCCATGACGCGGGCATAGGTCTGGAGCGCCGGTTCGGTCTGGCCGGTCATCAGTTGCGCCAGGGCGATGTTGTTGAGGACCTCGGGGTCGTCGGGCAGTTGGAGGCGGGCGGCTTCGAGCGGCGCGAGGGCCTCGTGGGGGCGATTGAGATAGATCAGCGCCGCGCCGGTGATGGTCAGCAGCTCGGGGTTGGTGGGGTTGTGCTCGAGGCCGGCGCGCAGCACCAGCTCCGCCGCGGCGTAATCGCCCCGCTCCATGTGATAGATGCCGAGGTTGTTGTAGGAGATGGCGGCGGTGGGATTGTCGGCGATCGTGTTCAGCCAGAGTGTCTGCGGATCGCGATAGATCGCGGCCTGCGACCATGTCAGCCCGCCGAACAGGGTCAGCAGGAGCGCCGGGGGGAGCGCCGCCATCGGCCCGCGCAAGCCGGCGCGCCCGACCAGCCAGACCAGGCCGCCGGCCAGCCAGGCGGCGCCGCCCATCAGCGTCAGATACTGCCAGTGGTCGGCGACGTAGGAGTAGCGGGCGTAATACATCTTGAAGAGATTGAGCACCGGCAGGAGGCTGGCGACGTAATAGGCCAGTGCCAGCAGCGAGGCCCGCCCCCAGGTGCGGCGCCCGCGCCAGAGCACGGCGACCAGCAGCAGCAAGGCGAACAGCCCCGTCCCGTGGGTGAGGCGCGCGGCGTCGATCTCCCAGCGCGGGTAGACGAAGGTCAGGTTGAGGGGCAGGAGGAGCTTGCTGAGATAGAACCAGACGCAGTTGCCGGCGATGAAGAGGCGGGTGGGGAGGGATTCGCTCCATTCCAGGCCCTCGGCCACGTGCGGCTTGTGAAAGTAGATCGTCATCAGGCCCGCCGCGAGCGAGAGCAGGGCAAACGGCATCCACGCCAGCACCGCCCGGCGGTCCAGCGGCTCGCGCCGCCAGAGGTGGATCACCAAGAGGGCGGCGGGCAGGGTGACCGTCGAGGTCTTGCTGAGGAGCGCCAGCAGGAACGCGAGCAGCGCCGCGCCATAGGCCAGCGGCCCGGCGCCGCGCCGGAAGGCCAGCCAGCCGAGCAGCGCCAGCAGGTAGAACAGGCCCGACTGGACGTTCTTCAGTTCGGTCATCCACGCCACCGACTGCACGTTGACCGGATGCAGCGCGAAGATGGCGCCCGCCAGCCAGGCGCCCGGGACCCTCAGCCGACGCAGGAGCTGCCAGAGCAGGATCGCATTGGCGACGTGGAGCAGGATCATCAGCTGGTGATAGGGGACCGGGTTGAGACCCCAGAGGCGGCGCGCGACCCAGAACGTGGTGGAGGTGAGGGGGTAATAAAGCGCCCGCTGGGTCCAGATCGCGCGCAGGCCATCCAGCCCGTGGGCGGGATCCATGAAGGGATTCTCGCTGAAGTGGCGGTCGTCATCCCAGAGGAACTCGCCGCGCACGGCGGGTAGGTAGGCCAGCACGGTCAGGCCGAGAATCAGCATGCCGGCCAGGATCGCCAGCCGGCGGCGGGAACAGTGGAGCCTGAAGGGCACGAAAAAAGTCTCCTCCTGCCGGCTGCCCGGCGGGGTTATCTTCCCCCAGCGCGGCGGGCGGGGTCAAAGGAGATTGGCGGGCGCAAATGATATTCAAAGCATGGCGCGCAGCTGTCACTTGAAGAAGTTGGCCAGCGCGCGTCGCACGGCGGATGAAGAATGACAAATTTTTGTTTTCTGACGAGGTGTGTTAAGCTGGCGGTGGATCATACCAAACAAATTTTTGGACAATCGTTGGGGTGGCCATCGCTGCGCCCGGTGCTCGCGCGCACGAGGCTCGGGGCATCATCAGATTAAGCGATCCTCTCATTGTAAAATCTGAAATCTCATCCTACCGGGGGTGCCTGCCCATGAAACGGTCAAGGATGTTGACGCTATTCGGGGTCCTGTGGCTCATGGTTGCGGGGCCCGCCATGGCTCTTCCCTTCAATGGTGAATTTGCGGATGGATTGGGCGGCTGGACCCGGCAAGGGGACGTGTCCGAACTGGTGGGGGTGGCGGCGCTGGGCGACGGGCTGAGCGTCAGCCGCCTTTGGTTGGCCGCGCCGATGGCCCCGGGGCCCTACGTGCTGCAATTTGATTTTCAAGGCCGGCTCTCAAGCGCCGTTGCGCCGGGGGGGTTCCAGGATGTCTTTTTCGCCTCGCTTTATTTGGCCGACGCGCCGGATCCGTTTGGCGGGGCGTCCGGGGTGGGTCTCTTCGACCTGATCGGGACGGAGTTCGTCCCGGGGCTGGCCCAGGTCGGGCCGAGTCCACTGGCTGCCGGCTGGCTGCGCTGCAGTTACTCCATCACTCTGAATCGGACTCATGCCATTCCCGTGTTTGAGATTTACAACTTGAATGGCATCCCGGGCGACAGTTGGGTGCTGGTGGACCAGGTGCGGTTGACGCTGATCCCCGAGCCGGCCACACCGGTTCTGATGTTCATCGGACTGGCACTACTGCACCTGCTGCCGCGGCGGCACCGACGCCGGGGGGGCGGGGGCCACTGCGTGATCTTCGTTGCCGCCTTGCTGGCTGCGGCCGCCGCGGGGGTGGGCGCCGCCGCAGAGCCGATCAGCGCCTATTTCAACATCGAGACGGCCGAGGAGCGGACCAGCCTGGACCGCACCACGCGCCAGCTGACCAGCACGGTGGAAGTCACGCTGACCAACCTGGCAAACGTGGCGGTGGAGGCACCGCTTCATGCGGTGGTCGTGAACAACCCGCCGGGCGGGGTGGCGATGCCGGGCGCGCTGGGTGGTCCCGGCGCCGGCCCCCACGGCCAATACTATTTCGACCTGAGCGACCGGCTCGTGGGGGGTGTGCTCGAGCCGGGGGGGAGCGTTGGCTTCACCGCCACCTTTGTTCGCGATGATAACACCTTTTTCAGCTATGCCTTCGAGGTCCATGGTCGTTTAGGGCATGAGCCGGTCCGGGCGCTGGCGCTGACGGTGGAACCCCAGGCTCTGGAGCTGGACCAGCCGGGGCAGGTGGGACAGTTGCGTGTGAATGCGCGACTGGCGGACGGGCAGTTGATCGATGTCACTTCGGACCGTTTCGGCACCAGGTTGCTGCCGGTCTACCCGGGGCTGGTGGCGCTGGGACCCGAAGGGCGGGTGACGGCGCTGCGGCCGGGGGCCACGCCGCTGCTGGTGCGCAATGGTGACATCGAGACATCAATCCCCGTGCGGGTTCGATTTGCGCCCGTCGCCCCAACGCCAGGGGCGCTCGCGGCGTTCGAGACGCTGCGCGACCAGCTCGGCGACGAGCTGATCGTCGAGTGGGACCCGCTGAGCGGATGTGCGCGCGGATTGCTCCATCGCGGGGCATACCTGACTGAACCCTCGGCCGATGACCCGCTCGAGATCGTGCTCCGGTTTTTGGATGACCAGCGCAGGCTTTATCAGCTCGACGGGGAGGCGCTGGCGCAGCTTGAGCTGGTTTCGCGCCACCGCTCGAGTCACAACGGACTGACGCACCTGACCCTGGCGCAGCGGCACGAGGGGATTCCGGTATTCGGGGCGCAGATTCAGGCCAGCGTCGACGCCGAGGGCCGGATCGTGAGCATCGCGGGGCCGCTGGCGGCGGGGCTTAAGGACGGGCTGGAGCCGGCGCTGGGTCCCGAGGAGGCGCTGGCGCGGGCGGCCGGGGCGGTTGCGCCGGGGCGGCTTTTCCGGATCGAGCGCACCGCTGGACCCGAGGGGGCTGAGCGGCGCACGCTGTTTGCACCCGGGCCTTTTGAGAAGGGCCACTCCGCTTCGCTTGTGATTGATCCGCTGGGGCCGGCGCCGCGGCTGGCATGGCTCGTGCTGTTCAACTCCGCCAGCCTCGAGAGATACGCGGTGCTGGTGGATGCCGCCAGCGGCGAAATTCCCTACGTCGTCAACAAAGTCATCGTCCAATGAACAGGCACCGGCCCTGCCGGAGGAGTGTTGGCCATGACAGGCTCGACGAATTCAGCGCGCATGCGCCCGATCTGGTGGCTCGCCTGCGGCCTCATCGCCCAGTGGGCGGCCGCCCAGGAGGTGTTCATCCCCGAGGCCGATCCGCGAGTCAGCATCGAGCGGGCGATGGTGGCCTCCGAAGGAATCGCGGTCGATCCCGAGGGAAATGTTTTCGTTAGCAATCGGACCGGTTTTGTCGTCTATAAGTTTTCGCCTGCCGGCGAGCTGCTGGCGACCCTGGGCGAGGAGGATCAGCCGGGCCAGGTTGAGGGCTCGCCGGCACGCACGCGCTGGCGCGGGCCGCGCGCGATGGCGAGCGATGCCGAAGGCAATATCTACGTGGTCGATGGACTCAACCTTGTGCGCCGGATCGACGCGCGCACATTGCACACATCGTTGGTGGCCGACCTGGGCCAGGGGGCCGACGGCACGGCGGCCTGGCACGTGGCGCGCGGGGAGACCCTCAACCTGGGGACGGTCGGAAACCTGCGGCTGGGCGACATCGGGATCCGTCCCAACGGCGACATCTACCTGTCGGCCAGCGACCTGCTTGGGGTGGTGCCCTACCTGATCGTTGTCAGCGGCAACAGTCGGCGCATTCTCGCCACGTCGGTACCCTTCTCCTCGGAGACGGCGGGGACGCGCGGGTTGGCGTGTGATCGCCATGGCCATGTCTTCATGGCCCTGCCAAGCGAGGTTGTCGCGGGCGGGGTGATCCGGGAGTATGTCTACCGCTTCCCCGACGGCGGGCTCACGGGGTTGAGTCGTCATTACGAGACGCTGGCGGTCGTCGATGCCATGTCGGCCAGCACGGTCAGCGACCGGCTCTACCTGAGTTCGCTCTCGGCGCTGGTCGAGCCGATCACGGTGATTTCGGCGGTCGAGGCCAATCGCCGGCTCGACGGGCTCAATGTCATCCAGACCTATGCGATCAGGCCGAGCCAGGTCGTGCGTGAGACGGCGGTCGGCCCGCAGGGGACGGTCTATGCCGTCAACGACTCGGCCGTCGATGGCGCGGGCGTCCCCCGGACGGCGATCTCGAAAGTTGACCGCATTTTGAACTACGACCAGCCGATCGGCGCGGCGGCCGGTGACCAGGTCCTGCCCGAGGTGTCGATCATCGCGCCGCTCGATGGCGCGGCGCTGACCGCCGCCATCACACTGCGCGCACAGGCGAGCGACAATATCGGGCCCGTCACGGTGCAGTGGCGGCTCGATGGGCAGGCGCTTGGAGCGCCGCTGGGAGCACCCTACGAGCTGGCGCTGGACCCGGGAGTGATTCCGGCCGGGGGGCATACGCTGCGGGCGGTGGCGCGCGACGGCGCCGGCAACGTCCGCGCGAGCGCGGCGGTGCGATTCCGTTCGGCGGGCGGTCCGCCCAACCTGGAGGGTGAGGTGCTGGTGGCGGACGAGGCCTTCGCGGCGCTGGCCGGCCTGAACAGCCCCAAGACCTGCGGCGTGGCGGTCGATGCGGCGGGCCAACTTTATGTTGCCAACGTTCACCGCATCGTGAAGTTCTCGCCGTTCGGCCAGGAGCTCGGGAGCTATGGCGGGCTCGAGCCGGTCCTGGCCGACGGCGCGCCCGGGCAGGTGCGCTTCGACAACGTGATGGGGCTGGGGCGCGAGGCGAGCGGCGACATCCTCGTGGTGGAATCGCCGTATAACACGATACCGCGACTGCGGCGGCTGCATCCGGGCAGCGGCCAGACCACCACCCTGGCCAGCTTTGGGCAGGATGCGGGCATCGATGCCCGCAGTGTCTTCAACGCCGCCACCGGGGTGATGGAGGACCTGAACCTGGACCCGGTCACGGGCGGCTTCCTGCCGTTCTGGGTCGGCGCCGCGCTCGATGCCGCCGGGGCTCCCAATGGGGACATCCTGGTTGGCGCCGGTCGCGACTACGACTATGTGATCCGCCGCACGGCGGCGGGCGCGCTCAGCCTGCTGGCCCACTCGGGGACCAATTACCTGACGGCCGAGCGCGGCCCGCGCGGTGTCGCAATCGGGGCGAGCGGTGAAATCTACACCAGTTTTCCTAATCCCGCGCCAATCGTGGAAAACGATTCGATATGGCGGCTGGCGCCCGATTTTCCCGTCGGCGGCGCCGCCGCGGCCCACCGTCTGTTCGCCGCCGCCGCGCCCAATGTCGGCATGACGCTTGACGCGGCCGGGCAGCTCTACCTGACGATCGCGGCGAAAGGTGACCAGCCGGCGCGGGTCGAAATGATTTCGACAACGATCGACAACAAGGTGCTCAGGACCCTTGCCGGGCGCCTGCTGCGCAAGCCACAGGACGTCGCCATCGACAGCTGGGGCGATCTTTACGTGACCAGCACCGATGCGCGCAGCTTCGGCGGGGCGATCTACCAGGTGGCGCGGGTGACGCGCTATGGCGGGGTGGCTGCCCCGGCGCAGAGCAACCGACCGCCGGTGCTGGCCGCGGTTGGAGGCCAACGCGTCGCCGCCGGAACCTCGTTGATCCTCGAGCTGAGGGCCAGCGACCCCGATCAGCAGCGGCTGAGCTTCAGCATCGAGAACCGCCCCCCCGGCGCCAGCTTCATCGACCGGCGCGACGGCACGGCGCAGTTCTTCTGGCTGCCGGCGGCGGACCAGGCCGGTGAGCGGCAGGTGACCTTCACCGTCACCGACAGCGGCCAGCCGCCCCGGCAGGACTCCGAGATGGTGACGATCACGCTGTTGCCTCCGCCGCGGGGCGGTATTTTCATGCACCATCCAGAGGCGGCCCCGGCCGTGCCGACTGATCTGACCGGCGATCCCGTCGCCTCGCCCATCGGCTGGTTTCAGAAGGAACAGGGGCGCAACACCACCTTCGGCAACAACACCATCACCGGCAACAATCGCGAGACGGTCATCGGCGCCATCCCGCCCTACATGATCTGGCAGGACGACCCAGTCTTCAATTTCCCCTTTGCGGACGCCTATGCCAACAGCGGTGGCGTCGATGTGGACACCGACCGTGACGCCGGCATCGTCAACCTGTTCTACTGGGTCAACCGCATGCACGACCATTACTACGGACTGGGGTTCGATGAGGCGGCTGGCAACTTCCAGTTCAACAACTTCGGCAAGGGTGGCGAGCAAGGGGATCCGGTCATCGCCATTACCCAACACGGCTGGGACAGCGACAGTCTCAACTTCCGCTGCAATGCGTTCTTCCTGGCCGAACCTGACGGCACCTTCGGCTCATTCCTGGCCTTGCTGATGTTCCGCCCGCTGCCGCCACCCTTGCCGCCATACCGATATGTCGACAGCGCCTTCGATAGCGACCTGATCATCCATGAATACACCCATGGCCTTAGCAAGCGCCTGTGCGGCGGGCCAGGTTTCGAGCAGGCCACCACGCTGATGTCGCTGCAGGGGGGCGCGATGGGCGAGGGCTGGAGCGATTTCTTTGCGTGCAGCATCAACAATGATCCTGTCTTTGGGGAATATCTCAATGGCAACGCCGCCAGCGGCATGCGCCGCTTCGCGCTCGACAACCGGGTATTGACTTATGGTGAGCTGGGCGAGGCCGCCGGAGGCCCCGAGGTCCACAAGGATGGTGAAATCTGGTCGGCGACGCTCTGGGACCTGCGCCAGGCGCTTTCGGAACTGCACGGGACGGAGGCCGGGGTGCGGCTGGCCGAGCAGATCATCATCGACGCCATGAAGATGGCCCCCGCCGAGTCGACCATGCTCGCCATGCGCGACTTCATTTTGCAGGCGGACATGGTGGGCCAGCAGGGGGCCCATCGCCGGCTGATTTGGAGTGTTTTCGCCAGGCGCGGGTTCGGCTACTCGGCCCGCACCATCGATCCAAATGATCCTGACCCGGTTGAGGCCTTTGACCTGCCGCCGGACTTGCCACCAACACCGACGCCGACGCCAACACCGACACCGACACCGACGCCAACGCCAACGCCAACGCCAACACCGACGCCAACGCCAACGCCGACACCGACACCGACGCCGACGCCGACACCGACGCCAACGCCAACACCAACGCCGACACCGACGCCGACGCCAACGCCAACACCAACGCCAACGCCGACACCGACACCAACACCAACGCCGACACCAACGCCGACGCCAACGCCAACACCAACGCCCACGCCTGGGCCGCTTTCAGTCTCATTCAGCGCGACGCGCCTGGCCATCATCACCGGCCAGAACTCGACGCTGAGTTGGACAACCACCGGCGCCGTAGCGGTCCAGATTACACCCGGGATCGGCGATGTGCCGCTGGCGGGGACGTGGGCCGTGGCGCCGGTGGCGACCACCACCTATACCATCACCGCCACTGATGCCGAGGGGGCCACGGCGATCGAAATGGTTACGATCAGTGTCAGCCCGCCCACCTCAACCGAGATGGTGCCGATCGCCCAGTTTGGCGGCTACGCGCGGTCGATCACCGCCGCAAATGGCTATCTTTATGCCGGCGTCGGCGCCAGCGTGCACGTGCTGCGGCCCAACGGGCCCTCCACCCCGACGCTGGTGGGCAAGCTGGTGATGCGCGACCGGGTCGAAGATATCGAAGTGGAGGGAGGTGTGGCGGTGGTCGCGCTGGGCAAGGCGGGCTCGCGCGTGCTTGACGTCTCGAACCCACAGCAGCCCGTGCAGGTGGCCTCGTTCCGCACCGAGGGCTTTGCCGCCGGCGTCGGGATCTCGGGGCGCTGGGCCTGCATCGCCGAGGGCGCGGCCGGCCTGCGCGTGATTGACCTGGTCGATACCACCCACCCGGTGGCACGCGGGGTTTACCAGGATCCGACGCGGAGCAATGTCTTTGACGTGGCGATCCGCGGCAACTATGCCTACCTGACCGATAAATACTTTACCAATGCCTTCGAGGTGGTCAGCCTGGCCGACCCTGACAACCCCGCGCGAGTTGGCCGCTATGCCCCGACCTCCCCCCGCATCGAGGATGCGCAGGGGCTGGTGCTGCACCCGGATCAGGCACTGGCGTATGTCGCGTATGGGACCCGCTTTGTCGTCATCGATATCAGCAACCCAGCCGATCCCCAGCGTCTGTATTCGACCAACAGCATGACAGCAAGACATATGGTGGTCAGTGGCAGCAACCTTATCTTTGCGGGGTTGAAGTCCAGCGCCCTGAGCGACATCAGCAACCCACGTTTTCCCGGTCTGCCGGCGGCTTACTATTCTGAACCGATCTTGGCCGACTACATTTCCAGCGAGCGCTACGGCTGGGACGTGGCCGTGGTGGGCCGATACCTGTATTACGCCGCAGGCTGGGATGGGATCGTCGTGCTGGACCTGGACGACCCGCAGCAGCCGCGCCCGCTGGCGCGCTACGAGGCCTTTGCGGTCTACGACGCCTATCCCAACGGCCGGCTGTTCTACGTCGGCTGCCGCAAGGGCGGGCTGGTGATGCTGCACCTGACTTCCGGGGGTTTCCAGTGGGGCGGGCGCTACCGGAGCGCCTATCCGATCATCGCCCTGCAGAAATCCTCTTCGAACCTGTTTGCCTCGCTGCGCAGGTTCGGCTTCGTCGCCTTCGACATCAGCCAGCCGGGTGTGCTGGACCCGCAAGGCAGCTTCAACGCACAACCCAACGACATTGCGCTGGGCCCCGCGCATGCCTACCTCAATGGTTACACCCTCGACATCAGCGACCCGGGCAACCTGGTCCGGACCGATATCGATCCGTCCGGCTGGTCGCTCGAGTTGGCCATGGCTCAGAATTACCCGACGCCCGTGATTTACGCGGCAAACAACATTTACATCAGTACCTGGGCGCTCGCGTTGGGTGATCCATCCAATCCCATCAGCACCGGGATCAACAAGAACGCCAATCCCGCCTTCACCCCGAACGTCTATATCCAATCTCTTCAATTCAAGGACGGCTTCCTCTATCTTGCCAACGGCGACGGCGGCCTGCAGGTCTGGGAAACCCAGCAAAAAGCCGTGGATCCGAATTTGACCGGTTCCGTGGCGCTCCCCGGCCATTCGTTGCGGCTGGGCGTCGACGACCGGTACGCCTACGTGGTCTCCGCCGAGGGCGACGTGACGATGGTCGATGCCGCCGATAAAAACAATCCGCGGATCGCCGGCACCATTCCGATGAGCGGCTACCTGCGCGACGTCCAACCCTGGAGTAACATCCGGCTCATCGGCTATGACAAGTTGCTCGTCGAGGACGGCCGGCTCTTCGTGCCCTACGAGGATGCCGGACTGGTGCTGTTCCAGCAGCAGCAGCCTTCGGGCGACCTGCTGCTGCCCCAGGGTGGGTCAGTACAAGTGACATTTACCGGGCGCGAGGCGCGCGATACCAGCCTCTTTCAGCTGCTCGTGCCGCGAGCGCAGGCGATCTTCAGCTCGTCCTCGGGCGAGCTGGGCAAGAGCTGGGAGCTGGGGACTTTCCCCGCAGGTTCACGGCTGGTCTTCGCCATCACGACAGCGCAGGGGCATACCTTCGCCACCGATCCGACGCTCAACGCGGATGGCAAAAATCATGTCGTGAAGGTCGACTTGGGCGACAACCTCACCGAGTTGCGCTTCGAGGACGGCTTCGACCTGGGCGACGCCGACTTCAATGACGTTGTGGTGCAGGTGCGGGTGGAGCCGGCGACGGAGGGGCAGGCTGCACCGGGGGTTGCGGCGCCCTCAACCAGCGCCAATCCGAGTTGGACCCTTTTCAAATGAGGCATTCATAGAGGAAAAATTCAGATTGAACACCAAGATGCCAAGGAGGGGGAGGAGGAGAGATTTCAGGGGATGGAGGCGGAGGTCAGCCGGAGGGAACGGAATTCTCTGCGCTTGCTTTGCGCTCTTTGGAACTTTGCGGTTCAATATTGCCTTCATAATGCAGCCGGCCGTGGAGCAGGCAGAGGAAGAGGCCTGCGGCGATCGGGCCGGCCATGGCGTGGGTCAGTCCGATGAACAGGAAGAACAGGACGATGCTCAGGCCGAGGCGCTCGAGGCCGGGGGCGCGGCCGGAGGTGCCGCCGGGCAGGACGAAGAGCAGCAGCCCGACGCCAAACCAGCCGGCAAAGTTGAGCAGCGGCACGCCATAGTAAGGTCCGCCTCCGGGCCAGAACCAGAACCCCAGCGGGCCGGCCGCCAGCGGATCGATCAGCAGGTCCAGCACGACCAGCCAAGCGGCCCCCGCCGGCGCGCGCCAGAGCCGCGACCAGTCCAGGCGCCTCATCATGCGGTCGACATAGGCAAACAGGATCAGCCAGGCGCAGCCAATGGCCAGCGGCGCGCCCAGCACCCCCGCGCCCAGCACGCCGGTATAGACGTAATGGCCGAAGGGAAAGCCCAGGCGCAGGCCGAGGATCTCGGCGGCCAGGCCGATGGCCCCGGCGACAAGCAGTCGCGCGCGGGCGCCTCGACCGGCCAGCGCCAACGCCAGCGCGGCTCCGACATAGAGGAAGGCCGGCGCGGCCCAGCGGCTTTGCTCGGGCGGCTCGCCCAGGAGCAGATAGCTGGCCACCCCGCCCAGCCAGAGCACGCCATAGGCGGCCGTCAGGAGGATGGTGACCGGGTTAGAGCAGTTCTCGAAAATAATCAGTGCGATCTGACGGCTGCGAACAGCGGCCAAGCTCTCCCGCAATGCTCGGAATAGCAATGCTATGCCTGCGCTTCCGGAAGTCCTTGACCTTGCTCTCGCTCGACATCTCATCACTGCTTCTTTCCGAGAAATGCTCTATTGGCCCTCATGCTTGCGGATCAGCTCACTGGTGATGCGGGCGGAGAGGAGCACGGTGGGGGTGCCGCCGCCGGGGTGGCCGCTGCCGCCGACGCGGTAGAGCCCACCCACGCGCCGCTCGCGGTTGGAGGGGCGCAGGAAGGCGCGGCGCCAGCCGTGGGAGTGGCTGCCATAGATCGCGCCGCCGGGCATGCCGTAGGCCAGCTGGAGCCGGCGGGGGGTCCAGGTGGTGGCGACGGCGATGTCGGGGTCGAGGTCGGGAAAGCCGCCCTTGCGCAGGCGGGTCATCACCGCGCGGCGGGCGGCGGCGACCTGCTGCTCGTCCCATGAGTCGCCGTCATTGGCGGGGGCGTTGGCCATGATAAAGAGCGCCTCGCCGCCCTCGGGCGCCACGGTGCGGTCGGTGCGGCTGGGCATGCTGACGTAGACGGTGGGGTCGTCGGGGAAGAGGCGGCGCTCGAAGAGGTCGGCGAACTCGGCGCGGTAGTCGGCCGAGAAGTAGACGGTGTGGTGGGCCTGCTCGGGCAGGCGCCGACGCAGCCCCACGAGCATGACGAAACCGGAGAGTGAGCGTTCGGCCTCGGGCATGGGCGCGGCGCCGGGCAGGCCCAGCAGCGCGCCGGTCAACGAGGCGTCGCCGTTGTGGGCGACCACGTCGAAGGGCTGGGTCGCGCCGCCGGCCAGGCTCACCCCGCGCACTCGGCCGCCCGCGGTGAGGATGCGCTCGACGCGCGCGCCGGTCTGGATCTCCACACCGCGCCGCGCGAGCAGGTCCACCAGGGCCTCGACGATGCGGTAGAGCCCGCCGGTCACGGTCCAGCCGCCAAAGGCATGTTCCAAGTAGGGGATCAGCAGCAGCGTGGCCGGGATGGCGTAGGGCGAGGAGCCGACGTAGGTCGGAAAGCGCTCATAGATGCGGCGCAGGTGGGGGCTGCGGAAGAACGAGGCGACGCTGCGGTGATATGGCCCCCATGCCCGCCGCAGCGGGATGTGGCGCAGGGCGGCCAGCGCATCGCGGTCGGGCGGCTCGAAGGGGGCGGTGCGGAAGAAGGTGCGGGCGGAGAGCTCATAGATGCGCGCGCCCAGGTTCATGAATTCGAAGAAGCGGCGCTCGCCGCCGGGCTCGAAGCGGGCCAGCGTCTCGAGCCACTCGGGCAATGAGGCCGACACGCGCAGGCGGGTGGCGTCGTCGAAGACGTAATCGGCCAGCGGGTCGACGCGCCGCAGCTCGAGCAGGTCGGCCAGGTCCACGCCGGCCTCGCGGAAGAGATCGCTGAAGACCCATGGCATCGTGATCAGCGAGGGGCCGGTGTCGAAGCGGAAGCCGTCGACGCTCCAGCGGTTCATCTTGCCGCCGGGGGCGGGGCCCTGCTCGAAGATCGTGACGCGCCAGCCGCGCACGGCGAGGCGCAAGGCCAGCGCCAGCCCGCCCAGACCCGCGCCAATGATGGCCGCCCGCCGCTCAGCCATGGAACTCACCCTTTCCGGCGGTCGCCGCAAGGGGATCGGGGCGCGGCCGGGCATGATAGGTGCGGCCCTTCCACTCGACGCCGCTGCCCGAGCGCAGCGCCCACCACGAGGCCAGCCCGTTGGCCAGCAGCAGCGCCTGCGCGGGGGGGTGCAGCAGGGCGGCCCAGGCCGGATAGCCGAAGCGCCAGGCCTGCAGCGCGCGCATCGCCAGGACCGCCCCCGCCGCCAGCCAGAACGGCCAGGCGCCCCCCGCGAAGGGCAGCGCGACGAAGGGCAATGCGACGAAGGGCAGCAGAAAGCAGGTGCCATGGAAACCGAAGAAGAGCCAGAAGCTGGTCTGGCGACGGAAGGCGGGGCGGAAGATTTTTTTGAAGCCTTGCCAGATCGCGGGGAGCGAATCATACATCCGCACGCTCACGATCCGGCTGCCATCCAGGCAGATGGCGCGCTCGCCGCCGGCGCGCCAGGCGCGGGCGAGCGCGGTGTCCTCGAACATCTCGCCGGGCACGAGCCGGTGGCCGCCCAGCCGGTGGTAGGCCCCGGCGCGGGCGAGGATGCAGGCGCCGTGGGCCAAGCCGAGGGAGGGATCGGTTCGCCGCAGCGCCAGCGGGGCCGGGTGAAGGGTGAAGACGACGAAGTTGAGCAGCGGCATGAGCGCGCGCTCCCAGAAGCCGCCGAGCGCCAGGCCGGGCCAGCACGAGAGGAAACTGGCGCGGCGGCGGCGGGCGGCGGCGATCATGGCCGCCGCGGCGCCCTCGGCCAGACGCACGTCTGCATCGATGAACAGCAGCCAGCGCCCCTCGGCCGCCTGGGCCAGGGCCAGGCAGGCCCAGCTCTTGCCGCTCCAGCCGTCGGCGAGGGGCGGGGCGCCGATCAGGCGCACGCGCGGGTCGAGCCGGGCAAAGCGGCGGGCGATCGCAACCGTCGCGTCGCTGGAGTGGTCGTCGCAGACGATCACCTCGCGCACGCAGGGGCCCTGGGCCAGCGCCGCCTCGAGGCAGTCGGCCAGGTTGTGCGCCTCGTTGCGGGCGGGGATCAGGATCGAACACTCTTCGCCGGCGTCCTCGGCGGGCTGCCGGACGGGCTTCAGCGGCGGCCAGGCCAGCGCGTTCCAGGCGACGAGCGCCAGGATCAGCAGGTTGATGATGGCCACGGTCAGGGCCAGGGCGAAGATCATGGGGTTGCCTTCCCGGCCACGGCCGCCCAGCCGCCCAGCTCGTCAAAGATCCAATCGGCCAGTTGCAGGATCGGTAGGGGATCGCCGGGCGGCAGCGCGTTGATCAGCTCGGCGCGGGCGTGTCCGAGGTCGGCGGCGGCGTTGGCCGCGATCGATTCGGCGCCGGCCGCGTTGATTCCGTCCTCGGCGCGGTCCAGGGCGTCGTCGAAGGCCTGATAGGCCGCGCCCATCGCCTCGCCGAAATCCCCCAGCGCCTCGATGGCGCGCGGGGTGGCGCCGGCGGCCAGCGGACCGAGCGTCAGCGCCAGGCGCATGAGGCCGGTCGTCTTGCGGTAGCTGGCGGGGCGCAGCGAGGGCGCCTCGCCCTGGCGCAGCCGCAGGTCGAGCATCTGCCCGCCGATCATCCCGGCCGGACCCAGGGCGGCGGCGGTTGTGGAGGCCAGCCGCGCCGGGCGCGCCGCATTGGCCGGGCACTGATGATCGGCGATGAGCAGCCAGGCCTGGTTGAACAGCGCCAGCGAGGCCAGGATAGCGGTTCCCTCGCCGAAGGCGCAATGGACCGCAGGCCGCCCGCGCCGCACCGGCGCATCATCCATCGCCGGCAGGTCATCGAGTACCAGCGAGCAGGCGTGCAGGTATTCCACGGCGCAGGCGAGCGGCAGGACGGCATGGGGATCGCCCCCCACCGCCTGGGTGGCCAGCAACGTGAAGAATGGACGCATGCGCTTGCCGCCGGGAAAGATGGTGGCGTGGATCGCCCGGTCGAGCTGATCCGCCCCGGGGAGCGCGGCGGTGGGCAGCCAGCGCTCGAGGGCGCGCTCCAGCGACGGTGCGTGCTGTTCGAGGAACCTGGCCAGCGTGTGGTCCATTCTCACCCGCCTTTCCCCGGAGGTTTGTCGCGTGTGGAGCAACCGCCTGATAGCCCGAGATCATCAGTCGTAAGCGTTCAGTCATTGTGCCACGGGTGCCGCCTCGACCGCCAACAGTCGAGACAATTGGTGGGCGCAGCGCTTCAGCGGCAGATGGCCCGCCCCGGCCAGAATAAGGACGCGCGACGGCTGCAGGCGCCGGCCGAGCAGCCGGGCCGAACGGCGCACGGCGCGGAAGGTTTGCTCGCCGACGGCGATCTCGACGGGCACCCCGGCGAGGGTCAGATCCTTCAGCCCCAGCGGGCGCAGGCATGCCAGATAACCAAGCGCCAGCTCGGCGTCGAGTTGTGCCAGGCCCTGGGTGAAATCCTCGCCCGCCGGCTGGAACAGCCCCAGCAGGCCGTTGACCACCCGCCGGCCCGGGCCACCCTGAAACGCCGTCGCGAAGGCCAGACGCCCCGGCCGGCCGGCGAGGAAGAGCTTGAAATACCAGGGCATGCAGGCGAGCGGCTCGATCAGGACCAGACGCGAGACGTCCGCCGGCCGGCGCTGGGCCAGCAGCAGGGCCAGCGCCGCCCCGCTGCAATAGCCCATCAGGATGCAGGGACCGGCGGCCGAGCAACGGTCCAGCAGCGCGGCCAAGGGGGAGAGAATCGACTCGAGGGTGAGCGGGTCGGGCCGGGGCGAGCGGCCGTAACCGGGCAGGTCGGGGCAGAGCAGCCGAATGTCCGCCGGCAGGTGGGGCGCCAGCGTGGCAAACTCGCGGTGGTCGCCGCCCCAGCCGTGCAGGCCGAGCACCAGCTGCGCGCCGTGACCGTATTCCTTAACAAACATCGGAGAGCACCCGCTCGGCGGTCATGCGCCCGCCCAGGACGACCATCGGTAGGCCGGTGCCGGGGGTGGTGCTGGCGCCGACATAGTAGAGGCCGCCGACATGGGGGTCACGGTTGGGCTGGCGGAAGGGTCCCATCTGAAACAGGGTGTGGGCGGCGCCGAAGGCGGAGTCGTCGTAGAGGCCAAAGCGCCGGCCCCAGTGCGCCGGGGTGAGCGCCTGCTCGTGGGCGATGGAGGCGGCCGGCAGGTCGATGCCGTGGCCGGCCAGCCGTTCCAGCACGCGGGCGCGCAGCTGGTCGCGCAGGGCATCCTGGTCGATCTTGCCCAGTTGCGAGCGGCGCGGCAGCGGCACGAGGATGAAGACGGCGGAGTCGCCGGGGGGCGCGAGGGCAGGATCGCAGCGCGAGGCGATGCTCATGTAGAAGGGCAGCTCTCTCGGGACGCGGCCGAGCCGGATCAGCTCGTCAAAGGAGGCCCGACTGTCGGCGGGCAGGAAGATCGTGTGATGGCCGGCCCCCGCCACGGGCCCGCGCACGCCCCAATAGAAGGTCAAGACCGAGGGGGTCATGCGCGGCGGGCGGCGACCGTTGGCGCCGTTGAGGTCGTTCTCGAGCAGCCGGCGGGTGGCGGGGGCGTCGATGTTGGAGACGACCCGGTCCCACGGCTCGTGGCTGCCGTCCATGAGGACCACGCCGGCGACGCGGCTTTGCTCCACGCGAAGGGCCCGGATGGGGCAGCCGGTGCGGATCTCCACGCCCAGTTCGCGCGCGAGGCGTTCGACGGCCTCGACCAGGGCATAGATCCCGCCGCGCGGCAGCCACAGGCCCATCGCCAGCTCGCCGTAGGGCAGGATCGAGAACAGGCCGGGCAGCTCGCGGGGGGAGCCGCCCAGATACATGGCGTAGGAGCCGAGGGCATCGCGCAGGCGGCGGCTGCGGAAGAAGCGGCCCAGCTCGCGGTCGAGGCTGCGCCAGGCGCCGGTGGCCAGCAACTCGCCCGGGCGCAGCGCGCCGAACCAGCGCAGCGGACCGTCGGCGTTGCGGCAGGCGAGCTTCTCGAAGGCGAGCCGGTATTTTTCGCCGGCATCGGCGAGGAAGGCAAACAGCCCGGGGGCCCCGCCCGGCTCGAGCCGCTCGACCTCGGCCACCAGCCGACAGATGTCGCTGCTGAGCTCGAGGTGCTCGCCGTCGGGCCAGAGGAAGCGGATCGAGGGATCGACGGGAATCAGCTCAAGGTAGTCATCGAGGCGTCGGCCGGCGGCGGCGAACAATTCGCGGTAGACCCAGGGATAGTTGAGCAGGGTGGGGCCGGTGTCGAAGGTGAAGCCGCCGAAGCTGAGCCGGCTGGCGCGGCCGCCGACGCGCTCGTTGGCCTCGTAGAGCGTGACCTGGAAACCGGCCAGGCGCAGGTGGATCGCCACGCTGAGGCCGCCGAGGCCGCCGCCGACCACCGCCGCGCGCTCTTGACCGTTCCGGCTCATCTCAAGCTCCGATCAGCGCCAGCGGCAGGCGCCAGTATTTGGAATGGGGCAGGGACGCCAGCTTCTCGCGCAGCGGCACCGACTGACGGCGGGCGATCGGATCGGGACAGGCGGCGATGCGGGCGTTGAGCCGGCCGTAGACGTCGATGCAGGCCTTGATCGCGACGCGGCAGTCGGGGGCGTAGGCATCGAGATGGGCATCGGCGCGGGCATAGTGCGCCGCGGCGACCCCGGCCAGCTCGCGGACGACGGCGATCGCCGCCGGGCGCAGCGCCGGCGCCGTGATGTCGGCCGGATCGACCCCCGCCCGGGCGAGCATGTCGAGCGGCAGGTAGAGGCGGCCCCGGCGGTGGTCTTCGCCGACGTCGCGCAGGAAGTTGGTCAATTGCAGGGCGATGCCCAGGTCGCGGGCGGCGGCGAGCGCCTCGCCCATCCGGCCGGGCGACGACGGGCCATAGACGTAGGCGAGAAAGAAGCCGACCACGATCGCGCTGCCGTGGATGTAGTCGTCGATCAGGCTGGCAAGAGTCGGGAATGGACGCGGGGCGACGTCGCGCCGCATCGCCGCCAGGAAGGCGCGGTAGTGCCCGGAGGGGATTTCGTGGCGGCGGACCACCTGCGCAAAGGCGGCGGCGAAGGGCGTCGCGCCATCCGCCAGCGCGGCCCGCAGCGAGGGCGCCGCGAGGGCCAGCTCATAGGCGGCGGACCAGGCCTCCAGCCGCGCCTCGCGCTCGCCCGGCGCCAGTGGGAAGGTGTCGACGACTTCGTCGGGGTAGCGGACGGCGGCGTAGATCAACTCGACCTGGTCGCGCTTGGGGCGGGGCAGGAAGCGGCTGACCATGAAGAAGCTGGTCGTGTAGCGGCGCATGACGCGGCGGGCGGCGCGCACGACGAGGCGCTCGGCGGCGGCATCGCAGCCGGCCGCGCGCGCTCGTGTCATCACCGCCCGCTGGAGTGCCTCCCACTGGGCCTCACTCCAGCCGCCATCGGGCGCCGGAGGGGATCCGGCCCCGGGCGTCGCCCATTGATTCAGCTCCGCCTGCTCCATGATTGTCATCTCCGATTCGACTCGTGCATCATAAACAATCCGTCGAGTTAAGCCTAGTGTGGGATGACGCGCAGCCGGGGGCTGTCGAACTGGAAGCCCGCCGATGCAGGGAGCAAGACGCCCTGCCATCCCTGATTTTTCTTTTGTCGCCATCCGGAATAAAAAGTGGTATCGGCCGTAAACCAAAAAAAATAGGATGTAAGGCAAAGCGTTGCCAACGGTGGGGGGGCTAGTCATGACCTATTACGGAATCACCAGGTATGCCAACGGGGCGGGACCCATTGACCGCCTGCGCTCGCGCGGGTGGGAAATGCTCCATGTGATTTTTGCGATCGCATTGGTGATGCTGCCGAGGACGGTGGGGGCGGAGCCGACGCGCGAACATGGCGGGCTGCATACGCCCGAGCGGCTGGCCAACATCCGGCGCAACGTCGAGCGCCATGATTGGGCGGCGGCCGAGCGCGACCGCGCCCTGCGCAATGCCCGGCCGTGGCTCGCCTTGAGCCTTGACGAGCTGTGGCGGATGGTGCCCGGCCAGGACCTGCCGCGCGCCATCGATGTCACGATGACCCGCCGGCCCGGCGGCCTGCCGCCGATCCAGAAGGGTTGTCTCGGGTGCGGGTTGGAAGTCAACAAGCGCTTCGGGGCCTATCCCTGGCTGGTGGACGTGGCCGCGCGCCCGTGGAAGATCGAGTGCCCCAACTGCAAGGCGGTCTTCCCGACCAACGATTTTGCCGCCTACTACGCCAGCGGCATCGACGGGCGGGGGCTGTTCTCGCCGGCGCTCGCCGACCGCTCGCTGCTATTCAACCCCGCCCATCCCGATCCGGCCGACCCGCTCCACCGGTGGGGGGTCGATGACGGCTTTGGCTACGTCGACGCCGACGGCACCGAGTATCGCTTTGTCGCCTATTACAGCTGGCAGCTTTGGCGCCACATCCTCAGTGGCATCGAGGTTTTGGCGGATGCCTGGGTGCTGGGCGGAGACCGTGAGGCCGCCGCGCGCGCCGCTCTGCTGCTCGACCGGCTGGCCGATGTCTACCCCGAAATGGACTGGCAGCCCTATGCCGATCGCGGCTGGTATCATTCCGACGGGGGCAGCCACCTGGGCAAGATTGAGGGCCGCATCTGGGAGTGCTCGTTTTTTAATCGGCTAGCCACCAGCTATGACAAGCTGCTGACGGGCCTGGACGGCCAGAACGAGCTGTATGACTTTCTGGCCGCCGCCGCCGAACGCCATGGCATGGCCGGCCGCAAGGGCAGCCGCGAGCTGCTGGTGGGCAATATCGACGACAACCTGCTGCGGGTCGGAGCGGAGGCGATCCGCGCCGGCCGCATCTCGGGCAACGTCGGCATGCACCATGCGGCGATGACGGCCGCCGCGGTCGCGCTCAATAGCGAGCCCGAGAGCGGGCAGTGGCTCGATTGGCTCTACGAGCCGCGCGGGGGCGAGCTGCCGGGGATCATCATGGGGCGGATCGACACCGACGGCATCGGGGATGAGGCTTCGCCCGGCTACTCGCTCGGCTGGATCGCCAACCTGGCCAACACCGCCAACCGGCTGGCGTCATACGCCGGGCCGGGCCGGCGCGACCTGTATGCGGAGTTTCCCCGCTTCACCGCGGGCTTCCGCGCCGCCTGGCGGCTGGCGCTGCTCGACATGGCGACCATCAACATCGGCGACACCGGCCGCACCGGCAGCATCGGGCTGTTGCGCCAGCCCGGCGCCAACCTGATCGCCGAAGCCTTCCGCCACACCGGCGACGAGCGGCTGGCGTTGGCTGCCTGGTGGGCCAATGGCACCCGAAGCGAGGGGCTGGGCCGCTCGCTGATGGACAAGGACCCCGACGAGCTGGCGCGCCGGATTGAGCAGGTCGTCACCGCGCGTGGCGAGGAGGCCGCCCGCCCGCCGGCCCCACACATGCTTGCCGCCTATGGGCTGGCCCGGCTCGAATATGGACGGGGCGCCGAGGGCACCGGCGCTTACATGTATTTCGGCCGCAACGGCGGCCACGGCCACCGCGACAGGCTCAACATCGGCCTGTTCGGGTTTGGTATGGATTTGGCGCCCGAGCTGGGCTACCCGGAATTCGCGACGGCATGGCCCCACCGCAACGAATGGTCGATCACGACGCTCTCCAAGAATACGGTCATGGTCGACGAGCAGTCGCAGCAGGTCAACTGGGGCGGCGAGCCGGTCTTCTTCAAGGAGCTGCCGGGGTTGCAGGCGGTCGAGGTCTCGAGCCCCAGCGTCTATCCGCAGGCGACCGAATATCGGCGCATGCTGGCGCTGGTGGAGACCGCCCCGGGCCGGGCCTATGCCGTCGATATCTTCCGTGTCGCGGGGGGCGGCCACCACATGCGCGGCTTTCACGGGCCGGGCGACCAGGCGCGCGTGACGGGGCTGGAGCTGACCGCCCAGCCCACCGGCACGTTGGCCGGTCCCGATGTCGCCCACGGCCCGCACCCCGAGGGCGCGGATTTTCCGGAGGGCTACTCCTGGCTGGCGCGGGTCGAGCGGTCGACGGCGCCGCAGGCCGACTGGCAGATCGAATGGGAAGCCCGGGGGGAGGGTGCAGCAGCTGGAGCGCCGACTCCGCACGTCCGGCTGTGGGATTTCACCGAGGGGCTCGACGAGGTCGTGCTGGCCAGCGGCCAGCCCCCGCGCAACAAGCCCGGCAACCCCGAATGGCTGCGCTACGCGCTGGCCTGCCGCCGTGGCGAACCGGGGCTGGAATCTACCTTCGTCGCGCTGCTTGATCCGTATCGCGACCAACCCCAAGTCCTGCGGGCGCGACGGCTGGTGGTGCCGGGTGCCGATCCCCATGATGGCCCGGTGGTGCTCGCGGTCGAGCTGGCCGATGGCACCAGTGACACCCTGATCTACCTGCCGCCGGGCCAGGCGCTTGCGGGCGAGGCGATGAGCAGCGATGGGCGACTGGGGTTCGTGCGCCGGCGCGCGGGGCGGGTCGAGCGGGCCGGCCTGATCGGCGGATCACGCCTGGAGGTCAACTCTGATCTGCTCGAGGCCGACAGCGCCGGCTGGTCGGGCACCGTGACGCGCCTCTCCGGGCCGGAGGAGCCGACCAGCCGGCTGTGGGTCGATGCAGCGCTGCCCGAGGGCGATCGGCTGGCCGGCGAGTGGATCACGATCGCGAACGATGGAGAACGCAATGCCTGCTATCAGATCGAATCCATCCGGCGCGAGGGTGCGGGCAGCATCATCGAACTGGGCGACGTCAGCCTGGTGCGCGGCCACTTGGACCGCCGCGATTACACGCGTGGGCTGCGCATGAACCTGGAGCCGGGGGCGACCTTCGCGATCCTCAACCACGCGGCCTACGAGGCACCCTCGGGTGAATAACCGAAGGGGCGTGCCTCGATTTCGAAAAATGGGTTGTCACGGTCTTCCGGCACGAATCAGCCTGAGCAGATCGTTCAGGTTGCCGCTCTTGCTGGCGTAGCCGCTGGCGCCGGCGGCGAGCATGGCGGCGGCGCGGTCGGGTTCGCTGTACATCGACAGGCCCAGGATTCGCGTCTGCGGCAGCTCCTCGTGGATTATGCGGGTGGCCTCCACGCCATCCATGATCGGCATCGAAAAGTCCATCAGGATCACATCGGGGCGCAGGCAACGCGCTTGAACCACACCGTCGAGGCCATCAACCGCCTCGCCGACTACCATAATATCGGGCTCTTCGGCCAGCAGCGTCGCCAAACCCTGGCGCACGACGTGATGGTCGTCCACCAACAGGACGCGAAGCGCCGAAGGGGTAGCTTCAGCCGGCTCGTCGGTCGCCGCGCCAGCTCCCGCAGGGGAAACCGGACTGAGTGGGATCGCAACCGGCGCATCGCCCTTCAGGCGCAGCGGGGCAACAAGGGTGACGACTGTTCCTTTGGCGGGAGTGCTCTCGATCTGAAGCTCCCCCCCCAACAGGGCCAACCGCTCCCGAATGCTGAGCAGGCCATAGCCGCCGCCCCCGCTGTTCTCGCCGTGGGAGAACTGCCCGGCATTAAACCCGCGCCCCTCATCGATGACTTGTAATGCGATCAGTTTGGGCTGTGCTGAGGCGACACGGACACGTGCCGAATTGACACCTGAATGCTTGGCCACGTTGAGCAGCAATTCGCGGACGGCCTGAAACAGCAAGACATTAATATCATCGGCCAGGTTTTTCTCGCATGTGGCCAGTTCCAGTTCAACTTCCATTTCATATTTGTCACGAAACCACCGCGCCAGCCACTCAAGTGCCGCCTCCAGCCCCGCCTCATGTAAGATCGGGGGAGAGAGCTCAACCGTAAGCGAACGAGAGATATCGATAGATTGGCTGAGCAGCTCATGAATCTGTGCAATCCCGCTCTTACATTCGGTTCCGGCGCGACGGATCAATGATTCCAGCCCAAACTTGGCCGCCACCAGCAACTGCTGGAGGTGATCGTGGATGACCTGAGCCAAGCGCCGCCGCTCGCGCTGCTCGGCAAGCGTCAGTTCCGAAGCCAGCTGGGCCAGTTGCATGGCACGTTGGCTCAACTGGGCCGTTCGCACCGCGACCAGTTGTTCCAGCTCATCGCGAGAGCGATGCAGGGCTTCCTCAGACTCGCGCCGCGCGGTGATGTCGGCGCAGGCGCCGATGGTCCGTATGGCTCGGCGCTGCGCTCCCTCCCCTGCAAAGAACGTTTGTGACTGAACGCTGACCCAGCGCTCCGAGCCATCGGGTAAAACAATCCTGTGCTCGCGACTGTAGGCACCGTCACCGGCGGGATCGTGGGCTGCCGCGATAGCAGCAAGAATCTTGTCGCGTTCGGCCGGGTGGAACCGTGCCACAAATTCATCCATGGAGATGGGGTCCGCCTCCGGCAGTGCGTAGATCCTGCGCAGGATCGAGGAGAAGTCGATGGCCCCGCTGATGTGGTCGTGCTCGAAAATTCCAATGCCTGTCAAAAGGACGGCTTGGCGAAGCCGTTCCTCGCTGGCACACAAGGCTTCCTCGGCCTGCTTGCGCTCAGTAATGTCGGTGCAGGCGCCGATCGTCCGCACGGCTCGACGGTCGGCCCCCTCGCCGGCGAAAAAAGTTCCTGCTCGCTCGTTGATCCAGCGGATCGAGCCGTCCGGATGCACAATTCGATGTTCAACCCGATAAAGCCCATTGCCGGCGGCATCCCTTGCGGCTTCCATGGCAGCAGCGACCATGGCGCGATCTTCGGGGAAAGTTTTTTTCAGGAATTCTTCAAAGCCAATCTTCTGGTCGGGCTGAAACCCCCAGATCGAGCGGTAGGTGGGCGAGCATTCAAACCAGTCGTCGGTGTAGTCATGTTCGAAGATGCCGATGCCAGCCACCTCGACGGCCTGGCGTAGGCGTTCCTCGCTGACACGCAGCGCTTCCTCGGCACGTTGTTCATCCGTGATGTCGCGCATCGTGACGATCAAAAGGATGATGCGGCCGCCATCGCCGCGCACGGGCATGCCCCCGTAGCTGCCGACCCAGCTATCCTTGCCGCCGTCGGTCCGATCGACGCGCACTTTCATGCCCCGGAAACTTTCCCCCCGCAGAGTGCGAGCGATGGGCCACTGGTCGGGCGGGAGTTGGCGGCCCTTCATGTCGTGAAGGATAAAGGACTTTTCAAGGTCTGCCAGGCTGACACGAAGCGGGTTGATATCTTTGGAGCCATGCATTTCCAAGGCGGCTGGATTCATGTCGAGCAGGTTTCCCTGGGCGTCGAAGATCACCACCCCCTCGACCATGTTGGCCAGCACCGCCGCCAGTTGCACTCGTGCCTCGGCATCCTCCCGCGCATGGCGGCGGGTCGCCTCATCACCCCCCACGACCACCTGTGCGGGAGATTGTCGGCGCCGCAAGCTTGCCAGATCCAGTTCTGCCGGCGCCGCATCGGGCTTGAGGCCATAGAGCAGAGCGTAGCCCCCTTCAGGGGCGGCTTTGATAAACCAGTCCACCAACGACACCCCTGCCCCCGCTCCCAACAATCGGCAGCGGACGCAGGCGAGGCCAGAGGGCCCCAAAGCATGCGCAAGCGCATTGTGAAAGATTTGCTGATCCTCCGGATGAATCCATTCGGTAAACCGTCTGGTGCCGGATTGGTCCTCCAAACTAAAGCTTTTCAGGAAAGTTTCATTGGCCGCCAAAAGCCCCTCATCCGCCGCCGCAACGATGGCGACGAATTCTGGCGAGTGGGAGATTGCAGCCTCGTCTTGCATACCAAAATTATACCTCGATTTTGACCTGTTCGAGGCGGGATTTTATATATATGGAGGGTGGTTTCGACCTCACGGGTGCCAGGTGAAGCGGGGCTTTTCAATCAGCCCGGGGGCTGCAAACTGCACCCCCCTTCCCCAAACCCGATTCTACTGACATCCAGCCGACACCCAAAAAGTGAAGCCGCCGGGGAGGACCCGGCGGCTGCGATGCGGTTTGCTGATTTTGCTGAACTTAATGGAGCGGGAAACCGGACTCGAACCGGCGACATCCACCTTGGCAAGGTGGCGCTCTACCAACTGAGCTATTCCCGCCCTTTGGAGCCCCTTGCGTTGCCAAGCCAAGCTCCGAAACCATCTTATAATCAATCGAGCGGACCACTGTCAAGGGCGACGACAGGATTTTTTCAACCATCGGGCCTGGGGACAGTGGCGGAGAGGGTGGGATTCGAACCCACGGAGGGACGCAATGCCCTCACTCGCTTTCGAGGCGAGCTCCTTCAACCACTCGGACACCTCTCCGGGTTGAGCCCGGGCATGGCGGCATGGCCACATCCCCGAACGCAAGACATCTTTATACGTCAGGCGGCCGGGGCGATGCAACCCTTTTGGCATTCAACACGAGATTGACGATGAACGCGGGACAGCATACACTTAGGACGGCGATGGTTCCATGCCATCGGGGGAGGCAGGCTGGTTTTGCGCGCAGGGCTGTTCATTATTTGGGTCTTGACCCTGACGGCGGCGAGCATGGGTGCGCAGGCCCAGCAGGGGTTTTTCGTGCGGGCGGACAGCGCCCGCGGCCGCCAGCAGCTCAAGGAGCTGACGCCGCGCAATGAGCGGGCCTATCGGAATCTGCCCTGGGTATATGTGCGAGAGACGCCGGGCACGCGGGCGCGACTGGCTGAAGCCGCCGACGGGCTGGACGTGGTGCCCGACTCGATCGTGCACTTGGCCGCGGTGCCCAACGACCCGCTGATCGCCAACATGACCCACCTTTATCCGTATAACGGCAACGCCGACATTCGCCTGTCGCCGGCTTGGGACGTGATCACCAGCGCCGCGCAGGTGGTGGTTGCGGTGATCGACAGTGGAATTCAGGTGAATCATCCCGATCTGGCGCCTAATTTGTGGGTCAACACGGCCGAGGCCAACGGCGTTGCCGACGTGGATGATGACGGCAACGGCTATGAAGACGACCTGCACGGCTGGAATACCGTTTCCGACAATGCCGACATCGGCGACACGCTGGGCCACGGCACGCGGGTGGCGGGCATTATCGGGGCGCGCGGGATGAATGGGGCCGGCGTGGCGGGCATCTGCTGGGATGTCAAGCTGCTGCCGCTGCGCAGCTTCGAGTCGACCACCACCACCATGAGCGCCATCATCGCGGCCTTCGACTATGCGCTGGGCGTGGACGGGGTGCGGGTGATCAATGCCAGTTTTGCCGACGATAGTTTTTCTCAGCCGCTGAATGATGCGATCGTGGCGGCGGGCCAGCGGGGGATTCTGGTGGTCTGCGCGGCCGGCAACAATGGGCGCAACATCGACCTGGTGCCGGCGTATCCGGCGGCGCTGGAGCTGGATAACCTGGTGGCGGTGGGAGCGGTGGGCAGCAATGGCGAGATGTGGGCCGGTTCCAATTTCGGCGAGCGGGTGGACCTGGTGGCGCCGGGCTCGCTGATCTACTCGACCACCATCGGCGGCGGCTACAATTCGGGGACGGGCACATCGTATGCGGCCCCGATGGTGAGTGGGGCGGCGGCGCTGCTGATGGCGCGGAGGCCGGACATGCGGCCGCCGGCGGCGCGCCTGGAGCTGATCCGGCGCTCGCGCTGGACTGATCCGCTGCTGAGCCGCCAGCTGGGCGGCGGGTTGCTCGACATCCACAAGCTGCTGACTCACGTCAACAGCGCCGGGAGCTGGCAGCTGTATCAGTGAGACGGTGGCCAGGCTCCGCAGGCGAAGAAAAGCCGCCCCTTTTGGAGGCGGCTTTTTTCATGGGTCGAGGGGGGGCGGGGCCGCGGGCGGGTCACTCGGTCAGCTGGTCGGCGAGAATCGTGGCAACGTTGTCACGAACCTCAAGGAAGCCGCCCGCCAGCTGGAAGGTGCGTTCGGCCAGGCTATCGTGCTTGATGGTCAGCCGGCCCTCGCCGAGCACCGCGATGAGCGGGGCGTGGCGCGCCATGACGCCCAGGTAGCCGGTGAGCGCCGGGACGATGATCGAGCTGACCTGCTCGTCGAGCACCATGCGCTCGCGGGTGAAGACTTGCAGCTGGAACATGGCCGCCATGGTCAGGCCCCTGCCATTTCCGTGGCCCGACGCTGGACCTCATCGATGCCGCCGGCCATGTAGAAGGCCTGCTCGGGGACGTCGTCAAGCTTGCCGTCGGCGATCATGGCGAAGCCTTCGACGGTGTCCTCGCGCCGCACATAGGCGCCCGGGCGGCCGGTGAAGGCCTCGGCGACGTGGAAGGGCTGGCTGAGGAAGCGCTGGATTTTGCGGGCGCGCGAGACGGTGATCTTGTCATCGTCGGAGAGCTCGTCCATGCCGAGGATGGCGATGATATCCTGGAGGTCCTTGTAGCGCTGGAGGATGCGCTGGACGTTGCGGGCGACGGCATAATGGCGCTCGCCGAGGATCGCCGGGTCGAGGATGCGGCTGGTGGAGTCGAGCGGATCGACGGCCGGGTAGATGCCGAGCTCGGCGATCTGGCGGCTGAGGACGGTCGTGGCGTCCAAGTGGGCGAAGGTGTTGGCCGGGGCGGGGTCGGTCAGGTCGTCGGCGGGGACGTAGACCGCCTGGACCGAGGTGATCGAGCCGCGCGTGGTCGAGGTGATGCGCTCCTGGAGCTGGCCCATTTCGGTGGCGAGGGTGGGCTGATAGCCGACGGCGGAGGGCATGCGGCCGAGCAGGGCGGAGACCTCGGAGCCGGCCTGGGTGAAGCGGAAGATGTTGTCGACGAAGAGGAGCACGTCCTGGCCGAGCTCGTCGCGGAAGTATTCGGTCATGGTGAGGGCCGAGAGGGCGACGCGCAGTCGGGCTCCTGGCGGCTCGTTCATCTGGCCGAAGACGAGGGCGGCCTTGCTCTTGCCGGGCTCGCGGCTGACGACGCCGGACTCGTTCATTTCGAGCCACAGGTCGTTACCCTCGCGTGTGCGCTCACCGACGCCGGCGAAGACGGAGTAGCCGCCGTGTTCCTTGGCGATGTTGTTGATGAGCTCCATGATGATGACCGTCTTGCCGACGCCGGCGCCGCCAAACAGGCCGATCTTGCCGCCCTTGGCGTAGGGCGCGAGCAGGTCGATGACCTTGATGCCGGTCTCGAGCAACTGGTTGGCGGGGAGCGTGCCGGTCAGGGCGGGAGCGGGGCGGTGGATCGGCCAGCGCAGCTCGGGGTTGGGCAGGTCGCCGCGGTCGTCGAGCGCCTCGCCCAGCAGGTTGAAGATGTGACCGAGGACCTGGGGCCCGACGGGGACGGTGATGGGCTGGCCCATGTCGACCGCCTCCATGCCGCGGACGAGGCCGTCGGTGGAGTTCATCGCCACGCAGCGCACGGTGTTGTTGCCGATGTGCTGGGAGACCTCGGCGACGATGGTGACCCCGCGCGACTTGTCCTCGATGCGGATTTCGTTGAGGATTTGCGGCAGGTTATCGACATGGAACTCCACGTCGAGGGTGGGTCCGATGACCTGCTTGATACGTCCGATGTTCATGGGCTTGCCTCTCATGGTTCGTGTGTGTCAATTTCTTTTTGTCGCAAAGGGCGCAAATTTGAGCAAAGAACGCAAAGGGCTTCAGCGAGTCAGGACGATTCGATGAATGCCATCCTTCATCCAGCCGACGTTAAAATTCAGGAGCAATCCAAGGTCATTTTCCGTCGTCGCCAGATAGGACCGCACTTGGGCCATATGCAGGTCGATGATCTTTTCCACAGCCTTCAACTCCACCACCAGCGCCCGCTCGATCCAGAAGTCGAGTCTTTCCTTGCCCACGAAAGTGCCCTTGTAAAATATGTCGATCTGGGGCTGGCGCTCATACGGGATGTTCCTTATTCGGAATTCATGTTCCATCGCATTCTCATATACCTTCTCCTCCCGTCCCGGCCCCAGCTCCCGATGCACCTCGATCGCCGCGCCAATCACCAGATGTGACAGGGTGTTCACTCGTTGGCCGGGTTCCCTCATCTTTGCACCTTTGCAGGTCCTTGGCGCCCTTTGCGACAAGAATCAAATCAGTTGCCCGGCCGTACCGGTTGGGTCCAGGCCCACTGGAGGGCCTCCTCGGTGACGGCGGGGTTTTGCCGGGGCTTGTCGGACTCGATGCGGGCGCGCACGTAGAGTTCGTCGCCGGTCAGCTGGTAGCTGGCCTCGGGACCCTGAGCCTCGGCCAGTACAGTGCCGACGCCGGCAGGATAACCGAAGCCGTCGGGGGTCGAGTCGTAGCCGCGCCGGGTGCCGATGAAGACGATGCGGTAGTTGACCTGGGGCTCGGCCGCCACCCGCACGTTGAGCCGGCGGCCATCGAAGTTCACATCCTCGAGCGTGACGCCGGTGGAGGCATAAAAGTCGCCCGCCTCGAGCGCCTCGATGATGGCATGGGACTGGAGTTGGTCGGCACGCACCATCACCCAGCCGCGGCCGGGGTTGACGCGCTCGGGGGCGAAATCATGGTAGTTGTGGGCGTCGTCGGTGGCGGCGGCGTAGATCGGCTCCAGCCCCCGCTCGAGGCGTGAGGCCAGGACCAGGTCCCACATGCGCTCGACGCCAATGTGTTCCCCGTCGCCGAGGTTCTTGATACCGGGGTGGCCGTTGGAGAGCTCGAGCAGGAAGTTGCCCTCAAGCGCCATCATATCCTCGGCGCGGATGCCCCAGCGCCAGTTGGGATGATTGACCATGGCGGCGATCGGCAGGCCGGCGGCGGAGCGCTGGCGCCCGATGTCGTCCAGGTTCTGCTGGAGTTTGCCGCGGGCGTCGGCGGCCTTGGCCGGGTCGATCAGCTCGACCAGGTTGAGCGCGTTGAGATGGACGCCGTTCGAGTTGGAAACTTCCTCGCCCTCGACCAGCAGGAAGCGGCCGGGCTCGTCGAAACGCGCGCGCAGTTCGGGGAGGGTCTTGAGCCGGGCCTGAAGCTTGCCCTCGACCTCGCGGGTCTCGACCCAGCCGGGTTCCCAAGCGGCGCGGTAGGCCTCGAAGGCGCGGCGGCCATTGCGGCCGCGGTCGACCTCGGTCCATTTTTCGCCGCGCAGCAGGATGTTGTGGTCGGTCAGCGACAGAAAATCATAGCCCTGATCCTTGTACCACTTGACGACCATGTCGGGGTAATGGTCGCCGTCGCTCCAGAGCGAGTGGGTGTGCAGATTGCCCTTGAACCAGCGGGCGGGGGCCTGGGCGGACTCGGCGGAGCGCCCCATCGCCGCCAGCAGCATGATCGAGATCAACACCAATACGTGTTGAGGTTTCACGTTTCCCGCCTCCCCTGCATCTCCTGCAGTTTAACTTTTATCAAGTCGATCATCGGCAGCACTCCCGCTTCTGCCCGCCGGACAGCAGACAGAGAAATGACTTCTTCGGCCATGAGCGGGTAGCGCTCGGCGAAATAAAAGGCTGATAATTCAAGGCACAGGTCGCGATGAGATTCGAGCCTGCCGTCGAACTGCAATGCCTCGTTGAGCAACGCTTCGAGATCATGCGTGCGCCGTAGCTTGCAACCGTTGGCCAGCAACAACGCCTTGAGATATTTCTCGACCGCCTGCTGGAGATAAAACCCCGCTCCGTCAGCATCCTCATGCTCCATCAGCAGCCGCGCCCGCCGCAAGTCCTTGTCGGCGATGCGTAGCCAGTCGGCGGGCAGTGAAGAATCCTCAGGCCGCATACAGTTCGATTCCCGAAAGCATAATTTCTTCGATCAATGGGTCATGGCGCTTAATTCGGCGGTCGAACTCCTCGGGGGTCAGGACCCAGGTATCAAGTGGCGTCAGGCGGTTGCGGTCGGTCAGAATCTTCCGCACTCTCATCCAGCGATCGATAAAGGCCTCGTCGGTGCGTTTGATGATCAGCAGGTCGATGTCACTCTCTTGGTCAGCACGGCCAGTAGCCCACGAGCCAAACAAAATCACCCTTTCGGGCTGGTATTCGGCCACCAGCCGGTCCAGTAAATCCCGAATCAGCGGATTGGAAGTGTTCATTTGCTTCATGGCCTACCCCTTGCTACCCCTTGCGCAGCGCCTCGGCGCCGGTGACGATGTCGAGCAGCTCCTTGGTGATGGAGGCCTGGCGCGCCTTGTTGAGGCGCAGCGTGAGCTGGGTCTCCAGCTCCTGGCAGTTCTTGGTGGCGTTGTTCATCGCGACCATGCGGGCACTGTGCTCGCTGGTGGCCTGCTCGGCCATGGTGATGTAGATGCGCGAGGCGAGGTAGCGCGGCAGCAACTCATCGAAGACGGCCTTGGCCGAGGGGTCGAGGATGTAGTCGACGTCGCCGCCGGTGGGCGGCTCGCCCTCGGCCAGCTCGAGCCCGAGCGCGGCGGGGGTCAGCGGCAGGAACTGGGCGACGGTCGGCCGGTTGAGCACGCTGGAGATAAACTGGGCATAGAGCAGGTGGATCGAGTCGACCTCGCCGGTCAGGAACAGGTCGGCCAGGTATTGGGCAAGGGCATGGGCCTCGGCGCTGTCGGCCTGGCCGCGCAGGCCGATCAGCTCGCGGTCGATCGGGCGGCCGCGACGGGCGAAGTGGTCGCGTCCACGCCGGCCGACGGTCACCAGACGCCAGTGGGCGTCGGGCTCCTCGCGCATGAGCTGCTCGGCGCGGCGGGTCAGGTTGACGTTGAACGAGCCAGCCAGGCCACGGTCGGCGGTCATCAGCACCAGCACGCGGCGCTTGCCGGGGCGGGGCTGGAAGAGCGGATGGTTCTGGACGATCGAGCTGCCAGCCACGCGCGCCAGCAGCTCCTGCAGCTTGGCCGAGTAGGGGCGGGCCGCCCCGAGCGTGCCTTGGGCCCGGCGCAACTTTGCGGCCGAGACCATTTCCATCGCCCGCGTGATCTGGCGGATGTTCTTGACCGAGCGCACGCGCCGGCGCAGGACCCTGAGCGATTCAACGGCCATAAATCAGTTCGCTTTCGCCTTCAAGGGTTCGTAGGGCTGCGTCCACGCCATCTCGTGGTAGGCGGGTTTGCCTTCGGGGGTTTTGCGCACCTTGCTGGAGGTGACTTTGGCGCGCAGGTAAATTTCGTTGCCGGTCACGCTGTAGGACGGGTTGAGGCCGTCAACGGTGGCAAAGACCTCGCCCGGCTCGCCACCCGGGCGCTGGCCGATAAACTCGGTGCGGAAGGTGACGCCTTCCTGGGGCTCGATCTTAAGCGACATCCGGTCGCGGCCGTAATCGATGGTGGAGAAGAGCGGGCCGCGGGTGGCGTAGAAGTCGCCGGCATCGAGCGCGCCGATGATCGCTTCGACGGTCAGCTCGTGGGCCCGGACCATGATCCAGCCATGCCCGGCGCTGAAGGGAAGATCACCCACGTGATTGTGCGCGTCATCGACGGCCGTGACGAGCATCAGCGGCATGTCGTGCGCGATGCGGTGGGCGAGGACGGTGTCCCAGAGCGCCTCGGTCCGCGGGAGCGTCTCGGATGAGCCGGAGTCGTCGTTGTTGATTTCCATCCGGTTCAGGGTGGTGATGCGGCTGACATCCTCGGCGGTCAGGTAGGACCAGAGCGGATGATTGAGGTGGCCGTGGACCGGGATGTTGTGTTCGGCGGCGTGGGCGGCGATGCTGCGCCCCATCTCGTTGGCCTGCCAGGCGCCGGGGCTTTCCTGATCCTTCCCATCCCCCGGTCCGGGGATGACGCCGGCGACGTTGACGGCATTGACATGGACGCGGTAGTCGGTGCCGGCCGGCTTGGGGCCGTTGATTTCGATCGCCGGGATGAGGAGGAACTTGCCCGGTTCCTCGTAGCGGCCCCGGTATTCTTCGAGCGTCTTGAGGCGAACAAGGGTGGTCGAGCCGCTGGTCTTCTCGTCGATCCAGTCGGATCCGAACTGGGCCTTGTAGCTTTCGTAGGTCTCGCGGTCGGGCACGCCGCGGCGACGCTTGGGCTCGACCGGCACCCAGCGCTCGCCCTCCTGGAGAATATTGTGGTCGCTGAGCGCGAAGAAGTCGAAGCCGCGGCTCTTATACCAATCGACGACGGTTTCGGGAAATGCGCGGCCATCGCTCCAGAGGGAGTGGGCGTGGATATTTCCCTTGTACCAGCGGGCGCCCTCGTCAGAGTCGGCGGTGAAAGCCCGCCCCGGCAAGAGCAGGGCGATGGCGAGGCCAAGCAGGATGAGGCCGCGGCGCAACGTGGCGAGATGTTCCCGTCGGGTCATGAGCTGATCTCCGTTCAACGTTTGGTTGCGGCGGGCCGCTGCTTGTAGTCGAGGATCGCCTTCTTGAGCATGGCCTCGAGCGGCTCGGTCAGTTCCATGCGGGTTTCCAGCTCGTGGTGGATGTCGTGATATTTTTCGTCGATGAAGGCGTTGAGGCCGCGCTCGAAGTCGGCCAGCCTCGTCACCTCGACGTCGTCGAGAAAGCCCTGGGTCGCGGCATATAGGATCGTGATCTGGTGGGACTGGGCCATCGGCTGGTGCAGGCCCTGCTTGAGGACCTCGCTGGTGCGCGCCCCGCGCGTGAGCTGCTGTTGGGTGGACTTGTCGAGGTCGGAGCCGAACTGGGCGAAGGCGGCCAGCTCGCGATACTGGGCCAGGTCCAGGCGCAGGCGGCCACCGACGCGCTTCATGGCCTTGGTCTGGGCGTTGCCGCCGACGCGGCTGACCGAGAGGCCGACGTTGATGGCGGGACGCTGGCCGGCGTAGAACAGGTCGGGCTCCAGGTAGATCTGGCCGTCGGTGATCGAGATGACGTTGGTCGGGATGTAGGCCGAGACGTCGCCGGCCTGGGTCTCGATGATCGGCAGGGCGGTCAGCGAGCCGGCGCCGAGCTCGTCGCTGAGCTTGCAGGCGCGCTCGAGCAGGCGGCTGTGCAGGTAGAAGACGTCGCCGGGATAGGCTTCGCGGCCGGGGGGGCGGCGCAGCAGCAGCGAGAGCTGGCGATAGGCGGCGGCCTGCTTGGTGAGGTCGTCATAGACGCAGAGCACGTGCTTGCCCTGCCACATGAATTCCTCGCCGATGGCGCAGCCGGCGTAGGGGGCGACGAAGAGCATGGTGGCCGGGTCGTCGGCCATGGCGGCGACGACGACGGTGTAGTCCATCGCCTTGTGTTCGCGCAGGGTCTGGACGACGCCGGCGACCGAGCTGGCCTTCTGGCCGATGGCGACGTAGATGCAGATGACGTCCTTGCCGCGCTGGTTGATGATCGTGTCGATGGCGATGGCGGTCTTGCCGGTCTGGCGGTCACCGATGATCAGCTCGCGCTGGCCGCGGCCGATCGGGATCATCGCGTCGACGGCCTTCAGGCCGGTCATCAGCGGCTGCTTGACGGGCTGGCGGCTGACGACGTTGGGGGCGCTGACGTCGACGGGGCGGAACTTTTCGGTGGCGATGGGGCCGCCGTCATCGAGCGGCTGGCCGATGGCGTTGACGACGCGCCCGATGAGGGCGTCGCCGACGGGAACCGAGGTGATGCGGCCGGTGCGCTTGACGGTGTCACCCTCGCGGATGCCGATCCCCTGGTCAAAGAGCGCGACGCCGACGCTGGCCTCTTCCAAGTTGAGCACCATGCCGTAGACGCCGCCGGGGAACTCGAGCAGCTCGCCGGCCATCGCCTGATTGAGGCCGTGGATGGTGGCGATGGCGTCGCCCACGCGCAGCACGGTGCCGACGTTGTCGATGTCGATGCCGGTTTCGTATCCGCCCAGCTCGCGTTCAAGGATTTCGCTGATTTCGTCGGGTCTGAGGGCCATCGGGGGGTGATCTCCTGCCGGGTTTCAATTGCGAGGCGGAAAGAACTTCACGACGCTCATGATCATGGCGGGCCTCATGAGCTCAGGACCTGGGTGCCGAGCAGGCGCTCATGGATGTGCTCGAGGCCGGTGCGCACGCTGCCGTCGACCAGCAGGTCGCGGAAGCGGAAGACGATGCCGCCGAGCAGGCGGGCGTCGGTGCGCCAGTCAACGTGCAGGCGGTTGCCGGTGTAGCGCTCGAAGGAGACGAGCAGCCGGCGGCGTTCGGCATCCTCGAGCGGGCGCGCGCTCAGGACGATCGCCTGGCCGATCCCCTGCTCGCGCTCGACCAGCTCATGGAACCGGTCGAGGATCTCGACCAGGTAACGCATGCGGGCCCGCAGCACGAGCAGCTCGAGCATGCGGGCGAGGGCCGGTTCGATGCGGTCGCCGAAGACGCGGTTCAGGTATTCGATCTTCTTCTCGGCCGGCACGCGCGGGTGATCGAGGAAGACGGTCGTGCGAGGCGAGCGGGCGAAGGCGGTGGCCAGCGCCCGCGTCTGGCGGTCCAGCTCGTTGACGCGGCCGAGGCGGCGGGCGGTGCCCAGCAGGGCGGCCGCATAGCTGCGCGCGACGGGGCTGTATTCACGCTGGCGGATCATGGCCTCACCCCTTCATCGACGGGCGGCTGTCCAAGTCCTCGAGGAAACGATGGACCAGCCGCCGGTCGGTCCCCTCGTCGATGCGCTCGTGGAGCAGGCGCTCGGTGGCCGACAGCACCATCGAGGCGATTTCGTCGCGCAGGTCGATGCGGGCCTTGGCGATTTCCAGCTCGATGTTGCGGCGGGCGCGTTCGGCCGCCTCGGCGGCGTCGTGGCGTGCCTGGTCGACGATTTCGCCGGCCACGCGCCGCCCCTCGGCCACCTTCTCCTGGATCAGGGCACGGGCCTCGGCCTCGATCCCGCGCATGCGCTCGGCGTATTCCTCGCGCATGCGTTCGGCCTCATCCTGGCGGCGGCGGATGTCGGCGAAGCCGGCCTCGATGGAGGCCTTGCGGTCGTCGAGCAGCTGCATCAGCGGCCCCCAGGCGTATTTGGCCATGATCCAGACGAACAGGACGAAGGTCACCACGTTGGTGAGGAACTCCGCCATTATCCATCTCAGTTCCATGGTCGATCCTCTCCATCACTACATCGTAAGATGGTCACGCCGCAGGTCCGGCACGACGCCCCCGCCCATCGCAGTTCGGTGCTTATCGCCTGATTTCCAAGTCATGTCCAGTAGCCGTCGGACGGGATCAACTCAAGAAGAAGATGATCAAAACTGTCACGAAGACATAGATTGTCAGCGCCTCGATCAGGGCGCAGCCGATGATCATTGCCGTCTGGATGCGGCCGGCGGCCTCGGGCTGGCGCCCCATTGCGCCCATTGCCGATGAGATTGCCCAGCCCAACCCGATGCTCGATCCGATTGCCGCCAGCGCCAGCGCCAGCATCATAATTGAGTTCGCGAACACAGGATCCATGTGGAGCAACTCCTTCGTCTGTTTGATGGCCGGGCCCCGCGGGGGCTCCTGACCGCTATTCCGGCCGCAGGCCGAAAAAAATCTCAGGGCGCGCTCAGTGCGCGCTCGGCGTCGCCAGCGAACTGGGCGCCCCCACCGTCGGCACGTGCGGCGTGCCGCCGTGCTCCTCGTGCTCGTCGTGGGGCAGCAGCAGCATGATGTAGATCGAGGCCAGGAGCGCAAACACGGTCGCCTGCACGATCGAGAGCAGGAGGACGAGGAAGTAGAACGGCAGCGCAAAGGGGATTCCCACAAAGGGAGTGGCTGTGCCGAAGACTCCTCCGACCAGAAGCATACCCATACCTAAAAATGTCGCCAGGAGCTTGTCCTCGCCGAAGATGTTGCCGAACAGACGCAAGGCCAGCGAGATTGGCTTGATGATCTCGCCCAGGACGTGCAGCGGGAACTGCAACGGGGCCAGCCAGAGCGGCTCGCCCATCAGGTGCTTGAACCAGCCCCAGAAGCCGGCCGCGCGGATCGCCTGATACTGCACATAGCAGAAGGTCACCAGCGCCAGCGCGAAGGTCAGCTTCCAAGAGTAGGTCGGCGACTTCATGCCGGGCACCAGCACGCCCAGGTTGTTGACCAGGATAAAAATCCAGAGCGAGCCAAGGAAGGGCAGATACTTGTCGGCGATCTCGCGGCCCATGATGCCGCCGAAGAAGTTGCGCAGCCCGCCCATCAGCATTTCGACAGCCATCTGGCGGCGGTCGGGCCGCTCCATGCTGGCCCGGCGCAGAACCCAGCGGATCGCCGCGATGATCAGAATCGCATAGAGGATCGAGAAGGCGGGGGTGACGAACCAGGAGTGGCCCAGATGCGGGCGCTTGCCGGGGTGGATCTCGATCGCATGACCGGTAATGGTCTGCCCGGCTATCGCTTCGTACATGGTCGCGAAATTGGGCGGGAACTCGGGCATGAGGTAGCGGTCCGGCGGCGCGTGCTCGTGATCGACCCGCGTGACCAACTCTTCACCATGTGTTTGCGAATGCCCGGTTGCCATCGCCGGCTATCCCTTGCCTTGTTGATTGGCCGTCCCGATGGACGGCCGCCGGGGCTGGTGCTTGAGGCTGCCCAGCGCACGCAGGACCACCACCGCCAGCGGGGTGATGATGCCCCCCGCCATGGCCAGGCTCGCGCCCAGCCCCAGCCGCTCCCAGTCGATCTGCGCCAGGGCCAGCGCAAGCAGGCCCATCCAGCCCAGCTTGAGCGCCAGCAGGCCGATGCCGGCCCAGTGGCGCCCGTCGAACAGCCAGACCTTGAAGATCAGCGGGCTGAGCGCGAAGAAAACCAGCGCCCACAGGCCCATGCCGACGTAAATCGCCCCGGTCGCCGGCCCGGCATAGACGGCCAAGTTGAGGCCGACCAGCCCCAGCGCGAGCAGCGTAGCGATGATCGTGCGCCGAATCCAGCGCCGGTCGGGCTGCCAGCGGATCGGGCCGGGCCCGTTGCCCTTATACATCGGCCTGAGCGGCCCCTTTCTTCAGGAAATCCTGCGCATCAGCCGGATGGCCTCGCGGAAACCGGCGGCTGTCCCCAGCAGGATCATCACAATCATCACCCATTCGCCCCAGCCGGTGGCGCGCCGGATCAGCCACCCCAGCAGCACCCCCGCCAGCGGTCCGCTGGCCAGCAGGGTGGGGATGGAGAGCGCCAGGATGCCCTTGCCCAGCCCCGAGCCGTTGCCGTCGGGCCGGTCGCTCATTGCTCGCGGCCGGTCGGCGCCGCCGTCCCGTCCGCATGCCTCAAGACCATGTGCATCGCCCGCCGATCTGGTTGCATCCTTGGTCGCCGCCAGGGCCAAGCCCTTGCAGGGGAGGATGCTTTTTTTGTGAAACCCGGCACAAGCGCCGGTCCGGCGCGAGGCAGGGTGAGACCAAATTCAAAGCCCGACCAGTATGATCGAGAGCCGCCCAAATGACCACGGAAAAAGCATCACGGATCGGCGGCGGGTTGGCGGCGCATTGGATCCTTCATTTTTTTCGTCGCCAAGAGGCAGAGGGTGGGCAAAGGCCGCAAAGGCAGGAATTGCCTCGAGCATGAGTGGCCGGTGCAACTGGCCTCGAAAGGGTCAAATAGTTCCGGAGGAGCGGCCTGTGACGGCCAGCTCCACCGCTGTCCCACCCTGCATGGTTTTTGTTGCTGGGGAGCTTGGGTGGCAGCGAGGGCCTTGCAATCGATCAAACCACTAGCCATCGCCGGCGGCCGACGGCGCGACGAGCGCAAAAATAGAAACTTTCGCGCAGGGCGGCTTTGAATCATTCATTTTCCCACATCCATACCAGAAAATCAGCCAATGTAATATTCTCTTCCAACTCCTTAAAATCGCACCCTCTTTTATAATATTCCTTTAATAAGGTGTCAATCCAATCGCCCACTAATGACAGATTGGCCATCTGAAGAATGGTCATCTCCGGATGCAGCTTCCCTTTGACGTCCAATGATGACTCAACCGCTGCCAGTAACCGAAAAACGTCCGGTTCAGGCATGCCGGCTGCTATGATTTTGCTGTTTTTTGTAAAAACGTCTTTGTCCTGAGGCTTGAGTCTCCATCGACACCACACCTCAACCAAGACGGGAATACTTCCCAATGCCACAACAGCATATATTATAAGAGAAGAACGATCGATATCCACAGGCGCCCCCATTCCAACCATTTGGGACGATCATCCCCAAGTCACTATTGAAATACTACGCCCACTCGGCCGCCGCGCCAAGCCTGTGCGAGGAGAGCGCCCCGCCGATCGCCGCCCCCGCCGCCAGCGGGCGCGCCCCGCCAGCCGCCATCCGATCATTTATTGATTGCCAGAATTTCCTCCCTTGCTTCCTTCAGGCCCTCCTGGGCTGCAGCAGCGATCCACTTGATGGCTGTTCGGCGGTTCTTTTTCACCCCGTCACCATCCAGGAAACAGAGCCCCAGAAAATATTTAGCCCATGTATCATTAAGGTTCGCGGCCGCGCGATAATAACTTATGGCCTTGCCGAGATCTTGCGTCACTACTTCACCATTATGATACAGCATGCCCAAGTGCGTGTTGGCATCTTTACTTCCACGTGAAGCAGCAAGTTCCAAATAGTCAATCCCCCGCTTCACGTTTTTCCTGACTCCCTCCCCCTCAATATAGGCGATGCCAAGTTCAAAGAGCGCAAGGTTGTTCCCTTTTTTGGCCGCCTTTCGGAACAACTGAACGGCCTCGGGCATCTTGCCCTCGACATCTTTGTAATAGACTCCCAGATTATATAAAGCAACATGACTCCCGGCCATGGCGGCGCTTCTGGTCCAGAATAACCCTTTGTCGAGCGATCTTTTTACACCCTTGCCTTCCAAATAAAACATTCCCACATTCGCTTGTGCGAACACATGTCCCATTTCAGCCGCTTTGAGTTCATAGCGGATACACTTTTTCGTATTCGTCTTGTCTGTTCCATGACCCATTTCATAATATACCTCCCCCAGGCCAAATAAAGCTTCGCTATTCCCCCTGAGTGCGGCTTTCCTGTACCAGTAGATCGCTTGCTGCAAGTCCTTTTCGATTCCATCCCCAAAGTGATAACAACAAGCCAGCTTTTCCTGGTATAAATCTTTATTTAATTTAGCCAGCATTGTCAGCAGGCTGATCAACCTATCCCACTCTTCTGCCGTTTTGTGTGGTCTGGCCCATATTTGATTTGCCTCCCGCTCATTTTTATCTGGCATATCTTCACCTTCCGCGACAGCTTACCGTATGAGTTCCGGCTCCTTCGGCTTCCTCGGCAACTTCAGTCCTGTATCTAAGGTTTCCAAAACCTCCAGAAATGGCCGAGATACATCCAGTATGCTTGCCAAAAAATAATCACTACTCCGAATTTGACCAATATGTTCCAATTTGCAAAAAACGTGACGCCAAACATAACAGTCATGGCTGGTATGGTTGCAATTATTTCATGCTTGGTTTTCAGGTTCATTGGTCTTTCCTTGTATCAAAACCCCCGAGGTCCTTCGGGGAGTTTGGGCGCAGGGTTTATGCATTCATTAGCTCCATCCCGGCAGATCCATCTCGCGCCATCCAAATTACAGTCTTGCGAAGATTAGCTTACACAGCCCAGGATGTCGCGGATTGCATATTCAGTCCGGTAGATGAATTGCCCCGGAAAATGGATTGCGCCTGAGCAGAGGCGCCAATATGTTTACTCTTTCATTTCTGCACGTTGTTTGTCCTGTCTGGAATACTTTCTATGCTGTCGATGGTGGTAAAGGAAAACCAGAAATATAATTGTTATCACAAATGCAGCTAAATGTAAACCAGTCAAATACATTGAAGCTATATGGCCCATTGCGCCGCCAGCCAAAACAGGCAAAAACGGTTTTATTTTAGAATAATATATATTGATTGACATCTTCCTTTTGTTCATGTGATGCGACATGCACTTCACCAATGCCATCCCATCACCTCCCATTTTTCTCTTTTCCATGTCCGAGAGGAAAGTTGTCTTACCACCCCGCCCCGAAGTAATACAGTCCCGTGTCGTTATCAAAGAACTTGCCGGTGGCCGATCGGGTCGGGGCGGGTGACCCCCACCACGCAGCCGCCGGCAACCGTGCCGCAACGTCCTTCCCAAGTCGTTTTAAATATTACGCTCGCCCGGCTGCCGCGCAAGCTTTATGTGTGAGGCGAGCGTCCCCCTGATCGCCGCCCCCGCCGCCACCTGGTGCCCAAGGGCGACTTTATTGCCGGGCGATGACGGCGTCGGCGAACTGGTCGGTGCCGCCGGTGCCGCCGATGTCGCGGGTGCGCACGGCCGGGTCGCCCGACTCCAGGACGGCGTTATAGGCTGACTTGATCCGCTCGGCGGCGGCGGGCTCGCCGATGTGGTTGAGCATCATGACGGCGCTCATGATGAGGGCCAGCGGGTTGGCCAGCCCCCGGCCGGCGATGTCGGGGGCCGAGCCGTGGACGGCCTCGAAGATGGCGCAGTCGCGGCCGATGTTGGCGCCGGGCACGACGCCCAGGCCGCCGACGAGGCCGGCGCACAGGTCGCTGATCAGGTCGCCGTAGAGGTTCTCCATCAGCAGCACGTCGAACTGGCTGGGGTCGCGCACCAGCTGCATGCAGCCGTTGTCGATGATCATCTCCTGGTATTCGATCTCGGGGGCGACCTCGACGTGCATGCGGCGGGCCTGCTCGAGGAACAGGCCGTCGGTCTTCTTCATAATGTTGGCCTTATGGAAGACCGTGACCTTGCGGCGGCCGCGGGCGGCGGCGTATTCGAAGGCGAAGCGGGCGATGCGCTCGCAGCCGGTGGCCGTCGCGATCTTGAGGCTCTGCATGACGCCCGGCACGACCTCATTCTCGATGCCCGAGTAGAGCCCCTCGGTGTTCTCGCGCACGACGACCAGCTCGACGTCCTGGTAGCGGGTCGGGATGCCGGGCATGGAGCGCACGGGGCGCAGGGCGGCGAAGAGGTCAAAATGCTTGCGCAATTGGACATTGATGCTGGTGAAGCCCTTGCCGATTGGGGTGGTGACGGGGCCCTTGAGGGCGATCCGGTGCAGGGCGATGGCGTCCAGGGTTTTGGTCGGCAGCACGTCGCCATACTGCTCGGCGGCGGCGGCGCCGGCCGGCAGCTCGATCCAGTTGATATCGACGCCGGCGGCCGCCAGCACGCGCTGGGTGGCGGCGGTGACTTCGGGACCGATGCCGTCGCCGGGCACCACGCAGATGGTATGTTTCGCCATTTCAAACCTCCGTGCCTGCCGGCGGGTGGTGGTGCAATCAAGTTGCGCAACGATTCGTCGCGGAAAACGTAAAAATCTTATCATCAGGCTGTGCGGTTGGCCACGATTGGCGCGTCGCGTTTCGTGCTTTCGTCGCAAAGGGCGCAGAGGGAAGGGCCAAAGGAAGCAAAGTAAAATTGCGTGATTATATATTTTTTTGCGTTCTTTGGTCGGCTCTTGGCGGTCTTTGGGACAATAAATGAGGAATTTTGGGGCGCGGGGGGATTGATCTGGACGGTCTTGGACGGGCAGGCTAGTTTTCATGGAACGGGACCGAAGACATCAAAAGGGGAATGACATCATGAGGATCAGAGGACTGCTTGGGTTGGTGAGCCTTGTGGCGTGGCTGGGCGGGCTGGCGGCGGCGGAGACGCCCGCGACCGAAACGCCCGCGAACGGGATTCTCGTCCGCGAGGGATTTGACCAGGAGCCCGCAACGGGCCTGGCGGGGGCGCTGCTGGCGCATCGCCACGTCAGCCTGGCCAAGGGGGCCGGGCCCGACGGCTCGGATGCGATCCGGGTGGCTTATGTCGGCTTCGATAAGGGCAGCGAGCGGGTGGTGGTGCGGTTTCCGCTGGGGGCGAAGCTCGAGCAGGCCACCTTGTCCTATGATGTCTGCTTTGAGAAGGACTTCAAATGGGTCACGGGGGGCAAGCTGCACGGGCTGGGGCCCAAGCGGCCGATCACCGGCGGACAGCCGCGCAAGCCGGAGGGCTGGAGCGCGCGGGTGAACTTCAAGGCCGACGGGCACTGCGCCACCTATCTTTATGATCAGAATGTGGCCAGGACCTATGGTGTCGGGGCGGGCTCGCCGGGGCCGGTCTTTCGGGCGGGCCAGTGGCATCACGTGGTGCTGCAGGTGGGCCTGAACACGCCGGGCCAAGCCGACGGCTTTGCGCGCATATTTGTTGACGGGCGCGAGCAGGTCCATAGCCGGGGGATGCAGTTTCGGGGGGTGGGCGGGGAGGATACGCTGATCCAGAACCTGCTCTTCAGCACGTTCCACGGCGGCAGCTCGCCGGGCAACGCCCCGCGCGACGAGCAGGGGCGCACGATCACCGTGCACGCGCTGTTCGATAATTTTGTCGTGCGCGAGGGGCTCGCGGACCCGGAGCGGGGGCGGGGGATGGAATAAAGTCCCCGGGAAGCTGAATGCCGTCGCGGCTGGCCGGAGAGGGTGGCGGGCGGGTTGCGGCGGCGGTTATCGGCTGGGGTGAGGGGCGGTTTTTTCTGAGTGTTTAAGCTCGCGTTAAGTGTTTTAAATTCAGTATTCCAAGTTGGCTGGAGGGGAAATCTTCGGCTTGACAACAAATGGCGCATAGGGTTTAATGGGAGCGACGAAGACGTTTTGCAGGGAGGGGAAACAAGGCAACCGGCGGTAAATCAGCCCGGCAGCGGCCCGTTTGGCGCCCAGCCGGGGTTTTCTCCGCCCGCCCCGAAGCTTTTTTCGTTCCCGCCATAAAGAGCTCATTCGGGACCCCTTCGCTTCGTTTGCCAAACACCACCCATGATCCACCATCAGTCGCCGCTCGCACCGTCGCTCACGCCGCCCCAAGGGGTGAGCGTGCGATCGCGCGCCGGCTCCACTTGTCCACAGAGGAAAGAAGCATGGCCGTGACCCGAGACAAGAACCACATTTACAGCAGTAAGGACATTCAGGTCCTTGAGGGGCGTGAGGCGGTTCGCAAGCGCCCGGCGATGTATATCAGCAACACCGGTTCGCTGGGACTGCATCACCTGGTGTATGAGGTGGTGGACAACTCGATCGACGAGGCGATGGCCGGCCATTGCGACAAGGTCGACATTACGATCCATTATGACAATTCGATCTCGATTGCCGACAATGGCCGCGGCATTCCGGTGGAGAATCACCACGCCAAGAAGGGCAAGTCCACGCTGGAGGTCGTGCTGACGATCCTGCACGCGGGCGGCAAGTTCGACAACGAGGCTTATAAGTTCAGCGCCGGCCTTCACGGCGTCGGCGTCTCGGTGGTCAATTTCCTCTCGGAGTGGCTCGAGGCCGAGGTGCGGCGCGACGGGGCGACCTGGTTCATGCGGTTCGAGCGCGGGCTGGCGGTGGAGCCGCTGCGCCAGATCGGCTCGAGCAAGAAGTCGGGCACGACGATCCGGTTCAAGCCCGACCCGGAGATTTTCGAGACGCTCGACTTCAGTTACGACACGCTGGCGGCGCGGCTGCGCGAGCTGGCTTTCCTGAATGCGGGCCTGCAGATCTCGGTCAATGACGAGCGCTCGGGCAAGAGCAACGCCTGGACCTACCGCGGCGGCATCCTGGAGTTCATCAAGCAGCTCAATGCCAACAAGAACCTGGTCCACCCCAAGCCGATCCACATCTCGCGCACGCGCGAGTTCGAGCGCGTTGAGCGCGACAGCGGGGAGACGCGGCTGGAGAACATGGAGCTGGAGGTGGCGATCCAGTACAACGACGGCTTCGACGAGAACATGCTGACCTTCGCCAACAACATTAATACGCGCGACGGCGGCTCGCACTTGATGGGGTTCCGCAAGGCGCTGACGCGCACGATCAACGACTACGCCGGCAAGAACGAGCTGCTGAAGAAGTTCGACGGCACGGTGACCGGCGACGACGTGCGCGAGGGGCTGACGGCGATCATCTCGATCAAGATTTCCAACCCCCAGTTCGAGGGCCAGAACAAGGGCCGGCTGCTCAACCCCGAGGTGGGCGGCTGGGTCGAGCAGATGATCAACGAGTCGCTGGCGGACTTTTTCGAGGAGAACCCGGCGGTGGCGCGGCGGGTGATCGAGAAGGGGCTGACGGCGGCCAAGGCGCGGATCGCCGCGCGGCGGGCGCGCGAGATCGTGCGCAAGAGCGCGATGGACATCACGGCGCTGCCGGGCAAGCTGGCCGACTGCAGCGAGCGCGACCCGGGATTGTGTGAGCTGTACCTGGTCGAGGGCGACTCGGCGGGCGGCTCGGCCAAGCAGGGGCGCGACCGGCACTTCCAGGCGATCCTGCCCTTGCGCGGCAAGATCATCAACGTGGAGAAGGCGCGGCTGGACCGGGTGCTGGGCAACAATGAAATCCGGACGATGGTCACGGCGCTGGGCACCGGCATCGGCCAGGACAACTTCGACATCGGCAAGCTGCGCTACCACAAGATCATCATCATGACCGACGCCGACGTCGACGGCGCGCACATCCGCACGCTGCTGTTGACCTTCTTTTTCCGCCAGTTCCGCGAGCTGGTCAGCGCCGGCCACATTTATATCGCGCAGCCGCCGCTGTTCCGCATCAAGAAGGGCAAGCAGGAGCAGTATCTGGACAATGAGGAGCAGCGCGACCGCTACCTGCTCAACCTGGCGGTGGATTCCACGCGGGTGGAGTATCACGCGCGCGGCAACGGGCGGGCGCCGGTGGAGATCAGCCGCGCGGCCCTGCGCCAGTTGATGGAGGACGTGATCCAGATCGGGCAGCTGGGCGTGGTGCTGCGACGCAAGGGCGCCCCGCTGGAGCGCTACATCAGCCTGCGCAACGACGGCGGGCGCCTGCCGCGCTACATGATCACGGTGCAGGAGGAGTCGGTCTTCGCCTGGAGCGAGGAGGAGCAGGCGCGCGTGATCGAGCAGATGGAGGAGAAGTACGGCGTGGTCGAGGAGGTGGCGCAGGTCGAGGATGCCGAGGACCAGCCGGACCTGTTCGACAAGGCGGACGCGGAGGTGCCGGTCAAGAAGATCAAGCATTCGCTGACCGAGTTCCCCGAGGCCGAGCGGATCGAGGGGATTTTGCAGCGGATCGAGCGGCTGGGCCTGCCGATCGCGATGATCATCCCGCAGGAGTTCGAGATCGACCCGGCCAACCCGTTCGAGGAGTATCATCCGTTCCACGTTTTCGATGGCGAGAAGAAGTCACTCACCGCGGACTCGCTGCCCCAGCTGCTGGAGCGGGTGCGCGAGATCGGCGCCAAGGGGGTCAGCGTCCAGCGCTACAAGGGCTTGGGCGAAATGAATGCCCCGCAACTCTGGGAGACGACGATGAACCCCGCCAAACGCCGGCTCTTGCAGGTGCGGCTGGAGGACGCGGTCGAAGCCGACCGGATTTTCACGATCCTGATGGGCGACCAAGTCGACCCGCGCCGACGCTTCATCCAGCAGAACGCGCCCGAAGTCAGGAACCTGGACGTGTGATGAAAAGAATCAGCCCATCCCCTTGGCTCGAGGTGATGGCGGGAACTACCGTCGCCTTTCTCTACTTCTGGGACTGGGCTTGGGCCGCCTTCGAAACCAGGACGCTATGGATCACGGGGTTGATCATCGCGATCCTGTTGCTGATGCCCTTATGGAGGTGGACGGCGAAGCGGCGGGCCGTCTGCATTGCAGCTTTCGTATTCCCGATCATCCTGCTGCCTTGGCTGGTCTGGGACACTCGCAAGGCGATGCTGCAGGATTTTGAACGTGTGCGGGTTGGCATGACGGAAGAAGAAGTGACGGATATCATGGGCGCGTGGAGGACCGGCACTGGCTGGCCGGCACCACCGGGTAACGGTGGGGTGGCTGATGAGAAGGGCGAGCTGGCTGCGGGAACAGTCCATCTGCTAGGCGGAAGCGGAACGATCGAATTGGGCGCCAAGACCGTTATCTACCGCCATACGAACGAAGGCTGGGGGAATTCCGACTGGGCGATTGTGGAGTACAACGATTCTCGCAGAGTAATCCGGAAGGAATTCAGCCATGACTGAGGATCACCAATGGATGTGCAAGAGCCCGCTTCAGCGGGCGCCTCGTTAGCCCCCGGCTTCAGCCGGGGGTGGGGGCAGAAGAAATAAAGCTTGCCGGCTTGAGCCGGCTACCACCACTAGGGGGCCACCAAAATGAGCGGCGCCTCGGTTTTCCACCAGGTCTACCTGCATCTGACGTGGAGCTGTCGCGATCGCCAATCCATGATCCTACCGATGTTTGCCAACGAGCTGCACACTTACCTGCGCAATTATCTGGCTCAAACCTCCGGCGTCTTTTTCAAAGCCGGCGGCGGAACGGCAGATCACATTCATCTGGCCGTGCAGCTTGCACCCAACCAGATCCCTAGCGACCTCATCGGCCGCATCAAGGGCGCGAGCAGCCAGCACATCAATAAGAAGTATGGCTCCGAAACCCTCCTCTGGCAGCATGGCTACGCCGTGGACTCCTTCGCCGCCAAAAATTTGCCTGCCATTGAGCAGTATCTTCGCGACCAGTCGTTGCACCATGAGCGCCAGAATGTTCGGCCGGCAATTGAGCCGGTGGATGAGTTCGAGACGCGGTGCGATGTGTTACTTCATGTGACTTGGCATTGCCACCATGACCGGCCTTTGATCACAGCGCGGACCGAGGAACTGATTGGGGCGTTCCTGCCGGGCTACTGCACCGATGCGGGAGTCGAGCTGTTGGGGTGGGGCGGGACGCCCACACACCTGCATCTGGCGATCCGGCCGCCGGTCACGGCCAGAGTCAGCGAGATAATCGGGAAGCTGAAAGGCGCAACGTCGCATCATGTAAATGAGCATCTGGGGGCCGGGGCGCTGAGGTGGCAGACGGGTTATGGGGTGGTCGGTTTTGCGCACAGGAATCTGGAGCCGGTGCTGAATTATATTCGGAATCAGAAGGAGCACCACCACAAGCTGACGGTTAATGAGATTCTGGAGCAATGCGGTTTTCCGGTGAGGGGAGAGGTGGAGGGAGCGGGCTGAAGCCCGCAGGATTGAAAACTCGCCGCCCCCCCCGGCTGAAGCCGGGGGCTAACGAGGCGCCCGCTGAAGCGGGCTGCTGGAGGCGGAAGGGATTTGGGAGCGGGCTGAAGCTCGCAGGATCGAATACTGGCGGCCGCCTCCCGGCTGAAGCCGGGGGCTACGAGGCGTACGCTGAAGCGGGCTGCTGGAGGCGAAAGGGATTTGGGAGCGGGCTGAAGCCCGCAGGGTTGAAAACTCGCCCCCAACCCCCGGCTGAGGCCGGGGGCTAACGAGGCGCCCGCTGAAGCGGGCTTCTGGAGGCGGAAGGGATTTGGGAGCGGGCTGAAGCCCGCAGGGTTGAAAACTCGCCGCCAACCCCCGGCTGAAGCCGGGGGCTAACGAGGCGCCCGCTGAAGCGGGCTGCTGGAGGCGGAAGGGATTTGGGAGCGGGCTGAAGCCCGCAGGATTGAAAACTCGCCCCCAACCCCCGGCTGAGGCCGGGGGCTAACGAGGCGCCCGCTGAAGCGGGCTTCTGGAGGCGGAAGGGATTTGGGAGCGGGCTGAA
>JAWLCE010000021.1:0-22307 GCA_041687335.1 Sumerlaeia bacterium | reverse complement strand
GTTCGCAGGATCGAATACTGGCGGCCGCCTCCCGGCTGAAGCCGGGGCAAACGCACAATAGCCGAAGGATGACATAGACTAATGCAGGAAATGAACCGCGAGAACATTTTGCCGATCAACATCGAAGAGGAGATGCAGGCTTCCTACATCGACTATTCGATGTCGGTGATCGTGACGCGCGCGCTGCCCGATGTGCGTGACGGGCTCAAGCCGGTGCACCGGCGTATCATCTACGCGATGCATGACGAGGGGCTGGTACACAACAAGGCGCACAGCAAGTGCGCCGGCGTCGTCGGCGAGGTGCTCAAGAACTACCACCCCCATGGCGACAGTGCCGTCTATGACGCGCTGGTGCGCATGGCCCAGCACTGGAACCTGCGCTACCCGCTGATTGACGGCCAGGGCAACTTCGGCAGCGTGGACGGGGATTCCGCGGCGGCCTATCGATACACCGAGAGCCGGCTGTCGGCGATCGCGGAGCTGCTGCTGCGCGACATCGACAAGAACACGGTGGATTTCGCGGCCAACTTTGACGGCCGCACCACCGAGCCGACGGTGCTGCCGGCCTCCTTTCCCAACCTGCTGGTCAACGGCTCGGCGGGCATCGCGGTCGGCATGGCGACCAACATCCCGCCGCACAACCTGCGTGAGACGATCGACGCGCTGTTCGTGCTGATCAACAACCCGGAGGCGACCGTCAGCGACCTGATGAAGAAGCTGCCGGGGCCGGACTTCCCCACCGGCGGCTACATCCACGGCCGCGCCGGCATCCGCGAAGCCTACGAGACCGGCCGCGGCCGGCTCTGCCTGCGCGCGCGCGTGATGACCGAGCAGATCAAGGGCGGGCGCGAGGCGCTGATCGTGACCGAGATTCCGTATCAGGTCAACAAGGCCAACCTGATCACCGACATCGCGCAGCTGGCGCGCGACAAGAAGATTCAGGGGATCAGCGACATCCGCGACGAGAGCGACCAGAGCGGCATGCGCATCGTGATCGAGCTGCGCAAGGGCGAGGTCCCGCAGGTCATCATCAACCAGCTCTACAAGATGACGCAGATGCAGGTCACCTTTGGCGTGATCCTGCTGGCGCTCGATGGGGGCCGGCCGCGCTACCTGTCGCTCAAGCGCATCCTGCAGTGCTACCTGGAACACCGGCGCGAGGTGGTCGTGCGCCGCACCCGCTTCGACCTGGACAAGGCGCGCAAGCGCATCCACATCGTCAAGGGGCTGCTGATCGCCGTCGACGCCATCGACGAGGTGATCCGGATCATCCGCGGCTCGGTCAACGTCGAGCAGGCCCGGGCGGGCCTGAAGAGCGGCTTCGGGCTGACCGACGAGCAGTGCCAGGCGATCCTGGACATGCCGCTGCGGCGCCTGACCAGCCTGGAGATCGACAAGCTGCAGGCCGAGCACGACGAGCTGGTCAAGCTGATCGAGGAGCTGGCGGCGATCCTGTCCGACCCCGAGCGCGTCACGCAATTGATCCGCAAGGAGCTGACCGAGGTTCGCGAGAAGTTCGGCGACGAGCGCCAGACCGAGATCATCGAGGCCGAGGGCGAGCTGACGATCGAGGACCTGATCGCCGAGGAGCGGATGGTGGTCACTGTCAGCCATCAGGGCTACATCAAGCGCACCCCGACCAACCTTTACCGGCGCCAGCGGCGCGGCGGGCGCGGGGTGACCGGGGCCGACCTGAAGGATGAGGACTGGGTGGAGCACCTGTTCGTGGGCACGACCCACAACTACATCCTGTTCTTCACCAACAAGGGCAAGGCCTACTGGCTCAAGGTGCACGAGCTGCCCCAGGGCGGGCGCGCCACGCGCGGGCGGCCGATCGTGAACCTGCTGACCCTCGAGAGCGACGAGCGGATCGAGGCGATGATCCCGGTGGACAAGTTCAGCTCGGACCGCTATCTGCTGATGTGCACGCGCAAGGGTCAGGTCGTGCGCAATTCGCTGGATCTTTACTCCAACCCGCGCAAGGTGGGGATCAAGGCGATCAACATCGCCGATGATGACGACCTGATCTCGGTGCGGCTGACCGACGGCAGCCAGGAGATGTTCATCGCCACCCGCGAAGGGATGGCGGTGCGCTTCCACGAGGACGACGTGCGGCCGATGGGGCGTTTTGTCGGCGGCGTGCGCGGTGTGACGCTCAACAAGGGCGATGAGGTGATCGGCATGCAGGCGTTGCGGCCGGGCTCGACGATCCTGACGGTGTGCGAGCACGGCTTCGGCAAGCGCACGGAGGCCGAGGCCTATCGGTTGACCAAGCGCGGCGGCAAGGGCGTCATCAACATCCGCACCACCGAGCGCAACGGCAACGTGATTGCGGTGCTTGACGTGCTCGACACCGACGAGCTGATCATGATCACCCAGCAGGGGGTGGCGATTCGCAGCAAGGTCAGCGACCTGCGCGTGATCTCGCGCGCGACCCAGGGGGTGCGCCTGATCAACCTGGGCGAGGGCGACCGCCTCAACTCGGTGGCGCGCATCGAGGAGGACAAGGAAATCGAGGGCGGCGGCGGCGCCGAGGACGAGGCGCTCGAGGGCGAGGCCCCGATCGAGGAGTAGGCCGGCCAAGCCGGATGGATAAGACAAGGCCCCGAGGGGAGGTGACTTCCCCCGGGGCCTTGTCTATTGTGGGCAGCGAAAGTCAGTCGGCCAGCAGCATCATGGCCCGCGAGGCGGCGCCGAAGAGCGGGGTCTTGGGCTCGAGGATCACCTTGACCGGGATCTGGCGGACAAAGCCGCTCAGCCGGCCCTTGTTGGTGAAGCCGCTCATGAAATCCCCGGACTCCAACCGCGAGAGGATCTTGGGGGGGATGCCACCGCCCAGGTAAATTCCGCCGCGGGCGAGGGTTGCGAGCGCGAAATCCCCGGCCTCGGCGCCGTAGATGTGGACGAACAGGTCGAGGGCGCGCGAGCAGAGCTGGTCGCTGCCGTCGAGCCCGTGGCGCGAGATGAGCATGCTGGGGTCCAGCGCCTGCATCTGGTCGCGCAGGGCGGGCTGCTCGGCGACGCGGCCGGTGTCGCGCAGGAATTCGTAGATGTGGCGCAGGCCGGGGCCCGAGACGATCCGCTCGGTGCTGATGCGCCCATAGATGTTCCACATGTAGCGCAGCAGGTCGATCTCGATCTCGTTGTTGGGGGAGAAGTCGACGTGGCCGCCTTCGGAGGGAACGGGAATCCAGACCCCCTGGTGGCGGACCATCATTGAGTGGCCGAGGCCGGTGCCGGCGGCGATGAGGGCGCGGTTGCCGGCGGGGTCGGGCTCGCCTTCGTTGAGGGTCGCCAGCGCCGACTCGGGCAGGACCAGCACGCCATAGGCCATTGCGACCAGGTCGTTGACCAGGTCGACGCGGCGGTGGCCGAGCAGGTCGGCCATGTCGCGGGCGTCGATCGGCCAGTTGACGTTGACCACGACGTCGGCGCGCAGGTCGCTGACGGGCCCGGGCACGCCGAAGCAGGCGGCCGAGATCGGGGCGCGGGCCAGGTTGGCGCTCTGGGCCAGCTCGGCTTGGAAGTCTTCGAGCAGGGCGCGGAAGCTGGCCATATCGTTGGTACGATAGGTTTTCTCGCGCAGCGGGCGGGTGGGGCCCTGCTCGGTCGAGAAGACGCCGACGACGGTCTTAGTGCCGCCCATGTCGCCCGCAAGGACAAATTTTTCCATTACTAGGGACCTTTCGCGCCCTGGCTGGTGCGGTCGTGCGGGCCGATGGACGGCCTGCCGCGCCGCTGGTAAACCCACGACTATACAAAAAGCAATCATCGTTTTCAAGGGCAATGGCGAGAGATCTTTATTGCATTCGGCGGGGAGCCATGAAATGATTTGGCCGTTCAATCCAAGGCGGGTCTTCCAAACCATGATGCGAATTGCGCTGGCACAGCTCAGGCATGCCGAATCGCTGGAGGAAGGGCTGGCCAAGGTTGAGGATGCGCTGGGGCGGGCGGCGCGGCGCGGGGCGGCGATTGTCTGCTTTCCCGAATGTTACCTGCCGGGTTTGCGTGGGATGTGGCTGGAGGCGCCGCCGCCGCCACCGGATCAGGCCGCGCTTGAGGATGCGCTCGCGCGGGCTCAAGCAGCCTGCCGCGCCCACAAAATTGCGGCGATCCTGGGCACGGAATGGCAGACCGCGCAGGGGCTTCAGAACCGGGCGTGGGTGATCTCGCCGGCCGGCCGGCTGCTGGGCAGCCAGACCAAGAACCAACTTCCCCCCGACAGTGAATCCGAACATTACGTGCCGGGAATTGGCCGCAGCATCTTCCGGCTGGGCGAGCTGACCTTCGGCATCTCGATCTGCCACGAGGGCTGGCGTTATCCGGAGACGGTGCGCTGGGCGGTCCGGCACGGTGCGCGACTGGTGTTTCAGCCCCAGGTGACGATTTCATACCAGCCGCTGCCGGCCCGGCGCGAGTGGGGACGCTCGTTCTTCGAGAAGACGATGCAGGTGCGGGCGGCGGAGAACACGATCTGGCTGGCGAGCGTCAACCAGGCCCACCCGCGCCAGAACTGCGTGACCAGCCTGATCGCTCCCGACGGGAGCCGTGCCGGTTCGCTGGGACGCAACCGCGAGGGCCTGCTGGTTGCCGACATCGACTTGGACCAGGCCACCCGCCTCTACGCCCGCCGCCTGCGCCCCGAACTGCTGGTGGAAGCCTGACCTGACCGACCAGGATTCGGACGGAAGAACGTTCACGAAATACACGAAAATCGGCACGAAAATGTGATTATCTTCGCGCATTATCTTGTAAAGATTCTGCCGCCCCTTCAGGGCTTGGATGTTCGGGCGTCTTGACCGGGGGTTCCCTTCGGTCACCCCCGGCTACTTGCGGTCGCCCCTTCGGGGCTGGGTTATTGACGGAATGGGCAGGGAATCAACCCACGGCTATCCACCACTAACTCCGACCCTCGTCCAGGCTTGATCACTTTGCGTTTCCTCTGCGTCCTCTACGTCTTTGCGGTTCAATTTGATTTGGTTTGACCGGCCGCCAATGTCCTGCCGCTTGCCTGTGGGCGCGGAGGGGTTTATGATCGCGGGGTGTTGTGTGAACCACCCCCGTGAAGGATGCGCCCCATGAATCCGCGTTTTGTGTTCCTCCTGGCCGCGCTGTTGATCGGCCTGCTGGCGACCCCCGGCCGCGCCGCCGACTCCAAGCCCGATACCACCTATGGCGATCAGATGACGATGGACTATTTTGTCCATCAGACGCGCCTGCTCAATGACGGCTGGCTGAGCGGGATCAATTCGCTGGAGGACTGGCAGGCGGCCCGCCCCGAGCTGAAGCGCCAGCTGCTCGAGATGCTGGGGCTGGACCCGTTGCCGCCGCGGACCGACCTGAAGGCGACGATCACCGGTCGCCACGACATGGGCGACTACACCGTTGAGAACCTGCATTTCCAGTCGATGCCCGGGCTCTATGTGACGGCCAATCTTTACCTGCCCAAGAACGTCGAGGGGCGGGCGCCGACGGTGCTCTACACCTGCGGCCATGCCCGCAAGGACTCCGGCAGCAAGTCGGCTTATCAACGCCACGGCATCTGGTATGCGCGCAACGGCTACGTCTGCCTGATCACCGACACGTTGCAGCTGGGCGAGATCGAGGGCATCCACCACGGCACCTACCGCTTTAACCGCTGGTGGTGGTGGACGGTGGGCTACACCCCGCTGGGGGTCGAGGTCTGGAACGACATGCGGGCGATCGACTATTTGCTGACCCGGCCCGAGGTGGATCCGGAGCGCATCGCCAAGACCGGCCGCAGTGGCGGGGGCGGGGACTCCTGGTATGTGACGGCGGTGGACGAGCGCATCGCCACGGCAATGCCAACCGCCGGCATGGCCGACATGGCGGGCCAGGTGATCCCGGGCACGCCCGAGCACGTCAAGACCGGTTCGGTGATCCGCCACTGCGACTGCATGTTCCACTTCAACACCTATCGCTGGGACTTTTCGATGGTGGCGGCGCTGGCGGCGCCGCGGCCGGTCCTGCTGGTCAACACGGATCTGGATTTCCTTTTCCCCTACAACAGTGTCATCCGCCTCTACAACAAGGCGCGCCAGGTCTGGGCGCTGCATGGGCAGATGGAGAACTGGCAATACTGGATCGGCGAGGGAGGGCACGTGGATTCCGACCCGCTGCGGCTGGCGACCTACCAGTGGATCGAGCGTGTTTTCAAGAACGAGGAGTTGACGACGACGACGATCAACGGCTCGGAGATCGAGGATGCCCAGCTGAGGGTTTTTGAGACCTTGCCGGAGGACCAGATCAACACCCGTATCGACGAGCTGTTCATCAAGGCGGCGGCCGAGCCGCCGCTGCCGGAGACGGCAGCCGACTGGCAGACGCTGCGCGCGCAGCTGCTCGAGCAGCTGGCGGCGAAGACCTTTGCCGCCTGGCCCGCCGAGCCTGAACCGCTCGAGGCCAAGGTCGTGGAGACGGCCGATGTGGAGGGGATGACCATCGAGGCGGTCGAGTTCAGGAGCCAGGGGCCGGTGCGGCTGCGCGCGTGGCGGTTGCGGCCGGCCGGCGATGCGGCTCCCGCGGGTCAGGTGTTCCACGTCTTCGACGCGGCCAGCTGGGACCGGGTCGTTGCCGCGTTGCGCGCGCTGGCTGATGACGCCACGGTGGAGCGGCTGCTGGGCCCCGGTGCCCGCGCAACCGTCTGGCCGGCGGCCGACGCCACGGGCCTGGAGCTGGTCCGTGGGTTGGTGGCACAGAATCGGACGTTGGTTGTGATTGCGCCGCGCGGGGTCGGGCCGACGACCTTCAGTGAACGCGAGCCGGGCTATCCTTTCACGCGCTCGTATCAGTTGCTGGGCCAGACGCTTGACGGCCAGCGGGTCTGGGACGTGCGGCGGGCCATCCAGGCGCTGGCGCCCGAGGGCGGTGAGCTGACGCTGGGCGGGGAGCCGGGGGACGCGGCGGGGATCGCGCTCTATGCGGCGATCTATGAGCCGGCGGTCAAGTCGCTGCTGCTGCATGCGCCGCGCGCCTCGCACAAGGAAGGCCCGATCCTGCTCAACGTGCGCCGGTTCATGGACATGCCGCTGGCGGTGGCGCTGGCGCTGGACGAGTCGCGAGAGATCCGGCTGCTCAATGTGGAGGAGGCGGCCTGGCACTGGCCGGCGGAGCTGCGGCGCCGGCTGGCGCTGCCGGAATCGGCGCTGCATTTGACCAGCGCGAGCGAGTGAGGGCCGCTACTCGAAACCAAAGCCGCGGTAGCGGCGACAGATGGTAGCCCAGCGCAGCCGGCCGCAACCAAATCAAATTGAACCGCAGAGGCGCAGAGGACGCAGAGGAAGCGCAAAGTGATCAAGCCTGGACGTGGATTGGGGTAAGGGGATAGCGGTCGTGGATTGATTCCTTGACCGTTTTCGGCAAAAACCCAGCCCCGAAGGGGCGACAGCAAGTAGCCGGGGGTGACCGCAGGGAACCCCCGGTCAAGGTTCCCAAACATCCAAGCCCCGAAGGGGCGGCAGAATCTTCGGCCATCAGAAAGCTCCGGCAGGGGCGATACCATTTTGATCATTCGTCAACAATTTATCACCCCTGCCGCAGCTTCTGCGTTCTGCCAACCTTCCCGCCTGAAGGCGGGACTACGAACTGGATAGCCCGATTAAAGCCGAGAGACTGTCCGCCAGATGATTCAGATCTCCGTCGTCATCCCCGTGCGCAACCGGGCCGAACAGATTCGGCAGGCGGTAAGGGGCGTGCTGGCGGGGGATTTCTGCGGCGAACGCCATGAACTGATTGTGGTCGACAACGACTCGACCGACGAAACGGCGCAGGCCGCGGCCGCGGAGGGGGCGCGAGTCATCCATGAACCGCAGCCCAACCGCTGCCGTGCGCGCAATGCCGGGGCGCAGGCGGCAGGGGGGCGCTGGCTGGCATTCATCGACAGCGATTGCGTCCCGGCGGCCGGCTGGCTGGGGGCGCTGGAAGCGGCGACGCGCGAGGCCGAGACCGGCCACCCGCGCCGGGCGCTGATCGCGGGGGGGATCGATGCGGCCGAGCCAAGCGGTCCTGTCGAGGCCTACATCGACCGGCGGCGTTGGCTTGACCAGGAAAAGTTCCTGACGCCGGGGCGGCGGTTCTCGCCCCCCTTCGCCGCCACGGCCAACCTGGCGGTGCGGCGGGAGGTTTACCTTGAGCTGGGGGGGCTGGACCCGGGGCTGGCCCGCGCCGGCGAGGATGCCGATTTTTGCTGGCGCGCCGCCGAGGCGGGCTGGGAGCTGCATCATGCCCCGGAGGCGCGAGTGATCCATGCCCATCGCGCCACGCTGGGGGGGCTCTGGCACCAGGCGCGCGATTACGGGATCGGCAATGCCGAGCTGTTCGCCCGCTGGCGCGGCCGATGGGGGGCGCGCGTCTGGGTCGAGCCAAACCATTATGTATGGGCGCTCAAGGGTTTGCTCAAGGCGCCGGTAGCGCTGGCCGTCGGGTCTACGCCGCTGGACCGACGCGAGCCGCTCTATGATTTCGTCGCCAACACGGCCCAGGCGGTGGGGCGCATCCAGGGCGGGGCGCGGCGGGGCGTGCTGGTGATCTGAGGCGGCCGGGGAAATGTCGCGACGGCGGGTGTCTTGATAAAGCGAGGAAAGGTCAGATGATGTCGCACGAGCCGGAATTCGAGCATGAAAACGAAAAGCTGCGCCAGGCGTGGGACCGCCACTCGCGCGAGTTCCTCGATGGCTACCTGGTCGCCGACGTCGAGGACCCGCGCATCAACCAGCAGAGCATCCTCAACCGCGCGCTGCTGGTCGATGCCATCTGGCCCGATCGCTTCACCGACCTGATCGAGGCCGAGATGCGATTTGGCGTCGTGATGACCTGGCTGCTGCAGGCGGTCCGGCAGCAGGACCCGTTCAGCCTCTACCAGCGCATCGAGGAAGGGGACTGCCCACCGGTGGTGCGCGAGACGCAGCAGGCGCTGACGCGGCCGGGCAGCGGGCTGCCCGACTTCATCCAGGCGGCCCTGCTGACGCCGCGCCAGGAACAGGCGCTCAGCGGGATGGGGCTGATGGCCTTTCGCGATCTGTGGCAGGCGGCGATGGCCGGAGTGGGCCAGGCGGAGGCGACGCCGAGCGTGCTGGAGGTGGCCTGTGGCTCGGCCAATGATTATCGCTGGCTGGCCGCTTACGGCATCGCGCGCCACGTCCGCTACAGCGGCTTCGACATCAGCCCGAAGAACATTGCCAATGCGCTGGAGCGGCATCCGAGCGCGCGTTTTCATGTGGCCAGCATCCTGGACAGCGGCATCGAGAGCGAGGCGCACGATTATGTCTACGCGCACGATCTCTATGAGCATCTTTCGCCGGCGGGGCTCGAGCGGGCCCTGGCCGAGACGCTGCGCATCACGCGCCGTGAGGCCTGGCTGCATTTCTTCAAGCTGGTCGACCAGCCCGAGCACGAGTTCATCCCGCGCGAGGATTATTACTTTAATCGCTTAAGCCTGCCGCGGGTGGTGGCGACGCTGGAGTCGCTGGGGGGGCAGGTCGAGGTGGTCCCAATCGCCGACCTGATCCGGACGAAATTCGGCCACGAGCCCTACCATAATCCCGGCGCCGTCAGCCTGATCGTGCGCAAGCAATAGGGGCGGCTACCAGATCAACGGGGCAGCGATGGCCTGACGGGTGGCGGCGTCGACCTCGGGTGCGAAGGCCAGCAGGCCATTGCGCAGGTGGACGACGCGGATCAGGTCGATTGTGCGCAGCTCGGCCCCGGCACGGGCTTGATCGACGAAGGCCAAGGCCTCCTGCACCGCAGCGCGGCCGGGGGGGTGGGCGCGCGGGCGCAGTTGCCAGAGCCACTGGCGCAGGAGCCGCTGGCGCAGCGGGGCGGAGGCCCCGAGCCAGAGAGGCTCGGTCAGGTCGAGCCGGCCGAGCGCCTGATCGGGGACAGGGCGGGCAAGCCGTTCCAAGATCAGATTGGCGGCCTCGGCCAAGGCGCCGGCCTCCTGCTCGGCCAGCTCGGCGGTGTTGAGGATGCGCGGGGCGGGGTCGAGGCCGATCTTCTCCTCGAGCGCCGGAAGCAGCTCGTTGCGAATCCAGCCGCGGCGGGTCGCGCCGGAGGCGTTGGTGGGGTCCTCGGCCCAAGTGACGTCGCGCTCGCTGAGCCACTGGCGCAGCGCCGCCCGCCGCACCGTCAGCAGGGGGCGCACCAGCGTCAGGTGACCAATGCGCTCGATGGGGCGGATGGAGGCCAGGCCGGTGGGTCCGCTGCCGGCCAGCAGCCGGATGAGGAAGGTCTCGACGCGGTCGTCGGCGTGGTGGGCCAGCAGGAGCACGTCGGCGCCGAAGGCCGCTGCCGCACGCTCGAAGCAGGCATGGCGTCCCTGTCGCATCTGGTCCTCGGTGAGGGGGCCCTGCTCGGGCTCGAAGCGCTCCAGGATGAAAGGCAAGCCGTGGCTGGCGGCGCGGTTGGCGACCAGTCGGGCTTCGTCGGCGCTTTCGCTACGCTGGCGGTGATCGACGTGGACCACGCCGACGACCCAATCACGGCGGGGCGCCAGCCCGACCACCAGTTCCATGAGCGCCAGCGAGTCACCCCCGGCCGAACACGCCAGCAAGAGCCGGCGGCCGGGGGCCAGTTCGACCAGCGCATCGCATGCCTGCTCGAAGGCCGCTTCGACGCCGGCGCGTGAGCGATTTTCGATCCGGCCCATCACACCCTCCACGAAAAACTGGAGGCCTCACGGCCTCACATGATTATGATAATGGCTTCGCGTAGGGGATGGGAATCAAAACCGACCGGCTGGGGGGACGAATCATGGAGCTGATGCTCAGGCTGATTCTGGCGCTGCTGGCGGTGGTGGCGATCGTGGCGGCCGACCAGTCGCTTTACCATCGCCGGGCCGAGCGGGCCTGGCTGGAGGAGGCGCGCGGGGACGAGCTGGAGTATCGCCGGCGCGAGCAGGCCGTGGAGCTGGGGCGCGAGCTGGCGCATGGGTTTCGCGTGCGCTGGGGGCGGGTGGCCACGGTTCTGCTGGCGGGGCTCTGCCTGGCCGCCCCGTTTGGCCGGCGCAGCTATTGGGCCGAGCTGGCTTCGCATTTCCGGGTCCAATATATGTTGGCGGCGATCGGGTTGACGCTCTTCCTGCTCGCCCACCGTGATTTCGGCTGGGCGGCGGGGGCGGGGGCGCTGGCGGCGAGCCAGGGGGCGCCGGTGCTGCCGTGGTATTTCGGCCGCCCCCGCGCCGGCGGCGGCACCAGGGCGCGGCTGCTGTTTGCCAACATCTCCAACAGCAACAGCCGGGCGGACCTGGTGCTAGCCCTGGCGCGCGAGGCCGATGCGGATTTTATTGTGGTCCAGGAGTTGACGGCCCACTGGCAGGGACTGCTGGCGCCGCTGCGGCTGGGCTGGCCGCATTACGAGGAGCACCCCCACGACGAGGCCGGTGTCGCGATCTATTCGCGTCGCCCCCTGGCCGGGGTGGAGCTGGGCGTGATCGGCGAGGAGTCGATGCCGGTCCTGACGGCGCGGGTCGAACTGGGTGGGTGCATGCTGACGCTGGCCTCGGCGCATGCCGCCGCGCCGTTCAAGCCCGAGAACCATTCGCGTCGCGCCCGCCAATTGGCTGGGGTGGGCCAATGGCTGGCGGGATTGAAGGCGGGAGGGGATGGGCTGCTGTTTGTCGGCGACCTCAACCTGACGATGTGGTCGCCGCTGTGGCGCGAGGTGGCGGCGGCGGCGGGGCTGCGCAATGCCCGCCGCGGTTTCGGCATCCTGGCGACTTGGCCGGCCCAGATCCCCCCGGCGCGGATTCCGATCGACCACTGCCTGGCATCGCCGGGGGTGCGCGTGACGGGGCTGTGGCGGGGGCGCCCGACCGGCTCGGATCACCTGCCGCTGGTGGTGGATTTCGAGCACGGGAGGGATTGAGCTGCAAAGGCAGATAGATTGAACCGCAAAGGCGCGAAGGGCGCAGAGGAATCGCAAAGGTATGATTTTTGGAAACCTGTGGGTGGGTTAAGGCGAAGTGGTCATCAACTCACTCGGCCATATGCCAATTTTAACATACATATGACCCTGAATTCTTTGCGCTTCCTCTGCGTCCTCGGCGGCTTTGCGGTTCAATGAAATATTGTAAAAGGTTGCGCGGCAGATTCCGCTATCTTCCCGGCCGCAGTCCCGATATGCTGTGGGTACTATGCGTGCACGCGGTAAAAACCCACGCGATCAGGAATGGACGCTCGACGAGCCGGAGGATGGGGGCGTAGCCCGGCCCGAGGCGCCGCTGCCGATGCTGGCCATCGTCGGCCGCCCCAACGTCGGCAAGTCGACACTGTTCAACCGGATCATCGGCCGACGCAAGGCGGTGGTGCATGACCGGCCGGGAGTGACCCGCGACCGCAACCTCGAGCGCGCCTTCTATGGTGGGCTTGATTTCATGCTGGTCGACACGGGCGGCTATGATCCCAAGCTCGACGACCCGCTTCTGGCGGGGGTCTTCGAGCAGATTAATGTCGCAATCGCGGAGGCTGACGCGATCGTGCTGGTGCTGGGGGTTGACGAGCCGGATCACCCCGCCGACGCCGAGATCATCGAACGGCTGCGCGGGGTCAACAAGCCGATGTTCGTCGCCGTCAACAAGTGCGACTCGCCCAAGCGTGAGCTGCAGGCGAATGAGTTCTACAAGTTCGGGTTCGAGCATCTCTACCCGGTGGCGGCATTGCACGGGCACGGGGTGGCAGACCTGCTTACTGACGCCGTCGAGACGATGCGGAAGCTGGAACCGCAGGCGATGCGGGCGCCCACGGGCGACGGCATCGGCCTGGCGGTGGTCGGCCGCCAGAATGTCGGCAAGTCGACGCTGATCAATCAGCTGGCCGGCGAGCAGCGCGTCATTGCCGCGCCACTGCCGGGCACCACGCGCGACGCCATCGATACGACGATCACCTCGCCGGCGGGGACGACGTTCACGCTGATCGACACGGCGGGCATCCGCCGGCGCGGCAAGATCGAGCGCGGCATCGAGCGGCTCTCGGTGACCTCGGCGATGCTGAGCCTGGCGCGGGCCGACGTCGCGGCGCTGGTGATCGACGCCAGCCAGGGACCGACCGAGCAGGACGCGCACATTGCTGGTTTCTGCAGCGACGAGGGGATCGCGACGATGATCCTGCTCAACAAATGGGACATGGTCGAGAAGGACCACCGCACCGCCGACGAAATGGTCAAGAACCTGCGCCGCGAGTGGGGATTCATGAGCTGGGCGCCGGTGCTGACGATGTCGGGCCTGACGGGCCAGCGGGTGGTCAAGATTTTCGAGCTCGCCGAGAAGGTGCACGCCAACGCGACGCGGCGGATCGGCACCCATGAGCTCAATGAGCGGCTCGAGGAATGGGTGGGTCGGCGTCCGCCGGTCACGCGGCTGGGGCGCGCGCCTCGGGTGCGGTTCCTGCTTCAGACCTCGGTCCAGCCGCCGACCTTCACGATGTTCGTCAACGACCCCGAGCTGTTTCACTTTTCGTATCGGCGCTACATCGTCAACCGGCTGCGCGAGGCCTATGACTTTGAAGGCACGCCGATCCGGCTGAACCTGCGCCGCAACAAACCCCGTCCTGACGACCCCCAGATCAAGCCGAAGATTTAAAGTTAATGTCCCACGCGGGAGGAAGAACGCGCCGCGGCGGGTATAGCGACATTCTGCCGGCCCGTTGATCCTCCGGATATCCCTTTCCCAGCCATGGAATAACACGATACCTTGTCGCCTTCGCCAGCCACATAAGCCCCGGCAGGGGCGATAGATGGTAGCCCATGGCGTGAGCCATGGGTTTGGCGTAAAAAAAAGAAATCACAAGCCCCGGCAGGGGCGACACCATTTTGATCATACGTCAACAAAATCTCACCTCTGCACCAGCTTTTACGTTCGCCGACCTTCCCGCCTGAAGGCGGGACTACGAACTGGGCAGCGCCGCTGCCGCGGCATAAGAAAATCTCGCAGGGCGCCTCTTGCTGCGCCAATTGGCGCCCGCACCCCCGGCCAAAGAAAAAACCGGCGGCCCCGAGGGACCGCCGGTCATGGGTGACCCGATTGGTTCAGAGTAGGTCAGAGCGCTGCGGCCTCAAACCAGTCGAGGTTGAAGCGGCCGGTGCCCATGTCGACGTGGATCGTGTGGGTTCCCGCCGGCAGGGTGAAGTCGCCGATGGTGCCGGTGTGGTTGGGCGTGAAGCTGCCGGTCTTGGGCAGGGCGCGCGTGTAGGACTTGCCGTTGATGGCGACCTTGATGGAGCGGCCATCTTGCGGCGTGCCGTAACGCAGCGTCAGCCGGTAGGTGCCCGCCTTGGGCACGGTGACCGTGTACTTGAGCCATTCCTTCTCATAGACGTAGTTGACAACGACGTCGGAGCCCGAGGGGGCGATATCGACGCCGGTGGCCCGGTAATTGAGCCCGCCCTGGTTGGCGGAAGTGGTGTCGGACCAGGCCGCGCCCTGGGCGCCGTCATCGAAGTCCTCGGCCTGGATGCGGCCGGGGAAGCTGCGGGTCTGGCCGCGGAAGGCGGTGTGGATCGGGGTCAGCTCAAACCAGTCCAGGTTGAAGCGGCCCAGGCCCATGTCGAGGCGGATGACCTGCTCGCCGGCGGGCAGGGTCAGCTCGCCGAGGGTCACGGTGCGGCCGGGGTTGAAGTCACCGGTGTTGGGGAGGGCCGCGGTCAGTGTTTGGCCGCCGGCGAGGAGAACGCGGATGATCCGGTCATTCATCGGCGTGCCGATGCGGGCTGTGAGGCGGTAGGTGCCGGCAGCCTTGACGTTGACCGTGTAATCGAGCCATTCCTTCTCGAAGACATAGTTGACGCAGAGGCCGCCGCCGGTCATGTTGGCGATGTCGACGTCGGCATTGCGGTAGTTGGCGCCGCCCAGGTTGGTGTTGGTGGTATCGGACCAGCTGACGTTCTGGCCGCCCTCGTCGAAGTTTTCGGCCTCGACGCGGCCGGGGACCGCCCAGGCGGTGCCGCCAAAGGGACGCCGGACGCCGGTGGTCGGCTCCGGGGCCGGGGCGGGAGTCGGCGCGGGCGTGGGGGCCGGCGTCGGGGTCGGCGTGGCCGTCGGCGCGGGCGTGGGGGTCGGGCTCGACGCGGTGGTCGAAGTCAACTCAACCCAGTCCATGTTGAAGCGGCCGGTGTCGACGTTGATGCGGATGACCTGGGTGCCGGCCGCCAGGGTGAGGTCGGCGACGGCGATATTGGTGGTCGTGGTGAAGCTGCCGGTGTTGGGCAGCGCTTTGGTGTAGGTCTTGCCGCCGGCGATGACCTTGATGGAACGGCTGTCGTAGGGGGTGCCGTAACGCATCGTCATGCGATAGGTTCCAGCGCTGGCGACGGAGACGGTATAATCGAGCCACTCGCCGGGCTGGACATAGTTGACGACGTAGCCGCCGGTGATGGCCGCGATGTCGACGCTGGAGTTGCGGTAGTTGGCGCCGCCTTGGTTGGCCGTGGTCGTGTCGTGCCAGGCAATGCCTTCGCCGCCCTCATCGAAATTTTCAATTTCGATGCGACCGGGGACCGCCGCCGCCTTGCCGCCGAAAGGCTTGCGGGTGCTGGGGGCCGGGGTGGGTGCCGGAGTCGGGGCGGGGGTGGGGTTCGGCGTCGGCGTGGGCGTGGGGCTGGCGGTGCCGTTGAGCACCTGTTCCCAGTTGGTGGGCAGGTCGACGCGATAGAGTTCGAGGTTGTCCTTGCCATTCCAGTTGGAGCCCCACCAGATGCTGTTGCCGTCGGGTGACATGCTGGCGAAGGCTTCGGCGAAGTAGCTGGAGGTCTTGTCGCCGTGCCACCACTTCTGGTAGGTGGGGGTGATGCGCCAGATGCGCGGCGAGGACTTGACCTCGATCATCATCAGCTGGTTGTTGGCCCACTTGCTGTTGTCGGTGGAATAAGTCGAGAGCATGAACCAGCCGCGCTTGGCGGGGGTGATCATGCGGCCCATGTGCTGATTGGGCCAGGCGAGCGTGCCGAGATAGATGATGTTGGTGCGCGTGTTGGTGCGCGGGTTGAAGGCGAAGATCCAGCTGGTCTGGTTATCCTGCGCCAGCCAGACCTCGTCGCCGTTCTTGTCGAAGGCCCAGCCGTCGTGGCCATAGGTGCTGGGCTTGGCGGCGAGGCGGCCGCGGGTCTTGATGCCCTGCTTGAGGTCGTCGATGTGATAGAGCGTGCCCATGACGTTGACCCACGTGCCCGAGTGCGAGAAGTCACCGACCCAGTCCATGACCACCGGCAGCTTGGTGCGGTTGATCATGTCGATGATGTGGGTGCCCTTGCCCTTGACGGCGATGGCGCGATAGCGGCCGTTGCCATCCTGGTCGAAGTGGGACTCGCCCCAGAGGGTCTCGGTGGCGCCGAAATCGTAGATCAGGGTGTGTTGGTTGGTCTTGATGTCGTAGCGCAACACGCGGCCTTCACTCTGGTAGATGAAGGTGTATTCGGTGCCGGGGCGGCGCGACATGTCCCAGCGCGGCACCGAGCTGTCGCCGATCCCGGCCGAGCCGCCATTGCGGCGCTGGGCGAAGAGCTGGCGGACGAAGCTGTAGTTGCGCAGGTCATAAAGGCCGGCATTGCCGCCCGCCGTGCCGTAGGCGATCGTGTATTCGCCGGTCACGTTGACGCAGGCATACTTGGAGTAGCCGTTGGTCAGGCCGGCGTTGGTCTTGCCGTTGAAAAGGGAGTTGAAGTGCGCGTGGTCTCCGACGTTGGAGATGCGCGTGATGCGGTGGCCGGTGGTCGGCTCGATGACGGACTGGCCCTTGGCGGGCTGCGCCAGCGTGGAGCTGGGCGGGATCATCCGGAAGTTGCTGGATTCAACGATCCACTTGCTGTTCTGGGCGGTCGCCGGCAGGGCGAGCCCGGCCAGCAGGGTCAGCACAAGCGCCAGCCGTCGAGGCGCGCTCACGCTGGTGGTGACGAATCGTGAGAACGATTGGTGAAGGTTCATAAGGAGAAAACTCCTCCCTGAGCAAGGCGCAATCGCGGCGCTCGAAGCGAGCCAGGCGCAGCGGAAGGCGCATTGAAGGACGACCATCATGGACGCCCACGGTTTTGGGTGCCTCGGCCAGGGGGCCTCCGGAGGCAGAGCCGACGATCATGCGGGGCTGCCAGGAGCCCGCTTCTCGTGAATGGATCAGGTTGGCGCCCGCAATAGGCCATACCTCCACGCTGTGGTGTGTCTGTTCCAAGGCATTGAATTTATTGGAGTTGGTCATTCAGGTCAGTCAAGGCATCCAAGGCGAACAGAAGATGGGACAAACCCTGACAAGCGTATCAGGGAAAGCCCTAGAAGCTTATGTCGGGGAGCGGGTGTTTGTCAGCAAAAAAAAATAGGTCTTTGTCTAGAATTTTGGTATAATGCGGGCCGTTGAAAAAAGAGGACTTACGGACGCAGAGGTCAAATATCGCAACCGGCGGCGGAAAAAAAGTTGCGCTGCGGGCGGCTGATTTTAACCGGCCAGCAGGCTGCGGTAGATGGCGAGGGTGCCGGTGGCCATGGCGTGGGCCGAGAAGCATTGGCGGGCGCGGGCCAGGCCACGCTCGACCATAAGTCCTGTGGCTTCAGTGTTTTGCAGTGATTCGAGGATGGCCGTCGCCAGCGCCGCCGGGTTGCGCGCGGGCACCAGGCGGCCGGTCTGGCCGTCCAGCACGATCTCGCCGACGCCGCCGGCCATGGCGGCCACCACCGGGAGGCGCGCCAGCATGGCGTCGATGATGATGGTGCCGAGGCCCTCGAGGTGGGAGCTGGAGACGTAGAGATTAAAGCCGGTGAGGCGGCGGCGGGCGTCATCGACCCAGCCATGCAGGAGGACGCGGTCGGCGAGGCCGAGGCTGGCGATCTGGCGCTCGATCGGGCCGCGCAGTTCGCCCTCGCCGAGGATGTGGATGCGGGCGCGGGGCTCGGCGGCCAGCACCGCCGGGGCGGCCTCGATGAGCCAGCGCTGGCCCTTGTGGTCGGTCAGGGCGCCGATGTTGACGATGGCGATCTCGCCCTCGCCGATGCCCAGCTCGCGGCGGACCTGCTCGCGCGGAATGATTTCGCTCTCGGCCAGCTCGGGCACGCCGCTGTGGACGACGTCGATGCGCTGGGGCGCGACGCCGCCGGCGAGCAGCACGCGGCGCACGCCCTCGGAGATGGCGATGAAATGCTGGTCGGGATCGAGATACTTGCGGCGCGAAAAAAAGTTGCCGCCGATGGGGAAGTCGACGCGACGGGTGGAGACGACGCGGGCCTGGCCGGCGAGGCGGCGACCGACGCGGCGGGCGGTGGTCTGGGCGTGGCCGGTGTGGGCGTGGATGATGGTGGCGCCAAAATCGCGCGCAAGGGCGGCGATGCGGCGCGCGCCAAGCCAGTCCAGCTCCCCGCGCAGGCGCAGCGTGACGACGTCGATGCCGAGGTCGCGGGCCTTGTCGGCCAGCGGGCCGCCGGCCTGGGCGACGAGCCGTTGGGGGATGCCGAGGCGGGCCAGCTCGCGCAGGAGCAGCCAGACCTGTTGCTGGCCGCCGCGCCAGAGCGGGCCGTCGTCGAGGTGGATGACGCGCGGTTCGATGTTGTTGGCTTGCGTTTGCGCCGGCTCCACCCTTGGCCCCATCCTGCAAAATTCAAGGCAGGGGGCATCGTATCAGTTTGGAGCCGCGACTTCAGGCGGAATCTTCAGCTCGACCGGCCGCGAGACCGCGCGCCCCAGCCAGCGCGGCGGGGTCTGGTCGGCCGGCCCGGGGTAGGAGTTGGCCAGCATATAGACGGCCTCGAGCCGTTCGGCTTGGCCGATTTTCCAGTCGTGCCCCCACCCGACGAGGCGCGCCTCGCCGTCCTCGCGCTCGAGGCGCAGGTGGATGGGATAGTCATGGCTTGCGCCGGGTTTAAGCTCCAGCGAGCGGCCACTTGTTTTTTCAAGGCGGAACAAGCGGTAAATCCGTGGCAGGATCCAGTGGCCATGCTGGTCGCGAAAGTTCAGCCCGTCATCATAGAGCTCAAATGGCATGCTCAACGTGCGGTCTGACAAGTTGCGCAAACACACGCGGAAGAGGACCTCCTCGTCGCGCAGCGGCTCGACCGCCAGCTCGACCTCCAGGTCCTCGGCCAGGTGGCGCAGGTGATACCGCCCGATGAAGCGGTCGCGCTCGGGGGATTTCATCTCCCAGTGCTCGATGTAGCGCAGCCCCGACGGCGCATGGTAGCGCGCGTCGAGCAGATAGCGCTCGAGCAGCGCGTGGGCCGGTTCGCCGCCGATGGCAAAGAGCGCCTGGGCCGCCGCAAAGCCGAAGACGTGGGTCTGGTCGAAATGTTTGGCGAGGATCTCGCCGAGCGCATCGGTCGCCGCCGGGTCGGGCTCCTCGCGCAGGCGCAGGATTTCAAACAAGGCGGTGTTGTCCGAACCGGGGTGGTCGGGCCGCGCCCGCTCGGCCAGGGTTTCAAGATCGATCGGCTGGCGCAGGGCCTGCTCAATGATCAGCATCCCCATGGTCCGAGTGGTCGGTTCATCCGCACGCGCCGGCGCCAGCAGCGCCAGCGCTGTCACCAAAGCCGCGCCCCATCGCATCAAACGGCCTCCTTTACGGAATTCCTGTCCTTGAGGCGATCATCCTGCGTTTGTCGGGTGGAGATCAAGAGATAGCTTAATATTGAACCGCCAAGGGGCAAAGGACGCAGAGGAAACGCAGAGACAGAAGGATGGGGTTGCTCGCATCGGAATAATATGAAAAATGAATGGTCCGGGCGGATCAAGCCGTTTCGATGCGCGTAAAGGAAATTTTACTGATGAAGATGGAGATACCAAAACGGGAAAAGCTCTTGTTCAGGTTGCCACTTTACATCCTGTTGCCGGCGTCAACGTTTTTCTTTGTCTTTGATCATTTACTATTGGAAGCATCAGGCGGCGATGAGTATATCTACCTGGACACGACCATACGTTATGGAATGTCAGGTGGATTTGGAATTTTCCTGCTGGCCCTCTTTCTTGGGTCGTTCTTTTTGCTGGTGGCAGTGGGAACACTCATCAAGAGATGGGCAAATAATGAAAAGTTTATATGGCAAGATGCAGCTTTTATTCCGCTTGGAGTCATCAGCCACCCTTGGGTCCTGGGCCGGCTCATCGATTTCTTCTAACACTGCTCGGGGCCATGCGAAGGCGCCGTTACTTCGCGCCAGCCTTTTCCTTGTGCATTTCGGTGAAGAGATCATTCATCGTCGCGATGACCTCGTCGACCTCGATGGCGGTCATGCAGCGGTGGTCGATCGGGCAATCGCGCAGCATGCAGGGGGCGCACTCGATCCCCTCGCGGCGGACGATCTTGGCGTGGCTGGAGAAGGGATAGGTGGTCTCCCACTCGGTGGGGCCGAAGATGGCGATGGTGGGGATGCCGAGGGCCGCGCCGATGTGCATCGCCCCCGAGTCGTTGCAGATGAGCGCGGAGAGGCGCTCGGCCAGCGCGATGGCGCCGCCCAGTCCGAGCGCGCCGCCCAGGTTGTGGACGGGCGTGGCGGCGGCGGCGGCGACGCGGTCGAGCACCGCCTTCTCGGGGGCGCCGCCCAGCAGCAGGATCTCGCAGCGGCGCTCGCGCGCGAGTCGGTCGGCCAGCGCGGCAAAGCGCTCGGCGGGCCAGCGCTTGGCGTCGGAGTTGATCGAGCCGGGGGCGAGGCCGACCAGCTCCTGGCCGCGGTCGAGCCCGAGCCGGCGCAGCAGCAGCCGGACCTCCTCGCGTTCCAGCTCGCCGGGAACGAGCACCTGGCGGGCGGGCTCCTTGACGGGCGGGCAGAGGCCCTCGACCAGCCGCAGGTAAGAGTAGACCTGATGCAGGCGGGCGAGCTTGGAATCGCGGGCGATGCGCACGTTGAGCAGCGAGGCGCGCGCGCCGTCGCCAAAGCCGATGCGCCAGCGCACGCCGCCCAGCCAGAGGAGCAGGCCGGAGCGGATCGAATTGGGCAGCGCGATGCCGACATCGAAGCGGCCGCGGCGGACCATCCGGACCGCCTTCGCAAAGCTGGCGGCCGAGGCGCTGTCGTCGTGCACCCAGAGCTCGTCAATGTGGGGGTTGTGCTCATAGACGGCGGCGACCCAGGGGCGCGCCATCAGCGTGATGACGGCGTCGGGGTGGGCCGCGCGCAGGCGCGCGAGGGCGGGGGTGGAGATGATGGCATCGCCGACCCAGTTGAGGCCCTTGATGAAAATCCGGCGCGGCTGGCGCAGGGCGTCGTGCTTCATTGGGGGGCCTCGCGCTCATCGAGCAGCTGGCGCTCGAGCAGCTTGGCGTATTTCATGAACACGCTGAAGGCGGCGAGCATGCAGACGGTCAGGCCGATGCGCCCGTCGAGGAAGCCCAGGCGCAGGACGTATTGCTTGAAGAAGCGGAAGGCGGGGCGCAGCGCCAGGTGGCGCATGCCGACGCGCGGGGTGCGGCCGGCGCGGTCGCTGGCGGCCCAGCCGGTGTAGCGGTCGAACTTCTCCATGTAATGGGTGAACGAGACGAAGGTGTAGTGGAGCAGCCGGCCGCGCAGCCGGCCGACGCGGCCGCTGGCGACGATCAGGTCGGCATGGACATGGCGGTCGGGATAGCGGGCGCCGTCGCGGCGAAACAGGCGCAGGACGCTGTCATCCTGCCAGCCGCTGAAACGCACGGGGCGGCCGAGGAAATGGTTGTCGCGCCAGATGCGGTAGCCGTCGAGGACGCCGGACTCGGCGCGGGCGTCGGCGGCGAGGATGGCGAGGATCTCATCGCGCAGGGCGGGGGTGACGCGCTCGTCGGCATCGACGATCAGCACCCAGGGGTGGGTCGCCTGCGGGATGGCGCGGTTTTTCTGGGCGGCGGAGTTTTCGTATTCATGCTGGATCAGGCGCGCCCCGGCCGCGCGCGCCATCTCGGGGGTGGCGTCGGTGCTGAAGGAGTCGATGACGAGGATCTCGTCGGCCCACGCCACGGAGGCCAGGCAGGCGGCGATGTTCGCCTGTTCATTATAGGTGGGGATGAGGGCCGTGATCTGTGAGCGTGTGGCTGCCGGACCGGTCATGGCTCCGCCTCTTCGTTAGTCGGGGCACATCCTATCAGCGGGGCGGGGCGCGGGCAATCCATTTGGCGGGCCGGCGGCGGGGCCTCGATCCTTTGAGAATGGCTCTTGGAAAGAATTTGTGGGATTGCTTGACCGGGGGTTCTCTGCGGTCACCCCCGGCTACTTGCGGTCGCCCCTTCGGGGCTGGGTTTTTGACGGAATGGGCAGGGAATCAACCCACGGCAGTCAACCCCAATTCCGATCTTCGTCCAAGCTCGATCACTTTGCGTTTCCTCGGCGTCCTCTGCGCCTTCGCGGTTCAAGTTGATTTGGAGGG
>JAWLCE010000020.1:0-80441 GCA_041687335.1 Sumerlaeia bacterium | reverse complement strand
CAGCCCCCCTGGGATTTGCCGCATTCCGACCAAAGCAGGCACAGGACAAACGAAAAACGGGACGGCCGACACCGACCGCCCCGTTCCTGCTTCGGACTCTGACGCGGCGCTCGGGGCGCGTCCCCGCGTTGCCCTATCCTCCGGTCGGAGCAAGACATTGTCGCGCAAACGCTCCCCGGCGAGAATGTGTCATTTCTATCGTGGTCCGAGGTGTGACATTTCTATTGTGGCTTGACATCGAAAAGGACAGACCCGCGCCGTTTGCGGCGGTTTTCGCTTGCGGGTCACCGTTTGCTATGGAGTTAATGGAGCGCGGCCGCCCGCGGCCCATGCTGACCCAAAGGATCGACACGATGGCCCCTCGCCGGAAGAACATCCCTGCCCATGCCAACGAACAACCGGCCGGAGCCGCGCGCCCGATCTGGTCCAAGCGCACGGCCGCCGGCCCCTCGCCGCGGATGCTGTCCTACTGTGCCGGCCGCGATGTGGCCGGCCGCCCGCCGGCGGACCTGGCGCTGGTCCCCAGCGACCTCTGGCTCAACCGCGCCCACTGCCTGATGCTGGCCCGGCGCGGCATCATCGACAAGGCCAGCGGTCGCCTGATCGCCGCGGCGCTCGACAAGATCGAGGCCGATTGGGCCGCCGGGCGCTTCACGCTTGACCCCTCGCTCGAGGACGTCCACATGAATGTGGAGCGGGCGGTGGCGGCGATTGCTGGCGAGGCCGTCGCCGGCGCGATGCACACCGCCCGCAGCCGCAACGACCAATCCGCAACCGACGTGCGCCTCTGGCTGCGCGAGGCGCTGCTGGGCCGCGTCGAGGCGCTGGCCGGGCTCGTGCGCGAACTCGGCCGCTTCGCCCGCCGCCATATCGAGACCGTCGCCCCCGGCTGGACCCACGGCCAGCCGGCGATGCCGACGACGCTGGGCCACTGGGCCGCCAGCCATGCCTTTGGGCTCGCGCGCGACGCCGAGGCACTCGAAGCGCTCTGGCCGCTGCTTAACCGCTCGCCGCTGGGTGCCGCCGCCGGCTTCGGCACGAGCTGGCCGATCGACCGGCCGCTGACCGCCAGCCTGCTGGGCTTCGACGCGCCGCTGCGCAACAGCTTGGACGCGATCTCGACGCGCTGGGAGGCCGAGGCCCGCGTCGCCGCCGCCCTCGCCATCATGATGACGCACCTCTCCAGCCTCGGCCAAGACCTGATCTACCTGAGCTCGCCGCCGCGCCGGGGCCTGCGCCTAGGCGACGCCCATGTGACCGGCAGCTCGATTATGCCCAACAAGCGAAACCCGGATTTTGCCGAAGTGACGCGCGCACGGGCGCAGGGGATCGGCGCATTGGCGGGCTCGCTGGCCGGCGTCGGCCGCGGCCTGCTCTCGGGCTACAACCGCGACACCCAGTGGACCAAGTATTGGATCATGGATGTGCTGGAGGAGGTCGGCGAGGCGCCCGAGCTGTTCACCGAGGTCGTCGCGGCACTGACGGTGGACGGCGACGAGTTGGCCCGCGCCGCCGCCGATGGCTTCAGCCTGGCCGCCGATTTCGCCGATCACCTGGCGCGCGAGCGCAAGCTCCCCTTCCGCCGCGCCTATCATGTCATTGCCGAGGCGGTCGCGCGTGACGAGGCCGCCGGTTGGATCACCCCCACCACGATGAACGAGATACTCGAGCGCGAGGGCCTGGCGCCCTTGGGTGCCGAGGAGGTTGTCGACGCCGGCGACCCGGCGGTCGCGCTGGCCCGCCGGCTGAGCCTGGGCGGCCCCTCACCGGCCGATGTGCGCGGGCAGGCCGATGCTCTCATGGCCGAGGCTGCCCGCGCCGCCGGTTGGGTCCGCCAGAAGCGCCGCGCCCTCGACGTCGCCCGCCGCAAATGCCGGGGCCGCGACTCCGCGTGAGCGGGCCGCAGGGCACGATCCGACGCATCCGGCTGCTGGTCCAGTATGACGGCGCCGAATTCCTCGGCTGGCAGAGCCAGGCGCAGGGGCCGACCGTGCAGGACACGCTCGAGCGGGCGCTTGAGGCCATCGTCGGTCACCGCGTGCGCATCCATGGCGCCGGCCGCACCGACACCGGCGTCCATGCCGCCGCGATGCCGGCCCATTGCGATCTCCAGCATTCAATCCCCGCCGAGCGCCTGCCGGTGGCGCTCAATCACTTTCTGCCCCCCTCGATCAGCGTGCTGGAGGCCGACGACGCCGCGCCCGATTTCGACGCCCGGCGCCACGCCATCATGCGCTGGTATCGCTATCAGGTCCTTTGCGAGCGGATGCGCCGCCCGCTCGGCCCACGTGCCTGGCACGTCTGGCGCCCGCTCGACGTGTCGGCGATGACCGAGGCGCTGGAGCTGTTGCGCGGCGAGCATGACTTCAGCGGCTTTCGCTCGGCGCACTGCCAGAGCCGGCGCAGCGTGCTGACGCTCCAAGGCGCCGAGCTGACCCGCGCCGGTGAGTTGCTGGCCTTTGACTTCAAGTGCCGCTCCTTCCTGCATCATATGGTGCGCTTCATGGTAGGTACGGTGGTGGCCGTCGGCCAGGGGCTGCTTGATCGCGAAAGGCTGCTGCGGATCCTCGATCACGGCGAGCGCCCGCAACTGAGCCTGTGCGCCCCGCCGGAGGGCCTCTGCCTGATGGCCGTCGGCTACGACGAGGCCGAGCGGGAGAGCATCCTCTCCGCCCGCCCCCAGCCGCCCAGCTTTTGAGCGGCCGGCGGTTTGGCTTGTGACCGAAGGAATCAGGATGCTATGGTTGAGTCAATGATCCGGTGAACTCATGCAAATCAAATGGCCGTTGCGGCCGTGGAGCAGGAGCCAACGATGCCAACCGAGAAAACCCAGGAAGCCCGCACTTCCGCCGAGCGCCACACCGAGCTGATCAGCAGCCGCTTGATTGAGTTCCTCTCAATCCGCTTCGACCATGCCGGACGCATCAACCCCCGCATCAAGGCGATCAAGCAGGACCTGATCTATCATGAGATGGCGAACGTGCGCCGCTGCCTGATGGGGGACAAGATCTATGGGCCGCTGCGGCGCAAGGTTTCAGACGTGCTGCTGGGAGATGATGAGAAAATCCGCAAGCTGCTGATGTCGCCCACCGACCAGACTTCGATCCAGGTCGAGTTGGTCAGCCACTGCCAGGACCAGCGCAAGGAAGCCACTCGCGGTCAGGTGCGCATCCACGACCTGAAGGCGTTCTACTCCTCCATCGAGCCATGGCTGGCGGACTTCATGGACCTGATCGAAACCTGGATCTGGTGGGATATCTATGACGCGGCCGAGCAGGTGCGCTTCGAGCAGAAGCTCGGCATGATCGCGCACATCCGCCAGGGCCGGCTGACCCCGGAGCTGCGCAAGCGCTATGCCTCGCTGATCCACGTCGGCGGGACCGATGATGGGGAGGGCGGCGCGCCGGTTACGGTCGGCGACGACGAGGTCATCAAATATGAACTGGCGCAACTGGAGCGCATTCGGGACCAGTGGGCCTATCGCCGCGCCGACGAGCACGGCTACATGTTCATCCTCAAGCGCGACGAGCTGGCCTCGCCCAGCCAGGGCACGCTCATTCACCGCATCGCCGACAAGGTCCGTGAGTATGACATGGTTGATCGCACCGAGGCGCTCGACGAGGAAATGCGCCACCGCTACGCCATCGAGCTGAAAATCCTGCCCGACAAGGTCACGCGGGAGCTTGTGCTCGAGATGATCCAGACCGACCTGATCGCGCTGGAGCGTGAGAGCCTCAAGCAGGCCGACCATGATACCCAGCTCGGGCCGCCCTACAACTACAAGGCCCGCCTGCTCGAGATGATGGAGCGCAAGGTCGCGGAGCTGGCACAGTCCATCAGCCCCGGGCGTGCGGCCGAGGCCCCCGTTCAATAAAAGGAAGTCGCACTCCCCGCGTCAAAATGCGCGGGCTCGGAAATGTGACCGGGTCCCTCAGTGACAGGAGAACCCGCCGCCGCGCTTGGCGATGTAGCGTTGGTGATATTCCTCGGCGCGCCAGAAAGCGGGGGCCGGCTCGAGCTGGGTCGCGAGCGGACGGCCCAGCGGCAGCCGACCGGCCAGCCGCTCCATGCTCGCGCGCGCGGCGGCCGCCTGTTCGGCCGAATGATAGAAAATCACCGAGCGATATTGCGTGCCGACGTCGGGGCCCTGCCGGTTGAGCTGGGTCGGGTCGTGCATCTCCCAGAAAACTTCAAGCAGCTGCTCATAGCTGATCTCGGCCGGATCGAACTCCACCTCGCAGACCTCGGCGTGGCCGGTTGAGCCGCTGCAGACGTCCCGGTAAGTCGGGTGGTCGGTCGTGCCGCCGGCATAGCCGACCGCCGTTGACTTGACTCCCGGGGTGCGGGCAAAGGTTTCCTCCACGCCCCAGAAGCAACCCGCCCCGAACAAGGTCTTTTCCAGTGCCATTGCGCCTCCCTTTCCCTGGCCGGCGCCCTCGATCTGCGCGTCGGCCGTACTTTCATCATAGCACGCGGCCAGGAGCGGCAGCAGCGCGGCCAGAATTCCCAGGAGCTGGATGTTGCGCCTCATAGTTTGAGAAGTAGCACAATCATGAGCTGGACGTCAATTGAGAGCGGCGGGACGCTTTGATCAGTCGGGCGCTTCGAGCAGCGCCAGCGGAAAGCGCGCCAGCACCCGCCCCAGCGCCAGGGCGGGGGCCTCGACCGGCTCCGGCTCGACCATCTCGCCCGTGAAGATGTTGCGCCAGGGCCGGCCGGCCCAGCCTTCGGGCAGCGTTAGGCGGGTATCGGCCCAGAGTTCCCCGCCGATCGGCGGGCGCTCCTCGCCGCGCGTCAGTCCCACCACCAGCCGGGGCACAACGGCGATCAGGGCCGCCTCACCCTCGCGGCGGGCAAAGGCCGTTACATGGCGTGCGCGCCCTCCGCTGGCGGCCAGCGGCAGGTAATCGCCGTGTGAGAACAGCCGCTCGCGCTTGCGCCGCAGCGCCAGGGCGCGCTGGAGGACGTGGAGCTTGATGGCCCCGTCCTCGATCCGCCCCATGAGCTCCTCGGCCAGCGTGGCGGGGTCGCCGGTATGCTCGCGCAGGCGGGCCAGCTCGGCGCGGCGGCGCGGGTAATCCACCGGCCGGCGGTTGTCCGGATCAACCAGGCTCAGGTCCCACAGCTCGCTGCCCTGATAGATGTCGGGGACGCCGGGCGCCGTCAGCCGCAGCAGCAGTTGCGACAGCGAATTGAAGCGCCCAAAGAAGGCGACTCGCCGCGCCAGCGCGCCCAGCTCCTCGAGAAATGGGTTGCGCCGCGAGTCATCGAGCAGGCGCGCAACGAAGCTCTGCACTGCCGCGTCATAGCCTTCATTGGCGTTGATCCAGCTGGTGTGGACCTTGGCCTCGCGCGTCGCCTTCTCCATGTAGCGGCCGATGCGCTCGCGAAAGTCGGCGAAGCCGGGACTTCCGGGCGCGGCCTCAGGCCAGGCGCCGATCAGTGTCTGGTAGAGCAGGTATTCATCGTTGCGGTCGGGTGCCGGCTCGCCGTCGACGAAGGTCTTGCGCCCCGCATTACGCCGGCTCCAGCGCCCCAGGGCGGCGCGCCACTCCCCGGGCAGCTCCGAAAGCACATGAATACGCGCCCGCACATCCTCGGAGCGCTTGGTGTCGTGGGTCGAGCCGGCCAGCATCGCGTGGGGCCACTGCGCGCGGCGCTCGGCATTGTGGGCATGAAAGCCGTCGGGATCGATCCCGAAGCGATCGGGGTGGACCCCCACTTCGTTGAGCGACACCAGCCGATTCTGGACGTAAAGCGCGGTGTCCTCGAAACCCTTGGCCATCACGGGCCCCGCCACCTGCTGGAACTTCATGATGAAGTCCTTGATCTCGGGGCGCATCGCGGGGGGGAACTGGTCGAGGTTGCGCAGCAGCAGCGTCTCGCGGATGAAATCCAGCGCCAGGCCAAACCCCTCGGGCGTGCGCCGGCGTGCCACGCGGATTGCCGACTCGATATATTCGCGGTCGCGCGCCGACAGCTCATGGGTGCGCGCCGTGATGTAGGTGCGGTAGACCGCCAGTGCGGCGACAACCTCGCGCAGTGCTGCACGCAGCCCGCCCAGCGTAAAGTCGCGCGTGCGGCGATTGCCCTTCGCGATCGCATAAAGCCGCAGGCTGAGCGCGATGATTTCGCTGGCCAGCGAGACACGCATGACCGCCAGCTTGCTTGCATGGACGATCTCGCGCAGCGGCCGTCCCTGGCCCGAAAATTGGGCGTAGATCTTGTCGAACGCCCGCTGGTTGTCGGCATCGATGAACAGTCCCTCGGCCGCGGCGATGAAGTCATAGCCCGTCGTGCCGGCGCACATCCAGTCCGGCGGCAGCGGCTCGCCCTCACTCAGAATTTTCTCGACGACGACCCACAGCGGCCAAGGCTCATCGCGGCCGGCGCGCCTCGCCTCGAAGGCATCGAGCCAGTCGGAGACCGGCCGCGCCGGCGAGTCCGGCTCCGGCTCATGGCCTTGGGCCGCGCGCCACAGTGCGAGCAGGTGATGGACCTGCAGGCGGCGCAGGTATTGGGCGGGGTCCCAGAGGCCGTCGGGGTGATCGATGCGCAGGGCATTGACGCGGCCCTCGGCCAGCAGTCGCAGGATGAGGCGGTGGGTGGCCTCGAAGACCTCGATGCGCTCGACGCGGATTGCCGCCAGCGTGTTGATCTCGAAGAAGCGGCGGAAGTTGATCTCCTCGCTCGCCACGCGCCAGAAGGCCGGCCGCCAGGCTTGGTTGCCGATCAGCCGATCCAGCGGATCGAAGCTGGCCGGCTCGCCGATGCGGCCGTTGGTGTCCTCGACCGTGCGCTCGAGCGCCTCGCGCACCTCGGGACAGGCGGCCTCGAGCGCGGCGATCCGGCGCTTGATGATCTCCTTCTCGCGATTGCGTTCGGCGACTTGTTCGGGCGGCAGCGCCGTGCGCGGCGGCAGGTGGCTGATCGCCGTCATGATGCTGAGCAGTTCGGTCAGCGGTTCGCTGTTCTCGCCCAGCAGACGTTTGAGCTCATCGAGCCGGTGCGTGAGCAGCGGACTGTAGGTGCCTGGAGCCACCGGCATGCGAAAGTCATAGTAGTGGACAAAAAAAGCGCCCTCCTCATGGACCAGCTTCAGCTTGCCCTCCTCGAGCACCTTTCCATATTGGTCCTCCAGGATCGGCAGGACGATCCGACTCCCGGTGCCGTCGGCGGCAGGATGCCATTGGATATCAAAATGGCCGGCGTAGAGCGAGGATGGGCCGTTTTCAAGCACGTCCTGCCACCAAGTGTTGCCGGGGTCGGCGATGCCCATGTGGTTGGGGACGATATCGAGCACCAGGCCCAGCCCATGCGCGCGCAGGGCGTCGCTGAAGCCAAGGAAGCCCTCGTCGCCGCCCAGGTTGGGATTGAGGTGATTATGATCAACGATGTCATAGCCGTGGGTGCTGTCGGCGCCGGCCTTGAGCAGCGGCGAACAGTAGGCGTGGCTGACGCCCAGCTCGGCCAGGTAATCGGCCAGTACGGCGGCTTGGGCAAAGGTAAACTCATGGCTGAATTGAAGCCGATAAGTCGCCCGTGGCAGGACATGCCGACGCGCCAGCCCATCCAGCACAGCCTTGATATCGTCATCCATGGCCGCCAATGACTCCCGTTTGATCTGCTTGATTGATGGTATCAGAGAGCGGCTGTGGTTTCACGAAACGGCGGCGATGGGAGCTGATGGCGTAAGGGGTGCCATGGTTCACGCCAAAGCGCCAAGGGCCGCCTCTCAGTATCCGCGGTGGACAAAGCCGCGATGCTCGTAATGGAGCGGGCCGGGGCGCAACTGGTGGCTGCGGCTCAACACTCCGATCACGAACATGCCGGCAACGAAACCGCCGACATGCGCCCACCAGGCCACCCCGCCGGCCGTCCCCGCTCCCCAGGCCGTCACACCTTGCCAGAACTGAAGCACGAACCACAGCCCCAGGAACAGGGGCGCCGGGATGACCAGCGTATAGAAAACAAGAATCAGCGGCAGCAGCGTCAGCACGCGCGCGCGCGGGTAGAGCAGGAAATAGGCGCCCATCACCCCGGCGATCGCTCCGCTGGCGCCGATGGTCGGCAGCACCGAACCCCAATTGGTCGCCAGATGGGTCAGGCCGGCAAAGACGCCACAGCCGAGATAAAAGAGCAGGTAGCGCAGGTGGCCGAGGCGATCCTCGACGTTGTCGCCGAAGATCCACAAAAACCACATGTTGCCGACAAAATGCAGCAGCCCGCCGTGCAGGAAGATTGATGTCAGCAACGTCCACCATGGGTGGAACGGCGGCTCGTTGAGCTCCAACGGCTGGCCGTGCGCCAGTTGAAACGGCCCGCGCTGCTCGACCAACTGGATCACCACCGGCTCCCCGGGGGCAATCATGCGCGCGGGGATCATCCCGTAGCGCTCGGTCAATGGATCAAGCAGCGCATCGGGCTGGCCGCTCGACAGCTGCATGAAGAACATCACCGCCGTGATGATGATGATCGCGATATTGACGATCGGCCGCGTGGTTGACGGAACGTTGTCGCGCAGCGGGATCATCGGCACCCGCTAGCGCGGGATCAGCCGCAGCAGCGTCTCGATGCAACGGCCAATCCCTCCGAAGACTTCGGCGGGGCCGCGTCCGAGCATATAGGCGGGCGTGGAGACCAGCCGGTTCTGTTCATCGACGACGCACTCGGTGGCGGCGCAATCCTGATGGCGCCCGCCCATCGCCTCGATGGCGGCGGCCGTCTGCGCGTCATGGCCGATCGTCAGCAGCGGCGAATGGCCGCGGGCGCCCAGCACGCGCGCCGCCAGCACCGGCGCAATGCAGATCAGCCCGATCGGGCGGCGCGCGCCGTGGGTCTCGAGAATCAGCCGCTCCACATCGGCCTGCACCCCGCAGGCCGCCCCATCGAGGGCGAAGCTTGAAAGATTTTTCGCCGCGCCGAAGCCACCGGGGAAGACCAGCGCATCCAGGTCGCCGGCCGAGACCTCGCCCAGGTCGCGCACGCGGCCGCGCGCGATGCGCGCCGACTCCGTCAGCACATAGCGCACCTTGCCCGGCACCGCCTCCCCGCGCAGGTGGTCCACCACCTCGTGCTGCTCGCCATGGGGCGCGCAGCAGAAATAATCCGCCCCGGCCCGGTCCAGCGCCACCAGCACGCTGACCGCCTCCGTGATCTCCGAGCCATCCAAATGACCGCAACCCGATAGCACGACCGCAACTTTCACAAGCCCGCCCTCACTTCCACTGGTCTGATGATTCGTGCGCACGAGGGCGCCGGGGATAATAATACTTGAGCATAGCACCCTCTGTCATGCCGGAAGAACTTTTACCCGTCGGCCGGGGTGCGGCACCCCCGGCGGTTCGGCCCCTTTCAGGCTGCCCCTCTACGCTGAAGAAGGGTGCCTCGACTTTGACGTTAGGAGTGACTTTGACCTTGGGTTGAAGTTATCTCGCCGCGCGAAAGTTACTTGACATCCGACCCCTCGGACTGCAATTCTATTCGTGGCTATGGTCAGAGGCCGTGCGCCCGCGTGATGCGGGAGGTCAGGCCAAAACACCGAGCCGATGCGGGGTCGTAGCTCAGTTGGTTAGAGTGCCGGACTGTCACTCCGGAGGTCGCGAGTTCAAGTCTCGTCGGCCCCGCCACTCAAACTCATCAAAATCAACAACTCGGAAGGCCCAGCTGGACTTTCCGAGTTTCTTTTACCCCCTCCCATCCGCGTCGATTCTGGCGCTTTCCGGGAAACAATCGGGAAACAATTGCCCGGCTCGGGACCCCTCCCAGCCAGGCCTTTTTCTGCCCAGCCGCCCCCACCCCCCCCTCTTTTCGCGCGACCCCCCTGGGGGGGTATGGGACCCAATCCGCGCCTATAATTTCTCGCGCGCGCGTTCAGCGCCTCGGGTTGGCACCTGCAATTGGTCCGAGAATCTTTTTTGAGCGAGGGTAGACACGGCAGGGAGACCAGAGAATGGAACGCCCGACCGATGACTCCCCTAAACGAGCCAGCCAACGCGAAGGCGAGTGTAGACACGCGTCATTCAGTATGTATGTGAATAACTGGCGAAACCGATGTGGGGTTCTCGCGTGATGCCAATCCGCAGGTGCCTCTGACGTTTGCCGCCTCGCGAGTTTTATGTGCCGTAGAGTATGCATTCGCATCACAAATAAAAGATGGGTTACTCCCCCAGTTTCCTGTCGGAGGAGTCAACGCTCGGCCGGGCAAACGCCTCCATCGTGCGCCAGGTCAGCATGGTCGTGTATCAGGAAATCATGGACAAACTGGACACAATGCAGCTACTGCGGCAAACGAACCGCTCTGCACGCGCTTAGCAAAGAGCTCATGCCCGCTGAGACTCTCCTAACTTGTAAAGTGCACACCGCCAACCCCTCATGCCCCCGCCCCCCTCTTTTCGCACGACCCAGTAGGGGGTGATGGGTCCCTATCCGCCCGTAAGATCCCTCGCGTGCGCGATCTTGGCTGTAGCAATAAAAGCATCGCAAAGCGCCCCTTTTTAATATTGACACTGTCATATTGTGTGTTATTATGATGGCTAGATGTTCCATGGACGAAGGAAGCTGGGGCGATGCGGGCGCACGAGAAGGACGAATATCGGCTGGCGGAACTGGTCGAGCTGGGCGGGGTGCCGGCTCGGACGGTGCGGCTTTATATCACGCGGGGGCTCTTGCCGCCGCCGCTGCGGGCGGGGCCGCGGGCGGCTTACGGAGCGCAGCACCTCGAGCGGCTGGAAGAAATCCGCAAGCTCCAGGCCAAGGGCTGGACGCTGGCGCGGATCGCTGCGAAGTTCGGCGGCGAGGCTGATGAGCCGGGCGTGCCGCAGCCTCAGCAGACCCTGACCTATGCCATTGCCGAGGACGTGATGGTGCTTGTGACCAGCCGGGGCGACCCTGCGCGCCTCAGACGGATCAGCCGGGCGCTGCGCCGGCTGGCGATCGATTTACACGACCATGAAAACCAACAAGGAGACGAAGATGACGACGACGAGCGTTGAGCGGGCCACTGGACATTTCGCGCCGCTGAAGGCCGACGGCAAGCCGTGCCGCCTCAAGATGCAGTCGCTGTGGCTGACGGGTGAGCTGCTGCCGGTCGGGGCGCGGCTGGTCGTGCACCACGAGTTCGTCTCGGACGAGCGGCGCGCCGGCGAGCTGATCTACGCCTTCCCGCTGGCGGCCGATGCTGCTCTGCGCCGTTTCCGCATTGCCGGCCCGCGTGGCATCGCGCGCTCGGAGCTGCGCCCAGTCCTCGAGGCGCGCGAGGCATACGAGAAGGGACTCGAGGAAGGCCACCTGGCGGCGCATGCGCGTGTCCATGGCGATGGCCTTGTCAACCTCGCCGTCGGTAACATCAAGCATGGTGAGCGCGTCACCGTGCGCCTGGAGCTGCTGGCGGGCGTCGAAGCGCGCGACGACGGCTTCCGCTTCCGCTTCCCGTTCTCGCTGCCGCCGCTCTATCACGCGCAGGCGCGGCCGTCGATCGATGAGGATGGCCGCGGCGAGCTCGAGTTGCCCGCCGAGATCTTTGATGACCTGGTGATGCCGCGCTGGAGCGAGGACGCGCGCGGGCTGCACCAGGTGCGCTTCAACCTGGCCGTGCGCCTCGGCGCGCCGCTGGCGGAGGTCTCGAGCCCTTCCCACCCGCTGCGCGTGGCTCTGCGCGGCGAAGCCGAGGCGCGTCTCACGCTGGCGACCGAGGCCGACCTGCCCGACCGCGACCTGGTCATTGACGCCCGTGCGCGCGAGGCGCGCCCGTTCATGCTCGGCGGGATTGACGGCGAAGGCCGCGCGCGCGTGGCGGCGGTGGTGCCGTCGTCGCAGTTTGGCGCGGCGGCACAGGGCCTCAAGCAGGTCGTTTTCCTGCTCGACCGCTCAGGCTCGATGATGGGCGCGCCGTTTGATCAGGCGCAACGCGCGCTCTTGGCGGCGCTCGGTGCGCTGGGTGAACAAGACCGGTTTGGCATCGTGCTGTTCGACGACACGACGATTTCATTTTGCAACGCGTTGCGGCCGGCGGATGCGGCGGCGCGGAGCGAGGCGCGGGCTTTCCTTGAAAAAGCCGGGGTGTGCGGCGGGACGGAACTGGAGGCCGGCATCGAGGCGGCCGGCCGGGTCCTGGGGCGCGAGGGCGGCGATATCATGCTGCTGACTGACGGCCAGGTCATGGAGGGCGAGTCGATCATCCGCCGCGCGCAAGCACTCGGGGCGCGCGTGCACGCGCTCGGCATCGGCAGCGCCGCACGCGACCGATTCCTCGAGCTGCTGGCGCGGCGCACCGGCGGCACCAGCCGCTGCGTGGGCCCGCGCGAGCGGGTTGACATGGCCGCGCTCGAAGTCTTCGGTCGCCTCGGCGGCGCGATCGCTTGCGACCTGCGCTGGAGCATCGAGGGCAGCGACGGCTCCGAGTTCGAGCCGGCGCCAACGAGCCACGTTTTTGATCGCGCTCCGGCGCGCGCCTGGGCGAGCGCCACACAAGCCGACAAGCTGAGGCTTGTCGCGAAGTGGCCGGCCGCCGAGGGCGAGCGGCGGCTTGAAATTGAATCAACCATCGAGCCCGGTGCGCTCGGCGAGACGTTGCGGCTGCTGGCCGGCTCGCGCCTTATCGCCGACGCCGAGGTCGATGCCACCGGCCGCGAGGGTGACGAGCGGTTGCTCGCACTCAGCCGCCGCTTCGGCCTGGCCAGCCGCGCCGCCTCGCTGGTGGCGGTCGTCGAAAACCCAGCCGACCAGCCGGGCGATCCGCCGCGTACGCACGTCGTCCCGGTCGGCCTGCCGCAGGATGTGGAGATGGGCGGCTACTTCAGCGGTTTCATGTGCAGCCCGTGCATCGCCTATAATTTGCATGGAACGGCCGATGGGGCTGACGCGCCGACGATGGCGTTGCATCGCCAGCGCCGCCGCTTTTTCGATGATACCCCGCTGCGTGAATTCGATGCACCGCTGCCCGCAGCGGCCAAAGAGCCGACGCCCGACGACGTTCTGGTCGACCTCGCCGGCCGGCTCGAGCCCGACGGCGGCTTGCCGGGCGACAGCGATGAGGCGCGCGCAATGAGCACCGCCATCGCTCTGCTGGCCTTTGCCGAGCAAGGGGTCTTCAGCGACCACGCCGCCTTCGGTCGGCACGTTGTGCTGATGCTCAAGTTCCTGGCGGCGGCCAATGTCGATGAGGAACTGCGCGAGGTGCTGCGGGATGTCGAGCGGCGGGTCAACGGCCGGCAAGGCGCTGGCGGCGGCTGGATTGAACGGGCCCGCAAGACAATCATCAAGGGCAAGGCCATCGGCAGCAGGCAGTGGCGAAAGATCGTCAAGGCTCTGGCCGGGTAAGCGCCTTTGGCTGCAATCATAATTTGAAACACGCGTCAAATATTGATTGTCGAATGCCCGCGTCCGCGCCAACACGCGTCGCACCGCTTTCGCGCCGGTGCCTGTAAGCAGGCCCGTTCCGGCAGCTGTCGCTTTTGCCGGGGGCTGGCACGGGTTGTGCGTTACGGAATATCTGTGATTCGTGATTTGAACGGTTGAAACCGCCGAGCAAGCAGTGCGACCGGCAATATCTTGGCGGCGCCGTGGCCGTGGTCGAGCACCTGCTCGGCCGGCCGTTACATCGGGTTTTCGAGCGGCCGGCGCCGGCGGGGCTTTATGGCCTCTGCTGGCCCAAGCGCGGGCGCGGCGTCGTCGATGCTGGCCGGTTGGTGATCCCATCCGGCCGACTTATTTTTTTTTGACCCGCCGGCGCGGTTTCAGCTTGGCATTTCCCGCGTGTGCCCTATCATGTGCTCCAGCCGTGGCTGACATCCTTGTCTGGAGGCAACCCACATGGAATGGATGGGCCTGTTGATGCTGCTGGGCGTGGTGGGGCTGTGGCTGCTGGCGCTGGCGCCGGGCCGGCGCCTCGCGCCGGCTGCGGCCGGCGAACTCCACCCCGGCTATGGCCTGGCGCTCCTGATGGCGGCCGTCGCGCTGCGGCTGGCCGCCTCTATCATGCTGCTGCGCCACGGTTTCGTGTTTCATACCTTCGATGAGCCCAACCGGCTGCACCTGTCCAACCTCTGGGCCGCCAGCCCCTACCTGTTCACCTGGGATGGCGTCTGGCTGACGGGTGGCATTGCCTGGTTCGGCCTCTGGATCCGGCTGCTGGGCAATTCGGCGCTGGGCGCGCTGGCCGGCATTCAGGCGGCGCAGTTTCTTGCGCTGGCGGCGGTCTGGTGGCTGGCGCTGACCGTCTCGCGCCGCCACTGGGTCGCCGCGGCCGCGGCCCTGCTGGCGGCGCCCGGCTACACCGGCCTCTGGTTTGGCAGCGGCGTGCTGGCAGACAACCTGGCCGTGGCCGGCTTCTGCCTGGCGCTGGCGGGCTGCTGGCGTTTCCTCGAGCGAGACTCACCCGGCCGGCGTCACTGGCCCGATGCGCTGGCGGCCGGAAGCTTCCTCTTCGCCGCGGCCTCGGTCCATTATGTCGCCTGGATGGCGATCATGGCCGGGGCGCCGTTTTTTCTGGGCGCGCTCGTACGGCGCTGGCGGCGGGCGTCGCGCTCGTGGCGCCTGGCCGCCGGCTTCATCCTGCTGGCCGCCGCCGCCTTCCCGCTCCTCTGGTTGATCGAGTCACATCGCCAGCTGGGCCATCCGCTTCAGTTCCTGCGCAACGAGCATCAGATGCTGCATGACTGGATGAGCGAGGAGATGCGTCAGGCCGGCGCGTGGGGGCGCTTCTGGGTTTATCCGGCCGAGCTGGTGGGCCAGCTCCGCTGGCTGCTGGCCGGGGCGGCGGGGCTGGGGCTGGCGCTGCTGGCGCGCGGCCCCCGGCGCGGGCCGCTGCTCGTGCTGGCCGGTATCATCCTCTCGCTGGTGCTGCTGATGTCGCTGTCGGCCGCCAGTTCGGGGGTCGGCCGCCCGATGCGCGCCGTGGTCATTCCCTATACGCTGCTGCTGGTGTTGTTCGCCCTCTCGCTGCGCGCGCTCGAGCCGGCCTGGCGCCGGGGTGGGACCGGCCGCCTCGCCACGGCCGCCTGCCTCGCCCTCCTCGGCATCGGCTGGCTCGGCTTCAACGGCCTGACCGCCAACCGCTTCGACGAGACCGAGGGACCGCGCCTGAATCATGACCTGGTGGCGCTGGGGCACTGGCTGCAGCAGGAGACGCGCATGCCCGAGTGGATGCATCCGTTTGGCCCGGCCACCCGGATTGGCGTCTACGCCCCCGCCGACCGCCACATGGACGCGCTGCACCTGGTCGGGTTCATCGGCGGGGTGCTCGAGCAGATGGAGCATTTGGCCACCCCCGCCCAGCTCGAGCAGCGGCGGCCCGAGTTCCTGCTGACGCTCGAGGCTCCGCCGGCCGGTTATGGTCCGCTGCGCCAGTTCGGACCCTGGCAGCTGCTGCGCCGCGACTGAGGCGGCGGCCTCATTTTAAGCCAGCAGCAAACCATTGCCGCGCGAGCGCCGTCTGATACTATAATAGCAGCATTCCGGACAGGCTTATCCGCCGGTGCCCCGGCCCCGGCCAGTCCAGCCGCTCCGGGGTATGGAAAAAGGCGGCGGCGGCGCGGATTGCCCGCCGGTGGTGATGCAGTCGATGTCGTTCACTCGTCTGGTTTTGCTGGCTGGCTCACTGGTGCTGGCGCTTGGGGGTGCGCAGGCGCAATCGCCCGAGCCGCCCTCCCGGCAGCCGCCGATGCCCCCACCACCCGCGCCATTGCGCTCGATCCGGCCGCCCGGCTGCTCAGCTGCCGCCCGCTCGCCGTTCCCGGCGTCACCCACCCCCGCCCGCCCGGCCTCTGGCCCGTCGACGCGCTGGTGCTGGCCGAGGAGCTGCTGACTCAGGCGGCAGCAGCGTGCCGGAAGAAATAACCGCAGTAAATAAGCCGCCCTATATCCATTCAATATAATCCGAGTCATGGAGGTGCAAGCTGAGACATGGTCATCGGCCACCGTGCGCCAGGCTGCAGAGCACGCTAGATTCGCTTACTGGAAAGGTCCTGAAGGAACTAAAGGCAGCAGTCCGGGATCGTACAAAGCGTCGATCCGTGCCTGCATTGCATTGATCGGCAAACCGGTTGCCAAAATACCGATTGCGCATCATAAATTGCCTGCCGGGGATCTCCAAGATTCAGCATGCCCAGATTTTCGCGAGACGCAAGAATGTTCAATATCGACCAGACAATCCGCGCAGCTCCTCAGAGAACCGCCGCGGCTGGTATTGGCCCTCACCATGTAGAAGGTCAGTCCTAAAGCTCCATCCGACATGAACCACTTCTTCCAGGCGCTGCTGAGCCGTTTTCTGCGCGAGAACCTGGCCGGCTACGAACTGGGCGACGAATACGGCCTGCGCGGCATGATGGCGAATCGGCCCGGCTGGAACCCGCGCAACCGCCAGGCCCCCACGCCGCGCCCCGACTTCGTCGTGCTCAAGGACCGCCGGCCGATCGCGACGCTCGACGCCAAATACCGCGACCTGTGGGAGAAGCCCCTACCGCGCGAGATGCTCTACCAGCTGGCCATTTACGCCCTGGCCGGCCTCGGCGAGCACAAGGCGACGATCCTCTACCCGACGATGTCCGCCGCCACCAGTAAATGGTCTGCTTCTCTCCGGTCACTCAACATGATCAGCATGGTTTTCCTGGAATGCCAACGATTGCCATGCGCGTGGGGTTACCTGTTGCTGCCCGCGTGATTGCGAAGCGGTTCGATGAAATTCTGTTTCGGGAGAAAACTGCCACCGCTTCAGGTCCTCGACCCGGCCGAGTGCAGCCAGCAGCGAGAGGCTTTCCATGGCGAAAAATCGATCTGCATTGCCACCGGAAATATGAATGCCGGAATCGCGTAAATTGCGTTCCTGAAACTCACCGCGCCCACGATAAAAGCGCAGGATGCCGGCAACGCAGGCTTCACGGTCGATCAGGTCGAGCGCGCCAAGCGCATCGAGCGCCAGCAGCGCGGCCCAAGTTTCGCTCAAGCCGCACACGCCGAAGTTGAACAACCCGCTGGCCTGCTCAATGTCGAGCGGGTGGAAACCCTCCGGAAGTTCAAAGCCGGGACCGACCTGGTGGCGGGCGATCAGCCCGGCAACTGCTTCCCTGTCAATTTTATCGAGCGCGTCGAACTCGGCAAGGATCCGCAGGCGCAGGGCGAGCGACTCGATCTCCAGCGCCCGATAATTCCGGCCGTCAGCCATTGTAATGGAGCGTCTGGATTGTTGGCCGTGCAGGTCGAAAAGCTGCGGACGCTCCTCGAGGCTGGCCCAGCGCAGCATGCCGCGAATGCCTTCGCGGTCGAAACCGAGCGTGGCCAGTTCCTCCCGGCTGAGCAGCGGCACGGTCAGCGTATGGTAGAGCAGATGGGGCGAATTCAGCGCGTTGAAAATGCGGCCGGGGTGGGCGGCAGGCCAAGGGCCATTAATTTCATTTAGCACCAAATCTCGGTAGCGGTCGGCCAATTCTGGGCCGATCAGCTCGAGCGACGGATGCGCCGGACTCTGCCACAGCATCAGCAGCTCGGGCCGCGCGGCCTGGCTGTAACTGCTGATCCACTCTTCGAGCGCCGACCGCGCCATCTCCACGCTGACCGGCTGCTTTTTCCAAACTCCCGGATCAGTCCAGCCAGCAGACCAACTACCGATGTGGGCGAACATGAGCAATGCGAAGATCGTGGCACCGATGCTGATGGCAAACTGCAAGCGATAGGACCGTGACTCACTGAATTTTGCGAAAAAAATGGGTTCTTCAAGGTCAATACCCAGGCGACGGCGCACAGCCGCTTCATCACCGGCTAAAAATTCTCTCAAGCCAATGCTCACCGCATGCTCCACGTCATCGCGAAGCTGGGTAGGAGCTTTGGCGTTGCTGCTCAGTTCACTGAGCGCGCGCGCATCACCCGCCGAGATCCTCGCTCGGCAGGACCCATCCCGGCCGATCTCAATGGACGTGCCGCACAGCGGGAGCATCAACATCGCCTCAATGGGAGATGGGTCCACTGGCGGTAGCCTGAGAACCAGTTTATCTCTGCGCACCCGGTAATCACGTGCCAGCCAGTGAGTGCCCATGAACTTCGCGAAGGCGCGCAACTCAACATCATCAAGTGGCCGTGCCAGTGGTGCAAGGGCCTGTAGATCACTCCCAGGCAAGAGCCCCTTGGCTTGACGAAGGAAAAGGTTGTAATCCTGGCGACGGGGGAGCTCCCGGTTGGTCCAGTACAGCATGACATTGATCAGCAGCATTGCAATGATGAAGACAGTGAATGGGGCATGGAAGAAACCAATCAGAACATTCGCGACGAGCATGAAGAACAAAGTCAGCAGTTGCCCGATGATGACAGCGCTGCAATTGATGCGCAGGATCCTGATCTGCGACATGAGGGCCACCACAGTATAAATGGACAGAATTTGGAATATGACGAGTGGTGAAAAGAGATAGCCGAAGTAGGCTGTTGAAAGCATTATCAATAGGGCCGCCAAGCCAACCTGTCGTGCGTTGCGGCGCAGACGGGCGCGGCGAAAATCATTCTCCGGCCGCTGGATCAGGTTTGCAGATTCCATGCCGGCAAACCAGCGCAAGAGGAGGTAGAAAAAGCCGGCCTTGCTCAGCCACATCCAGAGCATGATGCCGAATCCCGCCGGCAATGCACCGAACCAGCTGAGCGCCTTGCTTGCGACCGAGCTGCCCCCCGCCCAAGCCAGTCCGATCGGTTCGATGGGCAACAGCGGCATGACCACGGGAGCCAGATTGCGGCGCGGGGCAAGCTCGCGCAGTTCATCGCCGAGGTGATCTTCCATCTTTACGCGCAGCGCCCGCCGTGCCCGGTGCAGCCGCGTCCGCATCGCCTCCTCTCTGATGCCGATCGCCGTCGCGCCTTCACGGATGCTCTTGCCTTCGAGGTAGAACAGAACAAGACACTCCCGATGCGCCGGCGCCAGCTCGGCCAGCGCCGCGCTAAGTGAGTCATGTAGCTCCTTGTCTAAATTGTCGGCTGCACCAGCGGCTGGTGGCGCACTTACGGGAGGCCGACTCAGCAACCAGCGGCGGCGCAGGTCGAGTTCGGAGCGGCGGCGGCGCAGCATCGACGTGCTGACATTGCGGGCGATGCGGGCCAGCCAACCCGCAAAGCGGGAGGGATCGCGCAGCGCGCGCAGGTAACGGTAGGCTTTGATGAAGGTTTCCTGCGCGGCATCTTCGGCCGAGTCGGCATCGCCGAGGTAACTCCAGCCGATCGCATACACCATCCGCTGATGGCGTTCGATCAGCTCGGCGAACCGCTCGCGATCCCCCTGCTGCACCGCCTCGATTATTTCTTTGTCCTGCTCCATCCCGCTGCCTCCCGGTCAAACTGCACCATAGGACGCGTCTGGTCAAGAAAGGTTACAGCTGAAGCCGAGCTCAACTGATCGCGATCGGCAGGTGGGCGGGGAGGGAGCAGGTGATGACTTGCTGGGACTCCTCGTGCCAGAGGAAGTAGATGGCGAGGCAGCGGCGGGGGTCGCGGGTGTTGCCGTTGTTGCGCAGGTGGCTCTCGATGAAGTGGCGGCGGCCGGCGTGCTGGATGAAATAATGGTCGCCGTACTCGCCGGCGCGCTCGCGCGAGATCGAGGGGCCGTGGCGCAGGCCGAGCGTGGCCAGCTCCTGCTCGAACGCGGCCTTCGCGCCGTCGATGCCGCGCTCATGTTGCGGTAGTGCCCGGCCAGCAGGAGCAGGCAGCGGTAGATCAAATTTCGGATTTACGGCTCAGGCAGGGAATCGGATTCAATTGCATCAAGTGCGGCCAGCATGACCCGCAATCGGGTTTGGGCGGCAAGCGCCTGCTCGCGCCACTTCAGCCTGAAATCCGGCGCGGCAGCATCTTTGACACGAACCGGGACCCTGAGGCCTCCGGCAAAGGTCGCAACTCCTGCGAGCTGGTAGTTTGCGAAGGAGTCAAAGCAGGTGAGGCGCTCGCGCCAGTGGTTGTCGAACTCCCCGACGATGGCCGAAGCCCGCGATTTGAGGGAAATCGCCTCGTTTGCCGCCGAAGCGATTTCAGTCGAGATCATCCATGGGCTATCCAATAACGCGAAGCCGACATCGAAGACTCCGATTTCAGGAAACTTCGCCAACTGCGGAGGCAGGCGCCGGTGCAGCGATTCACGGAACAGAGAGCGCGCCGGCTCCCGCAGCAGCCCCAGCAGCCGCTCACGCATCTCCTGGTATTCCAGCCGCATCGCCTTCTGCTCGATTTGTGCGGACAGCTCGAGCGTGGCCTCCAGCTCGGTGAGCGCTACTTCAAAAGCGGCCAGTTCCCGGCGCAGGCGGGCGGCCAGCGCGGTCGGAGGCGGATCCTCCCTCAGCCACAGCTCCAATTCGTCGAGCGTCATACCCTGGATTCCGTCGGCGAAGATCTGGTTGATCGCTAGCGGGCGGCGAAAGGAGCGGGCGATGACCAATGCATTAAGAAGGGTGTCGGCGGCGCCTTCGGCATCGCCCGACTGGCGCAGCCGGCGCGACTCGGCGCAAAGGAACTTGCAGCCGGTTTGGATCAACAGGAAATCCGGCAGGGGCAGGTTGGTCAGGTCGGCAGCCTTCAGGTCCTCGCGCGCGAGCAGCCAGACCATGTCGGCCTCGGTATAACATGGCAGCCCGCCCAACGCCGCCAGTTGATGAAAGTCCTTAACGAAGCGTGGGTTTTCCTCGAGCCAGGCCGTCAGCTCGGGCGTGAACGGCTGGCCCGGTTGCCAGTCCGACGTAATCTTGAGCAGGCGCTGGTCATTGTCCGCATACCACTGCCGCTGCCAGTCCTCATAAATGGCGATGGCGGCGGGGTCGGCGCGGTCCTGCAGGATCTCCTCAAATTTTACTCCAATGATGGGTCGCGCCGGAGCCGGGGGCGGATCGGTTTGAACAATTGCCGGGGGATAGAATCGCAGGTCGGCGGGCAGGGCCAGTTGCTCGCTCTTGGGGGCGCCCAGCCAGAAGACAAAGCTGAGCAGCACAACAAGAACAACCGGCGCCAGCGCCACGCTCCCCAGCACCCACCAGATGCGATGTATTTTTCTCGATCCTTGGGGTTCCATGGCCACTCTCCCGGTGCCCGCTCATTCAAATAGACGCCATCGGATCGATTTGGTTGCCGGAAAATTTCACAAAAGTCGCATTGGTTGCGAATTCGCCGCGGCGGCGGGTGCTCCAGATTTCCCGCTCGGGGATCAAGACGCCTTCAAAGACAACACGGCCGGTGCGCTCCAGCCGAAATCCTCATGCCGCCGCACCGGGTCCGGAATCGTCCGCTGAAAGCTCTCGCTGAACCAGTCGAGGATGAGCTGGATCGTCGCATCGAAGACTTCCCGCGGCGTCTGCCCCTCGGGCACAAGCAGGTCGGCCGCCAGTTCAAAATGTGTCCGAGCATGGACGCGGGTTGGTACGAGGAGAGCTCCTCCGGCGACGGTCTCTGAAGATTCTGAATCTCTGTTGTCGAAGATCACGAACCCGCGTCCTTTCTACTGCTCTATGAGCATACCACCAGGATCAGGGTCATTTCATCACCCCTCCAAATTTACATCCCTCAATATTCGCCCGGGAGCATGAGGACCATGCGGCCACCCGGACCGCCGGCGGCGGCCCAGAGCTTGATTTCGGCGAGGGGGAAGTCGGTGAACTCGATCTCCTGGCGGACGTGGGCGGGGTGGCCATCATCGGGAAAGCACTCAAGCCCGGCGGAGTTGTCGGCTTGGTTCACGTTGAGGCGCCAGAACTGCATCTCGCGCAGCATGGGGTGCTTGCGGCATTCGGGCTGCCAGCTCGCAATGGCGTCGATCAGCCAGTAGGCTCCGGCTTTCTCGGCGAGCCACTGAACGCCCTCGGTATAGAGCAGAGCTCCTGTCCAGTGACGGACGTATGTGGTGGTGCCGGTGAAGTGCGTGAGTCTCTGATGAATTTGGGAGGCGACAGGCGAAATATCGCTCATGATTATGCTCCTTTGCCCTGCAGGTTGAAGATATGAAAATGCTATCCGCAGAGGTGAATCACCCGCGGCGGGATTGCGACTGTTGTTCCATGAGAGACGAGAGGCAGGAGCCGGCAGCTCAAAGGCGAGCTATTGGCTGGGTTCAGTTGCAGTTCCAGAACCAGATGTAATCGGTCGGGGGATCGATCAAGTGTAAAACGTGGTCGTAGACGTATTGGACATGGATCGGGAGTTCCAAGCCCCCAGAATCTTCTCGTTCAATTCGCTGGCGCAGGCTGCTTACAAGAAAGAGTGTCCCGTGCGTTTCGCCGCCGGGGAAGGCGGTTGTGTAGCAGCCAACTTCATCGTGAAAGTAGACGAGGAACTCCTGACATTCCTGAAGGGTGATGTCGAGCTGGTCGGCGATGGATGGCCAGAATAGAATGGCGACGGTCATTCTTTCGGTTGCTTCGGCGGATTCCTGCATATTGCTCCTTTCAGATATGCATGAGACTCTGCCCTGAAGTTGCAGGGGCTCAATCTGTTGCTTCGGCTTCCTCCTTCTTCTTGCATTCGCGTTTTTTGGCACTCTGTGACCACTTGGTCGGACGGAGGATGACCTCATCCAGCTTTTCGATGACCTCTTCTCGCGTCGGTGGCCGGCGCCGCCCTTCCGACCAGAGGCCCAAGGCGTTGATATCCAGCGAGCGCACGTCGGCCATCGGACAGTCATGCCTGACACGTGCGGGACCGAGAAGCAGCTCATATGCCCGAATCCATCTGCGATAGGTGCGCTCATCCTTGGGCAGCCGGAATTCCTTGACGAACTGCTTAAGGCCGCTGCAACCAAGCGTCTTGAAATCGGAGCGGCTGGCTTGGGAGAGCAGTTCGGCCAGCTCCCACTCAAGCTCGCGGACCCTAGCGAGTTCCTACGCGATCTGCTCTAATCGCTGCTGTTCCATGACCCCACCACCAGAGATTGTTCACCTCTGAAGCGTGCGATTTCCGTGCGATGCTGTCAAGAATGGGGTGAGGAGAGGGGTCGGTGTTGCTGTGGCATATCGCACGATCCGATACCGAATCGTGCTAAGTCTAATGTTTTCCGTGTTTCAGGCTCGACTGTCACTCCGGAGGTCGCGAGTTCAAGTCTCGTCGGCCCCGCCACTCGAACTCAAGCGCAGGTCGTTTAAAATCAGCGACCTGTGTTTTGCTTTTTTGGGGGTCTGCATGGCGCGACCGCAAGCCCCGTTGGTTCGACTTTTTTCGAGATTTCCGGTTTCTGTCGGGGGATTCTTCGGGCAGGCGGCCGAGCGCCCGAAGCCGGTCGGCGATACCAAGGTGTTGGGGACCTGGTCCACTACCAGCGCCACGGGTCGGCGGCCAAGCTGATCACCATATTCCAAGCGGTGACCATGAGCTACTTCGCACTTGTCGATGCCGCTGCTCTCAGCATGAAGGCCGCCGGCGTGCCTGATCAGCCCGGCAAGCGGCTGTTCGGTGGCTGGACCAATCAATAAATAAACTTATTGAGCTTAATTAATTTGAACATCGGAACACCTTTACGACGCAACCAGAAAAGGCACAGATAGCGCCTGCAAGCGTCAGAAATAAAAGCGCGATCACCTCATGTAAATTGGTCAGCATCATCGCAACATATAGACCCAAAGCGGCCGGTGCGAAAAAAAAGATGAATGACCGGAGGTGCCTTGGTTGTGATTGCCGTGCCTCATGAATAGAGTAGGCAATCATGATCAGCATGAAAAACTCCATCAGCCAACGGCTAAAATCGATGCCGGCATAGAAGTTTTTGCCAGCAAATTCACGCCACGAATAAGGTGGATTTGCCGTTATCGGGGGATATAGTAATGCAAGGATTAAGGAAGACGCGACACTTGGTATCAACAGACGCCCACCGGTCAATTTTTCTTTTTGAGGCATGTTTGCTTCTCGCAGACATTTCATAGCGCTGGCGTTGTGCGCCTGCGGCGTGACATCGACCTGACGCGCCGCTGCTCGCGGTGAAAATCCCGTTGAACAGATCGGTCGCGTCCCAGAGACACCGGCGCAGCTCAGTCAACGATGATCGTGATAAAAGGATCGCTCTGGGCGAAGGCTTCAGCCGCCGACTGGCTTTCCAGCCAATAGCTCACAACGTGTAAACGATAGCCATCGCCCGGCGTCACCGCCGGCACGGTGATCGGGGTGACGGCCTCGCCCGAGGGTGAGAAGCCGTCGCCCAGCACTGCGACCCGCACGTCAGCGCGCCACAACTCGATCCGGCAGGCCGTGCCGGCGTCGAGCGACAGGCGCCACTGCACCGATTCCTGACTGCCGATCTTCCAGCTGACGGCCTCGGCCGGGGCCAGAATCTGCACGGCGGGCGCAAGTTCGGTCGTGAAATGCCAGATCGGGCTTTCGGCGCAGCCGTTGGGATTGATGGCCACTATCTGCCAGCGGTAGCTCGTTTCCAGCTCCAGCGTGGCCGGCGGCTGATACTCACTCAGCGTCAGGCTCGTGGTGGTGGGGGTCGCCGGGCGCGGCTGGCCGGCCGGCCAGAGGAACAGCTCATAGCTTGTGCCCCTCGGGGTGGGCGCCCAGCTGAGCATCGTCCCCACGGGCACGGCCGGCGCGCCGTCGGCGGGATGGGGCCCGACCGGCCGGGGCGGCGGCAACGTCTCGATCCGGCTGACCAGATCCGCCACGTCGACCTTGCCGTCGCTGTTGACATCAAGCCCCGCCGGATCGCTCGTCAGGCCGAGCAGGTAGCGCACGATCGCGCTGATCGACCAGTCGATAATGGTCACCACCGCTGACGACCGCTCCAGTTCCGCGCCGACCGGGTTCCGCAGCTCCACCGCGAAGGTCTCATAAGTTTTGAAATGATCATCGGGAAGGATCGTGACCTCGAACTCCCGGCGGACGACCGGGGACGGGAAGCTCAGCGTCCCCGTCGTGGGTAGATAATCCACGCCCGGCAGCGCCGAATCGGTCGCGGTGGTGGCGTAGTCCACGCTGACCGTGCCGCTGCCGCGATGCCTGAGCCGCACCCCTACCGTGAGGGTTGTCGCGGCATCCCCCTCGAACGCCACCAGGCTGCCTGGGTTCTCGAACACGAGGCTGGGCTGGGGCGTGGGGGTTGCCGTGGGGGTGGGCGTCGCCGTGGGAGTCCCGGTCGGAACCCAGGTCGGCGACATCGTTGGCGTCAGCGTGGCCGTTGCGGTGGCCGTGGGGGTCCAGGTTGGGCTCATTGTGGGCGTATGGGTGGGCGTTGCCGTTGCAGTCCTGGTCGGCGTCATCGTTGGGGTGCTGGTATGTGTGGCCGTCGGGGTATGGGTTCGCGTCGCCGTTGGGGTGGCCGTGGCGGTCCCAGTCGGGATCATCGTTGGCGTGCTGGTTCGTGTGGGTGTCGGGGTGCTGGTGCTCGTCGCCGTTGGGGTGATGGTTCCTGTCTGGCCGTGGGTGGTCGCCAGAAAGATCAGGCTCACGAGCAAGCCAAGCGCCGGCCTGAGGACGCCCGCAATCGGATGCTGGAAAAATCGTGGTCTCATGGTGACCCCGCCTGTCCGCCCAAAGGCACCGCTCTCGAAGGCTTGTAAAACAGAATGAAGTCTAATTCAACTTGCCAGCCAAGTAAAGACTTACGCCATCGTACCAGTAATGAATTTGTCACTTTTAGCTTGCGACAGATTTGCCAAAGCCTCATTTTTCGTCATATGAAATTGCTGTTCGCCATGACCTATTACAGGCCGTACATCTCCGGCGTCACCGTCTATAACCAACGGATGGCCGAGGGCCTCGCCCGGCGCGGCCATCATGTGACGGTGCTGACCTCGCGCTACGACGCCGCCCTGCCCGAGCAGGCGGTCGAGGGCGGGATCAATGTCGTGCGGTTGCCGGTGGCGCTGCGTGTGAGCAAGGGGGCGCTGATGCGGGGCTATGGCGCACGTGCCGCCGAGCTGGCGGCGGCGCATGATGCCATCGTGATGAGCCTGCCCAACACGCCGCTTGAAATATTCTGGCTGACGCGGCTGGCTCGCCGGTTGGGCCGGCCGCTCATCGGCGCCTATCACTGCGATATCACGCTGCCGCCGGGGCTCTTCAACGCGCTCGTGACGCGCGGCGTGGCGTGCTGCAACCTCCTGGCCGCCGCGCGCGCCGATGCCCTGCTCAGCTATAGCGTCGATTACTCGCTTCACAGCCGGCTGCTGCGCGGCCTGGGCCACAAGCTCGTCTGCATCGTGCCGCCGATTGCCGTGGCGACGCCGGACCCGGTGGCGGTGGCCGAGCTGCGCCGCCGGCACGCCGACGGCGGCCGCCGGCTGATCGGCGTTGCCGCGCGCCTCGCCCCGGAAAAAGGGATCGAATACCTGCCCGAGGGGCTGGGCCGCATCGAGCGCGCGGCGGGGGCGCCCGTGCGGCTGCTGATGGTCGGCGACACCGAACATGTGATTGGTGAGGAGCCCTACCGGACGCTCATCGGGCCGCTGCTGGCGGCGCTGGGCGATCGCGTCGCGCTGCTGGGGCAACTCTCAGATGTGGACCTGTCGGCTTTTTACGCCGCCTGCGATGTGCTCGCGCTGCCCAGCGTCAACCCCACCGAAAGCTTTGGCATGGTGCAGGTCGAGGCCATGCTGTGCGGCACCCCGGTGGTGGCGAGCGACCTGCCGGGTGTGCGTGCCCCGGTCCAGATGACCGGCATGGGGAGGCTGGCCCCGCCGCGTGACGCCGAGGCGTTGGCCGACGCCATCGCGGCGGTGCTGGCCGAGCCCGAGCGCTACCGGCGCGGGCGCCGGCATGTCGAGGCGATCTTCTCCCTGGAGCGCGCCCTCGACCGCTTCGAGGAGATGCTCGAGGTCCTGCGGCCGGGCGCCAACGGACGATCGGCCCCCATCCAGCCGCCGCTGCTCGAGGGGCCGCTGCTGCACGCCTCGCGCCGTGATTATCTGGCCGATCACCTGCGCGAGCTGCCCGCCTTCCGCGCGCTGGTGCGCGCCGTCGAGTGCCGCCTGCTGGAGCAGGCCGCCCCCTTCGAGCAACCGGTGCTCGACTTGGGCTGCGGCGACGGCCACTTCGCTTCGCTCGCGTTCAGCGGGGCGGTCTTTGCTGGGGTCGACCCCGAAGCCGGCGCGCTGCGCGAGGCCCACCGCTGGGGGGTCTATCGTCACCTGACGCAGGCCGACGCAACGGCGCTGCCCTGGCCGGACGGCTCCATGCGCACGGTCATCGCCAATTCCGTGCTTGAGCACATCGAACACCTGGAGCCGGCCGTCGCCGAGATCGCGCGCGTGCTCGCCCCGGGCGGACGCCTGCTGCTGACCGTGCCCAGCGACCACTTCGCCGGCATGCTGCTGGGCGCGGCACTGGCGCGCGCGCTCGGCCTGCCGCGGGCCGCCGCGGCCTATGGGCGCTGGTTTAACCGGCATTCGCGCCATTACCACTGCGATTCAGTGCAAACCTGGCGCCGGCGGCTCGAGCGGCACGGCCTGGAGATCACGCGCCGGCAGCATTACCTGACCCCGGCCGCCCACCGCGCCTTCGACCTGGCGCATTGGCTAAGCCTGCCCCGGCTTGTCAGCCGCCGCCTGACCGGCCGCTGGGTGCCGGTCCCGACACCCGCGAACCCGTTGCTGGAACGCTGGCTGCGTCCCCACTGCCTCGCCGAACCCCGCGAGGTGGGGCCTTACCTGTTCATCGAAGCGCGAAGGGCCGCGCCATGAACGAGCCCCGTCATCTCCGCGGGGCGTGGTCTCACGCCGCGCTGCTGCTGGCCATTGCGGCGGCGGCCCTGGCCCTGCGGATTTGGCGGCTGGAGGAGTTGCCGCGCCTCCTCAGCGGCGACGAGGCCGCCTTCGGGCTCGAGGTCCGGCGCCACCTTGCGGGGCAGATGCCAAGCCCTTTCGACTTCGGCTGGTTCTCGCATCCCACCGCGAGCTTCATCTATCAATCGATCGGCGTGCGCCTCTTCGGCGAGAGCGTCTGGGCGCTGCGCTGGCCCTCGGCCCTGGCCGGCGCGGCCGGGGTGCTGGCGGCCGGCTGGATGGCCACGCTGGCGGCCGGCCGCCGGGCGGGATGGCTGACGGCGGTCCTTGTGGCCACCTTCCACTTGCACATCCATTTTTCGCGCATCGCGCTCAATAATATCCTCGATCCTCTGCTGGGCGCGGCGATGGTGGCGCTGCTGCTGACCGGTGCCCGGCGTGGGCGGCCCGGCCTGATGGCGCTGGCAGGCGGTGCCGCCGGACTTGGCTTTTACGGCTATCAGGGGGCCCGCCTGCTGGCGGCGATCCTGGCGCTGACGCTGCTGGTCTGGTTCTGCATGGCCCGCCGGCGCCGGCGACACCGGTTGGCGATCGGGGCCGCGGCGGCCCTCGGCGGCTTCATCCTCGTCGCCGCGCCGATGCTGCAACTGGCGCTGCGCCGGCCCGATGACTTCATGGCCCGTCTCAACCAGCTCGGCGTATTTCACAGCGGCTGGCTCGAACGTGAGGTCGCCGCGGGCCGCGGCACGGTGGTCGGCCTGCTCCTCGAGCAGGCCGGGCTGGCGCTCGGCTCATTTCACGTCCTGCCGGACCTGCATTCCAATTACGGGCTGGGGCAACCGCTGCTCGAGCCCATCTTCGGCGCGTTGATGTTGGTGGGCCTGGCGTGGACGACCTTCGGCTGCGTCCGTCGGCGCGGCTGGCGACTTGTGCCGCTGGCGGTCTGGTGGTGGGGCGGGCTGGCGGCGGGGGCCTTCCTGATCGTGCCGCCGCCGCAGGCGAACCGGCTGGTCACGCTGAGCGTGCCCGCCTGCTTCTTCATCGCGCAGGCCCTGATCCAGATTGGCCGGGCGGCCCGCCGCGCCTGGCCCGCCTTCCCGGCGCGCGCTCTGCCGATCGTCGCGGCGGCGCTCTTCGCCGCCTGGAGCTTGAACGCCTATAACCGTGACTTTCAGCTCAAGGGCGACTACGGCGGGCCGCACGCCGGGGTCTCGGTCGCTATCGCGCCGCTGCTGCGCGACCTGCCCGGTGAGATGCCGATCTATTTCCTCGGCGCCCCGGCGATGTATGGCGACTTCCCGACGTTGCAATACCTGACCGACCAGAGAATCATCCATGACGTGCTTGAGCCGCTCGGGACCATCGCCGAAGCGGATCGGTTCGATTGCGGCGCCGGGGCCATGTTCGTCTTTCTACCGGAGCGCTCGGCCGAGCTTCGTTACGTCCACGCCCGCTGGCCCGGCGGCACTGGCCGCCAGATCTTCGACGCATCGGGCGGGCGCGTGCTGGCGGTGCTCTATGAGGTCGCGCCGGACATCGACGGCGGCGAGGGGAGCGGGCCATGAGCCGCTGCGCTCCCGATCGATGGTCGCCTCGCCGGCCAGGGTTCCAGTTGGCGTTCGCGCTGACGGCAACGGCGGCTGCGGTCACTATGCTTGGGCTGGCAAGGCCATGGGATGGCGGCTTTGGGTTCCTCCTTGGGGCCTATGGCGCGTCGGCGCTGGCAGCGGCCGCCCTGCTGCTCGGCGAACCCAAAAAGCCCGCCACCGCCCTGCGACTGCCCGCTGCCCCTCCGCACGGCTGGCATGATGAAACCCTCCGGCTGCCCCGGCCCGTGCTGGCGCTGGTCCTGATCGGTGCCGTCGCCCTGGGCGGCTGGCTGCGGCTGGCCGGCACCGACTGGGATGAGGGCCAGCACCTCCATCCCGACGAGCGTTTCCTGACGATGGTCGCCGAGGGCCTCGATTGGCCATCAAACCTGTCTGAGTATTTCGACGAGTCGGCGTCGCCGCTCAACCCGCGCAATCGCGGCCACGGATTTTTCGTCTACGGCGTGGCGCCGGTGGCGGCGGTCAAGCTGGTCGGCCGTCTGAGCGGCACCGACGGCTACGACCGGATCCACCTGACCGGCCGGCGCGCCAGCGGCGTGCTCGAGACCTTGCTCATCGTCATGGTTTTCCTGCTGGCCCGCGCGCTTTATCGCGACGAGCGGACGGCGCTGCTGGCGGCCGTGCTGATGGCCCTCGCCGTGCTGCCGATCCAGCATGCCCATTTCTTCGTCACCGATTCCTGGGCCACGTTCTGGATCACCGCCGCCCTCGTGATGTTGGTCCAGGCCCAGCGGCGCGGCCGGACGCGCGACTATGCCGCTGCCGGCGCGCTGTTCGGTCTCGCCATGGCCGGCAAGCTCTCGGTCGCCGGCTTCGTGCCGCTGGCCGTCGCCGTGGCGCTCTGGCGCGGCGCGCTTGGGCGGCGCCGGGGCGATCCTTACGCCTGGCTCTCATCCTTCGGCAAGCTCGTCGCCTGCGGCCTGGCCTCGGCCCTCGTCTTCCGCCTCGCGGCGCCCGATGCCTTCGCCGGCTGGATCGCGCCCGCTGGCCGCTGGCTGAACAACCTCGCCGAGGCGAGCCGTCTCGCCAGCGGCGCGGTCGATTTCCCCCCCGGCCACCAGTGGACCGACCGAACCCCGTTCTGGTTTCCGTGGAAAAACATGGTGCTGTGGGGGATGGGCCCGCTGCTGGGTCTGGCCGCTTGGGCCGGCTGGCTCGGCGCGGCCTGGGCCTGGCTGCGGCGCGGGCGGGCGGCCCACCTCATCCCCGTCTGCTGGGTGCTGATCCAGTTCGCCTGGCAGGGCGGCCAGTGGGTCAAGGCGATGCGCTATCAGTTGCCGATCTACCCGGCGCTCGTCGTGCTCGCGGCGTGGGGGCTCGTGGCGTTGTGGGACGCCACCCGCCGCCAGCGCGCGCGGCGGTTGGCTGCGGCCACATTGATCATCGCGGTCGCAGGCGGCAGCCTGCTGTGGGCCGTCGCCTTCACGCGCATCTACCGCGAGCCGCACAGCCGCGTCAGTGCCAGCCGTTGGCTGCTCCAAAACATCCCCGAGGGCGCCGCGATCGCCAACGAACATTGGGACGACTCGCTGCCCTTGCGCGTGGACGGACAGGACCCCTTCGGCGGCCGCTACAACGCGGTCGAGATGCAGTGGTATGGCGAGGACACGCCCGAAAAACTCGAGCAGGCCCTCGATTGGCTCGACCAGGCCGACGTGATCGTGCTGAGCAGCAATCGGCTCAGCGATTCCATTGCGCGGCTGCCGATGCGCTACCCGATGACCCTGCGCTATTACGAGGCCCTCTTTTCGGGTGAGCTGGGCTTTGAGCCGGCCGCCGAGTTCACATCCTACCCCGGGCTCGGCCGCCTGTCGTTCCCCGACCAGTCCGCCGAGGAAGCCTTCACCGTCTATGATCACCCGCGCGTGCGCATCTTCCGCAAGACCCCGGCCTTCGATATCGCCCGCGCGCGCGCCTTGCTCGGCGACGTGGCCTGGGAGCGTATCCAGCAACTGACGCCGCGCCAGGCGACCCGCGCCCCCAATGGCCTTTGGCTGAGCCCGGAGCGCCGCGCCTGCGAGTCCGCCCTGCCAACCTGGGACGAGCTCTTCCCCGCCGACGGCTTCGCCCGCCGCCATCCGGTGCTGGTCTGGATCAGCCTGCTTGCGCTGTTGGGTATCGCCGGCTGGCCTTACCTGTTTGCCGTCACCGGCTGGCTGCCCGATCGCGGCTGGGGGCTGGCCCGCCCGGCGGGCTGGCTGGTGGTCGCGTGGGCGGCCTGGCTGGCGGTGAGCCTCGACTTTCTCCCATTCGACCGCGCAACCCTTCTCGCTCTCGCGGCGGCCTGGCTGGCGGGCGGCGCGCTGCTCGCAGGCATCCAGGCTCGCGCGATCGGCCGCTTCCTCCGCCGCCGCTGGAAGCCGCTTCTTATCGGCGAGGCGCTCTTCTGGGCCGCCTTCGCCGCGATGCTGCTCGTGCGCTGGCTCAATCCCGATCTCTGGCATCCGCAGCTGGGCGGCGAAAAGCCGATGGACCTTGCCTACCTGAACGCGACCGTGCGCAGCGCGGGATTCCCGCCGCACAACCCCTGGTTCGCCGGCAGCATCATCAACTATTACTATTTCGGCTACGTCCCTGTGGCGGCGGCGATCGGGTTGACGGGCGTGACGCCGGCCGTGGGCTACAATTTGTCGATCGCCACGTTGTGGGCGATGGTCGTGGCCGCCGGCTTCAGCGCCGCGCTCGGCGTCACGCGGCGAGCCGGGGCAGGCATCGGCCGCCGCGCCATCGGCGGCGCCCTGCTGGCGATCCTGCTGGCGGCGCTGGCCGGGAATCTCGTCCAGTGGCGCGTGCTGTGGGCCCAGTGGTCGAGCCCCGGCCGCCCCGAGGCCTGGTTCTGGGACGCCACGCGCGCCATCAGCCATCCGCCCACCGAAGCCGGCCCGATCACCGAATTCCCCTTCTTCACCTACCTCTTCGCCGACCTGCACCCGCACGCGCTGGCGCTCCCGCTGGCCCTTCTCGTGCTTGGACTTGTGATCGAGCTGGCGGCCCGCGCGCGCCGCGACCGCCCCGCGACCATGGGCCTGGGCCTGCTGCTGGCGCTGGCGCTGGGGTCCCTGTGGCCGGCCAATGCCTGGGACTATCCGATATATTCAGCCCTGTTGCTCGGCGGCCTCTGGCTGCGTCACCGCCGCCGCCCCCCGCCCGAGCGCGCCCTGCGCGCAGCGCTCGCCGCGGGCCTGATCATCGGCCTGGGCGTCCTCGCCTTCCTGCCCTTCCGCGAGACCTACGGCAAGGGCTACACCTCGATCGAGTGGTGGGCGGGCTCGCGCACCCCGCCGGCCGAGTATCTGCTCGTCTTTGGCGCGATGCTGCTGCCGGCGCTGGCCGCCGCGTGCGCGACTTTATGGCGGCGCCGGCCGCGCCACGCCTGGCCAATCGCGGCAATGGCAGCCCTGGCCGCCGGCGCGCTGGCTGCCTTTGGTCTGGCGACCGCCGCCTTGGTGCTGGCCCTGCTGGCCGCCGTCGGGCTGGCGCTGCTGGCGCGCCCCCGCTCCATCGGCTGGCGGCTTGGGCTGCTCCTCGTCGCGATCGCCCTGGCCTTGCAACTGGCCGTCGAGCTGGTCGTGCTGCAAGGCGACATCGCCCGCATGAACACCGTCTTTAAATTCTATTTCCAGTCATGGGTGCTGCTGGCCATCGGCGTGGGGGCTGCTGTGGCGCATGGGCCGCGTGGACCCCGCGCCCTGAACTTCGCCTGGCGGGCGATGCTGATCGCCGTCATCGCCGCCTCGCTGCTTTATCCACTGACGGCCACCACCGCCCGCCTGCGCCTGCGCCCCGCGCCGACCGCGCCGCCCACGCTCGACGGCGAGGCCTGGATGGCCAACGCGACGCTCAATCACAATGGGCGACTCATCCAAACAAAATGGGATGCCGAGGCCATCGACTGGCTGCGACGGACGGCGCGCGGCATGCCGGTCATCGCCGAGGCCAACACCTGGCCGGTGCTCTATGGCTGGGGCAACCGTTTTTCAAACCATACCGGCCTGCCCTCGATCGTCGGCTGGGACTGGCACCAGCGCCAGCAGCGTGCCGTGCTGCCCGACAGCGGCGTCGAACGCCGCATCGCCGAGCTCGCCCGGATCTATGAGACCGAGGATCCCTGGGAGGCGCGCTCGATCCTGCTGCGCCACGGCGCCCGCTACGTCATCGTCGGGGAACTGGAAGCCGCCTGCTACGACGCCGCCGGCCTTCGCAAGTTCGAGCAGGCCGAGGGGATCTGCTGGCGCCGCGCCTATGCCAACCCCGGCGTCACGATCTACGAGCTGACCGATCAACCCAACCCTCAACCCATAACCCACAACCCATGACTCAATTTCATTTTCATCTCGTTCGCCCTGCCTGATAAATGACGGTGCGATGTTCCGCATCAACGTAGACGGCAGGCAGCCCGGCCTCGAACTTGGCCAGCCCCTCGGCTGGATACATCTCACGCTCCAGCCGCCCGACGTAAACATAATCGACCCGGTATTTTTCCAACAGCGGCAGGATCGCCTCCATTGAGCCGGCGCCGAATATCTCGCGTGTGTCGGCCTCGGCCTGCGCCGGCCATTGGCCGCGCCAGACGTGCTGATGGTTCGGCCAGCCAAGCACCGCCCGCAGCGGCGTGTGCGTGGCGATCCTTGCGTGATGCGTGTAAGGCCCGCCGACCGCCTCGAGCACGACCTGGCCCGGGCGCCCATGCCCGCGCAGCCACTCGATCGCGGCCCAGTCCCCCGGATGTTCGCGCCGCAGCCAGCCCAGCCCGTCCAGGACGTTCGCCCGCGAACCGGCGGCCGGTCCGAGCCGGTGCCAGCCCAGCACGGCGGGGTACTCCATCGCCGCCAGCAGCGGCAACGCGACCAGCGCCAGCAGCACAGCGCGTCGTGGCCGGTTCCCGATCCGCGCCGCGCGACGCCACGCCACCGGCAGCGCCAGCCCGAGCAGCAGCCAGCATGGATAATAGAATTTGAAGACCGTGTTCATGCGCTGCAGCGCGTGCCCGTATTGGTCGCGCAGGTAAATGAACTCGCAACCGACGAAAATCAGGCCGGCAAAAAAGACCAGCGCCAGCGCGAGCCGCTCGCCGCGCCCCAGGCGCCCCGCCATCAGCGCCGCCAGCGCTCCGCCCGACAGCAGCGCCGCCAGCGCGGCCGACGTCCAGCCCAGCGTGGCCAGTGCCGCCGCCGGCGCCAGCGCCAGCAGCACGACCAGTGCCCCGGCGGTGACGCTCCGACGCATCCGGCTGAGGCCCCAGCCGACCAGCAACATCGCCGCCGCCAGTTGCGCCCCCCAGACCGCCAGGAAGGACCCCACCCCCGTCCTGAAATCACTCAGCCCCACCGGCGGCCATGCAATCGGCGCCTCATACGAAAGATGAAACGGCAGGAAGGCCGCCCCCGCGATGGCCATCACGCCCCCCCAGCGCAGCCCGGCCCGCCCCACTGCCGCCATTGATCCCATCAACCCCCGCTTCCGGACCGGCTCCAGCACGATGATCAGCAAAAAGCTCAGCCCCGCCATCGTGATGAAATCGAAGCCGTTGATGAACGCCAGCCAGCCGAGCATCCAGCCGGTTGTCACGATCCGCCAGCCTCCCCCCATGCGCCTTTTCCTCATCCGCCAGCCGCGCGCGAACATCATCAGCAGCAGAAGCACGAACGGCAGCGCCATGATGTGCGGGTGCAGGTCGCCTACCATGAACGAAAAGAAGGGGAACTCGGTGATCAGCTCGCCGCCCGGACCCTCGGCCGGACGATCGATGATCACCCGCGAGGGCGGCCAGAAATATCGATCCCAGTTAAATCGGGCCGCCGACAGCTCCGTCCACTCGGCTCCCATCAGCCGCGCCGCCGGCGGCGCCAGGTTGCCCGCCAGCATGACCGCCGCCACGGCAAGCAGCCCCCAGCGCACGCTGCGGCACAGCTCCCAGCCGATGACAAACGCAAGCTGCGCCCCCAGCGCAAAGACCAGCGCCAGCGCCAGTTGATAGGCCGTCTCCGGGCTCGCGCCGCTCAGCCGCGCCATCGCGCTCATCAGCAGGTAGCCGCCATAGTAGTAGTTGATCGTCCCGGCATGCACCCACGGATCGGGCGGGGGTAGCTCCGGCGACTCGATCAGCGTGCCGAGGAAGGCCAGGTCCATGAATTTTTCCTGGCCGACAATGTCTCCGCCGGCGATGCGCAGGTGCAGGGCCAGCGCGAAGGTTGCGATGAAAATTGCCTCGCTGATCCAGATCGCCCGCCGCGCGCGCTCGCTCCGGCGCGGCCGCCCCCCCGTCCGCTTCATCCGCCACAGCGCCGACAGCGCCAGCGCCGGCACCAGCACCCCGTAAAGCACCGCCCCCGACCACGGGATGATGTTCAGGCTCAGCTGGACGATCCACCATGCGATCCAGACCAGGAGCATCAGGCCCAGCGGGCGCGCGGCTGCCCACGCGGCCGGACCGTCGCCGAATAGTCGCCGCGCCAGCGGCCAGGCCGCCCAGCCCAGCGCCGCCAGCGCCAGCAGCCAGGCCAGCGCCTGCGGCATCAGCAGCGGTCCTATCCAGTGGCCGAGCGTGGTGTATAGGGTTTGCATCTCATCGCTCCAGCCTGAAGCGCGCGACCCGGCCGCCGGCGCGGTCGCCGACCCACAGCCCGCCGGCGCCGTCCGCGGCCAGCCCCTGCGGTTCGTGAAAATCCGAATCCTCCAGCACGATCAACTGCTGCCGTCCGGACGCCCAGTCGATGATGCGAATCTGGCGCGCCAACGACAGTGACAACGCCAGCCGCCCGTCAGGCAGCATCGCCAGCGCCGGCTCGAGCGCCACGACCTCCTCCGATGGCTCCGGCGGCGCGGCCTGCCAAAACACCTGGCCATCGAACCGGCCATCGGGCCCGAAGCGCTGGATGCGGCCGTTGCCCGCATCGGCCACATAAACATGACCGCCCGCATCCACCGTGATCCCGACCGGCTCGATGAAGCGGCCCGGCTCCTCGCCGCGCCCGCCCCAGGAACCCAGCGGCCGCAAATCCGCGTCATAGGCCCGCACGGCGTGGTTGCCGGTGTCGGTGATGTAAACGCGGCCGTCAGGCCCGACCGCCACCCCGCGCGGGCCGAACAGCCCGACGCGCCCCGCCGCATCGAGCCCTGCGAATCTCGAGGCAAGCAGTTCACCTCCCGGCGCGAACTTGCGGATGGCGTGGCCCCAGGTATCGGCGACATAGAGGCAGCCGTCGCCGTCGCAGGCCACCCCGCCCGGTCCGCCCAGCGCCGTCGCCAGCAGGCCTCCGCCCATCGACATGCGATGAACTCCCTGGGGCGAGAACAAATCCACGCGCCCGGCCCCCGTCACGACGGCCAGCTCACCCGCGGGCGTGACGATCATCCCGCGTGGCCGCTCGATTTCGATCGTGGCCTCCATCCGCCCAACCCGGCCAATCGATTCGATCTCGACTCGCCGTTCCCCGCCCGTTTCACGATGCAGCACCAGCACGTTCTGCGCGGCGGTCGGATGCCAGATCCGTCGGCCCAGCGTGAACGCTAGCACCTGCGTGCCGAACCCCTCGTGACGTTCCACTTCTCCGCTCAAGCCGGCCAAATTCGACTGGTTGATCAGAAAGGCACCCAGATTGTCCATCAGGCTGACGCCGCCCGGCAGCCCCGCCGTGTTGCCGTGCCAGAACCACCAGCCTCGCAGCGGCACCGGTTGGAGCTCGCGGCCGCGGCTCTCGAGCGCGGCCATGATCGCGCGGTTGCTTTCGCTATCGTCGGCGATGATTACGTCGGCTGCCGGATCGATCTGCCCCCACTGCACCTCGAGCCGGCGCAGATACCACGTGGCCGGCCAGACCGACTCCCCCTCGATCGAAATGCGCGGCGGCGGCAGGCCCAGCCGCGCGCGCGCCTCGGCAATCTCCGTCACCCGGTTCATTTCGCCAGCGTATTCCCGCGTCGTGCCCGTGTAGACGATCGGCTCATAGGGCGCATCCGGAACAATGAAAACCGCCCACGCATGCTGAAGGGCGGCAAAGCCGCAGGCGAGGCCCAGCAGTGCCGGCAGCGGCGTCATCGGGTGCTGGACAGGTGCGGGCCGGCGCGCCATCCAGTCCGCCAATAGCAGCCCCGCCAGCAGGTTCAGCGCGAGCGCCTGCGGGGTCAGCAGCCAGCCCACCTTCTCGTTGAGCAGCGCATAGACCACCGGCGTCGTCAGCGCCAGCCACCCCGCCAGGCCCAGCAGCGGGCCCGGCACCCCCCGCCAGTCTCCCTGCCGCGGAGGGATCGGTCGCCGCCAACGGCTGGCGAGGACCGCCGGCCCGAGCAGCCCGATCAGCACCAACGCCGGCAACTCGTAAAGGACCAGCCGGGGCAGGTAATACCACCACACCCCCCAGATGCGATACTCGCCCGTCTGCTGGCGAAACCAGTAATGCAGGTAGTGATATATGCCCGCCGACAGCCCCCCCGGATTCGTGCCGAGCGACGAGAACAGCAGCCCGCCAACGAGCAGGATCAGGCTGACCTGGGCCACGAGCGCCAGCCAGCCCTTAGCCCGCCGCCGCCAGCGGCGCGCCCAGCCAAGCGGCTCGTCGAGCCACTCCGCCGGCGCCAGCAGCAGCGCGCCCAACGCCAGCAGCAGCGCCCTTCCGACCACCTGCTCACGAAGATCACCGGCAAAATGCTCCCGGGGCTCCGCCAGCAGCGCCGGCCCCAGCGTCAGCAGGGCATGGGCCAGCATCATGTAAAGCAGCGCCGCGCCGGCCGCGAAGGCCGCCAGCGCCCGCCCGCGCCGCCGCCGCGCCCGCCCGAATGAAGCCGTCTCCAGGCCCGCCAGCAGCAGGCCCACGCCCGCCGCGCAGGCGATCATAAATCCGGCGCGGGCTTCCTCCCGGCCGGGCGCGGTGAAAAACCCAAAGGCGGCCGGATCGGGCGCCGCCCGGTCGGGGCTCAGCGCAATCACATGCCCAGCCAGCTCGCGCAGCCCCTCCAAGGGATCCCCCCCGGGCCCGATGCGGCTGTCCATCGCCACATATAGAAACGTGCAACCCAAAAAGGCGAACACCAGCACGAGCAAGCGCGCCAGCGGCAGATACTTGATCAGCACCGCCCGCGCCAGCCGCCGCGGCCCCGCCAGCGCCCGCCAGCCCAGCCACACCGCCAGGAACCCCCCCAGCAGTGCATGATGAATGTATGAGTTTTCCTTGGTGCAGTAGGCCAGCGCGACAAACAGCGCCAGCGCAAACAGGTATCGCTCGCGCGGCCGCGTCAGGTAAAGTCCCACCGCCGTGATCTGCCCGACCATCCATAGCGCCATGTAAATGTCATTGCGCGCGAAGCGGGCATAATAATTCAGCACCGGCGAGAGCGCCAGCAGCGCCGCCAGCGCCAGCACTCCGCCCCAGCCGACCCAGCGCCGCCAGGGCAGAATCAGCAAAACGACCCCGATCCCCGCCAGCGCGAACGGCAGCCGCGCCGTGACGTCACTGTCGGGCAGCAGCCGGAATACCAGCGCGCCTGTGTGGTAAAGGAACGGGCCGTGATAGATGGGGTCGTAGGCGTAGACGGCGGGGCCGTCGCGCGCCAGCAGCCAGCTATGATATGCGTGCAGCGACTCGTCATGATGAAACGCCCGCTCGCCCAGCCCCGCCAGCCGCGTCACGACCAGCAGCACCAGCACCACCGCCAGCGCCAGCATGGTTGCGCGCGCGGCGGCCGGCGATTTCGTCTCGGGCGAAGACGGTGACACGCGCTAACGTCTCCAGAAGTTCATTACCGGCTGTTGTCTCCGTTCTGATTAGCGCAGGGCAACCAAGTCGAATCAACAGATTTTGTGCGGCTGAGCCGAAGCAGGCGTCAGGATGGCAGGCTGTCGTTGATCTGCCGGGCCAGTTTCAGTTGGATTGCCTCCTGGAACGGGCGCGGGGTCCAGGCGAGCACGGTTTTCGCCTCGCTGATGTCGAAGGTCTTGTCTTCCAGCATGCGGCGGAACTGGTCGCGTGTGGCCAGCGGGCGGTGCTGGAGCTGCTCGAGCAGCCAACCGGCGGTCAACGCCGCGGCCATCGGCACCGGCACCCAGTGCAGAGGCCGACCCATCGCGCGGGCGATCTGCTCGATCAGCTCCCGCTGCGTGAGCGCCTCCGGCCCCGCCAATGTCAGCGCGCGGCCGATCGACCCGGGTCGCGTCAGCGCCGCCACGATCGCCTCGACCAGGTCGAGCACGAAGATCGGCTGGACCAGGTTGCGGCCACCGGCCACCAACGGCATCCAGCGGTGGCGGCCAAGCCAACGCACGACTTTTTCAAGGTTATTGTCGCGCGGACCGCCGAAGATCATCGATGGGCGCAGGATGGTAAAGTCCAGCCCCGAGGCCTCCAGGGCGGCCTCGCCGGCGATGACGAGGCGGGCGGTCTCTTCGGGGAACTTCGTGAACCGCCGCGTCGAGCTGAGCGAGACGAGCCGCCGCACCCCCGCCGCGCGGCAGGCGGCAATCGCCATCGGTGCGAACCCTACGTGCGCCATATGCACCAGCGCCGCCGCGCCCGCCAGCTCGCCCTGCCACGGCTCGGGTTGCTCGATGTCGCCGGGCACCACGCGCAGTCGCTCATCGGCGGGCAGGTGGCGGGCGTGCTCGGCGGTATGCACCAGGCAGCGCAGCGTCCGGCCCTCCGCCAGCAGGCGCCGCGCCAGGTAAGAGCCGGTGTGGCCGGTGGCCCCGGTCAGGAAGATAAAGTCGCCCTGGTTCATGGTGCCGGGGTCCTGATTTTTAGCGGGCCGCGACGGCGGGGTCGCGCCGGGCGATCGGGCCGGGGGCGGCGTCGTTGCCGGCCGGGTCGCGCGTGATGATCTGATACTCCCACGGGTGGCCCGGGTCAGCCTCGGCGTCAAGGAAGGTCGTTGCCGCAGATTCGCCGATGCGCTGGAAGCGGCCCCCCCCCGCCGGCCGCCGATAGATGAAATAGGTCTGCGGCGCCTCCAGCTGAGCGCGTGGGTCGGTGGGGTCGGTTTCCAGCTCCAGGTAAATCCCGCGGCGCGGCGGAGCCGGCCAGCAGCGCGCCACGCGTCCTCGCGGCGGGGGCATCGTGTCGATCGCGAACGGCTGGTCGATGGCCGAGTCCCGCACCGTTTCGCCCGGCTCGCCCAGCCCCAGCTCGGCCTCGATAAAGGCATAAGGGGTATCCATGCCCGGCTCGATCTCGGCCCGCCCGAGGTAGCGCCCCGGCGCCACTTCGATCAGCGGCCGTGGCCGCTCGCCGGGACCAAAGCGGAAGGTCGCCTGCCCCTTCGGCGTGCCCAGCACCTCGACCTCGATCTTATCGCCAGCCCGCAGCAGCGTCCGGGGCAGCTTGACGGCCAGGCGTTCGATGCACAGTTCTCCCGGGTCGGTGGCGACGGTCGCCGGCAGCGGCGGGATTTGCGCCGCGATCTTGTCAGCTCCCGTCTCCAGCGTCTGCGCCAGCTGGTCCGCGCGCAGGTGCCATAGCGAGCTGACGGCGGTGCCGGCCAGCCCAAACGGGTCAATCGTCGCCTCCAGCCGCCGATTGGTGATCGTGAACCGGCCGCGATAGAACACTTTCCGGGTGTGGGTGTCGACCAGTTGCAGGTTCAGGCGCAGGCGGTTGTGGGCATAAAAGATCAAATAAAAGCGACTGACGCTCTCAATGTGACTGAAGGCGACGGTGTCGCCCAGCAGCGGGTGGGCCCGGGCCTCCGGCGGCAGTTCCTCCGGCCGCAGCCCCATGCGGTTGGCAATCAGGGCCAGCCGCTGGTCCACGTCGCTCAGCTCGCGATCCTTGAATTCCAGCGGGGCCAATGAACCATACAGCGCCAGCCGCATCGGGCCGGTGAGGTCGGGCCGATCGTCCTCCTCGGTCGTGGGCAGCACGGCCAGCGTGCGCGGGTGGGCCACGGCCGCCAAGGCCTCCCAGTCAACCTCGGGCACGCCGCGCACCGAAACGGATTGGCAGCCGGACAGGGCCAGCAGCGCCAGCAGGGGCAGCCAGCCGAAAAGGCTTAATAATGGGCGTGGTGAAAACATCATGGCGAAACATCCGGAAGGGCGACAAAGGATTTCTTGCTCGGGCGCTGGTTATTGTGGCCGACCCGCCCGGCCGTGTCGAGCTTTTACGGCATCCCCGGCGGCGCGTCGATCCTCTTCCAATAAATAGGGCTTGGCCCACGGGGCCGTTGCTTGGTAAGATAGACCGTTTGCGCCCTGCCGCTCATGATGCAGGATGGACCCCAGACCCCGGAGCAATGACCGAAACGATGTCGACCCCTGCCCGCAATATCCGCAATCTGGCGATCGTCGCCCATATCGATCATGGCAAGACCACCCTGATCGATTCCATCTTCCGCGCCGTGCATGTCTTCCGCGACAATCAGCAGATGGGCGAGCGCGTGATGGACAGCTTTGACCTGGAGCGCGAGCGCGGTATCACGATCCGCTCCAAGCACTGCACGGTGGAATGGGGCGGGCACCTGATCAACATCATCGACACGCCCGGCCATGCCGATTTCTCGGGCGAGGTCGAGCGCGTGCTCTCGATGGTGGACTCGGTCCTGTTGCTGGTGGACGCCAACGAGGGGCCGATGCCGCAGACGCGCTACGTGCTGATGCGGGCGCTGCGCCTGGGCCTCAAGCCGATCGTGATCGTCAACAAGGTCGATCGTAAGGGCGCCACCCCCGAGCTGGCCCTGAGCAAGACTTTTGACCTTTTCATTGAGCTGGGCGCCCATGAGGACCAGGCCGATTTCCCGGTTCTTTACGGCTCGGGGTTGGACGGCTGGTTGGTCCGCGACCTGGAGCGTGACGAGCACAGCGGCATGGATGCGCTCTTTCAGACGATCATCGAGAGCGTGCCGGCACCCAAGGTCGAGGAGGACGAGCCCTTCCGGATGCAGGTCTCCACGCTGGCCTGGAACGACTACGTGGGCCGGATTGGTTGCGGCCGCGTCTTGAGCGGCCGGCTGCGCCGGGGCGAGGCCATGACGCGCAGCGCCGTCACCTGGCGCGTGCCGGGCCAGCCCGAGGCGGGCTGGGACCTGGCCGGCCAGTCCAGCGAGCGCGCGGTTCACCTGTGGGTGACGCGCGGGCTGGAACGCACCGAGGCTGATGAAATTTCAGCCGGCGATATCGTCTGGATCGCCGGTCCCGAGGAAGTTGGCATCGGCGACACTTTCAGCGCCCCCGAATTCGAGGAGCCGGCGCTGCCCCCGCTCGAGATCGAGGAGCCGACCGTTTCGATGTTCTTCCTGGTCAACAATGGCCCCTTCGCCGGCAACGAGGGGCGGGCCGTCACGCTGCGCCAGATCCGCGAGCGGCTCGACCGCGAGCTGCGCACCAACGTGGCGCTGCGGGTGGAGGATCTGGGCCGCGCCGACGGGGTCAAGGTCAGCGGCCGCGGCGAGCTGCACCTGGCGATCCTGATCGAGGAGATGCGGCGCGAGGGGATGGAGCTCTGCGTCAGCCGTCCTGAGGTCATCGTTCATCGCGACAAGGACGGCCGTCCGCTGGAACCGATCGAGCAGCTCATCATCGATGTGCCGGAGGCCTATCAGGGCGTCGTGATCGAGAAGCTGGCCAAGCGCAAAGGCGAGCTGCGTGGACTTGAGAATGGCGGCACCGGCCTGATGCGGCTGGAGTTCGAGATTCCGACGCGCGGCCTGATCGGCTACCGCAACGAGTTCCTGACCGACACGCGCGGGCTGGGCGTGATGGCCAGCCGCTTCACGGGCTACGGCCCCTGGCGCGGGGACATCGGCTCGCGCGGACGCGGGGCGCTGGTGGCGATGGAGACCGGTTCGGCGACCGGCTATCAAATCCAGTCTCTTCAGGCGCGTGCGCAGATGTTCTGTGAGCCGATGGATAAGGTCTACGGCGGCCAGATCGTCGGCGAGAACAGCCGTCCCGAGGACATGCCCTGCAACCCGACCAAGGCCAAGGCCCTGACCAACCATCGCTCGGCGAACAAGGACTCCACGGTCACGCTCAACGCGGCCCGGCGCATGTCGCTGGATCAGGCGCTCGAGTGGATCGGACCCGACGAGCTGGTCGAGGTCACGCCAAAGTCAATTCGCCTGCGCAAGGCGATCCTGGATTCCGAACTGCGCAAGAAGGCCGAGAAGCGCCAGGCGAACATGGCGCTGGCGGGCTGATCAACCGCCGGGGCCGGTTACGGCTCGCGCGGGCGCAGCCGCAGCGATGCGGAATTGATGCAGTAACGCTGGCCGGTGGGGCGTGGTCCATCCGGGAAAACATGGCCCAGGTGCGCCCCGCAGCGCGCGCAGTGCACTTCGGTTCGCTCCACCCCCAGGCTGCGGTCGGACTCGGTCGCGACGTTGTGCTGCGCCAGCGGCGCCCAGAAGCTGGGCCAGCCCGTGCCCGAATCGTATTTCTGCTCCGAGTCAAATAGTTCGCTGCCGCAGCCGGCGCACAGGTAAACCCCCGGGGTTTTTGCGTCCCAGTACTCATTGCGGAAGGGGGCCTCGGTACCCTGGCGCCGCATGACCTGATACTGCTCTGGGGTCAGCTGTTCACGCCACTCCTGATCGGTCTTTTCCATCGGATCGGGCTTGTCGGTCATCGTCCTCGCCTCCGAATCTTGTCGGTCATCGTCCTCGCCTCCGAATCTTGTTGCTCCATTGATCATAGCAAATCTTGCGGCTGCGCCCGTCACGGCGTACTTTTGACGCCGTGGCCAGGGCTGTATTATGATGGATCCATCATCTGGAGGAACCTGAACTCATGAAGAAATCACTGCTATGGATGCTCACTTTGGTATTGCTGCTCGGCACTCCGGGTCTTGTCCTGACCGGTTGCGACCGCCGCGAGGGACCCTTCGAGGACACCGGCGAGCAACTCGATGAAGGTCTCGAGGAAATGGGCGACCGGATCGAAGACGCCACCGATCGTTAAGGACTCCGTTCCCCCTACTCCCCCAGCACTGTGACGATCAGCTCGCGGCGGCGCGGGCGGATGTCACATTCGAGCAGGAAGACCTGCTGCCACTGGCCCAGGGCCGGCCGACCGTCACTGACGGGCAGGGTCAGGCCTTGGCCCAGTAGCGTTGCCTGCAGGTGGCTGTGGCCGTTGCCATCATGCCAGGCTCGCTCGTGGCCGTAGTCGCGGCTGGGCGGGATCAGCCGGGCCAGCAGATCGGGGAGATCCTGCTCCAGCCCCGGCTCCAATTCGATGGTGCCCACGGCGGCCGTCGATCCGATGTTGAAGACATGGACCAGGCCCTGCTGGATGCCGGCGGCGGTGACGATCGCCTTGATCCGGGGCGTCAGGTCGTGCATGTCGCGCTCGCCACGCGTGGCCACCTCGATCCGCTGTTGATGAGTCATGAACTGAATCCTTCCTTGCTTCTTATGGTCATCATCGCCTGCCTGTGCACCACGCGAGCGAGTAGTGGTTGGTTGAGTCTTTGACCCGATAGAGGGTCTCCAGTCCGGACCTTTCCCGATGTGCTCGAAATGCACCCTTGCGTGCCCAAAAAAGCGACATAAGTTTTGACAAATCAGGGGCAGGGCAGTTATTGTGCTTTGGGCTCGGCCTTGGTGTGAGACCGTCGGTCCAGACTTCATTCAACGGATTTTAGCACCCATGAACATGATTGGAAATTTTTGTGGTCTTCGGCGGCGGGCGCTCTCAGCCGGCCTGGCCGTGTTGCTGGCGCTGATGATCATGCCCGGCTGCGGGGGGCGTACGCCCGAGGATCTGCTAAGCGAAGCCAATGCCTATTATTTGCGCAATAATCTGGTCGAGGCCCAGTTGCTTTATCAGCAGATTCTGACCAAGCACCCCGATAGCGCCGTGGCCCCGCGCGCCAGAATGGGGCTGGCGGCGATCTACGGCGCCGAGGGCAAGTTTGCCCATGAGCGCGAGCAGCTCGATTTTCTGATCGCCTTGGCCGGCGGGCCCCAGACAGAGGCCGGCTGGATGCCCTTCTCTGGTAAAATCCACAGCTTCATGCGCGAGGAGAAGCCCGAGCTGGCACTTCAGGAGGCCATTGAAACCTCGCCCACGTTCAGCCAGGCCCCCACCGAGGGGCAGTTCGCCTTCCAGATCATGCTGGCCGACCTGTATTACCACAACGAGCGCCACGATGAGGCCCAGGTGATTCTGGAGCATGCTGCCCGGGGCTACGAAATTGATCCGCTGCTCGAACTCGAGGCCTACCAGCGGCTCTCGCAGATCCATCGTCTGGCCGAGCACTATGACGAGTCGATCGCGGTGCTCGAGCGCTTCATGGAGCGTTATCCCGACCATCCCAAGCATGTGGACCTTTTGCTGCGCATCAGCGCGATCTATGAACAGCAGGAGCGCCCGCAGGAGGCGGCCCAGACCATCGAGGTCGCCCTCAGCAAACTCAACGAGGCCTTCGATAAGGCCGTCGGCGCCGAGGAGCGTGGACAGCTGCTGATGGTGATGGGCTTGGTCGAACGCCAACGCAAGCAGCCGGAGGCGGCCGAGGCGCTCTATCGCCGCGTGATTGAGGAATATCCCGTCGGCCGGGTCGCGATGGACGCCCGCCGCGCTTTGGTTGACTTGGCCCTCGAGCAGCATGACGGCGAGGCCGCCGTGGCCATGTTCGAGGAGATCGTCCGCATGCACCCGGGCACTCCCGAGGCTCAGGAGGCCGGTCAGATGGTCCAGCAGTTGCGCGCCGATATCGAATCGGGGGCCTTCCCGCCCGCTGTCGAGTCCGGCCCCGAACCGGCGGCCACCCCGGCTGATGAGGCGACCACCATTGGCGCGACTGTGGCGGACACGCCGACGACTGGGACCGCCGAGGTTCCGGTGGTCGAGCCGGTTGATCCCCCCGCGGCGTCCGATGCCGTCTCCACCGCCACGGAAGTGAGCGCACCTTGAGGGGCGGAATCCGGATCCAGCTCGATACGCGCGGCCGTCTGGGCAGCTATGCCCCGGCCCTGGTTGCCCGCGCCGAAGGCAGCCTTCGGTGCGCCGCCAAGGCCGCCGGCCTCGGCGGAGGCCATGAATTGAGCGTCATCCTCTGCGACAATGATTGGATGCGTCGCGTCAACCGGCGCTGGCGAGAAATGGATCAGTCCACCGACGTGCTGGCATTCCCGCTCCACGAGTTGCCCCCCGATCAGGTCCCCCCGCCGGGGGCGATCGGCGACCTCGTGGTCTCGCTGCCCTACCTGCGTCGGGCGGCGCGCGAGCTGGGGGTGGATCCCGAGTCGCATCTGGACCTGCTGCTGGTCCACGGCCTGCTCCACCTGCTGGGCCACGACCACGACCGACCGCGCCGCCAGGCGATCATGCGCCGGCGCGAGCTTGACCTGCTGGAGCGGATCGACTCATGACCTTGCCGCCGGAAATGACCCCCCTGCGGGTGGGCTATGTGGCCCTGGCCGGCGCTCCCAACGTGGGCAAGAGCACGCTGGTCAACCGGCTGGTGGGCCAGAAGATTTCGATTGTTTCGCCGCGCCCCCAGACCACGCGCGAGCGCGTCTGTGGCATCGTCACCGACGAGCGGATGCAGGCGATCCTGGTCGACATCCCCGGCATCCTCGCCACCGGTGATCGTTTCAATCAGATTCTGGTCGATGTGGCGGCCCACGAGCTGGCGGGCTGCGACATCGTCCTGCACCTGCGCGATCCGCGCCGCCCGCTGGACCCCGCCGACGAGCCGGTGGCGGACTTGATTCGCCGCACGCGCCGGCCGGTCTGGCTGGCATGGAACAAGATCGACCAGTTCGACGGGCCGCTCCCGCCGGCGCCGCCTGGCATCCACTACGAGCAGGTCTTTGCGATCTCGGGCATGGACGGTCGTGGCCTGCCCGAACTGATGGCGGCGCTCGCCGCGGCGCTGCCCCCCGGTCCTCTGCTGTTCGATCCCGAACAAGTCAGCGACCGGGACCTGCGCTTCATGGCCGGCGAGCTGGTGCGCGAGAAGCTGTTCCTGCACCTTGGCCAGGAGATCCCCTACGGGACGGCGGTCGAGGTGGAGGAATTCAATGAGGCCCGCGAGAAAACCTTTATCCGAGCCCTGATCGTGACCGAGCGCGAGGCCCACAAGCGGATTGTGATCGGCGCCGGCGGCTCAATGCTCAAGCGCGTCGGCCAGGAGGCGCGTGTGGAGATCGAGGAGTTGCTCGAGCGCCCGGTCTTCCTGGAGCTGTGGGTCAAAGTAAGGCCGCATTGGCGCCGTGACGAGCGTCAATTGCGGCAAATGGGGCTCAAACCCCCTGATTCCAATTGACAGTGTGCCCGCCCCGGGTCCACAAAAGAGAGTGGCCGCGATAATTCCCGGCGCCGTGACGCCCAGTGGCCGGTTTGCAGGTGGTGAAGCATGAAGAGAGATAAAAAACGCGAAATCATCGTCATCGGCGGCATCATTGCCGCGCTGATGATGGGGGGACTCCACTTCTTCCTGTTCAAGGAGCGGGTGGACCGCCAGGCTGCGGCGATCGCGCAGCGCGACGAACGGGTGGGCCAGCTGCGCCAGATGCGCACCTTGAGCGATATCTCTGAGCTGGATGCCTTTAACGCGCAGCTCGACGATAAGGTCAAGCTCCTGACCGAGGTGGCGCCGCTGATCGGCTTTGACCAGCCCGAGGCCTTTCTCATGCCGACCCTGGTCAACGATTTCGCCATCGACCCCGAGAAGCGCATCAGCGAAATCGAACCGTTTGTGATGGATGAATACAAGAAAGCAAGCATGGCGCGCGTGCCCAAGCAGGTGGACTATCTGCTTGAGGAGGTCGGCAAGCTGCAGGCGATGGCCCGGGCCTCCCAGCAGGGCGCCCGCAGCCAGGATCGCTCAACCACTGCTTCGGTTCGACTGACCTTCCTGGGCCAGCCGCCCGCGGCCGCCACTCCGCCCCCGACCTGGTGGCTGCCGATTCAGCTCCCCGAGCGTCTGCTCGCCGACAAGGGTCGCTTGTGGGACGGACTGCGCCAGTTGGCCGACCAGAAGTTCATCCTGGACCAGATGGACCCCGCCTCCCCGCAATATAACTTCAATTACACTCAGTATCAGGGTCTTGTCTGGCAGGTGCTGGGCATCAATTACAGCTATATCGACTCTACCAAGCACTTCGGCGAATTCGTCCCCCTGATCAGCAAGCTGGCGCTGGCCAACCTGATCCTGACTGAGATGGACGCCTGGGAAAAGGCTTCCCCGGACCAATGGGTGCTGATCCACAGCTCGCGACTGGATCGTGACCTCCTGTTCCGGATCCTCGACATCAATCTGGAACTGCCCGGCGAGGTCATCCTCGGCCTGCAGGAAAACAAGCTCTACTTTGCCTTTGAACAGCTGCGCAGCCTCAACCGCATGCTGGAGCTTGCGGCCGCCAATGGGGTCGGCGAGATCAGCCAGGTGCTGCTGGATGGCTACAGCTATCTGCGCCTCAACGAAGAGAGCTTGGTCGCCATCGAGCCGGCCATCGTCGGTCCGATCGATCCGGCCACCTTGCCCAACGACGAGTTGGCGATGGGCAAGATGGAGGTGGTGGCGCAGGCCGAGGAGTCAATCGATGACTTCTATGAAATGGAATTCATGATGGAAGAAGAGATGGGCGGTGAGATGGGTGAGGAGTTCGGCATGGAAGGTATGGCGGAGGTCTCGACGGAGCCGACCATTGCGGAAGCACCTTTAGCGCCCTCCGAGACCGAACCGGGTGTCGGCCTGCCGATCAAGATCATTTATACGGCCACCAATGACCGGACCTGGCGTTTCCTTTACGAGGTGCTGCGGACCCAGCCGACGACCGAGCTCCATCGCCTGCAGTTCGAGAACATTTCGCAATACCCGGCCTACGGCAACAGCCAGGAGGTCCGGACTCATGCGATCTTCATCTCGGTGCCCAAGATGTTCCGCGTCATCGATACCGTCCGTCAGGTCAACCAGTTGACCGGCGTGGAGGACCCCGCCGCTGCGCCGGCCGGTGAGGAAATGCTGCAGGATGATCCCGCTGCGCCCGCTGCTGCCGAGGAAGTGCTCCTCGATGATCCGCAGTGAGCGGCGCAGGCCATCCCCAGCCGATGAAGGATCTCCTGATCAGGACCTGCGTCCATCAGCATGAGGCCCTGGCTCTGCTGAGCGGCCGGCTGGTCAATGAGAACTGCGAGTTGGTCCAGCAGCAGTTGCGTGGTTTGATTGTGCCCCCGCTGCGGCGGGTCTTCATCGACCTGGCGGGGCTGGAATATCTGGACAGTGCCGGCCTGGGGGCCTTGGTGGGCCTGAAAATGATCGCCCAGCGGGCACAGGCTCAACTGTTCCTGCTCAACCCTTCCCCTGCGGCGGCGCAGATCTTCAGGATGGCCCGGCTGGATGCCATCTTCGAAATCCGCGCCGGCGCCGAGGCCGCCGACCTGACGGCCATGCTTATCGCCGAATCGCCCCTGCGAAGCAGTGAGCCCTCCGCCCCGGTCGCCCCGCCACTAAAGCCCACACGATCGATGAATCCGGTCCCGATGACCGACTTCACCCAGCCCGGGGGCGATGGGCGCGTCCGCCAGCTTTGCCACGCCGCGCTCGACCATATCCAGCGTGGTGACTACGTCAAGGCTGCCGCGGCCTATGAGCGCGCGCGCGCGCTGGAGCCCGATGATCTTTCAATACTCAACAATCTGGCCCTGATTTACGAAAAGAAGCAGGAGTGGTATCAGCAGGCGCGGCAGGTCTGGGAAATGGTCTATGAGTTGAGCCAGAGCCGAGGCGATGAACGCCATGCCGCACGCGCCCGGCGCCGGCTGGAACTGCTCGGTAAACTGACGACCGCCGGTCCGGCGCCCGGGGCACCATGACCCAATCCCTCCCACCCTCCTCATCCCCCGCCGGCAGTTCATCCCAAGGCTGTGAGATCACCGTCTATCAAGCGGGCGACCGGATACTGCTGGTGCTGCAGGGCTACATCCTTTCCCAAAACGCCCCCCAAATCCGTGACCGGCTCCAGCAGTTGATGAATGATCCATCCTGTCACCGGCTCGATCTCGCGCTGGGCGGCGTCCAGTTCATCGACAGCACCGGGCTGGGAGTGTTTGTCGGTTTTCAGGTCATGGCGCGCAAGCAGCGAATCGAATTGCGTCTGCTTTCCCCCGCTCCCCGACTGCTGGAGCTGCTGCAGACCACCAATCTGGTCTCGGTCTTCCAGATCCTCAGCGGCGAGCCAGCCGACGAGCTGCGCCGTGAGCTGGAGCGCCCCGAGCTGCTTCTGGCTTGAAGTTTCGCACGCAAATACTTTGATTCACCGGCTACCGGATGGGTCGCACGCGCAGGCGCACGCGCCCCTCGCCGGGGCGGCCCTCGGCCGGCAGGATATCCTCAGTCGTGATCTGATAGTTCTCCACCGTGATCGTGGTCAGCTCGCGGATTCTGATGGTGCGCTGGCCGATTCCCGCATCGACCACCAGTTCGGCGCGGTCGTCGCGCGGGTCGCGCCCCGGGTTGACCCGCAGCAGCCGGATCAGGAACTGCCCTTCGATCAACCGCTGGTCGCCCCGGTTGAGGATGAAGACCTGTTCGAGGGTCGCCGCCGGCGCGCGCCCGATCGTTGGTGGCCGCACGGTCGCCGGCGGGCGTGTGGGCGCCGGCAGTCGCGGCTGGCGCTGCTGGATCGGCCCCACCGGCACCGCCGAGCTGCCCGTCCGCGCCCGCTGAAGCTGGTAATACTGATAATGCGCCCGCTCGAGCAGGTGCCGCGTGCGGTCCAGCTCGATCTGCTGTTCGGCCAGCTCGTCCTCGCGCGCCGCCAGTCGCGCGCGCGTTTCGGCCAGCTCGGCCTGCAGGCGGGCCACCTGCGCGCGCAGGCTGGCAACCTCCGCCTCGCGCCCGGCCGCCTCGGGCTGAGCGACCTCCGCCGGCGCGGTAGGCGCCTCTGCAGCGCCCACCGGCCCTACATAAACCGCCGCCAGGGCCAGCAGCAGGATTGAGAAAAGGCCGCCTCGAAACATTCTCCGCCTCCCTCACGCCTTGATGATTCATCATACCTCGCCCCACCCGGCCGACCAATGACATCCGCCCCCCGTTCCCGGTCGGGTGGTTGGGGTGCTTGACAAAATAATTTATGCTGTCAATCTCATGCCAATTCAGGATGGACAGCCGCCATGCATAAAACCAAAATCATGTACATCGAGTTGAAGACGCACGCGGGCGGACATGACGACAACGGCCCGGCATGGATTTCGCGCGTCATGTTCTCCAAGACAGGCAAGTCGATCTGGTGGCGCGATAAGTGGCTCTATAGGGATAGGCGTGGCTGCGGCAATTATGTCGATGCGGAGACGGCGGATACCTATTGGATCTCCGGACCCAAGCGCAACGGCCAGGATCGTTACCCTTGGGGAGGCGAAAAGGTCAGGATCGACCCCGACGTGCGCGAGGAATACTGGACGCAGATTCGCAAGCAGCCCGGACGCGTGCTCGAGGAATACGCCTGACAACTTGTCCTTTCGGCCACCCTGCTATTTTCCGACTGAAGGCGGAACTACGAACAAGACTTGGCGCCTCTGCGCCTCTGCGTCAAAAAGCTGAAGCTCTCTCACAAAGCCACCAAGGCACCAAGGATACTTTGCGTTCCTTTGTGGCTTTGTGACTTGTGAGAGGTTCCACATTTGCCCTTGACGCCGCCCGCTATTGTATGAACACACTAATACAGTTAGAGGGCGGCCATGCATTTGCGGATCACCAGCGGCGACGGACTGCCGATCTACCTGCAGATCGTCAACCAGGTCAAGTACCTCGCGGCGTCGGGTCGGCTGGCGCCGGGCGAGCCGCTGCCCTCGGTGCGCGCGCTGGCCGAGCAGCTCCTGATCAATCCCAACACCGTCGCGCGCGCCTACCGCGAGCTGGAGGCCGCCGGCGTCGTCGTCACTCGGCGCGGGGCGGGGGTTTACCTGGCCGAGGGCGGCTCGCCATTGGCGCCCGCCGCCGTCGACAAGGTGCTCAACGAACGCATCGACATGCTGCTGGCCGAGGCCAGCCACTTCGGCATCGGCCTTGATGAGCTGGCGCGCCGCCTGCGCGAGCGCGGCAAGATCCTGAGGAGCGACAAGCCATGAACGAGCCGGTGATCTCGATCCAGAACCTTTCGCGCCGCTTCGACCAGAAGACGGCGCTCGACAACCTGACGCTCGAGGTGCCGCGCGGGTCGGTCTTTGGCCTCGTCGGCGAGAACGGCGCCGGCAAGACCACGCTCATCCGCCATCTGCTCGGGCTGCTGCGCGCCGAGCAGGGCAGCGTGCGCGTCTTCGGGCTCGATCCGGTGGCCGACCCGCCCGGCGTCCTTTCGCGCATCGGCTACCTATCCGAGGACCGCGACCTGCCCGGCTGGATGCGCGTCGGCGAGCTGATCCGCTACCGCCGGGCCTTCTACCCGGGCTGGGACGATGCCTATGCCGAGTCGCTGCGCGAGGCCTTCGAGCTGGACCCGGCCCAGAAGGTTAATGACCTCTCGCGCGGGCGGCGCGCGCTGGCGGGGCTGCTGGTCGCGCTGGCCTACCGTCCGCCGCTGCTGATCCTTGACGAGCCCTCCAGCGGCCTCGACCCGATCGTGCGCCGCGACATCCTGCTGGCGATCATCCAGACGGTTACCGACGAGGGGCGCACGGTGCTCTTCTCCTCGCACCTGCTCGAGGAGGTGGACCGGGTCTGCGACCGCCTGGCGATGATCAACGAGGGGCGGCTCGTCATGAGTGGCGAGCTGGACGCGATCAAGCAGGCCCACCGCCGTCTGACGCTGCGTTTTGCCGCGCCCCTGTCGGTATGCCCCGCGCTCCCCGGCGTGCTCTTTGCCGAAGGCGCCGGCGCCGAGTGGAGCTTCACCGTCAATGGCCAGCTCGAGCAATTCCGCGACGAAGCCGCCCGCCAGGGCGCCGAGCTGCTCGAGGACCGCAGCGCCAGCATCGATGAAATCTTCATCGCGCGCGCGCGGTAGGAGTGAAGACGATGCACACACCCGCTCACGCCTTGACCTGGGAATTCCTCCGCCGGACCAGATGGTGGATTCTGGGTTGCATCGCCTTCATCGTCGGCTTCATGTACAACATATATCAAATGAATAGCCCTTCGGTGGCCGATTACCACATGAAGGTGTACCTTATTACGATGATGTTTCTGGCCACACCTGTCGTGGGTGGGCTGGTGGTGGTCGGCCTGCATGACGTGACCTCGCGCGCAGCCGGTCTGCGTGCCTCGCTCCATACGTTGCCGCTCAGTGATCGCACCATTGTCAACATATCCTTCATCCATCTGCTGGCGATGGTGCCTGCGGTTTACCTGCCGTCGGCATTGCTGCTGCGGTGGTGGCTGGGGCTGCGGCTGCCCATTTTCTTCCCGCTGGTGGTGCTCTGGGTGGTGGCGTTTTGGGTGGCGATGATCATGACGATGCGGCCCGGCGGTCGTAAATTATTGGTGGTTCTCGGCCTGGCCGCCTTGCTGCTGCGCTGGGTGATCCTGGATTCATCGCAAATCACAAAGTTCGATATCGCGTTGGCGCTTGGCCTGATCCCGATCGCGTGGCTGGGCACGCTGCGAGGTTTCGCCCTCGCCCGCCACCAGCCCGGCCTGCGCGTAAAGCAAACCCTGCCGGACCGCCGCGGCAAGGACATCGGCCCCAAGATATTCAAACCATTCTCCACCCCCGCCGCCGCGCTCGCTTGGTTCGGAACAAATGGGGACGGTTCCAAGTTTAGTTTACGCTGGTTTTGGTTCGTTCCCGCCGCCCTGCTGGTGTGGGCTTGCTGGGCAGGCCACGGTATCTGGGTATTGCAGTCCTTGCCATGGATGTTTTCGTATTTGCCGATCAATATGCTTGTGGCAACCGGCGATTATCTATTAGACAAGCAACGGTCTTCCTTTCAGTTGACGCTGCCCCTGCGCAATGATGAGCTGACGTCCCCGCTGCTGCGTTTCTCATTCCGCCATATGTTTAACATTTATCTGGGAATCGCATTCCTGGCCCTGCTCACCGTGGCCGTTGAGTTGCTGCTTCGCGGCCGTCATCCGGCGCTGCTCGCCGAACTGCGTGGCGAGGACATACTCTTTTTCAAGGGGCACCCGTTCGGCTATGCCATCCTGCCGCTGCTCTGGCTGGTTTCTTTGACTACGGCATGGGTTCTGAATGGATTGGCCCTCACGGCGCGACTATATTCTTCCGCCAAAGGCGACCACACGGTCCTATTCCTTGCGATCATCGCCGGAATGACCTTGTTTGTGATGCCGCTGTTCATCTTCCTATTATTTTGCCTCGTGCTGGCCCTGTTCATCTGGCTGTTCCACGACATCGGCGTGGCCTTGCGGCAAAAAACAATCCGCACTTCCATGCTGTTGGTGCCGCCGGCGCTGACGCTGGTGCTGGGCCTGCTGATGTGGAACCTGGTGAGCGAGAAACCGGGCTGGCTGATTCCGGTGGCCTTGTTCAGCCTGTTGGCACTGGCCCCGCACGCGCTGACGCCGCAGGCCATGGCCTCCGCCCGGCATCGCTGAAAGAGAAGATAAGAAGATCTCTCACAAAGCCACCAAGGCACGAAGAAAATTTGTGTCCCTTGGTGTCTTGGTGACTTTGTGAGAGGCTCCCATTTGATCCTTGTTAAAAATGTGGCGTGATTATATTATTAACCTGTTGATTGGCCGTTGAATTACCCAAGGAGCATGATCATGGCCCAGGCGCGCATGGATCGGGGCTGGCGAATTGTGCCAGTGTTCATCCTTGCCATTGCCGCCGCGCTTGCGACCGATGTCGCCGTGGCGGGAGAGTGGGCACCGCTGGGTGGGCATCACGACTACATGTCGCTGGGGTATCACGTCGGCGAGGGCGTGGCGCACCCGCTCAACCGCCCCGACCCGCGCGAGGGGGCGATGACTTGGACTGGCGCCGACGGCGCGCTCTGGCTCTTCGGCGGAGGTTTTGTGGCAGGCTCCTGGAAAGGGAGTGCAATTGGAGGTATCTATAACGACCTCTGGCGTTACGACCCGGCCACGCACCAATGGACGCTGATCATGGCAGACGCCAGCTCAAACGATCGGCCGGAAGGTCGCATGTATGGTGTCACCTGGACCGGCACCGACGGACGGCTCTGGCTCCATGGCGGTCACGGAATCGGTCATTACTACCCGTTTGACTATCACTATGATACCTGGGTCTATGATCCCCCATCCAACGCATGGGCGAGGAAACAAAGCGACAAGTGCCCATCTCCAGAAAAGAATGCCACCTGGACTACACCCGACGGCAAGTTTTGGTTTTTCTCCGGCAACTCTTTGGAAATTATTGCCGAATTGTGGTGTCTGGATCCGGTTACCGGGCAATGGACCCTGATTACAAGCACTGAATCCCAACCCCTAGAATCCCCTCATCCGTCAGGGCGCATAGGTGCCAGAGGCTGGACTGGCGCCGATGGGGCGTTGTGGCTCGCCGGTGGGGTTTCAAGCCGTATTGAAACGGATCTGCTCGGGCGGCCTCAAATTGTGTACCAGGTCCATGATGATATCTGGCGCTTCGACCCCATTGCAGGCGAGTGGAGTTGGATCAGGGGCGGCATTGCCGCCGAAGAAAACACGCCCGGCATCGGCGGCGGCATCGGCGTCACAAAGACCGATGGCACCTTCCTGCGCTTCACAGAGTGCGGGTCAGTCTGGTCGCTCGACCCCGAAACCGCCCTCTGGACCTGGCTGAAGGGGCCGCAGGAGGGACCCGGCATCTACGGCACCCGGCACGTGGCCGCGCCCGAGAACAATCCGCGCGCGCGAAGCGGGATGGCTGGCTGGCAGGGGGCCGATGGCAGTCTCTGGATCTTTGGCGGGCAGTGCCGGGATGGGGCAGGCACTTTTGCCCTATTTAGTTTCGGCCCGACCTTCACCAATGACCTCTGGCAATACGAGCCGGCCAGCAACCAATGGATCTGGCACCATGGCTCGGGTCGCTACTGGACCTACGGCGACTATGGGACACCCGGCCTGCCCGAAACCGCCACTTGGCCGGCCGGGCGCTACGGGGCCGCCTACTGGACCGGCATCGACGGCGCTCGCTGGTTGTATGGGGGCATTGGCGTGACCGAGCTCAAAAGTCCTGTTTCAGAATCTTATTCTTTTGCTGACCTGTGGCGGCAGGACCCCGTCAGCGGCAGGTGGTCGCTTCGCCATGGCAGCTTTCAGCCCGCCCAGCCGGCGGTTTTTGGCACCCAGGGGGTCGGTGCCGGTGAGAACACTCCGGGCGGCTTGAGTGCGGCGAGCTTTTGCACGGCGGGCGATGGGGGATTGTGGCTCTTTGGCGGCTCTTGCAAGACAACAACTTCTTTATACACCGCAGCGCCTATTACTACCGCCGACCTCTGGCGATTTGACCCGACCACCAGCCACTGGACCTGGGTCAATGGCACGGGCGAGAGCAATCAGGCGAGCGTCTACGGGACGCGGGGGCTCGCCGCCCCTGACAACTGCCCCGGCGCGCGGAGTGGCGCTGCGATGTGGAGCGGCCCCGACGGTCGCATCTGGTTGTTCGGCGGGTATGGCCGCGCGAGCGACGAGACGACATATTTAAGTGACCTCTGGTGCATCAACCCACCGATCAACCAGTGGGTTTGGCTGGGGGGGACCACCGGCCGTGGAAGCTACGGCACGCGCGGGGTCGCCAAAGAAGGCAATCGCCCCGGGTCGCGCACCAATGCCACCTGCTGGACCGCCCGTGATGGCACCTTCTGGCTCTACGGCGGATATGGTCGCGACGCTGCCGGTGCGTATGGCTATCTCTCCGACCTGTGGCGCTTCGATCCGGTCAGCGGGCTCTGGACTTGGATGCACGGGTCGGAGCTGGTCGATCAGCACGAGACGCGCGGCGAGCCGGGGGTGCCGCATCCCGACAACACGCCCGGGCCGCGCCAAACCGCCACGGGTTGGGTCGGCGCCGATGGCTCATTGATGCTCTTTGGGGGAAGTTGGCAAGACCGGTCATCATCCTCCTATTACGATTATTACAGGAACGACCTGTGGCGCTACGAGATCGCCAGCGGCGAGTGGAGCTGGCTGGGCGGGCTGAGCGACAGCGTGATGAGCGGGATCACGGCCGATGGTCGGGCGCACCCGCAAAACCGATTTGGCGCGGCCGGCTGGGGCGATGCTTACGGCAGGCATTACATCTTCGGCGGAGGGGCCCAGTATAACAGGCATCTGCTCATCCACGGCGATCTGTGGCGATTCAACCCCGGGATCAACGCCGCCGGCAGCTGGCAAATTTACCGTTAAAAATCTATCTTAGGGCCGGAACAAGTCATCTCACAAAGCCACCAAGGCACGAAGTAGCTTTGTGTCCCTTGGTGTCTTGGTGACTTTGTGAGAGATCCGAATATCTATCCCCGCCGATCAGGCGCTCATCTCCAGCATTCGCCGGATCGGGCGCAGGGCCGCGCGGCGCAGCTCTTCGTCCATTTCGAGCGCCGGCCGCCGGTCGCGCATGCACAGGTAGAGCTTCTCCAGCGTATTGCGCTTCATGTGCGGGCATTCGTTGCAGGCGCAGGCGTTGGCCGGCGGGGCGGGGATGAAGACCTTGTCGGGGCTGTCCTGCTTCATCGGGTGCAGGATGCCGGGCTCGGTGGCGATGATCAGCTCGCGCGCCGCCGTCTCGCGCGCAAACTTGCGGATTGCGGCCGTGGAGCCGATGAAGTCGGCGTGGCGCAGCACCGGCTCCTCGCACTCGGGGTGGGCCAGCACGAGCGCCCCCGGGTGGATCGCCTTCAGCTGAACGATGCGCCGCTCGCTGAACAGCTCGTGGACGATGCACGAGCCGTCCCACAGCACCATCTCGCGGCCGATTTTTTGCGCCAGATAGCGCCCCAGGTTCTTGTCGGGCGCGAAGATGATCGGCCGGTCCGCCGGCAGCGCGCGCACGATCTTCTCGGCGTTGCTCGAGGTCACGATGACGTCGCTGAGCGCCTTGATCCCCGCCGAGCAGTTGATGTAGGAGACGACCAGGTGGTCGGGGTGGGCCGCCTTGAACTCGGCGAAGGCCTCGGGCGGACAGGCGTCCGCCAGCGAGCAGCCGGCCTCGGCATCAGGCATCAGCACCAGCTTGTCCGGGTTGAGGATCTTTGCCGTCTCGGCCATGAAGTGGACGCCGGCAAAGACGATCACCTCGGCGTCGGTCTTCTCGGCATCCTGCGCCAGCGCCAGCGAGTCGCCGACGTGGTCGGCCGCGTCCTGGATCGCCGGCTCCTGATAATAGTGGGCGAGGATGACGGCATTCAGCTCGCGCTTGAGCCGCGCGATCTCGGCGACCAGGTCCAGGCCCGGCTCGATCGGCGCGTGCAGGATATGTTCAAGTGCGGGCATGGTGGGCACTCCTTCGATTCGCCGTGACGGCTCCCCATTCAATTTTATCAGACCCCTGCGCCGGATTCCATCGCATCCGCGCCGGCCGGCCGATCATTTTGCGTCCTCTTGCGGCTCCCCGGCAAAGGCCGCCGGACGGATCGGGCGGCCGTCGACCGCCCCCAGCGTGTGATGGCGCACGATCCAGACCCCCGAGACCAGCACCGCGCCGCCGAGCAGCATCGGCAGGCTCAGCCGCTCGCCCAGCACCAGCCAGCCCACGGCCAGCGCCACCACGTTATTGATATAGGTGGTGATCGCCACGCGCGGCGAGCTCAGGTGCATGACACAATACATGTAGGCCACGTAACCGAGCCACGAGCCGACGACGATCAGCCAGACCACCGCCCACAGCGCCTCGGTCATCTGCGGGTGAGAGAGGTCGATGCGCCAGAGTTCCCCGGTCATGAGCGCAAAAACGAAGGCCACCACGCCGCCCACCAGGCTCTGTGCGCCGGCGCTCATCAGGTGGTGGCAGCCCACCGGCCGCCGCGAGGCATAGATCGCACCCACCGTCCACGAGAACGGCCCCACGATCAGCGCCCCCATCGCCAGCCAGGTCATCGGGTTGTCGGCCGGGGCAATGGCGCCCTCCAGCGCCAGCAGGCTGGGGGCGATCAGAATCAGCACCCCGCTGAAGCCGATCCCCAACCCCGCCCATGCCCCGCGTGGCACGCGCTCGCCCAGCGCCGATTGCAGCCCGACATACATCAGCGGGCCGACGTTGATCAGCAGGGCCACCATCACCGTCGGAATGTATTGCAGCGCCCAGGCCATCAGGGCGTTGGCCACCGCCAGCAGCAGCGTGCCGATCAGCGCCAGCCGCGGCCAGTCGCGCAGGGCCGGGAACTTGATGCCCACCGCGCGCAGCACCAGCATCATCACCGCGCCGGCGATGGCGAAGCGCATCCCCGCCAGCGCAAAGGGCGGGATCGCCTGCACCGCGACCCGGTTGCCGGCATAGGTCGTCCCCCAGGCCAGACTGACCGTCACGAAGGCGAGTGTGGCGCGCGATTGCGGTGGGGCTGGGGGCATTGGTGCGACCGCCGGAACTAAATATGACCTGATACTCTATCAGATCGCCCACTCGATTGGAAACCCTGATGCCGCCGGCCGGTGATCGGGAAAACTTGGCCAAACCGGCCGGGAGCGGGCGGGGTCTGGGTTAACAAGGTTCGACGCGAGGCGCGGGGCAGGGTATGATTGATTCGCTGTGCCTTCGCCGCCGGGGCAGGCCGCGCATGACGCCGTTTCTCGCCTGAAGTTGATGTAATACCGCTTGCGCGACAGTCATCCGATTGGCGACGATGAAGACGAACCGTCCCCCCCCGCGCCGCCGACCGGCGCGCCGGGGCGGCGATGATTCCGACAGGAGCCGACCTACCAAGATGAGCCGTTTGTTTATGCCGATCTCCCGCCAGGGGATGCTGCTGGCCTGCCTGCTGGTGCTGGCGACCATCGCGCCCGCCACCGCCCAGCCGATTGATATCGGGATTGTGAGCGCTCCGACGCGTGAGCTGATTACAATCGCCGTGACCCCCTTCGAGGCCCGCGGGGCGCGCCTCAACGAGGAGCTCTTTCAGGTCGTCATCATGAACGACCTGGAGCTGTCGGGCTTCTTCCAGCCCCCGCGCAACGCGGCCTTCGCCGAGCAGACCCACCGGCTGGACCTGGCCCGCAACGCCATCCAGTTCGCCGAGTGGTATCGCATCGGCGCGACCCACCTGGTCAAGGGCAACTATACGGTCAATCCGGTCACCAATGACATCGAGGCCGAGGTGCGCCTCTACGATACGGTCGGCCAGCGTAGCATGCTGGGGCGGCAATACACCGGCTATAAGCTCGAAGACGCCCGCCGACTGGCCCACCGCATCAGCAACGACATCATTCAGCAGATCACCGGCTACCCCGGCGTCGCCGATACCCGCATCATGTTCATTCAACAAAGCGAACCGATGGGGCGCAGCAAGCAGGTCTCGCTGATCGATGCCGACGGCCAGAACCTGACCACCCTGACCGGGCCCGGCGAATTGACCGCCACGCCCACCTGGGGCGCGCGCGGCACAGAGGTCTACTTCACCACCTATCGCGACTACAATCCCGACCTGATCGGCATGCGGCTGTCGGACCGGCGCACCTGGTGGATCTCGCGCCAGGGCGGGCTCAACATCTCGCCGAGCTGGTCCGAGACCAATGAGCGGATCGCGCTGACGCTCTCGCGCGACGGCAATTCCGAACTCTACACCCTCGGCCGGGATGGCAGCGACATGCAGCGCCTGACCAACAACCGCTCAATCGATTCCTCACCCGAATGGTCACCCGACGGCAGCCAGTTGGTCTACCAGAGCGATCGCACCGGCTCCCCGCAGGTCTACATCATGGACGTGCGCACGCGTCAGGAGCGCCGGCTGACCTTCAACGGCACCTATAATGATGCGCCCTCCTGGTCGCCCGATGGTCGCTGGATCGCCTATCACCGCCGCTCGGGCGGCGAGTTCAGCATCTACCTGATCCGGCCCGACGGCACCGAGGAGCGCATGCTGACGCAGGGCGAGGACCCCACCTGGGCGCCCAACAGCATGCTCTTGGCCTTCTGCTCCGATCGCACCGACACCCGCCAGGTCTACTCGGTGTTCATTGACGGCAGCAACCTGCGCCAGCTGACCAATACCCGCTTCGGAGCACAGTCGCCCGCCTGGTCGCCGGCCCGGCCACAGGCGGATTAACATGATCAGGGGCGGCGCCATCCAGTGGCTCGCGGCGGCTGGCAGCCTGGGCGTGTTGCTGGCTGCGGCGCTGACGCCCGGCTGTCAGCGGGGCGCCGCGGTCACCGAGAGGGCGGCGCCCCCACCGGCGCGGCGTCCGGCGGCCCGCCCCCAGCCGCCCGCGCCAACGCCCACCCCCGCCCCTCCGGCCGCCGAGGCCGCCCCCGCCGGCGAGTCTGGCCTGACCCGCCCCGCCAACCCCGCCGCCCTCGGCGAAGGCGCGCGCATGCTGGTCGGCCGCACCTTTGAGCCCGTTTATTTCGATGAGGCCAGCGCCGAGCTCAACGGGGCCGCCCGCCGCCGGCTGACCGAATATGCCCGCTGGCTTGGCGAAAACAACCGTGTCTGGCTCACTCTCATGGGCCACGCCGACACCGCCCACGGTCTGGATTTCGGCTATAACCTGGCGATGGCGCGCGCCCTGGCGGTCGAGGATTTCTTGGTCGGCCATGGGCTGGCGCGGCGCCGGCTCTATCCGATCAGCTTTGGCGCCGCCGGCGCCGGCAGCGGCGAGCTGGGCAATCGCGTCGAGCTGATGGGCTTCATGGCCCCCGCCGGTCGCGACGAGCCGGCTGAGGTTTCGGCCGAGCCCCAGTCGCCGCCGGAGTCCGAGCCTTGATACCCAACTCATCCGCCGCCGCCCGCCCGGCGCGTCAGTTGGCGCTGGCCTTGCGCGCCATCCGCTTCTCGCACAGCATCTTTGCCCTGCCCTTTGCGCTGGTGGCGATGCTGCTGGCGGCGGGCGGCTGGCCGAGCGGCTGGACCTTCTTCTGGATACTCGTTGCCTGCGTGGCTGCGCGCACGGCGGCGATGGCCTTCAACCGCCTGCATGACGCCCCGCTGGATCGCCTCAACCCGCGCACGCGCGATTGGCCGCTGGCGTCCGGGCTGCTCTCGCGCCGTTTCATGTGGGGCTTCATGCTGGCGGCGGCAGCGCTCTTCATCGTGGCTGCGGGCATGCTCAACTGGCTGGCCCTGGCGCTGTCGCCGGTGGCGCTGGCGGTGCTGCTGGGCTACTCCACCACCAAGCGCTGGACGCGCTGGTCGCACTTCTGGCTCGGCGCGGCGCTCGGAATCGCGCCGGCGGGGGCCTGGATCGGCGTCAGTGGCGGGCTGGCGGGACCGCCGCTGCTGCTGGGGCTGGGTGTGCTGCTCTGGGTGGCGGGTTTCGATATCATCTACTCCTGTCAGGATGACGAATTCGACCGGCGGATGGGGCTTCATTCGCTGCCGGCGCGGTTGGGGCGGCGGCGGGCGCTGCTGCTGGCGCGCGTCAGCCATGGCGCGGCGATCGTCGCGCTGGCCGCCGTGGCCGCCATCAGCCCGTTGGGCGGCTTTTATCTGGCGGCGGTGGGCGCGGCGGGACTGCTGCTGGCCTGGGAACACTCGATCGTCGCCCCCTCCGACCTGTCGCGCCTCAACCTCGCCTTCTTTACGATCAACGGCTGGGTGGGGGTGCTGATCCTGTTGGGCTCCATGCTGGACCTGCTGTTGATGGGGGGCGCGTGAGCAGCCATGCAACGTCCCCTCCGCGCCCTGCTGTTCATCCCGTTGCTGGTTTGGATCGGCTGCGCATTGCCCGAGCGCGAGCAGTGGCCGCGACTCGTGGTGCTGGTCGACCCGGCGGCGGCGGCATTGATCAAGGGAGAGGGACTCGCCCGCTTTGAACAGATGGATGGCACACGCATCGAGCTGCGCATCGAGCCGCCCCTCGAGCTGGCCCGGTTGCTGGCGGCCGCGGAGCCGGCCGACCTGTTGCTGACTTCGGATGACGAGCTGTGGCAGCAGGCCGCCGAGCAGGATTGGCTGGCCGAGCCGCCGTGGCGTTTTGAACTGGAGCGCCGGCAGGTGATCATCCTGGCCCCCGAGGCGGCGCGGCCGTGGGATTTGACCCAGCTCCTGATGGCGGGCCCATTGGCCATCGAGGATGCCCAACTCTCGCGCGAGGGAGCCACGGCCCGCCAGGCGTTGGTGGCGGCGGGGCTGTGGGACCGGGTCCGGCCGCTGCACGCGCCGAGTCCGGCGGCGGCGATGGCGGCGGTGACTGAGGGACGGGCGGCGGCGGCGGCGCTGGTCGAGGAGCCGGCTGGCGCTGTGCCCCCGGGGTGGCGCCTGGCGGCGCGGCTGGACCCCTATCCCCACATGCCGACCAGCCTCGCCGGCGCCGTTCTGGCCGCGCCGCGTCTCCCGCGCGAGAGCCGGCGCGCCTGGAATTATCTGGAAAAACTGGCCCGCGCGGGGATTGCTCATTAGCGCCCCTCAGTGCGCAGGGGTGCTTACATTTTTTTTCGCAAGGCTCCGAAAATCATTGATCTTCGTTTTTTGGCGGCCTATGCTTGACCCCCTGCCAACCGACAGGAATGGATCGCGTTGGCGATCGAAACACGCGAGGATGGAGCCTGTAACCTTGGGCTTGAAGCTGCGGGTAACGCCCCCGTCGCCAGAAGTGATCAGCAGTCGGGCCAGAGCGTCCCACGGCCGATCAGACATCCGGCGGTCCGCGCCGGCTTGCCGGCCGAGAACCATTTTTGTGGTTGACAGCACTGGGGTGCGGTAATATAAAGGCTCAGGCAAGCTAATATTTCAGCGTTCAAAAGGGTCATTTTCTGTTCAAACTGCCGGTCCGGGACCGCCAAGGCCGACGTCACCAGAGCGAAAAGAGGGTTGTGCCACTCACGAATCGATATTTTTGCTTTCTTAACGATGCCTTATCAAGTAACTAAGGCATCTGATTCTGTACGAAGGAGAGCAGCATGAGGAAGGGGTTCAGCGCAACCCTGGTGGCGGTCGTATTCGCCATGAGCCTTCAGGCCATGGCCCTTGCGCCGACCATCAGTGAAATCCCTGACATCATCGTCGGCAATGCCGAGGGTGCCACGGCGGCTAATATCTTCGTCTTTCCGGACGTGTTAAATCTTAACTCGTACGTGACGGATGATGAGACACCCGCCAGTGGTGTCGTCTGGTCATACCACGTCCAGGCTGGCACGTATCGGATTAACAATGCTAATCCGATCGACCCGGCGACCGGCGATCTTGTCAACCCGCCTCAAGGCAACCGGATCGATGTCACCAATCTCGATCCGCTCGACGTTGATCAGAACCCGCGGACCATCACCGTCCGCGACGAGCTGCGGTCACCCGTGGCCGTCGGCGGTGGCTCCGGTCCGTATCCGAGCCCCGGCTCGGCGGGCATTCTGGATTCGGGTAAGGTCGTGACCTTATTCGCCTCCGACGGGACCACGGTCTCGCTCGAAGGCCGGTCCTTCATTGTCTACTCCGACAATGGCGGGCTGGATCGTTTCTCGGCCGAAGGTATCCCGACGGCTCCGCCGATCGTCGATATTCCTGACTTCGGCATCCCCGGCCATGGGTGGACCCAGTCGCTCAGCACAAACACGGGATCGGGCGCTTCGATGAGCAACCCGGCGTCCGGTCTCTGCGTGACCATCGCCGCGGGGGCGAACAAGCAAACCGATGCCCAGTGGCGCACCGGCTATGGTTATGTTGAGCTGGTGGCCAATCGTGTGTGGCAGGCCCGCCTGTCGGTGACCACCACCCAGACCACCGCCTTCACCACCCCGCTGTGGTCGTTCCTCTACGACAACTTCAGCACGACCGGTGCGGGCCAGAACGAGTACAACGGTGAGTTCCTGTTCCTCGACAACGAGGGTGGGGCCAACTCGCCGATCGCGGGCCTCGGGCGTAATAACTTCGAGGTCTGGATGATGCCGATCCAGATGCAGACGCCTCAGTTCCTTGACACGACCTACGGCTTCTTCCAGCCGGGCGTCGCTGCAGCCAAGGACATGCGCCTGATCTTCCGTGTGCTCGATGTCGCCCCGGGCGGCATCAATGCGGACATCGACAACGGCACCGTCTGTATGAAGTCGCTCAAGGTCTATGCCCATGACCTCGCCTCGATGACGGTTGAAGATACGCTCTACAACCAGAGCAACCTGACCGGCACGGCTGGGCAGCCTGGCTCGATCAGGGTCGAGGACATCACCAATAACAGCACGGTCACATTCTCCGGTGGAAATATGATCGCTGGCCAGAGAACGGCGACCGGCGCCACCTCGTGGAATGGGCCCACCCTGTTGATGATGACTCCTGGTGACAACGTCTACGACTACACCAACCCCTCGACGATCGCGGATAACTTCCCGATTGCGTGGGTGGCGGATCAGCTGTACTACATCGAAGTTGAGATGAGTACGGCAACCATCGCAGACGAGTCGAATCCGCCCGACGTGATCCGCGTTGGTGCGGACACGCCGACCGCGGAGTTGACCACGGTCCACCTGTTGGTCCCGAACGTGCCGGACGTCGGCATTCAGGCCACAGACTTCAGCCGTCGTTCGCGTGGCGTCAGCGCCCCGCGGATGGGGACGCCGCAGAAATACGGCGCCTTCTTCTACTCGCACAGCGCGCCGCTGGCGGGTCCGACCGCGGCAGCACCGCGTTGGCGGCCTCGGGTCGAGATCCTGAACGACTCGATCCTTGACCCGAATGGTCCGCGAGGCAACACGGGCCGGGTGACGTTCCACAGCATCAAGGTCAGCCGGGTTTCGTTCTAACACGAACACCGACCGGTCCTGATGGCTGAGTGCCTGGGGGTCATGGGTTCAAACCCATGGCCCCCCTTTTTCTTTGTTATGAGCCCAACCGGGCTCATCGGAACTCCCATGAGAGATGTGGCTCCTGTTGTTTGGCTCCTAACGGAGCCTGACTGCTTGACCATATGCATGAGGCCATCATCCGCGGCTCCGGAGCTATTCGCCCCTCCGAGGCTGTTTTGCCCCGGCCGGATTTTGGCCCTACGCACATTGGGCAAACCCCGCTCTCCCCCCCCGACAACAAATGCGCCCTTGCTTTTCCCATCTGGTTAGCCGGCCGTGGGCTGCTGGCTAAATGAACGCCTCAGAGCGTGGCGGCGGGAACTCAATCATGGAGAGGCCAAATTATTTTGGGCGGCCGCCTGAATGTCTTTTTGCTTGCTTTCGGCCTTGGGTGCCAGTATAGCTTATCTGTTTGTTCCACCCTCTGGTGGCGCAGCGATCAGGAAGCGCGGCCGACCGGCACATGAGTTGGTCGAGCGCGGGCACGGCCACCGGTTCGGGGCCGTTCAAATGAAAAAGGAGGCGCGGATCATGGCGTCAGTGGCCGATCGCGTGAAGAACATTGTTGTCGAGGAATTGGGCGTCAATGAGGATCAGGTCAAGCCGGAAGCGAAGTTCCAGGACGATCTGGGCGCCGACTCGCTGGACCTGGTCGAGCTGGTGATGCGGTTCGAGGAAGAGTTCGGCATCGAGATCCCCGACGAGGATACCGAGAAGATCGTTACCGTTCAGGACGCGGTCAACTACATGACTTCCAAGGGCGAGAGCAGCGAGGCCTGAGCCGCGCCGCAGCCTTGATTTAGTAAGGGATGATACAGGCATGACCGAGGCAAGACGTGTGGTCGTGACCGGCATGGGGGTCGTGACCCCCATCGGCAACGACGTTCCGACATTCTGGGAGGGCCTGCTGGCGGGCCGCTCCGGCATCGACCGCATCAGCCGGTTCGACCCCGAGGGGTGCGACTGTCAGATCGCGGCCGAGGTCAAGGGGCTCGATCTGGATCAATGGTTCGATCGCAAAGAGCAGCGCAAGATGGAGGACTTCGCCAAGTTCGCCGTCATTGCCTCGCGCCAGGCGGCCGCCGACAGCGGCATCATGGAGTCGGGCCTGGACAGCGAGCAGATTGGCTGCATCCTGGGCGTCGGCATCGGCGGGATCGGCTTCATTCAGGAGCAGGTCAACCTCTGCGCCTCGCGCGGCCCCGGCCGCGTCAGCCCGATGTTCATCCCCAAGAGCATCGCCAACATCGCCTCGGGCATGGTCTCGATCGACCTGCGCATCAAGGGGCCCAGCCTGGTGGTCGTCACCGCCTGCGCCGCCGGCACCCATGCCATCGGCGAGGCCATGACCATGATCCAGCGTGGCGACGCGGTGGCGATGCTGGCCGGCGGCAGCGAGGCCGCGATCTGTCAGGTGGCGATCGCCGGCTTCGGCAACATGCAAGCCCTCGCCTCCAACTGCAACGACGATCCGCAACGGGCCAGCCGTCCCTTCGACGCCAACCGCAGCGGCTTTGTCATGGGCGAGGGCGCCGGCGCGCTGGTGCTCGAGGATTATGAGCATGCCAAGGCCCGGGGTGCCAAGATCCTGGCCGAGCTGGTCGGTTACGGCCTCAGTTCGGATGCCCACCACATCACCGCCCCGGCCCCCGATGGCGAGGGCGGCGCCCGTGCCATGGCGATGGCCATCCGGCGCGCGGGGTTGACTCCCGACCAGGTCGGCTACATCAACGCCCACGGCACCAGCACCCCGCTCAACGACAAGAACGAGACGGCTGCCATCAAGACCGTCTTCGGCGACCACGCCCGCAAGCTGGCCGTCAGTTCCAACAAGTCGATGATCGGCCACCTGCTTGGCGCCGCCGGCGCGGTCGAGGCCATTGCCACCATCCTGACCCTGCGCGACCAGGTCATGCCTCCGACCATCAACTACGTGGCCCCGGACCCCGACTGCGACTTGGACTACGTGCCCAACCAGCCGCGCAAGGCCGAGCTTCAATATGCGATGAGCAACTCGCTCGGCTTCGGCGGCCACAACTGCTCGATCATCTTCGGCCGCAACGGGAACTGATGGACGCCCCCGCGGGCGATCGCCAACAGGCTGTCGAACAGTTCCGGCTGCGTTTTGGATTGGAGCGGCTTGCGCCCGAGGACCTGGATTGGTCCCTGACGCACCGCTCTTTTTCTTTTGAAGCCGGCCTGGCCCACGATAATGAGCGCCTGGAGTTCCTTGGCGATGCGCTGCTCTCGGCCGTGACGGCGGAGTATCTTTGTGAACGCCGTCCCGAGGCGCGCGAGGGCCCGCTGAGCAAGCGCCGCGCCCATCTGGTCAGCCGCCCCGTCCTCGGCCGGCGCGCGCTGGCGATGGGGCTGGGCGAGATCATCCTGCTGGGCCTCGGCGAGCGCGGCACCGGGGGCACGCATCGCCTCTCGGTCCTCGGCTCGGCCCTGGAGGCCGTGGTGGGCGTGGTCTACCTGCGGCTGGGCTGGGATGCCTGCCGCCAATTCGTCCGCCTCCACCTGCTCAGCGAGCTCGACCGCGACGAGCCCGACGAGGAGGAATGGAAAACCTCGCTCCAGGAGCTGACCCAGCGCCAGTGGAAGGTTGTCCCGGTCTACCGTCGCCTCGAGGAGGCCGGCCCTGCCCACGAGCGCCGGTTTCTCGTCGGCGTTGAGGTGCAGGGGCGTGAGCTGGCCCGCGCGACGGGCCGGCGCATCAAGGAGGCCGAGAACGAGGCCGCGCGCCTGGCGCTCGCCGTTCTGCGCGCCGAACTGACCCCATCCTGAACCCCGTGAGGGAGTCCTTCCCTTGGACCGCCGCCCGTTTCCATATCCCGTCGTCATCCCGCTGATGATCGCCCTCTGCGCGCTGGTGCAACTGGCCATGTTGGGCCAGTCGATGATCAACGGCGAGGCCTGGGCCGGCTTCTGGATTTACTTCAATCCGCAGCGTGTCTACGAGGGGCGCTATTGGACGCTCCTGACGGCCGCCTTTGTCCATGTCCACCTGCTGCACCTGGCTTTCTGTATGTTTCTGCTTTGGGCGCTGGGGGCGCGGCTTGAGCTGGTTTTTGGGCGTCAGGCGGTCTTCGCATTCATTTTCTTCGGCGCAATCCTGACGGCGGGCGCGCAGTTTGCCCTGATCTCGTGGAGCGGGATGGGAATGCTGCCGGTCGTCTTCGGCCTTTATGGCTGGATGCTGCCGCTGCGCCGCCGGGTGCCGCTGTTCCGCCATTTCCTGGCGCCGCGGATGATCGCCTTCCTGACCGTCTCGCTCATTGTGGGGCTGCTGCTGGGGCTGGTGCGGGCTTGGCCGGCCAGTCATCTTGCCTGCGGCGCGGGGCTGCTTTTCGGCTTGGCCGTCAGCCAGATGTTCTCTACCCATCGCTTGCGTCGGTGGGCGGCGCTTGGGGTGCCGGCGCTGCTGGCTCTTCTGACGTTGGCGGGGCTGCTGCAGGCCCCTTGGAACCACGACTGGCTGGTCTGGAGTCACCTGCGCGCCGCCGAGGGCCGAATGGATGAACCCACCCGCCGCGGATTGGCCGATCGATTGCTCGCCAGCCGCGACCCCGAGCGTCTCAACCGTCTCGCCTGGACGCTGGCCACTGACCCGCAGCCCGCCCTCCGCGATGGCCGGCTGGCCTTGGAGTTGGCCCGCCGCGCCTGCGAGCTGACTGATTGGCGCGAGCCCAACCTCACCGATACCCTCGCCGCCGCCCATGCCGAGCTTGGCCAATGGGATGAAGCTGAGCGCGTCCAGCGGCAGGCGGTCGAGCTGGCGCGCGAGCTGGGGAGCACAATGGCCATCTTCCGGCTCAACCTGGAGAAGATCCAGCGCCGCGAGAAGATCCGCGACTGAGGCAGCCCCACGATTCATGCAGCCATTTGCGCACCAAAGGTCTTCGTGGTGCAATGGAATGCAATCTTTGTGCCGCCGCTGGTCCAGCCGGCACTTTTCCCTCCCCTAAGCTTCGCCCATGCTGCTCATCATACTGAACTTGCGGCACCCAACGGGAAACGGGGGTTGCTGGCCGGATTGGCATATTGTTCGCTTTGCATCAAATAGGGCGGATACGCTCCAGGAGCATGGCATGATGAATCGCTGGCTGGTCATTCTCGGGTTGGGTGCGGTGGTCGCGGCGTTGGCCGGGCCGGCCATCGCGGTCGATGAGCGCGCGATTCTGCTGGATCAGAACCTGACCACCGATCGTCCGGGACATTATCATGCGATGCGCTTTTCGCTCTGGATCGAGCCGCTCAACACCCATTGGATCGCCTGGAGCCAGTATGACCGGGCCAGCGAGTGGGAAGGCCGCCCGACCATCGACATGCCCAACCCGGGCAACATCGGGGTGGGGGATTTCTTCCGCCTGACGTTGGTGGCGCCCAATGGAGCGCGCAGCCCGGAATATCTGATGGACCAGAATGATGACCAGGGGGTGTCGTTCGGCCCGCAGGCGGTCATTTTCGGCACTCGCGAGCTGACCCCGCCCGTCGCTCGCTCCGCGCCCGACGGCAAGGCGCAGCTTTTTCATGAACCCGGTGTGGCCAATGAATTTCTGCATGCCCACGGCCCCGGCTACTACCAATTTGAAATTGATTTCATGTCCAATGAAAACGCCTCCGCCGGTGGCTTTGGCCAGTTCTACCTGCTGATCAACCTCCAGCCCGGCGTTCAGGTCAAGCCTCCCACCCGCGCCCGGCTGGGCCGGTTCGCGCCGATGGCGCTCTACGGCGGAATGCCCGACGATGATTCGGATGACCCCCCGGACGACCCCTCCGGTCGCGATCTGTTGGTGGGCGGCACCTTCCCCGAGGATGACCCGATCCTCTGGGGCGATGACCTCTGGATGGGCCTGCCCTTCCCCGACAACCCCATGGGTGGGCGTGATTGGATCATTGGCTCCAATCCGCTTCCCGACCTGCCCGAGCCTCCGCCGATCCCCGAGCCGGCGACGCTGGGGCTGGCGGCCCTCGGACTTGGATTGCTGGCACGCCTGCGCCGGCACCGCTGAGCCCCCTCCGGCCGCCATGGCCGAATGCACCAATCACCATGATTCACCGCGTAAGGATTGCATCCGGGTCGCGTTTTGTGACAATGGAAGGTGGCGCGCACTCGCGCCACGGGGATGCGCCTGTGCGCGTGCCACTGATCTGGGGGAGGCGGTTCATGAAATCCAAGTCACGCAAGGGCAATTTGCTGGGGCGGTGGGCTTTTTGGCTCGGTCTGGCGATGCTGGTGGCGGTGGGTGGATTCAGCTATGCCTCGCTCCAGCACAAAGGATCCGATGCCGGCACCGGCAAGGCAATCTTCACTGCCCAGAAGGGGCCGCTGACGATCAGTGTCACTGAAAAAGGCACCATTCAGGCCCGCGAGCAACTGATCCTCAAGAATGAGGTCGAGGGCAACACGACGATCCTCTACCTCGTCCCCGAGGGCACCCGCGTCAAGCAGGGCGATTTGCTGGTGGAGCTGGATTCCAGCCGCCAGCAGGACGAGCTGCTTGATCAGCAGATTCGCGTCCAGAATGCCGAGGCCTCCTACATCACCTCGCGCGAAAACCTCGAGGTCACCAAGAATCAGGCCAAGGCCGATATCGACAAGGCTCAGCTGGAATTCGATTTTGCCGTCCAGGATCGCCTCAAGTTTGTCGAGGGCGAGTTCCCCAAGATGGTGATGGAGGCCGACAACCGCATCACCATCACCACCGAGGAGCTGCGGCGGGCGCGCGAGAAGGTCGACTGGTCGCAGAAGCTGGCCGCCAACAGCTATATCTCCCAGTCCGAGCTGGATTCGGACAAGCTGGCCCTCACCCGCGCCGAGCTGAACCTCAAGCTGGCCCAGGAGGAGCTCAAGCTGCTCCAGCAATACACCTACAAGCGCACGCTGGCCCAGCTCGACAGCGACGTCAGCCAGAACGAGATGGCGCTCGAGCGCATCAAGCTGCGCGCCGCCGCCAATATCGTGCAGGCCGAGGCCGACCTGCAGGCCAAGAAATCAGAATTCGAGCGCCAACAGGCGCGCATGACGAAGATCGAACAGCAGATTGCCAAGGCCAAGATTTTCGCGCCGATGGCAGGTCTGGTCGTCTACGCCACCAGTGCCCAGTCCGGCGGGTTCCGCGGCAACCAGGAGCCCTTGGCCGAGGGCCAGTCGCTGCGCGAGCGCCAGGAGTTGATTTACCTGCCCACCACCGACTCATTTATGGCGGCCGTCAAGGTCCATGAGACAAGCTTGGAAAAGATTCGTCTGGGCCTGCCGGTGCGCATTACCGTGGATGCCCTCCCGGGCCGCACCTACACCGGACGCGTGGCCACGATCGCCCCGCTGCCCGATGCAATGAGCATCTTCATGAACCCCGACCTCAAGGTCTACAACACGCAGATCCACATCGAGGGCAGTGGTCAGGACCTGCGCAACGGCATGAGCTGCGCGGCCGAGATCATCGTCGATCACATCGACAACGCGATCTCGGTGCCGGTGCAGTCGGTGCTGCGCATCGGCGGACGTCCCCACGTCTATGTGGTGGATGCCTCCGACGAACAGCCACGCCCCGTTGAACTTGGCCAGGACAACAACAGCCTCGCCCATATCCGCGACGGCCTCAAGGAGGGTGAGCGGGTGCTGCTCAACCCTCCGCTGGCTGCAGCCCATGCCAATTCCGAACCGGCCCAAGAGGTCAGCAGCGAAATGCGGAAGATGATTTCGGAATCTCCCGCTGCCACGCCCGCCGCCGACCCGGCCGCGGGCGAGACCATGAACATCCCCGGCATCGGCGCCATTCCGATGCGTGACGGCCGGCCCGATCTGGCGGCGTTGACCCCCGAACAGCAGCAGCAGATGCGCCAGCGCCTTGCAAACATGTCCTCCGAGGAGCGCGCCCAGTTGATGCAGCGATTCGGCGGCGGCGGCCGCGAGCGGGGCGAGGGCGGGCCACCTCCCGAAGGCGCCACCGGTGAGGGCGCCGAACGTCCCCGTCGCGAGGGCGGTCCTCATCCTGAGGGTGCGACCGGCGAGGGTGGCGAGCGGCGTCCGCGTCGTCCCGAGGGCGCCCCCCGTGGCGAGGGCGGCGAGCGCCGTCCGCACGGCGAGGGTGCCGGCCCCGGCATGGGCGGCACGCGCGCCCCCGATGGCGGGGAGGGCTGAGATGCTCGCCCAACCGATGGATGAGTTGCAGTCCGACCCCACGCAGTACGAAGCTTATCTGGAGAATATCCACAAGATTTACCAGATGGGCAGCGAGCAGGTGCGCGCGCTCGACGGAGTCAGCGCCGGGTTTGCCCGAGGCAGCTTCTGGGCGATCCTGGGCTCCAGCGGTTCCGGCAAGAGCACGATGCTGAATGTGCTCGGCTGCTTGGATCGTCCGACCGACGGCCGTTACTACATCGGCGGACGCGACGTCAGCACCTTGGATGACGATGATCTCAGCGAGATTCGCCTGCGCCACCTGGGCTTCATCTTCCAGAGCTTCAACCTGATTCCGCAGTCCACCGTCGAGGAAAACATCCAGCTTCCGCTCTACTATCAGGGCTGGGAGCCCGAGAAAAGTCTGGCCCGCGCGCGCGAGCTGGCTGGTATGGTCGGGTTGGGCGAGCGGCTGGGCCATCGGCCGATGCAGCTCTCGGGCGGCCAGCAGCAGCGCGTGGCCGTCGCCCGTGCCCTTTCCAACGACCCCGCGATCCTGCTGGCCGACGAGCCCACCGGAAATCTGGACTCGCGCACCGGCGAGGAGATCATGGCCCTGCTCGGTCGGCTCAACGATGAGGGCAAGACGATTATCATGGTCACCCACGAGCCAGACATCGCCGCCTATGCCCATCAGCGGATGTGGATGAAGGATGGGCGGATCGAACGCATCGAGGGCAAGCCTCGCTCCCGTTAGGGTCGGCCCCAGCGGCCGGCAATGATTGATTTGGGCGGTAACAGGGTCATGATTCAAACCAGGCACTTGCGCGAGATACAACTGGGCATCAAAAATCTCCTGCTCCACAAGCTGCGTTCGTTCCTGACGATGCTCGGCGTGGTCTTCGGTGTCGGCAGCGTGATCGCCATGCTGGCCGTCGGCGAGGGCGCCAGCAAGGAGGCCCTGGACCAGATCCGCCGCTTGGGCAGCAACAACATCATCATCAGCGCCGCCAAGCCGGCCGACGAGCAGACCGCCTCCAACGTACGCGGCTTCATGAGTATCTATGGCCTGCTCTACGAGGATGAGCGCCGCATCGCCGAGGGCTTCCCCTCCGTCAAGCGCACTGTGCCCGTCAAGCTCATCCGCAAGGAGGGCCGCATCGGCGAGCGATCGCTCGACCTGCGCGTGGTCGGCACCTCGCCCGACTGGTTCGACCTGGTCCAGCGCGAGCAGGTCGGCGGTCGCGTGATGAACTGGTCCGACATCAAGGAGAACCGCAACGTGGTCGTCCTGACCGAGTGGGGCGCCCGTCGCCTGCTGGCCACCCGCTCCACCATCGGCCAGCGCCTGCGCCTGGGCGGGGACTACTACGAGGTCATCGGCATCGTCCGCAGCGAGATGAGCAGCGGCGGCGGACTGCGCACCCCCGACGAAAATGTTGACGCCTACATTCCGATCAACGTCGCGCGCCAGCGCTACGGCGACGTTTTCACCCAGATCACCGCCGGCAGCCGCAGCCGCGAGATGATCGAGCTCCACCAGATCATCGTCGAGGTCGATGACCTCAAGAACGTGGTCGCGACCGCCGACGGCATCGAGGCGATGCTCCAGCGCTTCCACCCCAAGAAGGACTACCAGAAGAGTGTGCCGCTGGACCTGCTCAATCAGGCCGAGGCCACCCAGCGCACTTTCAGCATCGTGCTCGGCTCGATCGCCGGCATCAGCCTGCTGGTCGGCGGCATCGGCATCATGAACATCATGCTGGCCTCGGTCACCGAGCGCACGCGCGAGATCGGCATCCGCCGCGCCATCGGCGCCAAGCGCCGCCATATCGTCCGTCAGTTCCTCATCGAGACGGTCGTGCTTTCCACCACCGGCGGCATCATCGGCATCGGCATCGGCCTGCTGATCCCGTTCCTGATCACCGCCTTCGCCGGCATGCCCACCTATGTCACCCCGATCAGCCTGATGCTTTCGCTGGGCATCAGCATGGGCGTGGGCATCATCTTTGGGCTCTACCCGGCCGTCCGCGCCGCCAACCTCGATCCAATCGTCGCCCTGCGCCACGAGTAACGCTCCCGCGGCGGCTCATTGGTAGGTCGGGTCTTCGGCCCGACACTGCCGATGTGTTTAGCATGGCTGCCCCCTGCCTCCAAACTTCGTGTCCTTGTGTCTTCGTGAGAGATCTTCCCGTCTGTCCGACGACCTCGCCCATACCGGCTCGGGGCGCCGACCGACCCGGGGTTCGCTTTTTCATTGGTCCAGCCGCTCAACTTGGGCAAAATGAATGCCGGCCGATTCGGCGGCATCTCTTTCGCCGTGAGCCATCATGATTCGGTAGGTGTGATGATTGAGCTTGAACAGAAATCGATGACGGCAGCGGATGGGTTGCCTGTCAGTAGCGGTCTTGCGCGGCCAATGATCGATAGGCTGGACCGCCTCAACCATTCGGGATGGTTTCACACGCTGGCCTGGGTCGTGCTGGGGCTCTATCTGACGGCCGTCCTGATCCTCAAATGGCACCGGCCCGGCTGGACCTTCGATTCTTCTCTCACGCTGCTGCTGTGCAATGGCATTTTCAGCGCCGGCGTCAGCATCGTCGTGGTCTGGCTGGCCGCGGCCGAGTATCTCAAGAGCGGCCGCTGGCCGGTCCTGCTGATGGGGTGCGCGATGCTGCTCTTGGGCGGGGCCAGCATCGGGGCGGCGATCCTCTTCAATCGCGGCCTCAGCAATAGCGGCATTGCCTTCTATAACATCGCCATGTGCGCGGCGGGGACTTGCCATCTGGCCGGAGTCTTGCAGGCGGGGCGCATCCAGCCCCGCAGTTGGCGCAGCGGGCTGCTGCTGCCGGCTGCCTATACCGCCTGCTTGGTGGCGCTGGGCCTGCTGTGGGTGCTGGTGCTGCATCATAATTTCCCCGTCTTCCTGCGTCCGGGTGAGGGTCCCACAGTCCTGCGTCAAGCCGTGCTGGGGGTGGCGATCGCCCAGTTCTCCTTCAGCGGCATCCTGATGGGGGTTTACAGTCGTCGCACGGGGCTTTTGTTTTTCTTCTGGTATGCGATGGGTCTGGGCATGATCGCCGCCGGCCTGCTGGCCATCTCGCTGATCACCGTCACTGACGGCCCCTTGATCTGGCTCGGCCGCGGCGGTCAATACCTGGGCGGGATTTACATCCTGCTCGCCATTGTCTCGGCCTACCGCGAGCGCAAGGTTTGGGAACTGCCGATCGAGGAGGCGCTCGTTGACAGCGAACAGCGCTTCCGCACCCTCGCCGAGGCTTCCTTCGAGGGGATCGCCATCAGCGAGCGCGGCCTCATCCTGGATTGCAATGAGCAACTGGCGCGCATGGTGGGTCGCCCGCGCCGCGAGTTGCTTGGCTTGCCGATCGAGCAACTGCTCGCGCGCGACCCGCGCGACCGCGTGCTGGCCGTCCTCAATTCCGGCAGCGAATCCATCATCGAGTGCGACCTCATGCGCGCCGACGGCCAGCGCCGCAGCACCGAAGTGCACGACCGCACCCATGGCACCGGACTCCGTCAACAGCGCATCACCGTCATCCGCGACATTACAGAGCGCAAGCAGACCGAGGACGAGCTGCGCGCCATGCGCAATGAACTGGAGCAGCGGATCGCCGAGCGCACCGTCGCCCTGACCGCCAGCAACCATGAGTTGCGCCTCCGTTCGCGCCAACTCGCGCGGCTGACCTCCGAGCTGACCCTGACCGAGCAGCGTGAACGGCGCCGACTCGCCCATCTGCTCCACGACGAACTGCAACAGTTGCTGGTCGGGGCGCAATATGGGCTTGAGGCGCTCGGGCGACATCTGACTGAGGATCACAAGCAGGCCCTGGACCGCGTCCGGGGATTGATCAATGATTCGGTGGCGCTCTCGCGCTCGCTGACCGTGGAGCTGTCCCCCCCGATCCTGCACGACGGCGGTTTGGTTGCCGGGCTGGAGTGGCTGGCCCGCTCGATGGCCGCCAAGCACGACCTCGCCGTCGATCTGGATCTGGACCCCGCCGCCGACACCGGCCGCGATGATTTGCGTATTCTGATCTACCATGCGGTGCGCGAGCTATTGTTCAACATCATCAAGCATGGCGAAGTGCGGCGGGCGGAAGTTCGGCTCCATCGGCAGGGCGACCAGATTCAAGCCCAGGTCTCCGATGACGGGATCGGCTTTGACCCCGACCTGCTGCTCGATTCCAGTCACCACGCCGACGGCGGCGGCTTCGGTCTGCTCAGCATCCGCGAGCGCATTGTCTGGCTCGGCGGTCAGATGGAGATTGACAGCGCCCCCGGCCGCGGCACGCGCATTACGCTGATGATCCCCATTGTCCCCAGTCAGGCCGCTCCGCCCTGCCCCTGATGGCCTCAGAACGGATGCGGCAGATCGGTGGTGCGGAAGCTGAAAAACACCAGCACTCGCCAGCGTTTGTAGCGCGATTGGCTGGCCACCGGGCCGGCATCGAATAGTAATGTCCCCGTGTCGGCATCACGGCCAAAAACCCCGATGCGCGAGCGCCCGAATTGGGTATCGGTGCGAAAGATGGCCAGCTCGGGCAGATCAATCGTCCCCACGGCCGGCACGATCAGCGGAATCGACGGCAGCCCGATCATGGTGTGGGCGTCATCGATGGCCAAGTGGCCGACCACTGGCGTAATCAGGATTTGCGCCCGCTGGCGCGTGGCGGCCTCGATCATCCCCGCCCCCAGCAGCCGCCGCCGCAGCTCGGCCAGCACATACTCACCCTCAGGCAGGTGCGTCAGCCCGTCGGCGACGAAGAAAGATCGGCCGGCGTGGCCGCCCAGGTCCAGCTCATCGAGCGAGCGATCGACCGATGCCGAGAGCAGCGCCTCCTCGACCGCCGTCTGCTCGGTGGTGGTGATCCGCGACACGGCGCAGCCGGGTGCCAGCATCAGCGCAAGCAACACGATTAATAGTTCATTCAGTCGCATCGGCAGCTCCCCATGGTGAGTTCTTTTTGGCGGAATCAACTATAGCAAACTTCCATGCCTGCCGCCAAGATTTGCCCCCCCCGCCGCTGCTTGATCTTGATCGACAAAGCTCTTGCAGGTATCTATAGTCATCGCTGTTGACTCCAAGCGCTCGTTCATTTCAACCAGGGGGGACATCATGATTAACCGATCGGTCATGATTTTGTTAATGATGCTGATGGCCTGCGCCGCCTCGGCGGCCGACGAGGCGCTGGTCTACAAGGATCGGCTCAGCAAGCTTCTGGTCGATCGCGTCCCGGGCATCCTCAAGACCTTCAATGCCGAGACCGGCCGTTTCGGCAGCGGGATCTTCATTGTCGGCGACCAGAACGTCCTCTTGCCGCTGGCTGTCGCCTACAACCTCAACCGGCCCGACAACCGCTTCTACAAGAGCCGTGAGCTGCTCGACGTCATCATGGCCGGCGGCGATGCGCTCATCGAGGCCCAGGACGAAAAGGGCATGTTCCGCTTCGACAAGAAGGACGGCAGCTACTGGAACCAGATCTACATGCCCTGGACCTACTCGCGCTGGATCCGCGCCTTCAGCCTGATCCGTGATGACATGCCGGCCGAGCGGCGCGAGCGTTGGGAGAAGGCCCTCACGCTGGGCTACGAGGGCATCAGCCGCACCCAGTTCAAAACCGTCCACAACATCCCGGCCCATCATGCGATGGGGACCTATATCGCCGGTTGGGTGCTGGGGCGCCCCGAGTGGTGCGAGCTGGCTTCGGCCTTCATGCTGCGCGTCGCCGAACACCAGCAGGAGGGCGGCTACTGGAGTGAGAATGCCGGCCCGGTCGTCAACTACAACTTCGTCTACATGGACGCCATCGGGACCTACCTCGCGGTCTCGGGTGACGAGCGGGTGCGCCCGGCGCTGGAGCGGGCGGCCCATTTCCATCGCTTCGCCACCTACCCCGATGGCGCCGAACTCGAGACGGTCGACGAGCGCAATTCCTATCGCAAGACAGCCGCCCACGGCAACGTCGGCTTCACCTTCACCCCGGCCGGGCGCGCCTGGCTGGCGGGCCAGTGGCAGCAGATCGATTGGAACCTGACCCCCGACAATGCCGCCTCGCTGATCCTGTTCGGCGAGGAAGGCCCGATCGAGCCCGCTCCCGCCAGCGCCACCCAGGTCCGCGAGCTGGTCGAGGGCGGCGAGCTGCGCGCGCTCACGCTGCGTCAGGGGCCTTGGTTCGTCGCGCTCTCCGGCTACACCGCCCCCGTCCCGGCCAGCCGCTGGATCCAGGACCGCCAGAACCTCATCAGCCTCTGGCACGAGCGGGTCGGGCTGATCAGCGGCGGCGGCAATACCAAGCTGCAGCCGGGCTGGAGCACCTTCAGCGTCGGCGATGTCTCGCGGCTGAGCCACACCCCCGGCGATGAGTCTCCCAACTTCACCCCCCCGGCGGGCCTCTTCCATGTCCCCTCGGCCAGCCGGTTGACCCGCCAGGGCGACGCCGTCACCATGGAGTCAACCTACGGCCCGGTCGTCTGCCAGGCGCGCGTCGAGCCGGCGGACGACCAGTTGCGCTACAGCGTCTCGGCTAGCGGTCAGACCGACCTGCCGGTCATCGCCCGCCTGATCATGCCGCCACGGCTGGGCGCCCGGCTGCTCACCGGCGGCGGCGCCGAGCTGACCCTCTCCACCGAAACGCTCCAACTGAGCGCCGCGCGCCTGGGCGGCCGGCTCGAGTATGAACTCAGCGAGCAGGGGCGTGTGCGCATCGTTCTGCCCGCCGGCGCCACGCTGCACTGGCCGGCCCTGCCGCACAATCCCTATCGCAGGGATGGCCGCTCCTATCCCGCCGAGGGCCGCCTGGAGCTGCGCATCCCCCTCACCCCCGATGGCAGCCAGCAGTCGGTCACCATCGAGGTGCTGGAGTAGTCAGCCGCAAACAAAAACATGCCGGGTGGGGGCTTTTCAGCCTCCGCCCGGCATTGGTATTTCAGCCGCAGGATGGGCGTCAGGGCATCGTGATGGCGCCGCTGGGGCAGGTGTCGACGCAGGCGCCGCAATCCGTGCAGGTATCTTCGTCCACCACCGCCTTCTCCTCGACCATCTGGATCGCCTCGGTGGGGCAGGCATCGACGCAGTCGGCGCAGCCGGTGCAGGTTTCTTTCTCGATCAGGACCGCCATGGCACTACCTTTGATATAAATGTGACCGGCTTCCCCTGTCCCGGCGAGGCCGTTTTTCGGACCGCTCCGGTCTCATTAAGGACAGGGCGGTCCGCTTTTTCGGTTCAGTATCCCACGGGGTCCGCCCCATGGCAAGCCCGATTGCCCCCCCCGGCGCCCTCCAACAATTTGATTTTGCTCCCCCGTTCTGACAGCATGCTTCTGCTTTCAAAGGAGAGCCTCA